>NZ_SSXC01000075.1 GCF_021699055.1 Blastococcus sp. MG754426 | reverse complement strand
CCCCGATCCGGCCACATGCTCGCGTGGCCGGATCGGGGGGCGGACGTCGGGACCCCCGTGCCCGCGCCGGGGGCCCGCCACACCTGCGGCGGCGGTGAGACCGGCGACAGCGGGTGCGGCGGCCGACCGGGGCGCGCGCCCCGGACGACGACGCCCCCCGCGGCGGACCGCAGGGGGCGTCGTGCGCAGGCCCGGCCGGGGCCGCGGGCCCGTCGGGCCGGGCGCCGGGCGCACCGGGGTCCGACCTCGCCCGGGGGCTCCCGGGTGGCGCTGGTCCCTCGGCGCGGACCGCTCCTGCGACTGGGCACGCTAGGGGTGCGGGGCGGCGGGGACAAGTACCGGCCCCACCGCTCCGCGTCCCGGCCGCCCCAGCCTGCGTGGGAAGCGCTCGCGACGCGTTCTGTCACACCGCCGACGTACCGTCGTCGCGTGCGCACGTCCACCGAGCTCAAGCCCACCCAGGGGCGTTTCCGCGTCGTCAGCGAGTTCCAGCCCTCGGGCGACCAGCCGGCCGCCATCGAGGGGCTGGCCCAGCGGGTGAACGCGGGGGAGAAGGACGTCGTCCTCCTCGGCGCCACCGGCACGGGCAAGTCCGCCACGACGGCCTGGCTGATCGAGAAGGTCCAGCGCCCGACGCTGGTCATGGCGCCGAACAAGACCCTCGCCGCGCAGCTGGCCAACGAGTTCCGCGAACTGCTCCCCGACAACGCCGTGGAGTACTTCGTCTCCTACTACGACTACTACCAGCCCGAGGCCTACGTCCCGCAGACCGACACCTACATCGAGAAGGACTCCTCGATCAACGAGGAGGTCGAGCGGCTGCGGCACTCGGCGACCAACAGCCTGTTCACCCGGCGGGACGTCGTCGTCGTGGCGACCGTCTCCTGCATCTACGGCCTGGGCACGCCGCAGGAGTACGTCGAGCGGGCGCTGAAGATCAAGGTGGGGGAGGAGCGCGACCGCGACGAGCTGCTGCGCACCCTGGTCACCGAGCAGTACACCCGCAACGATCTCTCGTTCACGCGCGGCACCTTCCGGGTCCGCGGCGACACGATCGAGGTCTTCCCGGTGTACGAGGAGCTCGCCGTGCGCATCGAGATGTTCGGCGACGAGGTGGAGCGGCTGTACTACCTGCACCCGCTGACCGGCGAGGTGGTGCGCGAGGTCGACGAGATCTTCGTGTTCCCGGCCAGCCACTACGTCGCCGGCCCCGAGCGGATGGAGCGCGCGATCGGCTCGATCGAGGCCGAGCTCGAGCAGCGGCTGGCGGAGCTGGAGAAGCAGGGCAAGCTGCTGGAGGCCCAGCGGCTGCGCATGCGCACCACCTACGACATCGAGATGATGCGCCAGGTCGGCTTCTGCTCGGGCATCGAGAACTACTCCCGGCACATCGACGGGCGGGCGCCCGGCAGCGCCGGCTCCTGCCTCCTCGACTACTTCCCCGACGACTTCCTGCTCGTGATCGACGAGTCGCACGTGACCGTGCCGCAGATCGGCGGCATGTACGAGGGCGACATGAGCCGCAAGCGGACGCTCGTCGACCACGGCTTCCGGCTGCCCTCGGCGATGGACAACCGCCCGCTGAAGTGGGAGGAGTTCACCGACCGGATCGGCCAGACGGTCTACCTGTCGGCGACGCCGGGCGACTACGAGCTCGGTCGGACGCAGGGCGAGGTGGTCGAGCAGGTCATCCGCCCGACCGGCCTGGTCGACCCGGAGGTCGTGGTCAAGCCGACCAAGGGCCAGATCGACGACCTGGTGCACGAGATCCGGCTGCGCACCGAGAAGGACGAGCGGGTGCTGGTCACCACGCTCACCAAGAAGATGGCCGAGGACCTCACCGACTACCTGCTCGAGCTCGGCATCAAGGTGCGCTACCTGCACTCCGAGGTCGACACCCTGCGGCGGGTGGAGCTGCTGCGCGAGCTGCGCCAGGGCGAGTACGACGTGCTGGTCGGCATCAACCTGCTGCGCGAGGGTCTCGACCTGCCCGAGGTCTCCCTGGTGGCGATCCTCGATGCCGACAAGGAGGGCTTCCTGCGCTCGGGCCGGTCGCTCATCCAGACGATCGGCCGTGCGGCGCGGAACGTGTCGGGGCAGGTGCACATGTACGCCGACACGATCACCCCGTCCATGGCGCAGGCGATCGAGGAGACCAACCGGCGCCGCGAGCGGCAGATCGCCTACAACACCGAGCGCGGGGTGGACCCGCAGCCGCTGCGGAAGAAGATCGTCGACATCCTCGACGGCATCTACCGCGACGCCACGGAGGCCGAGGGCGCCACCGAGCTGCTCGGCGGGTCGGGCCGGCAGCAGTCGCGCGGCAAGTCCCCGGTGCCCGGGCTGTCCTCCAAGTCGAGGTCGAAGGCCGGCTCGATCGACGTCCAGGGCCTGCCGCGCAACGAGCTGGCGGACATGATCACGCAGATGAACGAGCAGATGTTGGCCGCCGCCCGCGAACTGCAGTTCGAGGTCGCCGCGCGGCTGCGCGACGAGCTGAACGAGCTGAAGAAGGAGCTGCGCCAGTTCGACGCCGCGCACGCCTGAACCGGCGCCGACCGCCCGCCCGCACCTCGCGTGCATGGACCGCGGGTCGCCCGGGAACAACTCCTCGGGATCGCGCGTTGATGCCGACGAACCACACGGACCGTGCGGACGACCTGTCGTGCGCGCGGTCCGGTTCGTGGAGGGGAGTATCCCCCCGCGGCTGGGTCGTCAGTACGAGCTCGGGGAGACCTCCGCGCTCCGGCCCGTCGGCCGCCGGATCCGTCCGGCGGTGGGAGAGACCTCCGGCACTGACGCATCCGCCAGTCCCCGGAGGTTTTCTTGGACGTCCCGTTCTGGGTGTGGGCGATCACGGTCACCGCGATCCTCGCCATGCTCGCTTTCGACTTCTTCGGCCACGTGCGCACGCCGCACGCGCCGACCCTGCGTGAATCGGCGACGTGGTCGGCGATCTACGTGGCGCTCGCCATCGTGTTCGGCATCCTGATCTGGATCTTCTACGGCCCGACGTTCGGCGGTGAGTACTTCGCCGGCTACGTCACCGAGAAGAGCCTCTCGGTGGACAACCTCTTCGTGTTCGTCCTGATCATGGCGAGCTTCGCCGTGCCCAGGGAGCTGCAGCAGAAGGTGCTGCTCTTCGGCATCGCCTTCGCGCTGGTCCTGCGCACCATCTTCATCGCCGTGGGCGCCGCCGCGATCGAGAACTTCAGCTGGGTCTTCTACATCTTCGGCGCGATCCTCGTCTACACCGCCTGGGTGCAGGCCCGCAGCGGTGGGCACGACGACTCCGAGGAGTTCGAGGAGAACGCCGTCCTCCGGTTCGCGCGCAAGCGGCTGCGGACGACGGAGGAGTACCACTCCGACCGCATGGTGGTGAAGCAGGCCGGCAAGCGGTACCTGACGCCGCTGGCCATCGCGCTGATCGCCATCGGCACGGCCGACATCATCTTCGCCGTCGACTCGATCCCGGCGATCTTCGGCCTCACCCAGGAGGCGTACCTCGTCTTCTCGGCCAACGCGTTCGCCCTGCTCGGCCTGCGGCAGCTGTTCTTCCTGATCGACGGCCTGCTCGACCGGCTGGTCTACCTCAGCTACGGCCTCTCGGTCATCCTCGGCTTCATCGGGATCAAGCTGCTCATCCACGCGCTGCACAAGAACGAGCTGCCCTTCATCAACGGCGGTGAGCCGTGGACGGTCATCCCCGAGGTGCCGATCTCGATCTCGCTGGCGGTCATCGGCGTCACCCTGCTCGTCACGACCGTCGCCAGCCTGGCGAAGAGCCGGCGCGACCAGGCCGAGCACGAGGCGCTGCGGGCGGGCACGACCCCGCCGCCGCCGCACGGCCTGGCGGCCGCCGAGCGGCCCGAGGGCGGCGACCCGCACGTGGGTCTGCACGCCCCGGACGGCGACCCCCTGGGCCAGGGGGTCGGCCGCGAGCGCGCCGGCGCCGAGCGGCGCGGTGGCGAGGACGGCGCCGCCCGGTAGTTCCTCGGGTGCCGGGGTACGGTGAGCGCCACGTACCCCGGCGCCCGCATCCGACGGCGCGTGCTCGGCGACGGGAGCGCGTGGTGGAGGGGAGTATCCCCCCGCGGCAGCGTCGTCATCACGAGGTCCCCATGGCCTCCGGTGCTGCCGGTCGCCGGTCCCGGCCGGCGGCGGGAGAGACCTCCGGTGCCAGGCGTGTAGCGGCGATGCCGGAGGTTCTACTGCAATGGACGTGCCCTTCTGGGTGTGGGCGGTCACCGTCGGCGCCATCATCGGCATGCTGGTCTTCGACTTCTACGGTCACGTGCGCACGCCGCACGCGCCGACGCTCCGGGAGTCCGCGACGTGGTCGGCCATCTACGTGGGGATCGCGGTCGTCTTCGGCCTGATCGTCCTGTGGGCCTACGGCGGCACGTACGGCGGTGAGTACTTCGCCGGCTACATCACCGAGAAGAGCCTCTCGGTGGACAACCTGTTCGTGTTCGTGCTGATCATGGCGAGCTTCGCCGTGCCGCGGGCGCTGCAGCAGAAGGTGCTGCTCTTCGGCATCGCCTTCGCGCTGGTGCTGCGCACCATCTTCATCTTCGTGGGCGCTGCCGCGATCGAGAACTTCAGCTGGGTCTTCTACATCTTCGGCGGCTTCCTGATCTACACCGCCTGGGCGCAGGCCCGCAGCGGCGGGCACGACGAGGACGAGGAGTTCAAGGAGAACCTGCTCCTCCGGCTCACCCGCAAGGCCGTGCCGACGACCGACGACTACCACGGCGACCGCATGGTCACCAAGGTCCAGGGCAAGCGGTACATCACGCCCCTGGCCATCGCGCTGGTGGCCATCGGCAGCGCCGACATCCTCTTCGCGGTCGACTCCATCCCGGCGATCTTCGGGCTGACCCAGGAGACCTACCTGGTCTTCACCGCCAACGCCTTCGCCCTGCTGGGCCTGCGCCAGCTGTTCTTCCTCATCGACGGGCTGCTGGACCGGCTGGTCTACCTGGCCTACGGCCTGGCCGTGATCCTGGGCTTCATCGGCGTCAAGCTGCTCATCCACGCCCTGCACGAGAACGAGCTCCCGTTCATCAACGGCGGCGAGCACGTCACCGTCGTCCCCGAGATCCCGACCTGGCTGTCGCTGACGGTCATCCTGGTCACCCTGCTGATCACCACGGTCGCCAGCCTGGCCAAGAACCGGCGGGACCGGATCGAGGGGTACACCAGCCCGACGGGCGCCGCGGACCCGGGCGCCGACCGGACCGGCCGCAACGTCGCCGCGCCGGGGAGCCACGACGGCCTGGACACCCCCGGCCGCGGCGACGGCCCGCCGGACCCCAGGAACGCGCCGGTGACCTCCCGGGACGACCGCTCCGGCGAGTGATCCGGGCGCGGGCCGGGCGGGGCGGGGCGCTCGGCTAGCGTCGCGGTCATGCGCCCGTCGGACCTCGCCCTCCTGCGGACGCCGGGGACGGCGACGGTCTCGCCCGACGGGCGGATCGCGGTGGTCGCCGTGCGCTGGCCGGACCCGGGGACCGACGGCTACCGCAGCCAGCTGTGGGCGGTGCCCACCGACGGGTCCGCGCCGGCCCGCCCGCTCACGACCGGCCGGCACGACACCCATCCGAGCTTCTCGCCGGACGGGCGGTGGCTGGCCTACCTCGGCACGGAGCCCGGCGGGAGCCCCCAGGTGGTGGTGCTGCCCGCGGCCGGCGGGGCACCGCGCCGGCTCACCGACCACCCGCTGGGAGCCGGTGCGCCGGCGTGGGCCCCGGACTCGCGCCGCCTGGCGTACGTGGCCCGGGTCCCCGAGCCCGGGCGGTGCGGCACGGCGCCCGGGCTCGACCCCGCCGCGGCGCCGCCCCGGCTGATCACCACGCTGGCGTACCGGCGCGAAGGGGTCGGCTACCTGCACGAGCGGCCCGCCCAGGTCTTCGTGGTGGCCCTGCCGGCCGACTTCGCCGACGACGCCGCCCCGCCGCCGTCGCCGGTCCAGGTGACGACGGGGACGGCCGACTGCGCCGACGTCGCCTGGCGCCCGGACGGCGAGGAGCTGGCGTTCGTGTCGGCGCGCCACGACCGCGCCGGCCGGGACCTGGTCCGCGACGTGCACGCCGTCCACCCGGACGGCACCGGGCTGCGGCGCGTCACCGACGGGCGCGGGGACTGCTCGCTGCCGGCCTGGACCCCGGACGGTGCCTCGATCGTGCTCACCGCGATCCCCGACCTGGGTCCCGAGGGGGTGGACGTGGTGGCGCGGGCGGCCGTGCCGTGCCGCGTCCCGGCCCAGGGCGGCCCGCTCACCGAGCTCCTCGACCCGGAGCGGCACGCCCGCGGCGACGCCACCCCGGCGACCGTGCTGGCCGACGGGGCGGTGCTGGTCGGCGATCAGCGGCGGGGCTCGGTGGAGCTCCTCCGGGTGCCCCTGGACGGCGGAGTCCCGGAGACGCTGGTCGGCGGCTCGTTCGCCGTCCGCGGGATCGGGGCCGCCGGTGGGGTCGTCGTCGCCACCGTGGCCCACGACCGATCCGCCGGGGAGCTGCTGGCCCTGCGCGACGGGGGGCGCCGGCTCCTGACCGGCTTCGGCCGCGAGCTCGGCGCGACCGGGCGGCTGCACCGCATGCACGAGCGCGACGCCGAATCGTCCGACGGGTACCTGGTGCACGGCTGGGTCACCGCGCCCCCGGGCGAGGGGCCCCACCCGGTGCTGCTCGTGCTCCACGACGGGCCCTTCCGCCAGCACGGCTGGGCGCTGCACGAGGACACCCAGGTGCTGGTCTCGGCCGGCTACGCCGTGGTGCGGTGCAACCCGCGTGGGTCCTCCGGGTACGGGGCGGCCCACGGGCGCGCGCTCCGCGGGGCGTGGGGCGGTCCGGACGCCGACGACGTGCTGGCGTTCCTCGACGCGGTGCTCGTCGACCCCGCGCTGGACGCGCGCCGCGTGGGCGTCATGGGGGGCGGCTACGGTGGCTCCCTCGCCGCGCTGCTCACCGGTCGGACGGACCGCTTCTCGGCGGCCGTGGTGGAGCGGGCGCTCACCGACCCGGGGTCCTTCACCGGCAGCTCGGACGCCGGCTGGTACCTGGTGGACGCGCACCTGGGCACCGACCCGGAACAGCTGCGGGCGCAGAGCCCGGTGGCCCGTGCCGGGCGGACGCCCACCCTGCTCGTGGCCGCGGAGGAGGACCTGCGCACGCCGCTGGAGCAGGCGCAGCGGCTGCACGTCGACCTGGTGCGCCGTGGCGTCCCGGCCGAGCTGCTCGTCTTCCCGGGGGAGGGGCACGACCTGCCGGCCGACGGGCGGCCACGGCACCGCGTGGCCCGCTGGGAACACCTGCTCCGGTGGTGGGAGCGCTGGCTGCCCGTGGCCCCGCCCGTCGACCGGCGCTGAACCCGACACGCCGTCACGGTCGATGACCCTGCGTGCCGAAGCGTCCGTGGCGTGTCGTGACTTGCATCGCAGCGAACACGCAGGTGGGCGGGTGGGTTCACGGCGCGTCACCGGGCGGGTGCACGACGTCCGTCGCACTCGGATCCCCTGCTGCCTCTATGCAAGCGGGTCGTCACTCCGGTGGAGTGCCGGTGCCGGCAACGGAGCCGGCCCGCGGCCACTGCGCCGCCGATCACCGATCGAAGGGATCGAGCGTGGACCAACGACGGACCGCGTCCGCACGACGGACAGCGGCTCGCACCATCGCACTGGGCACCAGCGGCGTCATGATCGCCCTGGCGCTCCCCGTCACCACGGCCACCGCCGCGCCCCGGGACCCGTGCGACCGCCGGCACAACAACACCTACGCCAAGCTGCTGGAGTGCGTCGACCTCGAGGACGTCCTCGAGCACCAGCGCGCCTTCCAGAAGATCGCCGACAGCAGCGACGACCCGGTCTACCCGGGTACCCGCGCGGCGGGCACGGACGGCTACGCCGACAGCGTCGAGTACGTCGCGGGCCTGCTCCGGGACGCGCGCATGGACGTCACCCTGGACCCGGTCGAGGTCACGTTCAACTTCCCCGCGGTCCTGAGGCAGCTGAGCCCGGTGGAGGCCGAGTACGAGACCGGCGTCTTCACCGGCAGCGGCGCAGGCCGGCTGGAGCAGGGCACCGTCGTCCCCGTCGACCTCGTCATCGACGGCGACCGGGCGACCTCCAGCAGCGGGTGCGAGGCCGCCGACTTCGAGGGCGTGGACCTCGGCGGCCCGGTCGACATCGCGCTCCTCCAGCGGGGCACCTGCAACTTCGGCGACAAGGTGGTCAACGCCGAGAACGCGGGAGCCGAGGCGGTGGTCATCTTCAACCAGGGCAGCGCGCCCGACCGCATGGAGCTGATCGTGGCCAACGCGGCGACCCTCGGCGACGGCAGCACGATCCAGCACGGGATCCCGGTGGTCGGTGCCAGCTTCGACCAGGGCGTGGCGCTCGCGGCCGCGGGGGCCACCGCGTTCGTGGAGGTGCTCCCGGCGGAGACGCGCACCGACTACAACGTTATCGCCGAGGTGCGGGGCCGGGACAGGAACAACGTCGTCATGGCCGGCGCGCACCTGGACAGCGTCATCGAGGGTCCCGGCATCAACGACAACGGGTCGGGCTCCGCGGCGCTCCTGGAGACGGCGCTGTCGATGGCCAGCCTCAAGCCGCACAACACGCTGCGCTTCGCGTGGTGGGCGGCGGAGGAGCAGGGGCTGGTCGGCTCGAACAGCTACGTGGCGAAGCAGCCGCAGAGCGAGCTCGACCGGATCGCCCTGTACATGAACTACGACATGGTGGCCTCGCCGAACCACGTGCAGATGGTCTACGACTCGGACGAGTCGACGTGGGACGCCACCGCCCCGATCCCGGCGGGCTCGACGGCGATCGAGGAGGTCTACGAGTCCTACTACACCAAGATCGGCGTGCCCTACGACGACGCGGAGTACTCGGGCCGCAGCGACTACCAGGCGTTCATCAACGCGGGCATCCCCTCCGGTGGGCTCTTCACCGGGGCGGAGGTGGTCAAGACCGATCAGCAGGCGGAGATCTGGGGTGGCGTCGCGGGTGACCAGTTCGACCCGTGCTACCACGAGGCCTGCGACACGATCGACAACCTCGCCCTGGACGCGCTGGACGTGAACAGCGACCTGATCGCCTTCGCGATGCTGACGTTCGCCTTCTCCACCGAGTCGGTGAACGGGGTGAAGGGCAGGCCGATCCCCGGACCGGCGGTCGAGCTGCCCGCCCCCGCCGGCGCGGAGGGCACGTTCGAGGAGGCCGCCGGTGGCGGTGGCCTCGAGCACGACCACGTGCACGGTCACGAGATCCTGAGCTGACCACTGCACGGTGACGCGAGCCGTCGCCGGCGTCCTCCCGGGGACGTCGGCGGCGGCTCGTGCCGCGCGGGGGTGCCGGCCGGGGCCGTGGGGCCTACCGTGCGCAGATGGCGCTCATCTACCCCGTCCGGATCGACTCCCCGGAGCCCGACGAGGACGCGGCCCCCGACTTCGCCGAGCTCGCCGCCGACCTCTCCGACCAGTGGCTGGTCGAGGTGGACCTGGGCGAGGACGGTGACGACGCCTGCTTCGGACCGCTCACGCCGCGGGCCGCGTGGGACCTGGCGCTGGGCGTGGAGGGGCAGCGGCCGGAGTGGACGGTCTCGGTCCTCCCGCTGCACGTGCCCGGCACACCCGACGAGCTGGTCGCCCTGTTCGACGACGACGAGTAGCACCGGGATCCTGTCGTCGCACGCGGGACCGGGCGCGAATCACCCTCCACGGAGGAGTCCGCCACCCCGGGTGGCTCCTACGGTCGGTCGCCTGCAGAGCGGAGGCCGGCATGAGCGCAGAACCGACGACGCCCACCCGTGGCGGCGCCTCGGTGGCGGTGCCGGCCCCACGCCCACCCGCGGAGGACGTGCAGGGGCCCCGGCGTCGTCGAGGACGTGGCCGGTGGCTGCCCCGGTACACCTGGAGCGGGACCCTGGGCGCCGTCGTCCTCGGGTGCGCCTCGCTGACGCCGTCCCTGCTGCCGCGCGGCTGGGTGCTGCAGGGACTGGTCGCGGGGGTCACCGCGGCGATCGGCTACGGGATCGGCGTCACGGTGGCGTGGTTCGTGGCGGAGGCGACCGAACGCCGTCTCCCGCCCGGGTTCCGCCGTCGCGCGTGGCAGGTGCTCGCCGTCGTCGGACCGCTCGCCGCCCTGGTGATGCTGTGGCTGGGCTGGGAGTGGCAGCGGGACCTCTACCGGCTGATGGGCATGGATCCCCCGGCGAGCTACTGGGCGCTCGGCATCGTCTCGTTGGCGGTGCTGACCTTCGCCCTCGTCGTCGGCACCGGGCGGGGCGTCCGCCGGCTCGGGCGCTGGCTGATCCGGCTGTTCGGCCGGCTGCTCCCGGGGCGGATCGCCCGGCCGCTCGGCGTCCTCGCGGTCTCGGCCCTGGTGGTCGTCCTGCTCAACGGCGTGCTCTTCCAAGGCCTGATGAACGCGCTGAACCAGGCGTTCAGCGTCCGGGACGGGGGCACCGAGGAGGGGGCGGTCCGACCCGCCGCGCCCGAGCGCTCCGGCAGCCCGGCGTCCCTGGTGGCGTGGGAGGACCTGGGCCTGCAGGGGCGCAACTTCGTCGGGATGGGCCCGACCCCCGCGGAGCTCTCGGAGTTCTCCGGCCGCCCGGCCGTGACGCCGGTCCGCGCGTACGTCGGGCTGGAGAGCTCCGACGACGCGGGGGAGGGGGCTGCGCTGGCCGTCCGGGAGCTGGAGCGGGCGGGCGGCTTCGACCGGTCGGTGCTGGTGGTCGTGACGACGACCGGCACCGGCTGGGTCGACCCCGCGGCCAGCGACTCGCTGGAGTACCAGTTCAACGGCGACACGGCCATGGTGGCCATGCAGTACTTCTACCTGCCGAGCTGGGTCTCCTTCCTGGTCGACCAGGCCAAGGCGCGGGACGCCGGCCGCGCGCTCTTCGACGCGGTGTACGGAGCCTGGGCCGAGCTTCCGCCCGAGGACCGCCCGGAGCTCTACGTCTTCGGCGAGAGCCTCGGCACGTTCGGCGGCGAGTCCGCGTTCAGCGGGCTTGCCGACATCACCAACCGCACCGACGGCGTGCTCTGGGCCGGGCCGCCGAACTTCAACGAGCTGTGGCGCAGCATCGTCGACGACCGGGAGGCGGGCACGCCCGAGTGGCGGCCGATCGTCGACGACGGCCGGACGGTGCGGTTCGCCGACGAGGCCGCCGATCTGGACCGACCGCCGGGGCCGTGGGAGGAGCCGCGGCTGGTGTACCTGCAGAACGCGTCGGACCCCATCGTCTGGTGGTCACCGGAGCTGATGCTGGACGAGCCGGACTGGTTGCGCGGGGAGCGCGGCCCGGACGTCTCGCCGGACATGGTGTGGTTGCCGTTCGTCACGTTCTGGCAGGTGACGGCCGACATGGCCTTCTCCACCGGTGTCCCCGACGGGCACGGCCACTCCTACCGCGCCGACTACGTCGACGGGTGGGCGGAGGTGGCGCAGCCCCCGGGCTGGACCGACGCCGACACCGCACGCCTGCGGCCGATGATCGGTGGGGACTGACCGGTCAGCACGCTCGCCGGCCGCTCACCAGCCGCGCTCGCGCCACTCCGGGAGGTGCGGGCGCTCGGCACCCAGGGTGGTGTCCGCGCCGTGCCCGGGGTAGACCCAGGTGCCGTCCGGCAGGACGGCGAACAGCCGCTGCTCGACGTCGTCGACCAGGCTGGCGAAGTCCTCCGCGGACCAGGTCCGGCCCACGCCACCCGGGAACAGGCTGTCGCCGGTGAACAGGTGCACGCCGGCGTCGCCCGGCCCGCGCCAGACCAGCGCGATGCTGCCCGGCGTGTGCCCGCGCAGGTGCACGACCTCGAGCACCTGCTCGCCGACGGCCACGGTGTCGCCGTGCTCGACCGGCCGCGTCACCGGCACGGGCAGCGCCGGGGCGTCCAGCGGGTGCGCCACGGTGGCCGCCCCGGTGGCCGTGACGACGTCGGGCAGGGCCCGGTGGTGGTCCCAGTGGCCGTGCGTGGTGACGACGGTGCGCAGGTCGGTGTCCCCGACGAGCGACAGCAGGACCCCCGGCTCGTCGGCGGCGTCGACGAGCAGGCCCTCGCCGGTCGCGGTGCAGCGCAGGAGGTAGGCGTTGTTGGCCATCTCGCTGACCGCCACCTTGCTCACGGTCAGCCCGGGCAGCTCCCGCACGTCGGCGGGCCCGCCGACGGCGACGTCTCCGGTGTAGGTCGGGGTGCTCATCCGGACTCCCTTCGGAAAGTGTCGGCGGGCGCCGTTACGGTCCAGGCATGGACGCTAGCGGAGGTGTCGGCACAGCCCGGGGCGGTGCTCCGGGGGACCGGGCCGGGAGGCAGCGCATCGTCGGGCTGCCCGCCACGGAGATCGCCGCCCTGGTGCGGGCCGGCGAGCTCACCGCGGTCGAGGTGGTCCGTGCGCACCTCGACCACGTCGAGGCGGTGGACGCGCGGATCGGCGCCTTCCGCGGGGTGCGGCGCGAGGCGGCGCTGGCCGAGGCCGCCGCGGTCGACGCGAGCCTGACCCGTTTCGCCCTCCCGCTGGCGGGGGTCCCGGTCGCGGTGAAGGACAACGTGCAGGTGGCGGGGGAGGTCTGCACCGACGGCTCGCCGGCCCGCGAGTCCGGGCCCGAGCGTCGCGACCACGAGATCGTCACCCGGCTGCGCAAGGCCGGGGCGGTGGTCATCGGCATCACCCGGGTGCCCGAGCTCTGCCTGTACGCCGCCACCGACGGCCCCGGGACCGTGACGCGCAACCCGTGGGACACCGCGCTCTCGCCGGCCGGCAGCTCCGGTGGCAGCGCGGCGGCGGTGGCCTCCGGGTGCGTCCCGATCGCGCACGGCAACGACGGGATGGGGTCCCTCCGGCTGCCGGCGGCCGCCTGCGGGCTGGTCACCCTCAAGCCCGGGGTCGGCGTGCTGCCCGGCGGGATCGGCGCCGACGACTGGTCGGGCATGGCGGTGAACGGTGCGCTGGCCACCACGGCGGCGGACCTCGCGGTCGCCCACGCCGTGCTGGCCGGGGAGCAGCCCGCCGCGCCGGCGGCCCCCGGGCGCCCGCTGCGGGTCGCCGTCAGCACCCGGTCACCGCTGCCCGGTGCCGGGGCCGACGAGGCGACGCGGGCGGCGGTCGACGCCGTGGTGAACCAGCTGCGCGCGGCCGGGCACACCGTGGTGCGACGCAACCCCCCGGTCACCCCGGCGGCCGCCGCCGGTGCCCTCGCGCGGTGGATGGCCGGCGCGGAGGACGACGCGGAGTTCCTGGGCCTCGACCGCGCGCGCCTGCAGCCGCGCAGCCGCACCCACGCCCGCATCGGCCGACTGGTGCGCCGGCTGGGGCTCGTCCGGCCGCGCACCCAGGAGCGGTTCCGGCAGCGCATGGTCGCGTTCTTCGACGACGTCGACCTGCTGCTGACCCCCGTCACCACCGGCCCGCCGCTGCCCGCCCGGCCCTGGCACGAGCGCGGGTTCCTGGCCAACATCACCGCCAACGCCCGCTGGGCGCCGTGGACGGCCGCCTGGAACCTGGCCGGCATCCCGGCGGCGGTCCTGCCGGCCGCCACCCGGCCCGACGGCCCCCCGGTGCCGGTCCAGTTCGTCGGCCCGCCGGGCGCCGAGGAACGGCTACTCTGGATCGTCGGCGAGCTGGAGTCCCGCCGGCCGTGGCGCCGGTACGCGCCCGTCTTCGACCCCACCGCGACACCGGCCTGAGGGCCCGGCCCGGCGGCGGCCGGCCCGGTGACCGGGCGCAGCTCACACCGAGCGGTGGACGACCGCGGGCGGCGCCGGCGTTGCACCGGCTGACCTGCGACCGGGCCAGGACGGCCGCCGTCCAGCGCACCACCGCTCCACACACCAGCGACCGACAGGGATCACATGGACCGGCTCGTCGTCCGCGGCGCCCGCGAGCACAACCTCAAGGACGTCCACATCGACCTCCCCCGTGACGCGCTCATCGTGTTCACCGGGCTGTCGGGGTCGGGCAAGTCCAGCCTGGCCTTCGACACGATCTTCGCCGAGGGGCAGCGGCGCTACGTCGAGTCGCTGTCGGCCTACGCCCGCCAGTTCCTCGGCCAGATGGACAAGCCCGACGTCGACTTCATCGAGGGGCTCTCCCCGGCGGTGTCGATCGACCAGAAGTCGACCAACCGCAACCCGCGGTCGACCGTCGGCACCATCACCGAGGTCTACGACTACCTGCGCCTGCTGTACGCGCGGGCCGGCCAGCCGCACTGCCCGAACTGCGGGAAGCCCATCTCCCGGCAGACGCCGCAGCAGATCGTCGACCAGGTGCTGGCGATGGAGGACGGCACCCGGTTCCAGGTCCTCGCCCCGGTGGTCCGGGCCCGCAAGGGCGAGTACGTCGACCTCTTCAGCTCGCTGCAGACGCAGGGCTTCTCCCGCGTCCGCGTCGACGGCACGGTGCACCCGCTGACCGAGCCGCCGACGCTGAAGAAGCAGGAGAAGCACACGATCGAGGTGATCGTCGACCGGCTCACCGTCAAGGAGAGCGCCAAGCGCCGGCTCACCGACTCGATCGAGACCGCCCTGGGGCTCGCCGGCGGGCTGGTCGTCCTCGACTTCGTCGACCTCCCCGAGGGCGACCCGGAGCGCGAGCGCACCTTCTCCGAGCACCTGGCCTGCGTCGACGACGGCCTCTCCTTCGAGGCGCTGGAGCCGCGGTCGTTCTCGTTCAACTCGCCGTTCGGCGCGTGCGGCGAGTGCACCGGCATCGGCACCCGCAAGGAGGTCGACCCCGAGCTCGTGGTGCCCGACCCGGGAAAGAGCCTCAACCAGGGCGCGATCGCCCCGTGGTCGAGCTCGATGAGCAACGAGTACTTCACCCGGCTGCTCACCGGCCTCTCGCAGCAGATCGGCTTCTCCATGGACGACCCGTGGGAGCGGCTGCCGGCCAAGGTGCAGAAGGCGGTCCTGCACGGCTCGCCCGACCAGGTGCACGTCCGCTACAAGAACCGGTACGGCCGCGAGCGCAGCTACTACGCCGCGTTCGAGGGCGTGCTGCCGTTCCTGGAGCGCCGGCACGACGACACCGACAGCGAGTACATGCGGGACAAGTACGAGGGCTACATGCGCGACGTGCCCTGCCCCGTGTGCCACGGCACCCGCCTGAAGCCGGAGATCCTCGCGGTCAAGCTCAACGGCCGGTCCATCGCCGAGGTCACCAACCTCTCCATCGGCGAGGCGTCGCAGTGGCTGGGTGCCCTCGAGCTGGGGGAGCGGGAGAAGGCGATCGCCGACCGCGTCCTGCGCGAAATCCAGGCGCGGCTCTCCTTCCTCGTCGACGTCGGCCTGGACTACCTCTCGCTCGACCGGCCGGCCGCCACGCTGGCCGGCGGGGAGGCGCAACGGATCCGGCTGGCCACCCAGATCGGCTCGGGGCTGGTCGGCGTCCTCTACGTGCTCGACGAGCCCTCCATCGGGCTGCACCAGCGCGACAACACCAAGCTGATCGAGACCCTCGTCCGGCTGCGCGACATGGGGAACACGCTCATCGTCGTCGAGCACGACGAGGACACGATCAAGACCGCCGACTGGGTGGTGGACATCGGTCCCGGGGCCGGCGAGCACGGCGGCGAGGTGGTCGTCAGCGGCACGGTCGAGGAGCTGCTGGCCAGCGAGCGGTCGCTGACCGGGCAGTACCTGTCCGGGCGCAAGCAGATCGTCGTCCCCGAGAAGCGGCGCGAGCCGATGCCCGGGCGCGAGCTGGTGGTGAAGGGCGCCCGCGAGAACAACCTCCGCGGCGTCGACGTCACCTTCCCGCTGGGCTGCATGGTGGCGGTCACGGGGGTCTCGGGCTCGGGCAAGTCGAGCCTGGTCAACGACATCCTCTACAGCGTGCTGGCCAACGAGCTGAACCGGGCGCGGCTGGTGCCGGGCCGGCACCGCACGGTCACCGGCCTGGAGCACCTGGACAAGGTGGTGCACGTCGACCAGTCGCCCATCGGCCGCACGCCGCGGTCGAACCCGGCCACCTACACCGGGGTGTGGGACCACGTCCGCAAGCTGTTCGCCCAGACCTCGGAGGCGAAGGTCCGCGGGTACCTCCCCGGGCGGTTCTCCTTCAACGTCAAGGGCGGCCGCTGCGAGGCCTGCTCCGGCGACGGCACGCTGAAGATCGAGATGAACTTCCTGCCCGACGTGTACGTGCCCTGCGAGGTGTGCAAGGGCGCCCGGTTCAACCGGGAGACCCTGGAGGTGCACTACAAGGGCAAGACCGTCGCCGAGGTCCTGGACATGCCGATCGAGGAGGCGGCGGACTTCTTCGCGGCCATCCCGGCGATCGCGCGCTACCTGCGCACGCTCACCGACGTGGGGCTGGGCTACGTCCGGCTCGGCCAGCCCGCCACCACGCTGTCGGGCGGCGAGGCGCAGCGCGTCAAGCTCGCCAGCGAGCTGCAGAAGCGGTCCAACGGGCGCAGCATCTACGTCCTCGACGAGCCGACCACCGGCCTGCACTTCGAGGACATCCGCAAGCTGCTGCTCGTCCTGCAGGGGCTGGTCGACAAGGGCAACTCGGTCATCGTCATCGAGCACAACCTCGACGTCATCAAGAGCGCCGACTGGCTCATCGACATGGGGCCCGAGGGCGGCTTCCGGGGCGGCACGGTCGTCGCCGAGGGGACGCCGGAGTTCGTCGCCTCGGTGCCGGAGAGCCACACCGGCCGGTACCTGGTGCCGCTGCTCGACGAGGAGGCCATCGCAGCGGCGGCGGCCGGCCCCGTGAAGAAGCGGGCTCGCAAGAAGGCCAGCTGAGCGACCGGTGCCCCACGACGGCCCGCGCCCTCGCAGGGGCGCGGGCCGTCGTCGTAAGGGCGTCCGCCCGCAGGGGGCGGGGGTCCGACCGGCAGGGGTTGAGCGGACGACCTCCCGCCCGTACCCTCGGTGTGACCGACGTCACCTCGGGCGATCCCGGGGTGGCGCAGTCCCTCGGAGGAGGACGCTGATGAGTGCGCTGACGCCCGACTGCGACCCCGACCTGTCGAACTGCGGCTCGCCCGTGACCGGCGGCGGCGTGCGCTCCACCGTCGTCCTGATCGCCGTGCTCGCGGTGTCCCTCACGGCCGTCAGCGGTGGCGCGTCCGGCCTCGTGACGTTCACGGCCGGCGGCGCCGCCGTCGTCTCGGCCCTGGTGCTCGGCCGCCGGGCGGTCCGCCTCGCGCAGCGGGCGACCGCCGGCCTCGTCGCCCACACGCCCTGGCGGTCCCGCCCGGTCGTCTGAGCCGACCCGCGCGAGCCCGGTCCGGTGCGGTGCCACCGGACCGGGCTCGGCGCTGCCCGGGGCCGTTGGGGCGGTTGTGGCGGACGGGTCCCGCTCGCTGACGGCGTGTCGGTGCCGCGACCTAGGGTGGAGGCATGGCCGACCCGTCCACGTACCGCCCAGCGGTCGGCTCCATCCCGGAGTCCCCGGGCGTCTACAAGTTCCGCGACCCGAACGGCCGGGTCATCTACGTCGGCAAGGCCAAGAGCCTGCGGCAGCGGCTGAACAGCTACTTCGCCGACGTGGCGGGCCTGCACCCCCGCACCCGCCAGATGGTGACGACGGCGTCGAGCGTCGAGTGGACCGTCGTCGGCACCGAGGTCGAGGCCCTCCAGCTCGAGTACAACTGGATCAAGGAGTTCGACCCGCGGTTCAACGTCCGCTACCGCGACGACAAGAGCTACCCCAGCCTCGCGGTCACGCTGAACGAGGAGTACCCGCGGCTGCAGGTGATGCGCGGGCCCAAGAAGAAGGGCGTGCGCTACTTCGGCCCCTACGCCCACGCCTGGGCCATCCGCGAGACGCTCGACACGCTGACCCGCGTCTTCCCCGCGCGCACCTGCTCCACCGGCGTCTTCAAGCGCGCCGGCCAGATCGGCCGGCCCTGCCTGCTCGGCTACATCGGCAAGTGCGCCGCCCCCTGCGTGGGCCGGGTGAGCGCCGAGGAGCACCGGCGGATCGTCGACGACTTCTGCGACTTCATGGCCGGCAGGACCGAGTCGATGATCAAGCGGCTCGAGCGCGAGATGGGCGAGGCCGCGGCGGCGATGGAGTACGAGCGGGCCGCCCGCCTGCGCGACGACATCGGGGCGCTGAAGCGGGCGATGGAGAAGCAGGCGGTGGTCCTCGGTGACGGCACCGACGCCGACGTCGTCGCCTTTGCGCAGGACGACCTGGAAGCCGCCGTCCAGGTGTTCCACGTCCGCGGCGGGCGGGTGCGCGGGCAGCGCGGCTGGATCATCGACAAGGTCGAGGAGGTCACCACCGGCGAGCTGGTGGAGCAGTTCCTCCTCCAGGTCTACGGCGGGGTCGACGAGCAGGCCGGCGTCGGCGAGGCCGGCGAGGCGGTGCCGCGCGAGGTGCTCGTGCCCGAGCTGCCCGACGACGCCGACGTCTACGTCGAGCTGCTCGAGGAGCTGCGTGGCGGCCGGGTCTCGCTGCGGGTGCCGCAGCGCGGCGACAAGCGCAGCCTCATGGAGACGGTCGAGCGCAACGCCAAGGAGGCCTTCGCCCGGCACCGGGTGAAGCGGTCCAGCGACCTCACCGCACGCTCGCTGGCGCTGTCGGAGCTGCAGGAGGCGCTGGAGCTGCCCGACGCGCCGTTGCGCATCGAGTGCATCGACATCAGCCACGTGCAGGGCACCAACGTGGTGGCGTCGATGGTGGTGTTCGAGGACGGGCTGGCGAAGAAGTCCGACTACCGGCGGTTCTCGGTCACCGAGGGCACCGACGACACGGCGGCGATGGCGGAGGTGGTCCGCCGGCGCTTCGCCCGCCACCTCAAGGAGGAGCAGGACCGCAGGGACGAGCAGGGGATCGCGGCCGAGGAGGGGCGCCCGCGCCGGTTCGCCTACCCGCCCAACCTGCTCGTCGTCGACGGCGGCGCCCCGCAGGTGGCCGCGGCCGCGCGCTCGCTGGAGGAGCTCGGCGTCGTCGACGTCGCGGTCTGCGGGCTGGCCAAGCGGATGGAGGAGGTGTGGCTGCCGGGGGAGAGCGACCCGGTGATCCTGCCCCGCACCTCCGAGGCGCTGTACCTGCTGCAGCGGGTGCGTGACGAGGCCCACCGGTTCGCCATCACCTACCACCGGCAGAAGCGGTCCACCAGCATGCTGGTGTCCCTGCTGGACGACGTCCCCGGGCTCGGGGAGGCACGACGGAAGGCGTTGATGAAGCAGTTCGGATCGCTCAAGCGCCTGCGGGCCGCGACGGTGGAGGAGCTCATGGCGGTGCCCGGCATCGGGCGGCGAACGGCGGAGGCGGTGCAGATGGCGGTCGCCGAACCGGCTCCCGCGCCCGGCGGTGAGCAGTCGGCGGAGACCACCCTCGCGCCCCAGGGCCCGGCCGAGCAGGGTGCTCCGCGACCCGGCTCCGGCGACACCGCCGAGGTCGGCCGGGTGGCCTCGTGAGCGCCGGGGCGGCGCCGGGCGTCGAGGATCCCGACCGGGCGCCGGTGGGCCCGCAGAACGACGTCTCGCCGGCGATGGACGCGGCGAGCACCGAGACGCCGCCGCTCGAGGTCGTCGTCGTCACGGGGCTCTCGGGCGCCGGGAAGAACAGCGCCGGTCGCGTGCTGGAGGACCTCGGCTGGTTCGTCGTGGACAACCTGCCGCCGGCGCTGCTCCTGCCCATGGTCGAGCTGGGCGCGCGCGGCGACCTCCGCCGGTTCGCCGCCGTCGTCGACGTCCGCAGCCGGGCGTTCTCCAGCGACCTGCAGGAGGCCATCCGCATCCTCGCCGCGGCGGGGCACCGGCCGCGCGTGGTGTACGTGCACGCCCGCGACGAGGTGCTGGTCCGCCGGTACGAGTCCAACCGCCGGGAGCACCCGCTGCAGGGCAACGGCACGCTCACCGACGGCATCACCGAGGAGCGGGCCCTGCTGACCGGCATCGCCGGGGAGGCCGACCTCTGGGTCGACACCAGCGACCTCAACGTGCACCAGCTGCGGGCCACGCTGGAGAACGCCTTCGCCCGCGACGGCCGCACCCCGCCGCTGACCGCGACGGTGATGAGCTTCGGTTTCAAGTACGGCCTGCCGCTGGACGCCGACCTCGTGGTGGACGCCCGGTTCCTGCCCAACCCGCACTGGGTGCCCGAGCTGCGCGAGCACACCGGGCGCGACGCCGACGTCCGCGACTACGTCCTCGGGCAGCAGGACGCCGGTGACTTCCTCGACCGCTACACCGAGGTGCTGCGGCTGCTGCTGCCCGGCTACCGGCGCGAGGGCAAGCGCTACCTGACGCTCGCGGTGGGCTGCACCGGCGGCAAGCACCGCAGCGTCGCGATCGCCGAGGAGTTCGCCCGCCGGCTGCACGCCGAGGGCATCGCCGCCGTGGCCCGGCACCGCGACCTGGGGCGCGAGTAGTGGGGGGGACGACGGTCCCGGGGCAGCCGCCCCGGGTGGTCGCCTTCGGGGGCGGCCACGGGCTCGCCGCGGCGCTGGCGGCGTGGCGCCGGATCACCCCGGAGCTGACCGCGGTGGTCACCGTTGCCGACGACGGCGGGTCGTCGGGGCGGATCCGGCGCGAGATGCCCGTGCTGCCCCCTGGTGACCTCCGCATGGCCCTGGCCGCGCTCGCCGGGGACGCGGAGCGCGAGCAGACCCTGGCCGCGCTGTTCCAGCACCGCTTCGGCGGCAGCGGCGTGCTCGCCGGTCACCCCGTCGGCAACCTGCTCCTCACCGGCCTGACCGAGATGTACGGCGGGGACACCGTCCGGGCGCTCGACGAACTGTGCACGCTGGTCGGGGCCGCCGGCCGGGTGCTGCCCATGGCCGACGAGCCGCTCGACCTGGTGGCCCGGGTGGAGACCGCCGACCCCGACGACCCCGCCCGGGTGCGCACCATCCGCGGGCAGGTGGCGATCGCCGCGACCCCGGGACGGGTCCGGGAGATCCGGCTCGCCCCCGCCGATCCGGTGGTGCACCCGGCGGTGCTCGACGCCATCGCCGCGGCCGATGTCGTCTCGTTGGGCCCCGGTTCCTGGTACACCTCTGTGCTGCCGCACCTGCTCGTGCCCCGGCTCCGCGCGGCGCTGGCGTCGACCGGTGCGCGGGTGGTGGTGGTGCTCAACCTGGAACCGCAGCCCGGTGAGACCGACGGCTTCTCACCGGAGGAGCACCTGGCCGTGCTGCAGGCCCATCTGGACGGAGTGGCGTTGCACACCGTGATCGCAGACGTGGAGTCGGTGGTTGACCGCCGTGGTCTGCTTGACGCGGTCCGCGGGTGCGGTGCCGAGCTGCTGCTGGCGCCGGTCGCCGAGCCGGACGGCGCTCCGCGGCACGACCCGGGGCGCCTGGCCGCGGCGCTGGCCTCCGTGGTCGGGATGCGGTGAACGGGTAGCGGCATGCGAGCGGGTACCAGCTGGACGGCCGACCGGCCGGCACGAGGGGGAGAGGGGACGGCGTACATGACGCTGACCCGGACTGCGGGGGCGGGATCTCCCGGGGGAACGT
>NZ_SSXC01000074.1 GCF_021699055.1 Blastococcus sp. MG754426 | reverse complement strand
GCTGAAGGCCGGCGGGGGGGCATCGAAGGCTGGCGGGGGGCGTCGAAGGCTGGCGGGGGCATAGGAAGCTCTTCCTACGTCCCGGGCCCCCCATGCGCAGGAATAGCTTCCTGTGCCCGGGAGGTCAGAGGGCGGCGAGGGTGGCGCAGTTCGGGCAGAGCTGCGTCTCGTCGTAGCCCTCCGGCGGCCAGGGCAGCTGCTCGTCGATGGAGACGAAGGCGCCGCAGAGCGCCTTGCGGCTCTGCCCGTTCACCCGGCCGATCGTCGCGTGGGCCGGGCCGATCTGCCGGGGGGTGAGGCCCTCGGCGCCGAAGGAGCCGACCATGACGACCGCGTGTGCCGTGCCGTACGCGTAGACGCTCGTCATGGGCCCCAGGGTCTCCGTCCCGCCGCCCGTTGCGCCACCACCGACGGGCACGTGTCGGCCGCACCCGTCACACCGGTCCCACCTGTTCCGATATCGGTGGACACCGGCCGTCGGACCGGCCCGCCGACGCCGCGTGCCCCCGGTCGGCGGGGACCGGGGGCACGCAGGGAGGGGTCGGCTCAGGAGGCGTAGATCTTCTCCACCTCGGCGGCGAACTCCTTCATGACCACCGAGCGCTTGAGCTTCAGCGAGGGGGTCAGCTGCCCGCCCTCCACGGTCCACTCGACGGGGAGGACGGCGAAGGACTTGATCGACTCCGCCTTCGAGACCTGCCCGTTCGCCGCGTCGACGGCCGCCTGGATCTCGGCGAGGACCTCCGGGTCGTCGACCAGTTCGGCCAGCGGTGTGCCGGCGGGCCGGCCCTTGGCCTCCAGCCACCCGGGCAGCGCCTCGGCGTCCAGGGTGATCAGCGCGCCGATGAACGGCCGGTTGTCGCCGACGACGATGCACTGGCTGACCAGCGGGTGGGCCCGGATCCTGTCCTCCAGGACCGCCGGCGAGACGTTCTTCCCGGCGGAGGTGACGATGAGCTCCTTGATGCGGCCGGTGATCGTCACGTAGCCCTCGGGGTCGAGGACACCGATGTCGCCGGTGCGGAACCAGCCGTCGCGCATCGACTCCGCCGTCGCCTCGGGGTTGTGCCAGTAGCCGCGGAACACCTGCGGCCCGCGCACCAGGATCTCGCCGGAGTCGTCGATGCGGACCGCCGAGCCGGGAGCGGGGCGGCCCACGGTGCCCACCTTCATGGCGTCCGGGCCGCTGACGGTGCTCGGCCCGGCGGTCTCGGTGAGGCCGTAGCCCTCGAGGATGGTGACGCCGATGCCGCGGAAGAAGTGGCCCAACCGCTCGCCCAACGGGGCACCGCCGGAGAGCGCGTACTCCACCTGGCCGCCCATCGCCGCGCGCAGCTTGCCGTAGACCAGCCGGTCGAACAGCGCGTGCTGCAGCTTGACCCCCAGCGGGGGGCCGCCGGTGTCCTGCCCCTTCGACCAGGCGACGGCGACCCGCTCGGCACGGTCGAAGATCGCGCCCTTGCCGCCGGCGTGCGCCTTCTGCCGGGCGCCGTTGTAGACCTTCTCGAAGACCCGCGGGACGGCGACGAGGAAGGTCGGCCGGAAGGTGCCCAGGTCGGCCAGCAGCGAGGTCAGGTCGGCGGTGTGGCCCAGCCGGGCGCCGTTCTGGATGCAGCCGACCTCGATGATCCGCGCGAAGACGTGCGCCAGCGGCAGGAACAGCAGCGAGCTGGCGCCCTCGGCCACCATCGCCGGGATCACGCGGGGCGCGAGCTCGGCGACGTACAGCAGGTTGCCGTGGGTGAGCTCGCAGCCCTTCGGGCGCCCGGTCGTGCCGGAGGTGTAGATGATCGTGGCGAGGCTGTCGGTCGAGAGCGTCGCGCGCCGCTCGGCCAGCACCTCCTCGGGCACCTCGCCGGCCCGCGCCGCCACCGCGTCGAGGTCGCCGGCTGCGATCGTCCAGACCTCGCGCAGGCCGGGCAGGTCGGCGCGCACCGACTCGACCAGCGCCCGGTGGGCGGCGGTCTCGACGACGACGGCGACCGCGCCCGAGTCCGACAGGATCCACTGGGCCTGCTCGGCCGACGAGGTCTCGTAGATCGGGACGCCGACCGCCCCGGCGGTCCAGACGGCGTAGTCGGCCAGGGTCCACTCGTAGCTCGTGCGGCCGAGGATGCCGACCCGGTCGCCCGGACCCACCCCGGCGGCGATCATGCCGCGGGCGAGGGCGGCGACCTGCTCGGCGAACTCGCGGCTGGTGACCGGCACCCAGGCGCCGCCGGCGTTGCGGCTCAGCGCCACCCGGTCGGGGTTCTCCCGCGCGTGGGTGGTCACCGCATCGGGCAGCGCGGCGGTCGGCGGGATCTCGAAAGCGGAGGGGCTGGAGTACTCCTGCACGGGTGGGCTCCTCGGGGTGACGACACGACGGTGTGACGTGGCTCGCGAAGATACAGAACGATCGGTCTGTATGTTCGGGTTCCCGGCGCGGTGGCCGCCGGGGGACCAGCGCTTTCCCGGAGGTCGGTGTGCAGTCAGCGCTCTACGAGGCCGAGCACGAGTCGTTCCGCGCGATGCTGCGGGACTTCCTGGCCAAGGAGGTGACGCCGCACCACGACGAGTGGGAGGAGGCCGGCGTCGTCGACCGCGCCGTCTGGCTCCGGGCCGGCGAGCAGGGCCTGCTGGGCATGGACGTGCCGGAGGAGTACGGCGGCGGCGGGGTCAAGGACTTCCGCTACAACGCGATCCTCTCGGCCGAGGTCAGCCGGGCGGGGGCGTCCGGCCTGGGGTTCACGCTGCAGAACGACGTCGTCGCGCCCTACCTGATCGGGCTCACCACCGAGGAGCAGAAACGGCGCTGGCTGCCCGGGCTGGTGAGCGGCGAGATCATCACCGCCATCGCCATGACCGAGCCGGGCGCGGGGTCGGACCTGCAGGGCCTGCGGACGACGGCCCGCCGCGACGGCGACGAGTGGGTGCTCAACGGGTCGAAGACCTTCATCACCAACGGGATCAACGCCGACCTGGTCATCGTCGTCGCCCGCACCGACCCGGAGGCCGGCGCCCGGGGCTTCTCGCTGCTCGTCGTCGAGCGCGGCATGCCGGGGTTCGAGCGCGGCCGCAACCTGGACAAGATCGGGCTCAAGGCGCAGGACACCGCCGAGTTGTTCTTCGAGGACGTGCGGGTCCCCGCGGCCAACCTCCTCGGCACCGAGGGGCACGGCTTCTTCCACCTCATGGAGAACCTGCCGCAGGAGCGCCTCTCCATCGCCGCCGGGGCCGTCGCCTCGGCCCGCATCGTGCTGGACCTGACCGTCCGGTACTGCAAGGAGCGCACGGCCTTCGGCAAGCCGATCGGGAAGTTCCAGAACACCCGGTTCGAGCTCGCCGAGATGCACACCGAGGTCTCCATCGCCGAGACGTACCTGGAGAAGGCGATCCTCGAGCACAACGCCGGCCGGTTCACCGCCGAGGACGCGGCGATGGCCAAGTGGTGGACGACGGAGCTGCAGAAGCGCGTCGTCGACCGGTGCCTGCAGCTGCACGGCGGCTACGGCTACATGCTCGAGTACCCGGTCGCGAAGGCCTTCCTCGACTCGCGCATCCAGACCATCTACGGCGGGACGACCGAGATCATGAAGGAGATCGTCGGCCGCTCCCTCGGCGTCTGACCCTCCCGGCGAAATGTGCACATTCCGCCCCACCCCCTCGCCCCTCACCCCTCACGACGAGAGGACCCGCATGAGCACCGAGGCGTTCATCTACGACGCCGTGCGCACCCCGCGCGGCAAGGGCAAGAAGACCGGCGGGCTGCACTCGGTCAAGCCGATCAGCCTGACCACCGGCCTGATCGACGAGGTCCGCCGGCGCAACCCCGGCCTGGACCCGGGGCTGGTCGACGACATCGTCCTCGGCGTCGTCTCGCCGGTCGGCGAGCAGGGCGCGGTCATCGCCCGGACGGCGGCGCTGGCCGCCGGCCTGCCCGAGACCGTGGCCGGCGTGCAGATCGACCGGTTCTGCGCCAGCGGCCTGGAGGCGGTCAACCTCGCGGCGCAGAAGGTGCGCTCCGGCTTCGAGGACCTGGTGCTCGCCGGCGGCGTCGAGTCGATGTCCCGCGTGCCGATGGGCTCCGACGGCGGCGCGTGGCCGATGGACCCCGAGACCGCCGCCCGCACCGGCTTCGTCCCGCAGGGCATCGGCGCCGACCTGATCGCCACCCTGGCCGGCTGGACCCGGGAAGACGTCGACGCCTACGCCGCCGAGTCGCACGCCCGCGCCGCCAAGGCCTGGTCCAACGGGTACTTCGAGCGCTCCGTCGTCCCGGTGACCGACATGAACGGCACCGTCGTCCTCGACACCGACGAGCTGGTCCGCCCGGGCACCACGGTCGAGTCGCTGGCCGGGCTGCCCTCGGCGTTCGCCGGCATCGGCGACATGGGGGGCTTCGACGCCGTGGCGCTGGACAGGTACCACTGGGTCGAGCGGATCGACCACGTGCACACCGCCGGCAACTCCAGCGGCATCGTCGACGGCGCCGCGCTCGTCGTCGTCGGCACCGAGGAGGCGGGCAGCCGCAACGGGCTCACCCCGCGGGCGCGGATCGTGAGCACCGCCGTCTCCGGCTCCGACCCGGTGATCATGCTGACCGGCCCGGCGCCGGCCACGCACAAGGCGCTGGCCAAGGCCGGGCTCACCGTCGACGACATCGACCTGGTCGAGATGAACGAGGCGTTCGCCGCCGTCGTCCTGCGGTTCATGGCCGACACCGGCTTCGACCACGAGCAGGTCAACGTCAACGGCGGAGCCATCTCGATGGGGCACCCGCTGGGCGCCACCGGCGCGATGATCCTGGGCTCGCTCGTCGACGAGCTCGAGCGGCGCGACCTGCGCCGCGGCCTGGCCACCCTGTGCGTCGGCGGCGGGATGGGCATCGCCACCGTCGTCGAGCGAGTCTGAGGAGTCTTCTGATGAGCGAGAGCACCATCCGCTGGGAGCAGGACGCCGACGGCGTCGTCGTCCTCACCCTCGACGACCCCTCGTCGTCGGCGAACACCATGAACGACGCGTACGTGCGGTCGATGGGCGAGACCGTCGACCGGCTGGAGCGCGAGAAGGAGTCCGTGCGCGGGGTCGTCCTGACCAGTGCGAAGAAGACCTTCTTCGCGGGCGGCAACCTCGGCAGCCTGATCCAGGCCACGCCGGAGACCCGTGACCAGGTCCTGGCCCAGGTGACGCTGGTGAAGAGCCAGCTGCGCCGGCTGGAGACCCTCGGCCTCCCGGTCGCCGCCGCGGTCAACGGCGCCGCCCTCGGCGGCGGCCTGGAGATCGCCCTGGCCTGCCACCACCGCGTCGTCCTCGACGACCCGGAGGTCAGGCTCGGCTTCCCCGAGGTGACCTTGGGGCTGCTGCCCGGCGGCGGCGGGGTCGTCCGCTCCGTGCGGCTCCTCGGCCTGACGACGGCGCTGCTCGAGCTGCTGCTGCAGGGCCAGCAGCTCCGCCCGTCGAAGGCGGTGGGGCTGGGGCTGGTGCACGAGCTCGCGGCCGACCGCGAGGAGCTGCTGGCCAAGGCGAAGCAGTGGGTGCTGGCGAACCCCGAGGCCGCCCAGCCGTGGGACGCCAGGGGCTACAAGGTGCCCGGCGGCACGCCGTCGTCGCCGTCGCTGGCGGCGAACCTCCCGGCGTTCCCGGCGAACCTGACCAAGCAGCTCAAGGGCGCGCCCTACCCGGCGCCGTACGCGGTCCTCTCCGCCGCGGTGGAGAGCCTGCAGGTGGACGTCGACACCGCGTTCACCGTCGAGGGCCGGTACTTCGTCGACCTGGTGGTCGGCCAGATCTCGACCAACATGATCCAGGCGCTGTGGTTCGACCTGAACCGGATCAACGGCGGCGGGTCGCGGCCGGCGGTCGAGGAGCGGTTCGCGGCCGGCAAGGTGGGCGTGCTCGGCGCCGGGATGATGGGCGCGGGCATCGCGCACGCGTTCGCCAAGGTCGGCGTCGACGTCGTGCTCAAGGACGTGAGCACCGAGGCGGCCGAGAAGGGCAAGGCCCACGTCGCGGTGCTGGTCGGCAAGCAGGTCGCGCGCGGGCGGCTGACCCAGGAGAAGGCCGACGCCTTCCTCGCCCGCATCACGCCGACCGGCGACGCCGCCGACCTCGCCGGCTGCGACGTCGTGGTCGAGGCGGTGTTCGAGGACACCGCGCTCAAGCACCGGGTGCTCAGCGAGGCCGAGGCGAACGCGGCGCCGGGTGCCCTGCTGGCCTCCAACACGAGCACGCTGCCGATCACGGGCCTGGCCGAGGGGGTGCAGCGGCAGGCCGACGTCGTGGGCATGCACTTCTTCTCGCCGGTGGACAGGATGCCGCTGGTCGAGCTGATCGTGGGGGAGCGGACGTCGGACGCCGCGCTCGCCCGCGCCTACGACGTCGTCCGGCAGATCGGCAAGACCCCCATCGTGGTCTCCGACAGCCGCGGCTTCTTCACCAGCCGGGTGTTCGGCACGCTGGTGATGGAGGGCGCCGCGCTGCTGGCCGAGGGGCTGGCGCCGATGAGCGTGGAGCGGGCCGCGCTGCAGGCGGGCTTCCCGGCCGGGCCGCTCACGCTGCTCGACGAGGTGACGCTCACCCTGCCGCTGAAGATCCGCGACGAGGCAGCCAGGGCCGGCGCCGCGGACGACCACCCGGGCGTGGCGGTGCTGCGGGCGATGGTCGAGCACGGCCGCACCGGCAAGTCCGCCGGGAAGGGCTTCTTCGACTGGCAGCCCGAGAAGCGGGTCTGGCCGGGGCTGGCGGAGCTCTTCCCGACCTCGGACGCCGTGCCGTTCCACGACGCGCAGGAGCGGCTGCTGTTCGCCATGGCCGTCGAGACCGCGCGCTGCCTGGAGGAGCAGGTGCTGCGCAGCGTCGAGGACGCGAACATCGGCTCCATCATGGGGATCGGCTTCCCGCCCCTCTACGGCGGCGTCCTGCAGTACGTCGACCAGTACGCCGGTGGGGTGGCGGGCTTCGTCGCCCGGGCCGACGAGCTGGCCGACCGCTACGGCGAGCGGTTCCGGCCGCCGGCGATCCTGCTGGAGCGCGCCGTGCCGGCCGGCAGCCTGCGCGCTGCCGCGGCGGTCTGAGCACTCCGGCGGGGGAGCGGGGCGCCGCCGGCGCGCGGCGTCCCGCTCCCGCCCTCTCCACGACCCGGACGACGAGATGACCGCTGCCCCGACCGCGCGCCGCACGCAGGCCGAGCGGCGCGCCAGCACCCGCGAGGCACTGGTGCGCGCCACCGTGGAGGCGCTGGTCGAGCTCGGCTACGCGCGCACCACGACCCAGGAGGTGCAGCGCCGGGCGGGCGTCTCCCGCGGCGCGCTGACCCACCAGTTCACGACCAAGGCCGACCTCGTGCTGGCCGCCGTCGACCACCTCTACGAGGAGTTCAGCGCGAGCGTGCGCCAGGCCGCGGCCGACCTCCCGGCGGACGCGGCCACCCGGGTGCGGCTCGGCGTCGAGCTGATCTGGGAACGGTTCCACGGCGAGCTGTTCGTGGCGGCCATGGAGCTGTGGGGCGCCGCCCGGACCGATCCGGAGCTGCGGGCCGCGCTGCTGCCGCACGAGCGCCGCCTCGGGGCGCAGCTGCGCACGCTGGCGATGGAGGTGTTCGGCGATCAGGTGGCGCGGCACCCGGACGCCGAGGCGGTGTACCAGGTGCTGCTCACCTCGATGCGCGGCCAGGCGCTCACCTACGCGCTGCAGCCCGACGCCCCGCGCAGCGGCCCGCACGTGGAGCACTGGCAGTCGATCGTGGCGGCCTTCACCGCCCGCGGGAGCCACCTGGGAAGCTGAGCGCACACCGAGTGCTGCACCGGGGGGCGCGGATCGATGGCCACGACGGCCCTGCTGGTGCTGGACCTCGTCGGGACGTTCGCGTTCGCGCTCAACGGCGCGCTGACCGCGCTGCGCACCACCCGGCTCGACATCGTCGGCGTGGTCACCCTCGGCATGATCACCGCGCTCGGGGGCGGCACCATCCGCGACGTCTTCCTGGACGCCCTGCCCCCGGCGACCTTCGTCGACTGGCGCTACCTCGCCGTGGCCGCCGGCGGCGGGCTGATCGCCTTCGTCGCCGGTCCCCACCTGGAGCGGCTGAACGGGGCGATCAACGTCCTCGACGCCGCGGGGCTGGGCCTCTTCGCCGTCACCGGCGCCCTCAAGGCGCTCGACCTGGGCTTCGGCCCGGCGCAGGCGGTGATCGTCGGCACGATCACCGGCGTCGGCGGCGGCACCCTGCGGGACGTGCTCATCCGGCAGGTGCCCTCGGTGCTCACGAGCGGCCTCTACGCCGTCCCGGCGCTGCTCGGGGCGACGGCGGTGGTGCTGGCCGACCTGCTCGGCGCCCACGGGCCGGCCGCCTCGATCGGCGCCGCCGCGCTGTGCTTCACCATCCGCATGGTCGGGGTCCACTTCGACGTGCACGCGCCCTTCCCTCCGGTGCGCCCCCGACGCGGGCAGGAGTGACGCGGGCCCCGACCGGCGACCGCCCGCGCCGGCCGGCACCGACATCGGCGATCTCGGGCCCAAGCGCTCCCCTGCAGCCCGAGAGCGCCGACGTCGCGCCGCGGGTGGCGGGTCAGGTCCGCTCGGCGACCGGCAGGATCTCGCCGCTGTCGATCCGGGCGCGGTAGCCGGTGATCTCCCGCTTCACCACCCGGGCCAGGAGGTACAGGCCGATGATGTTCGGCAGCGACATCAGGAAGATCATGCTGTCGGAGAAGCCGATCACCGCGTCCAGCGTCGACGAGGCACCGATGACGACGAAGAGGCAGAAGACCAGCTTCCACGTCCGGTCGACGACCATCGACTCGCCGAACAGGTAGGTCGCGGCCTTCAGGCCGTAGTAGCTCCAGGCCAGCATCGTCGAGTAGGCGAACAGGATCACCGCGACCGCCAGCACGATCGGGAACCAGCCGACGACGCTCTCGAAGGCCGCCGACGTCGTCTGCACCCCCGGGTCGCTCGCCTCGTCGAGGTAGGTGCCGGTGATGACGATGGCCAGCGCGGTCATCGTGCAGATGACGACGGTGTCGATGAACGGCTCCAGGACGGCGACGTGCCCCTCGGTGGCGGGGTGCTCGGTCTTGACCGCCGAGTGCGCGATCGCCGCGGAGCCCAGACCCGCCTCGTTGCTGAACGCCGCCCGCCGGAAGCCCTGGATCAGCACCCCGACGATGCCGCCGTAACCGGCCTCGGGGCTGAACGCCTGGGAGACGATGGCCCAGAGCGCGTCCGGGATGGCCGTCAGGTTGGCGAACAGCACGGTGAGGCAGGCGATGACGTAGAAGACCGCCATGAACGGGACGAGCTTGTCGGTGACCCGGGCGATGCTGCGGATGCCGCCGATGATGACCGCGCCGACCAGCAGTGCGAGGACCAGGCCGAAGATCGCGCCGGCGCCGCCCCCGCCGAGCGGCCCGTCGGCCCCGCCGGTGACCGACTGCGCCTGGCTGAACGCCTGGTTCGCCTGGAACATGTTGCCGCCACCGACCGCCCCGCCCAGGGTGAAGATGCAGAACAGGACGGCGAGCACCTTGCCGAAGGTGCCCAGTCGCGGGCTCCTCTCGCGGAGCCCCTTGGTCAGGTAGTACATCGGTCCGCCGGAGACCCGGCCGTCGGGGTAGACGTTGCGGTACTTGACCCCGAGCGTGCACTCGACGCCCTTGGTGCACATGCCGAGCAGGCCCGCGATGATCATCCAGAGCGTGGCGCCCGGCCCGCCCAGCGAGATCGCCACCGCCACCCCGGCGATGTTGCCGAGGCCGACGGTGCCCGACACCGCCGTCGCCAGGGCCTGGAAGTGGGTGACCTCGCCGGCGTCCCGTGGGTCGTCGTAACGGCCGCGGATCAGCTGGATGGCGTGCCGGAAGGCGCGGAACTGGAAGCCGCGCAGGTAGATCGTGAAGAACAGGCCGGCGATGACCAGCCAGACGACGATGAGCGGCAGTTCCACGCCCTCGTCGATGAAGTCCAGCGGGACGGCGAAGAAGACGATCGTGGTGATGACGTCCGACACGGGCGCGAAGAAGCCGTCGACCCGCTCGTCGAACGTGGCGGCCAGCAGGGAGCCGGAGGGGGAGGTCATCACGGCACCACCAGGACGGGGACGGGGGAGAGCTGGATGAGGCTGGTGGGCGTCGAGCCGAACAGCAGGGTGCGCACCCGGCTCTGCCCGATCCTGCCGACGGTGATCCAGGCGGCGTCGTGCTCGCGGGCCAGCCGTACCAGCGTCTCGGCGGGATGCCCGTGCCGGACCACCCCCTCGATCACGAGGTCACCGGGTTCGGAGAGCCGGGCGACCACCGGGTCCAGGACGCGCTCGCGGGCCGACGCGGCCTCGCGCTCCTTCTCGACGGGCCGGCGCTCGTTCTCCTCCGCGGTGGTGAACGAGTAGGGCGACCACGGGACGACGCACGCGAGCACCAGGCGCAACCCGTGGCGGCGGGCGGCGTCGGCCGCCGCATCCGCGGCGCGACCGCTCGCCTCGCTCCCGTCCAGGCCTACCAGGATGGATTCGGGCACGGCCCACCTCCGGTGGAGACGCTGATCGGCCGAACGCTAGCGGTGATCGCGCCGGCCGGCAGGTCGAGCGGCCCTCCGCCCCGTCCGCGTCAGGACGCCGGCGCTGCGGGCTGCGCGTGCGCGTGTCCGGCGGTGCCGGCCCGGTCCCCGTCGTCCGGGTGCCCGGCCGGCTCGCCGGCCGCCGTCTCCGCGTCGCCGGGTGCCGCCGCCTGCCGGCCGACCTGCCGCCGCCACCCCTGCACGGCGGCGGCGAGCACCCCGGCGACCGGCACCGCGACGAAGAGGCCGAGCAGGCCGAAGGCGGACGCCGCTCCCGTGGTCAGCAGCAGCACGACCAGCGGGTGGAAGTTGATCGCCCGCGACAGCAGCAGCGGGGCGAGCACGTTCCCCTCGATCTGCTGCACCACCACGACGATGAGCAGCGCCCACAGGGCCGTCGCCAGGCCGTTGGTCACCCCGGCGACCGCCACCGCCAGGGCGCCCGCGAGCGTCGCGCCGACGAGCGGGACGTAGGCGAGCAGGAACGTCAGCGCGCCCAGGGGGAGGGCGAGCGGGACGTCGAGCAGCCACAGCCCGAGGCCGATGAGCACGCCGTCGACCAGGCCGGTGGCGGTCGAGGCGTAGAACCACGCCCCCGCCGTGCGCAAGCCGGCGCGGAAGGCGGCGTCGGTCGGCGACCGGTACTCGACCGGCAGCGCACGGACGAACTGCCGCCACAGCCGGTCACCGCTGGTGAGGGCGAAGAGGGTGAAGAAGAGCGCGATGAGCAGGACCGTGGTGATGTTGCCGACCGCGTTCAGCCCTTGGGCGGCCGCGCCTCCGAGCCCGGAGGCCGCCGAGCCCACGGAGGACTCCAGCTGCGTGAGCACCTGCTCCAGCCCCGCGTTGTTCATGTCCTCGGTCCGCGCCTGCGCCCACGCGGTCACGGTGTTCACCGCGTCCACGCCTGCATCGATCAGGCCGGGCCAGGCCTCGATGAGCTGGAGGACCAGGAAGGTCAGCACGCTCACGAAGAAGGCCAGGTAGCCGACGACGCAGAGGATCGCCGCGAGGACGGCGGGTACGCCGTGCCGCCGCAGCCAGCTGGCGATCGGCCACAGCATCGCGACCTGGGCGATGCCGAGCATGGCGGCGGCGGCGACGAACTGGACCTGGAGCACCAGCCAGATCAGGCCGACCCCGGCCAGACCGATCACCAGGGCCCGCCCCGCGATCGTCGCCTCCCGCTGCAGGAACCCGGTGCGGCCGGCCGCCGGCGGGGGTGTGGCGGGGTGCGCACCCACCGCCGCCCCCGGGGAGCGGAGCGGCCGTGCGACCGCCGGGTCACCGAGGGGGGACGGCGCCGGTCCGGTCATGCCGTCACCTCCCTCCGCTGCCCGCACGCCGCCATCCTCGCGCCTCGGGGGGCCACGTGTGCGGTCGCCCCGCATGGTGTCGCCGCGGATCGGGTAGGCGAACCCCTTCACCGGAACGTCGGACGTGCGTGCGGGACGCCGGGCGTCGCGCACGCCGAGCGGGAGGAGGCCCCGTGCTCGGGTTGATCGGGCTGCTGCTGGTCGTGTGGCTGGTGCTCGCCGTGGTGGGAGCGGTCGTCGAGGGGCTGTTCTGGCTCCTCGTCATCGGTGTGGTGCTCTTCCTGGCCACCGCCGCCTGGGGGTGGACCAAGCGCAACACCAGGGTGTGACCACCGTGGCGGCCGGCCGGGGGGCGGCCGCCACGGCGGACGCGGTCAGCCCCGGGCGTCCAGCTGGCCGGCGAGGCCGTCGGCGAAGCCCTCCGCGACGGCGAGCTGCTCGCGGAGCGCGGTGACCCGGGCGGTGGCCGCCTCGTGGAACATCCGCAGCCGGTCGAGCAGCTGCGCCCGGTCGCCGGTGCCGGAGTCGAGGTCGGCGAGCAGGCCGAGCAGCTCGCGCATCTCCTCCAGGGCGAAGCCCAGCGGCTTCATCCGCTTGATCACCTCGAGGCGGGCGACGTCGGCGTCGCTGTAGAGCCGGAAGCCGCCGTCGGTGCGCGAGGTGGGGACGACGAGGCCCTCCTCCTCGTACCAGCGGATGGTGCGCAGGCTCAGGCCGGTGCGCTCGGCGACCTGGCCGATCTGGAGCAGCCCCCCGCGCGTCACCTGCATCAGTGTGCCCCGGCGAGCCGGCCGGTGTGCCGCTCGAACCGGTCGGCGGAGTGGCCGGTGAGCCCGACGAACCGCACCGTCTTGCCACGCGTCTCGTACTTGTGCGTGATGGCGTCGAGGACGGCGACGGTCGAGGCGTCCCAGACGTGGGCGTCGGTCAGGTCCACCACGACGTCCTCCGGATCGCCGTTGTAGTCGAACTGGGAGACCAGGTCGTTGCTGGAGGCGAAGAACAGGGCGCCGGTGACCGAGTAGACGCGGGTGCCGCCGTCGGGGTCGAGGACGCTGGTGACCTCGACCAGGTGGGCCACCCGGCGGGCGAACAGCACGCAGGCGGTGAGCACGCCGACGCCGACGCCGATGGCCAGGTTGTGGGTGATCAGGGTGCCGGCGACGGTCACCAGCATGACCGTGGTCTCGCTGCGGGGCATGCGGTGGATCGTGCGCAGGCTGTGCCAGTCGAAGGTGGCGATCGACACGAAGATCATCACGGCGACCAGGGCGGCCATCGGGATGATCGCGACGACGTCGCCGAGCGCGACGACGAGGACCAGCAGGAAGACGCCGGAGAGGAAGGTCGACAGCCGGGTGCGGGCGCCGGACTTCACGTTGATCATCGTCTGGCCGATCATCGCGCAGCCGCCCATCCCGCCGAAGAGGCCGGAGGCGACGTTGGCCACGCCCTGGCCCCAGCTCTCGCGGGTCTTGTCCGAGGGGGTGTCGGTGAGGTCGTCGACGAGCTTGGCCGTCATCAGCGACTCCATGAGCCCCACCAGCGCCACGCCCAGCGCGAAGGGCGCGATGATGGTCAGCGTCTCCCAGGTGAACGGGACGGCAGGGATGCCGAGGAACGGAAGGCTGTCGGGCAGCTCGCCCTGGTCACCCACGTCCGGGAGCGACCAGCCGGCGGCGACGGTGAGCCCGGTGAGCACCACGATGGAGATGAGCGGCGAGGGGACGACGGCGGTCAGCCGGGGCAGCAGGAAGATCATGGCGAGTCCGGCGGCGACCAGCGGGTAGACCAGCCACGGCACGTCGACCAGGTGCGGCAACTGCGCGGTGAAGATCAGGATCGCGAGCGCGTTGACGAAGCCGACCATGACGCTGCGCGGGATGAACCGCATCAGCCGGGCGACTCCGGCCGCGGCCAGCAGCACCTGGAAGACCCCGCCGAGGACGACGGCGGCGAACAGGTACTCGACGCCGTGCTCGAGGGCCAGCGGGGCGACGACCAGGGCGATCGCGCCGGTGGCAGCGGTGATCATCGCCGGGCGGCCGCCGGTGAAGGCGATGACCACGGCCATCACGAACGAGGAGAACAGGCCCACCCGCGGGTCGACGCCGGCCAGGATGGAGAAGCTGATCGCCTCGGGGATGAGCGCGAGGGCGACGACGAGGCCGGCGAGGACCTCGGTGCGGGCGGTGCCGGGGGAGAGCCACGCCGGTCGGCGGAAGCGGGGCGCGGGCGGGGCAGCGGTGGCTGAGGACATGGATCCGTCTCGTTCGGGTGCGCCGTCGCGGGCGCAGGCGGGCAGCACCGGGTGGTGCCGGGGGAGCGGTGCGCCGGTGCACCGCGGCGGTCGCGCGCCGGTCGGCGGTGACGCCGGTTGGTGCCGGTGCCCGCGCCGGCAGCAGCGTCGCCGGTGTCAGGAGCAGTCTGCCGGGAACTCGTCCCTCACGTGAGGGTCGAGCGCTGAGGCGTTGGTCACGCCCCGTCCGCGTCGCTTGCCCGCCCGTACGGTGAGCGGGTGCGGATCGTCTCGCTGCTGCCGTCGGCGACGGAGATCGTCTACGCCCTCGATCTGGAGTCGTCGCTGGTCGGGGTCACCTTCGAGTGCGACGAACCGGCGTCGGCGCGGACCGAGAAGGCGGTGGTCGTCGGCGGGTTGGACACCGCCGGCCTGAGCCCCGGCGAGATCGACGCCGCCGTCCGCCGTCGCCTGGCGGCGGGGGAGGACCTCTACACCTTGCACGCCGGTGCGCTCGCCGACCTCGCCCCGGACGTCGTCCTGACCCAGGACCTGTGCCGCGTCTGCGCCCTCCCGGCCGGGCACGTCGGCGACGCGCTGGCCCACCTGGGCTGCCGCGCCGAGGTCGTGACGCTCGACCCGCACACACTGGAGGAGGTGCTCGCGACGATCACCGTCGTCGGCGAGCGCACCGGCGCCTCGCGGCGTGCCGAGGAGGTCGTGGCCGCGCTCCGTGCCCGGCTCGCCGCGGTCGCCGCCCGTGTCGGCGGGCGCCCCCGTCCCCGGGTGGCGGTCGTGGAGTGGGTCGACCCGCCTTTCCCGGCCGGCCACTGGGTGCCCGACCTGGTGGCTGCCGCGGGCGGCGAGCCGGTGGCGTGCCGGCCCGGGGAGCGGTCGCTGCCGGTCGGGTGGGACACCTTCGCCGCGGCCGACCCCGACGTGGTCGTGGTCGCGCCGTGCGGCTTCGGCCTCGACGGTGCGGTGGAGCAGGCGGCCGTCGTCGCCGCCGCCCTCCCGGGACGGCCGGTGTGGGCCGTCGACGGCGATGCGGTCGTGGTCCGCCCGGGGCCGCGGCTGGTCGACGGCGTGGAGACGCTGGCGGCGCTGCTGCACCCCGAGCCGGGCGACCGCCCGCTCCGGTGGGCCGCCCGCGTGGTGTGACGGCGACCCCCTCGACGCCCTGCGCGCCGCAGGTTAGCCTCGCCTTACCCGAGGAGAGGGAGCTCGCATGGGGCTGCGGTTGCCGCTGGGCGACGTGACGGTGCTGCTGGGTCCGGACGCCGCGCGCCGCGACGTGATGCAGGCGCTCGACGAGAGCACCGGGCGCTGCGCCTCCGGGCAGGCGGCGCTGCCCGTCGTGCGGCTCACGGCCGCGCCGACCGACGAGCTCGCCGATCGGCTGGCCGCTGTCCGCGACGCCGGCCGGGGTGCGGCCTCGATCGTGCTCGTCGAGCGGGTGACCGAGGGGTTGGCCGGCGCGGACCGGCGGGTGGTCCTCACCGCGGTGCGCGGGATGGCCGCCCCGGGCCGTGCCGTCCTCGTCGACGACGCCGACCCGGTGGCCGCCCTGTCGATCGCCGACGGGGCGCTGCGTGCCGACGGAGCCGGGAACCTGGCCGTCGAGCCGCTCGGCGGGCCGGACCTGCTACCGGGTCAGCGGGCCTCGTAGGTCAGGCAGTCGGCCGCGTCGGCGCCGGCGCCCACGCGCACGCCCGGGGCGGTGCACTCGAGCTTGTCGTTGTGCCGGCAGTCCGAGCGGTGGCAGGCGCCGACGAGACCGGTCCGGTCGAGCCCACCCCGGAAGGAGATCTCGACGAAGGTGCCGCAGTGGGCGTGGTCGCCGCCGATGGTGATGGCCCCCGCGTGGCAGCCCGAGTTCGCGTTGTAGGAGCAGCTGCTCACCGAGCAGTCCTCGACCTGGGGTAGTTCCTGGAGAGAGGTCATGCGGTCAGGTTGGCACCTCCGCCGCGCCCCCGCCAGCAAGAGAAGGCTTGCCTCAAGCCCTGGTCAGGGGCTCGTCCAGGGCGCTGACCAGGGCATCTCGGCGCAACTCCGGGTCGTGCGTCAAGCGGACGGCGCGCCCCCCTGCGGTGACCGCCGTCACTTCCGCGGTGCACCGGGAACCGCGGGTGCCGTGCGGGCGACTACTGGACCACCGCACGGGTCCGGCAGCCTGCCGCGCCGGCGGTCGACGAAGGAGCCTGCCGTGCCCGTCCGCCCCCTCCGCGCGCTCGTCGCGTCGTCCCTGGCCACGGTGGTGGTCCTCGCCGGTGCCGGCGCGGCCTCGGCGCACGTCCGGGTGACCTCCAGCGATGCGGCGCCGGGCGGGTTCGGCGAGCTCACCTTCCGGGTGCCGAACGAGAGCGACACCGCCTCCACCGTCTCGCTGCGGGTGCAGATCCCCGCCGAGACCCCGCTCGCGTCGGTGAGCGTGAAGCCGGTGCCCGGCTGGACCGCGACCACCAGCACCGGCCCGGTCGACCCGCCGGTCGAGGTGCACGGCAGCGAGGTGGCCGAGGCGGTCACGGAGATCACCTGGGTCGCCGACCCGGGCGCCGGCATCGCCCCCGGCCAGTACCAGACCTTCGCCATCAGCGCCGGCCCCATCCCGGAGGTGGACGAGATCTCCTTCCCGGCGATCCAGACCTACGACGACGGGGTGGAGCAGGCCTGGATCGAGCCGACCGTCGAGGGCCAGGACGAGCCGGAGAGCCCGGCGCCCGTGCTGTCGCTGACCGGGGGGAGCGACGCCGCGCACGGGAGCGCCCCCGCTGCGGACGCCCCCGCGGAGGCCGACGGCACCGCCACCGGGGCCGCGTCCGACGCCACGGCCGCCGACGCCACGGCCGCCGACGAGGCGGCCGACGGCTCCGGGCTGGCCGTGGCCGCCCTCGTCATCGGTGGCCTCGGCCTGGTCGTGGGTGCCGCCGCCCTCGCGCTGGCGCTCGCCTCGCGGCGGCGCAGCAGCTGACCGCGGCAGTGCCCCGACCGCGGGGCACCGACCGGCAGACCGGCAGGACGGCCTGCCCGGCACCCCGTGGGTGCTCGTCGACGGCGCCGGCTGCCCGCCCGAGCGCCGCGTTACTGGTCGCGGCGCCTGGTGCCGGGCCGAACGGGTCCGGCCTGCGGGACCTTCGCCTCGCGCAGGGCGCGGGCACCGCGGTGCACGCTCGGACCGGGCGCAGGTCCGTGCGTCCCGGTCGAGGAGCGGACTCCGGCGATGGGCTGGTACGGGTGGGACCACATGAGCGGTTGGGGCTGGCTCGTGATGACGGTCGTCGTCCTGGTGCTGCTCGCGATGATCGTCGCCGTCATCGTGCTCCTGGCCAGGGCCGGCCGGGAGCAGCGCTACCCGCCTCCGGCGGCCCGCGCGCCGCAGGACGTGCTCGCCGAGCGCCTGGCCCGCGGCGAGATCACGATCGAGGAGTACCGGCAGCGGCTCGCGGCGCTCGGCGCTCCCGGGCGTGACCCGACGGGGACCCGCTGACCGGTCGGCCTGGATCCCGGGCCATGAGGCAGGGCGGAGCCGACCGGGGTGATGCCGCTGCGGCGGCGACGTCGACACGTGCCGCGTCGCGGGGTGCTCGGCACCCGCTCCCGGGGACGACGACCAGCCCCGGTTACTCCTCGGCGAGCGCGAAGTAGCTCTCCTCCTCCTGCAGGTAGTGCAGCAGCAGGAGGGCGTGCAGCCCGTACAGGCAGGCCAGCAGGTCCTGCCGTCGTCCAGGATCGAGATCGGCGCCCGCGTCGAGGGCGTCGAGGTGGACCTGCAGCCGGCGGGTGAGCCGGCCGATCTCCGCGTGAGCGCGGCTCATGGGGGCGACCGCCTCGCCACCGCCCAGCGTCCGGGCCAGCGCGGGGTAGAGCTCGGCCTCCTCCGCCTCCTCGTGCGGCACCAGCCGCTCGACCAGCGCCGTCCGCGCGCGGTGGAGCGCCTCGACGGCCTGCGGCGTGGGGTCCACGACCAGTGCATCGGCGGCTGCCCGCACCAGCGGCAGCGCCTGGCGGAGGTCGTCGTGCTCGGCGCCGAAGCGGCGCAGCAGCGTCTGCGTCGGGAGCGGTACCGGGCGTCCGCCGACCCGGCCGCCGCGGAGGGCGCGGAGGGCGTTCAGGATCACCGCCACGTCGATGCCCTCCTGCAGCAGCGCACCGACCGTCGGCGGCAGCAGCCCGACCGCGGCCAGGACCATGGCGGCCAGCGACAGGCCCATCCCGGCGACCGCGCTCTGCACGGCGACCCGACGGGCGTACCGGGCGATCTCCATCGCATCGGCGAGCCGGTCGAGCCGATCGGTCGTGAGCACCACGTCGGCGGCCTCCGACGAGGCCGTCGACCCCCGGGCGCCCATCGCGACACCCACGGTGGCCGCGGCCAGCGCCGGCGCGTCGTTCAGGCCGTCGCCCACCATCACGGTCACCGCGCGGTCCTGCTCGGCGCGGACCGCGGCGACCTTGCTCGCCGGGGTCTGCTGGGCGCACACCTCGTCCAGGCCGAGCACCGCGCCGACCTCCCGCGCCGGCTCGGGCCGGTCGCCGGTGAGCATCACCAGCCGGTCGATGCCGGCCGACCGCAGCCGCCGCAGCGTCCGTCCTGCGTCGGGGCGCACCGGATCCTTCAGGAGAACCGCACCGACGGGGGTGCCGTCGAGCTCGACCCACACCAGCGCGCAACCGTCCAGCGCGGCCCGGCTGACCGCCGTGCGGGCCCAGCTGCCGCCGGGTGCCGGGTCGAGCTTGCCGACGCGCACGCGCCTGCCGTCGACGGTGGCCTCGACGCCGCGGCCGGGCTGCTCCCGCACGTCCTGCGGCAGCGACAGGGCCAGGCCGCGGGCCCGTGCCTCGGCGACCACGGCCTCGGCGAGCACGTGCGGGGAGAGCTGGTCGGCCGAGGCGGCCACCCGCAGCACGTCCGGCACCGACCACCCCGGCGCGGTCAGGACCTCGGTCAGCGCCGGCCGCCCGGCGGTCAGCGTGCCGGTCTTGTCCAGCACCATCGTGCGGGCGGCCCCGAGGTTCTCCAGCGCGCCACCGCTGCGGACGACGACACCGAGCCGCGACGCCCGCGACAGGCCGGACACGACAGCCACCGGGGCGGCCAGCAGCAGCGGGCACGGAGTTGCCACCACCAGCACCGCCACCGCCCGCGTCGGCGAGCCGCTGATCAGCCAGGCGAGCCCCGCCACGGCGAGCGACAGCGGCAGGAACCATGCGGCGTACCGGTCGGCGAGGCGGACCACCGGAGCGTTCTCCGCCCCGGCCTGCCGGACGAGCGCGACGATACCGGCGTAGGTGCTCTGCGCCGCCGGCGCCGAGCAGGTGAGCTCGAAGGCGCCGCCGGCGTTCAAGGTCCCGCTGCGGACCGGATCGCCGGTGGCCCGCTCGACCAGCTCCGGCTCTCCGGTGAGCGCGGATTCGTCGAGCACCGCCGGACCGCCCTCGACCACCCCGTCGACCGGGAGCACCTCACCCGGGCCGACCAGCACCAGGTCCCCGACGGCGACCTCGTCGACCGGCACCTCGGAGACCACGTCGCCGACGCGTCGGCGCGCCGTGCGCGGGACCCTCTCCAGCAACGCCCGCAGATCCCGGTTGGCCCGCCGCTGCGCCGCCGCATCCAGCGCCCGTCCCGTGGCCAGCATCACCGCGATCAGCGCACCGGCCAGGTGCTCGCCGACCATCAGGGTGCCCAGCAGGGCGAGCAGCGCGATGAGGTCGACCCCGGTTCTCCGCCGCAGCAGCGCGGCCACGACCCACCCGGCCGACGGCACCACCGCGATCAGCGTCGCCGCGGCCCAGAGGACGTCGTCCCACGGCCCGGCGCCCGCCACCCAGGCCACGCCGCCGGCCGCGAGCAGGCCCAGTGTCACGATCAGCAGCGCGGGCTCGAGCCACCGTCGCAGCCGGGATCCCGGTCCGGCGGGACGTCCGCGACGTACGAGCGGCGCGACCACGGGCACGTCTTCCTCCTCCGGTGGTGGTCGGCAGCCGCCGACCGGCACCGACCCTCGCCGTCCCGAGCGGGGGAGACCATCGCCACCGGACCCGGAGCGCGAGGGCCGAACGGCTCTGCCGGGTCCTCCCGCTGCTCGACCGGCCGGTCCATCCGGGGTGTCGGCCGCCGGGGCCGTGGCCGGACGGGCGCGGCGGTCGATCAGCGGGGCCCGCGACGCGTGGGCCTCAGAGCTCGTCGGGCACCGGCGTCTGGGACAGGACGATCAACTGGCGCAGGCAGTGCTCGCGCAGCGGTTCGGGGAAGCCGTCGGCGAGGCGGTAGTAGACGACGCGCCCCTGCTTGCGGTTGACGACCAGCCCCGCCGTGCGCAGCAGCCGCAGCGCGTACCCGACCGCGTCCTCGTTCACCTCCAGAGCCAGCGCGAGGTCGCCGACGCACAGCTCCTCCACCATGTCGAGGGCGAACAACACGCGGGCGCGCGTGGGGTCCGCCATCAGGCTCAGCACGCTGGTCAGCTGGGCCGCTTCATCGCGGCTGGGCAGCCGGCTGCGGGCGTGGGCGACCCGCTCGGGGTCGACCGGATGGGCGTGGGTGGGTTCGGACATCGAGAAACACCTCCGACGCGCTCATACCCGTACGGATCTACGGGTAGCACGGCTCCACCGGCGACAGTCCCGGGCGGCACCCGAGCCCTCCGGCGCCGGACGTCTGAGGAGGTGGCCATGACCGTGGCCGCGCGGGTGCTCGGCACCTGCCCCGCGGACCTCGGCGGGGTGGACGGGGACGAGCTCCGCAGCCGCGCCGAGGCCTGCCGGCGCTGCGAGCAGGCGTGCCGCGGCCTCATCAGCACACCGGGCTGACCGACCCGGCCGAACCAGCAGGCGTCCCGGCGCACCAGGCCCCGGCCAGCCGCCGGGACGTCGGCAGTGCACGACCACCCACGCCCGGCCCCCGGCCCGGCGGCGAGAGAACGGAGCACCACCCCATGGCGACCAAGAGCAGCAACGAGGACCACTCGCGCGGGCACGGCGGCGAGGACCCCGGCCACCACGACGACTCCGGCGACGGCGCGATGCAGAAGAAGATGCAGCGGAAGATGTACCTGCGCTTCGCGGCGATGATCACCACGTCCATGGTGGTCATGTACTGGACGATGTTCGCGGGCACGTGGGAGTGGAGCCACGTCGAGTTCAGCGAGAGCCGCGTGTTCATGGCGCTGACCATGGGCGGCACCATGGGGCTGGTCATGCTCGGCTGGATGCTCAACATGTACAAGAACATGAAGGGCAACATCGCCATCGTGGCGGTGAGCCTCCTGCTGCTGGGCGGTGGTATCGCGCTCGACCGCAGCCAGGTCACGGTGGACGACCGCAACTGGATGAGCGCGATGAGAGATCGCCGAGATGGAGTGGCTGATCCAGGACATCGCGGAGAACGGCGAGGCCGAGACCGTCGAGGAGGCCGACGCCCGGCCCGTCCCGGAGTTCGAGGGCTCGGCGCTGCGCGACTGCCCGACCGGCTGACCGGCACCGTCCGCGTCCATCGGCCGGGATCCCCGGGCTCAGCTGCGCAGCAGGGTGGTGAACGTGGCGCCGCCGTCGGTGGACTCCAGCAGGCCGTGGTCGGTCACCACGAGGACGCGCAGGTCGCCGTCGGCGGTGGTCGCTCCCACCGCCTGCGGCGTCCCGTCCAGCTGACCCCGCTGGGTCCAGCTGACCGCGGCGTCGTCGCTGGTCCACACCGCCCCGTCCGGTGTGATGCCGACCGCGGTGGCGCCGTCGCCCGACCAGGTCACCACCTGCAGCAGCGGAGCGCCGTCCACCGGCGCCCACGTGGCCCCGGTGTCGGTGGAGCGCAGCAGTCCGGCGCCGGTGGTGGCCAGCACGTGGCCGTCGGGGGCGGCGGCGAGGGTGTGCGGCGCGGCCGGGATGGCCAGCGGTTCCCAGGTGGTGCCGTCGGTGGTGCGGCGCAGCGTCCCGTCGTAGCCCAGCGCCCCGCCTCCGGGTAGGTCGGTGAGCGCGTGGAAGTCCGACTCGCCGGCGCGGGACAGCGGCGTCCAGGTCGCACCGCCGTCGGTGCTCTCGATGAGCCCGACCGGGTTGGGCAGGTCGGTGCGCATCCCGGGGTGACCCGACGCCAGGTAGTGGTCGGCCCCGGCGACGGTGAACCCCATGAGGTCGATGACCGGGCCGACGGCTGCCGGTCTGCCGTCGTCGCCGACGGTGATCAGCCCCTCGTGGGTGGCCAGCAGCACCGCCCCGTCCCCGGGGTCGACGGCGACGGCGTGCACGTGCGCGGTCGGGAGCGTGCCGGTGGTGTCGCCCGGCTCGGGCGCGACGGGGACGTCGGTGGCCGCGCAGCCGGTCACCAGGATGAGCAGTCCAGCGCCCGCGAGGGCGGGACGAGCGGTGCGTGCCAAGCGCATGGGAGAACTCCAGGTCGGTGCGGTGCCGGGCCGGCTGAGGTGCGGCGGGGCGGGGTG
>NZ_SSXC01000073.1 GCF_021699055.1 Blastococcus sp. MG754426 | reverse complement strand
TCGCCCGCTCCCGCAGCTCGTCGGGGTACTTCCTCGGTGCCGCCATGACTCTCATCCTCACGTGGATTGAGAGCCTCCATCAGACCCGGGGCGGGACACCGTCCGACTCTTGGAGCCGGAGCCGATCGGCGTGGCTGAGTACCTATGGCTTCGCCGGCCACCCCCCGCCACCGGCGCAGACAAGACCGCTCTTGGGTGCTGGCAGGCATGCAGCCTGGAGGAGCTGACCGCGCTCCGACGGCAGCTTGCGGCCGCATTCGCACACCGCTGCACAGCGGTCCGCGGCCGACGCGGCTGCGCTGGAGCGGCTGCTCCTCATCTTGGAGGAACTCGGCTCCAGCGCACTTCAACACGGTCGTCCTGTAGTCGGCATCGAGGTGGTCGACGCTGCCGCGGTGGAGTCTCCGCCCGTGCCCGTCAGCCCGGGCAGCGAAAATTTTCTAGGTTGCTGCAGGGAATCTACGTTAGCGACTAGAGGTTCTGGGTAGAGCGTGAGCGACACGCCTGGGTTTCTGGAGAGGAGTCAGGAGGGGGTCACGGTGGCAGACCAGCTTGTACTGCCATCACGAAGCGTCGACGCCGAGGAAGTTCCGCACTCGCCCGGCAGCGCACGCACCGGTCGGCACAGTCCGCCGCAGCAGCGCTCGGCCGCGCCCGGCCAGCACGCTATGACCGTGGCGGCGCGGGGCGTGCTGGCCCTGTTGTTCGGGCTCTCGGTCCTGTTGTGGCCGGAGGTTTCCGTGCCCGGACTGGCGGTGGCAGTCGCCTTCTATGCGGTCCTGGTCGCTGCGGGACTGGTGGGCACCGGGGTTACTGACGCGAGGGACCCGCATCAACCCCGAGGGGCGTACCTAGTAGCCGGGCTCTGTAGTGCGTTGGTCGGCCTGATGAGCTTGCTGTGGCCGCAGATCACCGGGCTCGCGTTGGTGGTGCTGGTCGGCGCATGGGTCATCAGCATCGGCTTGCTGGAACTGACCGCGGTGCTGGCACATCTTCTCGGTGATCCCGCACCGCTTGGGCAGCGGCGAGTACGTCTTGGTAGGGGGCTGATCGCGCTCGCCGGCTCAGTCTCGGTGATCGCCGGGATCGTGGTGCTCCTGCGACCAGACGCCGAAGCCGACGCGCTGGCGACCGTGCTGGGCGTCTATGCCCTGGTCTCCGCAGCCGTGCTGCTGGCCGCCGCGTGGTTCCTGCGCCCCGGCTCCCCGCCCTGGTCGAGCTGAACCAACTGCACACGATCCGCTGGTCGGCACACACCAGTCCAGCCGTCAGCGGAGACGCGGAAGTCCCGAGCGGTCACAAGCTTCGTGCCCTCGTTCATCGCGGGCACGAACCCACAACACATGATCACAACCGTCAGGAAGGAGAGCGACCATGAGCGTGATGCGTTTCGAGCCGTTCGGTGACCCCTTCCGGGGTGTTGACCGGCTGACCAGCCAGCTGGTGTCGGGACGGCGGACGCCGATGGGCATGCCGATGGACGTCTGGCAGGCCGATGATGGCTACCACGTCGCCCTGGACCTGCCGGGTGTCGACCCGGGCAGCGTGGAGATCACCTCCGAGCGCAACGTGCTCACCATCCGTGCCGAGCGACGCGCGGAGTACGAGGAGGGCCACAACGTCCTGCTCGCCGAGCGGCCGCAGGGCAGCTTCACCCGCCAGCTGCAGGTCGGCGATGCCCTCGACACCAGCAAGGTCGCGGCTACCTATGACAACGGTGTGCTGACGCTGACCATCCCGATGGCCGAGTCGGCTCAGCCGCGACGCATCGAGGTCCAGGCCGGCGGCGGGAAGCAGAAGCTGTCGGCGGGCGAGGCGAAGAACAGCGGCGGTCAGTCCAGCAAGGGCAGCAAGCAGAGCTGACCGGATCCGCATGGGCGGTGCGTAAGCCCGCGGCGGCGCACCGCCCATGCGCTACCCCCGGCATGCAGCGACGGTAAGTCCTCGCGCCCCGGGTCGGCTGCCCAGCACCCACCGGGCATGGCAATTCGGCCCGCAGAACTGGCGGAGAGAGGAGGTGAGGAGAGGTGCTCAAGGAAGTAGCGGTGGAGCGGTACCGCTTCACCTGCGCTGGCTGCGGGCACACGTGGAGCGCTGACTACGACGTCCAGCACGTCGAGGACGGGCATGGCCTGACCTGGGAGTACTACGCCCTCAACGGCATCCCGGTGCCGGCCCCCACAGCGCCCGGATCTCTCATGTGCCCCCGCTGTGGGGCGACCTGGATCCACTTCCAGCTCGCTGCTGTTCGCAGCGTGCCACTCGCTGAGCCTGCGGACGGCCAGACGGACCCCGACCGTCCCCGGCAGCGTCTGGACCCCGAACGCCAGGCGGCCCGTCGGCAGGCGCCGCTGTTGTCCGGTGAGCAGCTCGTGTTCAGCGACTCCGTCTTCGGCGTGCCGAGCGCCGAACCCTAGCTCCCGCCGAGTGTCGATCATTCCTCGTCAGTTCAGTCATTCGAACTCACTCACTTGGCTTCCTAACGAGCACAACAGGAGGTTGAGATGGCCAAGGCCGTCGGTATCGACCTGGGCACCACCAACTCGGTGATTGCGGTCACCGAGGGCGGCAAGCCCACCGTCATCGCCAACGCAGAAGGTGGCCGCACCACCCCGTCGGTGGTGGCCTTCGCAGAGTCCGGTGAGCGGCTGGTCGGTCAGCTCGCCCGCCGACAGGCGATTCTGAACTCCAAGGGCACCATCTCCTCGGCCAAGCGGTTCATCGGCCGCCGCTACGAAGAGGTCATCAGCGAGAAGGACGCGGTGACCTTCGACGTCGTCGCCGGGCCCGAGGGCGCGGTGCGGTTCAACGTGCGCGGCAAGCAGTACGCACCAGAGGAGATCTCCGCGCAGGTGCTGCGCAAGCTGGTCGATGACGCATCCAAGTACCTCGGCGAGAAGATCACCGAGGCGGTGATCACGGTGCCGGCGTACTTCAACGACGCCCAGCGGCAGGCCACGCGCGACGCCGGCAAGATCGCCGGGCTCAACGTGCTGCGGATCGTCAACGAGCCCACGGCGGCGGCGCTGGCCTACGGCCTGGACAAGAAGAAGAACGAGACCGTGATGGTGTTTGACCTCGGCGGCGGCACGTTCGACGTGAGTTTGCTCGACGTCGGTGACGGTGTCGTTGAGGTCCGCGCCACCGCCGGTGATGGACACCTGGGCGGTGACGACTTCGACCGGCGGATCGTCGACCACCTGGCCGAGGAGTTCCAGCGCGCCGAGGGCATCGACCTGCGCAAGGACCCCCAGGCGCTCCAGCGGCTGTTCGAGGCCGCAGAGAAGGCCAAGGTAGAGCTGTCCACGGTTGCCGAGACGACGGTGAACCTGCCGTTCATCACCGCCGACGCCAACGGACCCAAGCACCTGAACACCACGCTGCGGCGGTCGACGTTCGAGTCGATCACCGCCGACCTGGTGGAGCGGTGCATGGGACCGGTGCAGCAGGCGATGGCCGACGCGAAGGTGACCGCAAACGACATCGACGAGGTCATCCTGGTCGGCGGCTCCACCCGGATCCCGGCGGTGCAGAACCTGGTGCGCCGGCTGACCGGCGGCAAGGACCCCAACATGTCGGTCAACCCGGACGAGGTCGTCGCCCTCGGTGCGGCGCTGCAGGCCGCGGTGATCAAGGGTGAGGTCAAGGACGTCCTGCTGCTCGACGTGACCCCGCTGTCGCTGGGTGTGGAGACGATGGGCGGGGTGATGACCAAGGTCATCGAGCGCAACACCACCATTCCGGCCCGCCGCTCGGAGGTGTTCTCCACCGCCGAGGACAACCAGCCCGCCGTCGACATCGTCGTCCTGCAGGGTGAGCGGGAGCGCGCCAGCGACAACCGGGTGCTCGGCCGGTTCCGGCTGGAGAACATCCGCCCCGCGCCGCGCGGGGTGCCGCAGGTCGAGGTGACCTACGACATCGACGCCAACGGCATCCTCAACGTCACCGCCCGCGACAAGGACACCGGGCAGCAGCAGCAGATCACCATCAGCGAGTCCTCCAACCTGGACAAGGCCGAGGTCGAGCGGATGGTGGCCGACGCCCAGCAGCACTCCGCCGAGGACGCGCGGCTGCGCGAGCTGGTCGAGGCGCGCAACACCCTGGACTCGGCCGCCTACCAGGTCGAGCGGCGACTCGCAGAGCTCGGCGAGGGAGTGCCGGTGCACGAGAAGGCGCGGGCCGAGATGCTCATCGCCGACGCCCGACAGGCCGTCAAGGACGACGCGGCGCCGATCGACCGGCTGCGGTCGCTGACCGGTGAGCTGCAGCAGATCTTCCACGGCATGGCCGCATCGTCCGGCGGTGCCGGGCCGTCATCCGGCGCCGGAGCCTCGTCCTCCGGCGGATCGGATGACGACGTGATCGATGCCGAGGTCGTCAACGAGTGAGGTGAGGACGATGGCCGACCAAAACGTGCGGGCGGCCCGGCCCGACGCGTCCACCTCCCAGGCCCCCGAGGCCCACACCGCCGGCGCGCCCGCCGGCGGTGCGGGACCGGCGACCACCGAGCCCGACCCGCGGGTGGCCGAGCTGCAGCAGCAGGTCAGCGGCCTGGAAGGGGAGGTGGCCGAGCTGGAGGACCGGTGGCGGCGGGCGCTGGCCGACCTGGACAACCTGCGCAAGCGCTATGAACGGGACTCTGCGCAACTACGCGCCCGGGAGCGGGCGCAGGTCGCCGCGGCCTGGCTGCCGGTGGTCGACCACCTGGAGCTGGCGCTGGCGCACGCGACCGCCAACCCGGCCTCGATCATCGACGGAGTGCGCGGTGTCAGGGACCAGGCGCTCGCGGTGCTCACCGGGCTCGGGTATCCCCGACGGGACGACGTCGGAGCCGTTTTTGACCCGGCCCGCCACGAGGCGGTGGCCGCCACCCCGACCCACGCCGCGCCGGCCGGCACTGTGCTGGAGGTGCTGCGCCCGGGCTATGGGGACGGGGAGCAGCAGCTGCGCCCGGCCGCCGTGGTCGTCGCCGCCGCGCCTCAGGAGCCCGACGCGGCGGAGGGGAACGCAGCTGGTGACGAGCGGCGGGATGCGGGGGCGCGGTGATGGCCGACCGGGACTACTACGCCGCCCTTGGCGTCGGGCGCGGTGCGAGCGCCGAGGAGATCCAGCGTGCCTACCGCAAACTCGCCCGCCAGTACCACCCCGACGTCAACAAGGACCCGGGCGCGGAGGAGAAGTTCAAGGAGGTCTCCGAGGCCTACGACGTCCTGTCCGATCCGGAGACACGGCGCCGTTACGACGCTTTCGGCCCGGACTTCCGCCAGGTGCCTGAGGGTGTGGACCCCGAGACCTGGCGGCGGGCGCGGGCCGGTGCGGCCGCCGGCGCTGGTGCTGGTGCGCGCCCCGGTCCGGGCTGGTCATCCGGCTGGCCCGGCGGGTCGGACGGCGAGCAGGTCTGGGTCGGTGGTACTGGCTTCGGCTCAGGCGGGTTCGGGGAGGGCATCGACCTCGACGACCTGCTCGGCGGCATGTTCAGCGGGCGCACCGCCGGACGCCGCGGCGGCGCTGGCCGGGCCCGGCAGGGCTGGGGGCAGGTGAGTGGCGCCGATCAGGAAGCGGAGTTGGAGCTCAGCGTCGAGGACGCCTATTCCGGTGGTCGCCGGTCGCTGACGCTGTCGGGCCCGGACGGACCGCGCACGCTGGAGGTCAACATCCCCGCCGGGGTGACCGACGGGCAGCGGATCCGGCTGGGCGCGCAGGGCGGCCAAGGCTCGGGCGGCGCGCCCAACGGTGACCTGTACCTCGTCGTGCGGCTCGCCTCGCATCCTCGCTACCGGGTGGAGGGTCGCGACCTCTACGTCGACCTTCCGCTGGCGCCGTGGGAGGCGGCGTTGGGCACCTCGGTGGCGATCGACACCCCCGGCGGCGAGGCGAAGGTAAAGGTGCCGGCCGGTACGTCCAGTGGTCGTCGGCTGCGCCTGCGTGGCCGCGGCTTGCCCAACCCCCGCGGAACCGCCGGAGATCTGTACGCCGAGGCGCGGATCGTCGTGCCGCACCGGCTGACCGACGACGAGCGGCGGCTGTTCTCCGAGCTGGCCGCCGCCTCCACCTTCGATGCGCGCAAGCACGCTAGGAGGGCGTCATGATCTACCACCTCGCGCGCCGGTCCTACGGCCATCTGTTGGACCTGGACACCTTCGCGGCCCGGGTCCGGCTGCACCCGGAGCTGGTACGCCGGTTGGTCGCACTCGGCCTGTTAAAGGCCGAACGCGACGGCACCGACATGCTGTGGCTGGCCCCGGCTGAGGTGGCGACCGTGGCGCGGATTCAGCGGCTCCGCGCGGGTTTCTCCCTCAACTACGCCGCCGTCGGCCTGGTGCTGGACCTGCTCGACCGCATCGAGGAGTTGCAGACCGCGCTGCGGCAGGCGCCGAGGCACCCCGGCGCCACCGGCCACACATCGACCAGTCAACCCATGGCACGGACATTCATCGGAGGCTGACGTGGACCTGAACAAGTTGACCCAGAAGTCTCAGGAGGCTCTCCACGACGCGCAGACCAAGGCGCTGCGCTACGGGCACACCGAGGTCGACGGCGAGCATCTGCTGCTCGCGCTGCTCGACCAGCCTGAGGGTCTCACCCCGCGGCTGCTGTCCCAGGCCGGCGCCGACCCCGACGCGCTGCGCGTCGACGTGGAGGCCGAACTCGGCCGGCGCCCGAAGGTGACCGGTCCGGGTGCGGCACCAGGACAGGTGTATGTGACCCAGCGGCTGTCGCGGTTGTTCGACACCGCTGAGCGGGAGGCGCAGCGGCTCAAGGACGAGTACGTCTCCGTCGAGCACCTGGTGATCGCTCTGCTGGAGGAGGGCAGCGCCACCGCGGCCGGGCGGCTGCTGCGCACCCACGGCCTGACCCGGGACAAGTTCCTGTCGGCGCTGACCGACATCCGCGGCAACCAGCGGGTCACCTCGGCCATGCCCGAGGTTGCCTACGAGGCGCTGGCCAAGTACGGCCGTGACTTGGTCGCCGAGGCTGCGGCGGGCAAGCTCGACCCGGTCATCGGGCGCGACAGCGAGATCCGCCGGGTCGTGCAGATCCTGTCCCGGAAGAGCAAGAACAATCCGGTGCTCATCGGTGATCCGGGTGTGGGCAAGACCGCGATCGTCGAGGGTCTGGCTCAGCGGATCACCCGCGGTGACGTGCCCGAGGGCCTGAAGGACAAGACGGTCTTCGCCCTGGACATGGGGTCGCTGGTGGCCGGGGCCAAGTACCGCGGTGAGTTCGAGGAACGGCTCAAGGCCGTCCTCAACGAGGTCCGCGCTGCTGAGGGACGCATCCTGCTCTTCGTCGACGAGCTGCACACCGTCGTCGGCGCGGGCGCAGCGGAAGGCTCGATGGACGCCGGCAACATGCTCAAGCCGATGCTGGCTCGCGGCGAGCTGCACCTCATCGGCGCCACCACGCTGGACGAGTACCGCAAGCACGTGGAGAAGGACGCCGCACTGGAGCGCCGTTTCCAGCCCGTCGTGGTCGACGAGCCCACCATTGAGGACGCGCTGTCCATCCTCCGGGGGCTGCGGGAGAGGTTCGAGATCTTCCACGGCGTCAAGATCCAGGACGCCGCTCTGGTCGCGGCGGTCACGCTGTCGCACCGCTACATCTCCGACCGGTTCCTGCCCGACAAGGCCATCGACCTGGTCGACGAGGCCTGCGCGATGCTGCGCACCGAGATCGACTCCATGCCCGCCGAGCTCGACGAGCTGACCCGGCGGGTGCGGCGGCTGGAGATCGAGGACGCCGCGCTGGCCAAGGAGAGCGACCCGGCCAGCAAGAAGCGGCTGGAGGAGCTGCGCCGCGAGCTCGCGGATCTGCGGGGTGAGGCCGACGCGATGCGCGCCCAGTGGGAGGCCGAACGGTCCGCGCTGCGCAAGGTGCAGGCGCTGCGCGAGGAGCTGGAGCAGGTGCGCCTGGAGGCCGAGCAGGCCGAGCGGTCCTACGACCTGAACCGGGCCGCGGAGCTGCGCCACGGTCGCCTGCCGGAGCTGGAGCGGCGGCTGGCCGCCGAGGAGGAGCAGCTCGCGGCCAAGCAGGGCGGCCAGCGGCTGCTGCGCGAGGTCGTCACCGACGCCGAGATCGCCAACATCGTCTCCCGCTGGACCGGTATCCCGGTGTCCCGGCTGACCGAGGGCGAACGGGACAAGCTGCTGCGTCTGGACGAGATCCTCCACGAACGGGTCGTGGGGCAGGACGAGGCCGTGCAGCTGGTCGCCGACGCCATCATCCGCGCCCGCTCCGGGATCAAGGACCCCCGCCGGCCGATCGGCTCGTTCATCTTCCTGGGGCCCACCGGCGTCGGGAAGACCGAGCTGGCCCGCACCCTGGCCGCGGCCCTGTTCGACACCGCGGACAACGTCATCCGCCTCGACATGAGCGAGTACCAGGAGCGGCACACCGTCTCCCGGCTCGTCGGCGCGCCGCCGGGCTACGTCGGCTACGAGGAGGGCGGCCAGCTCACCGAAGCGGTGCGGCGCAAGCCCTACTCGGTTGTGCTGTTCGACGAGATCGAGAAGGCCCACGCCGACGTGTTCAACACGCTGCTGCAGGTCCTCGACGACGGCCGGCTCACCGACGCCCAGGGTCGCACGGTCGACTTCCGCAACACCGTGGTGATCATGACGTCGAACATCGGGTCGCAGTACCTGCTCGACGGCGTCACCGGCGGCGGGGAGATCAAGCCGGAGGCCCGGGAAGCGGTCATGACCGAGCTGCGCGGGCACTTCCGGCCGGAGTTCCTCAACCGGGTCGACGACATCATCCTGTTCAAGCCGCTGACCCTGGCCGAGATCGAGACCATCGTCGAACTCCTGGTCGGGGATCTGCGCACCCGGCTGGCCGAGCGGCAGATGCGTCTGGAGCTGACCGAGGATGCCCGGCGGTTCATCGCCGGACAGGGCTTCGACCCCGTTTACGGTGCCCGGCCGCTGCGCCGGTTCATCGCCCGCGAGGTCGAGACCCGCATCGGCCGCGCGCTGCTGTCCGGCGACATCGACGACGGCGCGACCATCCGCGTCGACGCCGCCGACGGTCAGCTCGTCGTTGGCTATGAGAACGCGGCCGGCGACCGGAATGCAGCGTGAGGAGGAATGTCATGACCTCGCCCACCGTGGTGGCCTGTCCCTCCTGCGGCCGCCGCAACCGGGTGCCCGCCACCGCGGCGGGCACCCCCCGCTGCGGGCAGTGCCACACACCCTTGCCCTGGATCGTCGACGCCGGTGACCCCGACTTCGCCGAGGTTGTCGAGCAGGCGCCGGTGCCGGTCCTGCTCGACCTGTGGGCACCCTGGTGCGGACCGTGCCGCATGGTCAGCCCCGCCCTGGAGGACCTCGCCCGATCCTTCGCCGGCCGGATCAAACTGGTCAAGGTCAACATCGACACCGCACCGCAGACCGCCACGCGGTTCACCGTGCAGGCCGTGCCCACACTGATGGTCCTCGACCACGGACAGGTCATCGAGCGGCAGGCCGGCGCCGCCCCAGCCCCCGCGTTGCGCAGCTGGTTGGACAGCGCGCTGTCGGCAGCAGGGAAGGCCAGCGGCCGGTGACGGCGACCTGCACACCGAGGCAACGACGGGCAGGGTCCTTCGCCGATCCTGCCCGTCCACGGTTGCTGTTGCCCGTAGCGATGACCGTGTGCGAAGGCGAGCAAGGTCAGCGCCGTGCGGCGGCTCCCAAAGCGGCCACACCCTGCACGCCTTCAGCCAGTCGGCTTGAGGAGGTGGTGTACATGCGATGCGAACGGTGTGGTCACGGCAATCCCGAAGGCAGCCGCTTCTGCACTCGTTGCGGAGCAGCACTCACGATGCAGCCGCTGCCAGCGACCCGCCGGGCTCGGGCGGTGGCGAACGAGCAGAACGGGGATCCGCCGGACCTGCATCCATCAGCGTCTCCTGACACCCACGCGGAAGCGCTCGATGCACTGTCTGCCGGGGAGGCGCTGCTCGTCGTGCAACGCGGTCCGAACGCCGCCAACCGTTTCACCCTGGATCAGCCGGTGATCACCGTGGGGCGGCACCCGGACAGCGACATCGTGCTCGACGACATCACGGTGAGCCGACGGCACGCGGAGTTCCAACGGGAGCCCGGCGGATACGCCGTACACGACGTCGGCAGCCTCAACGGCACCTACGTCAACCGCAAACCAGTTCACGTGGCATCGCTGGCCTCAGGCGACACGGTGCAGATCGGCAAGTTCGGCCTGCTCTACCTCACCAATCCGCGCGCTAACGACCCAATCGGCCGTGGAGACGCCAGCTGACGAATCGGCTCGCCGGCCTCTCCACAGAATGGGGTGCCCGCGAGTCTCGGATGGGCCGGTCTTGTTGCTGCGTGTGTCGGTCGGCAGCCCCATGCTGGTGGCTCAGCTCGGGCAGCGCATCGCGTTCATCTCCGACGCCGTCGGCATTCATCGCAGTAGGGATTGCAGCCGCCCGCCGTGGCAACTGATCATCCCTGTCCCTCCCGCGGAACACAAACATGCCGCCGGGCAGCTCAGGCAGGGCCGGCCTACCCGCGAGTGAGCCGACGCCGATGCTTGCTGCGGTACATGCTGCGGTCCGCGCGCGTCATTACGACATCGGGATGCTCACCCGCCTGACCCAACGCCAGCCCGATACTGACCTGTAGTGGCAGCGCCCTCAGCTGATCGGGTAACGGCACCCGCAACTGCTCGGCCATTCGGCCGGCCAGCGCGGTCAACGCGTCTGCGTCCGGGCTTGGGTGCAAGACAACGAACTCGTCGCCACCGAAACGGGCGACCATCTGTTCTTCGTCGGCAGCGTTCCGCAGCCGCTGAGCAACTTCCACCAACAGCCGGTCCCCAACGAGGTGGCCATGGACGTCGTTGACTGCTTTGAACGCATCGACGTCGCAGAACACCAGCCCGCAGCCGCTGCCTCGTTCCCGGTCCAAGCGCTTGCGCAACTCCTCGAACAGGGCGGCGCGGTTGGCTGCTCCGGTCAGCGAGTCGGTGCTCGCGCGTCGATGCGTCTCGGTCACATCGATCCCGACAGAGGCAATCGCAAAGGCATGACCGGCGGCATCGCGCAGCACGCTGTTCTGCATGGCCACCCGTCGGCGGCTACCGTCTGCCGCGAGCCAATCACCCTCTACCGCCACAGACCGCCCCCCGACCATGGCCACGGCGACGGCCTCCTGGACGTGCGCCACCTGCTCCGGCGGCACCCATACATCCCAGAAGACACGGCCCAGCAACTCCGCGGCCGGGAGCCCGGTGAAGCGCTCCAGCGCCGGGTTCACCAGTTGTATGCGGCCGACGCCATCGACCACGCACACCATCGCACCCGTGGAGGCAACGAAGGCCTGCGTCAGCTCAGTCGGCGTCGCCATCAGCAGCTCAAACACAGGTTGCCATCGACTGCATCGCACACCATGTGAAACGGCCGACTCCGCGGTCTCACTCGCCAGGGGGAAACACCTCAGGCCTCGGCCGCCGGTAGGGGCAGAAGGCACACAAGTCTAAGTGGTTGGCAGTAACGACGCAGGTGAGAGGGGCATCGACTCGTACCTTGTGAAGACCAACGTCGCGCCAGGCGCACACCGCGGGACGGTTCACGGTCCTTGGGCGGTGCCGACAGCCATGCTCCATCACCTCGGGCATGTCACGGAACGACAACCAAGCGAGGCGCCCGGCGCCGCCGTTCATCAGCCGACTGGAAAATGGTGCTTTCGATTCTCCCGCCCGCGGGCCGGAGCTTCAGGGCTGACCGCCGCTGGTCTTGCGCCCGGTCGAAGAGCACAGCCCACGCATGTGGGTGGCGCTCCGACGGAGCGCACATGGGGATCCACTCACCTGCGGAGTGATCCGTGCGTGCATCTGCCCCAACCACTCCGGGCGCGCCGAGCAGAGATCGACGCGCTTCCGTCGAGAACCTTCCCGCCTCCGGCGCCTTTCATTAGGCTGCTCATCGTGTTCGTCGCTGCCGACGGTGCCTCACAGCCTGGGCGGTTGAGGCGGACGGCAGAACAGTGGACAGTCACCGCGACAGACCGGCCTGCTTTGCGCCGGAGGCGGCCGTTCGGAAGTTTCCGCATGTGTCGGCAGAGCCGAGCGCGACGGTATCGGCCGTGGTGGGCGCCGCTAATGGCGGTCCTCGTGCCTGGGGGCCGCGGGTTGCACGGACAGCGACAGCCCGCCGTCGGCTGCCGACTCCTCTGCGGCCGCCTCCTCGGCGACAGCGTCGGCGACCGTGGTCGACTTCGCTGACGTCGTCGAGCAGCTGGCTCCTAGCGTCGTCACGGTTCACATCAACGGCGGAGTGGGCAGCGGCGTCGTCTTCCGCGAGGACGTCGTGGTGACCAACGCCCACGTGGTGCGGGACGAGCGCCAGGTGACCATCGACTACGCTGACGGAACGTCGTCGGCCGGGACGGTGCTAGCCACCGACCGCATCACCGACCTGGCGGTCGTCCGCACCGCTCGCACCGACTTGCCGGTTCCTGAGTACCGCACCCAGCTGCCACGACCAGGTGAGCCCGTCCTCGCCATCGGCAGCCCGCTCGGCCTGGAGGGAACGGTCACCGCGGGCATCGTCTCAGCGCTGGACCGGGAGATTCCCGCCTCCGCGTCAGAGAGCCGAGCCCTAGTCGACCTCATCCAGGTCGACGCAGCCATCTCCCCGGGCAACTCCGGCGGCGCGCTGCTCGATGCATCAGGGCGAGTCATCGGCATCAACGAGGCCTACATTCCACCGGCAGCCGGCGCTGTGTCGTTGGGTTTCGCGATCCCAGCGGCCACCGCGGTGGACGTCGCCGAGCAGCTCCTCACCGAGGGGCGCGCCATCCATCCCTTCCTCGGCGTCTCGCTCGCACCGGTCACCCCCCAACTGGCCGAGCAACTCGACGTGCCCGTCTCGGATGGGGCGCTGGTGCTTGGCGTGCAGCCCGGCGGGCCGGCGGACAGCGCCGGTATTCAGGCTGGTGACGTGGTCGTCGAGTTCGACCGGCAGGCGGTGTCCACGGTCGAGGACCTTCTCGACCTGCTGCGCGACACAAGTCCCGGTGAGCGGATCTCGCTGACCGTAGCCCACTCCGGCGGCGGCAGCAGTGACGTCACGGTCGTGATCGGCGCCGTCGGAGGATAACTCAGGGGTTGGCTGCGAGAAAGAGGAAGGCGACGCACAGCACCAGGTGCACGGCGGCTTGAAGCAGGGTCGACCGACCCGGCATCACGGTGAGGATGCCGACCGCGGCGGTGAGGACCAGCAATGCGATCTGTACCGGGCCCAGACCGAGAAGCAAGGGCCCGGGCAGCCAGAGGGACGCAACCGCGATCGTCGGAATCGTCAGGCCAATGCTCGCCATCGCCGAGCCCAGCGCCAGGTTCAGGCTGATCTGCACCCGGTCGCGGCGGGCGTTGCGCACCGCGGCCAGGGTCTCGGGCAGCAGCACGAGCACGGCGATGAGGACACCGACGAATGACGCGGGAAGCCCGGCGCCGGTCACGGCTTCCTCGATGGTCTTCGATTCCACCTTCGCCAGCCCGACCACGCCGATGAGCGCAGCCATCAACAAGACCAGGCTGATCAGGGCCGACCGGGTCGACGGCGGCGCGGCATGCTCGGTGGCCAGGTGTCGTCGGTGCTGGCTCGCGGGAGCCTCGGGTTCACAGCCGTCGGGCGGTAGGAAGTAGTCGCGGTGGCGGATGTTCTGCACGAACACGAACAGCCCGTACAGGGCCAGAGACACGACAGCGGCGAACATCAACTGGGCGCGGGTGAACGTTGGCCCGGGGGCGCTGATCGTGAACGTCGGCAGGACAAGGCACAGCGCGGCCAGGGTGAGCACGGTGGCCAGCGCCGCGCCGGTCCCTTCGGCGTTGAACCTCGCGACCCGGTGGCGCAGTGCGCCGATCAGTAGGGCCAGCCCCACGATCCCGTTACAGGTGATCATCACGGCGGCGAAAACGGTGTCACGGGCCAAGGACTCCGTTCCTGTCCCCCCGGAGAGCATCACGCTGACGATCAGTCCGACTTCGATGACCGTCACCGCCACGGCCAGGATGAGCGAACCGAACGGCTCACCCACTCGATGGGCGACCGTCTCGGCGTGGTGCACGGCAGCCAGCACCGAGCCCCCCAGTAGGCAGGCCACCGCTACCTCGGCCAGCGGCGGCAGGTGAGGCCGCCCCCACACCGCAATCAGCATGCCGACGGCCAGCACCGGAACCACGGCGGTCGCCCAGCGCGTGCACCGGACGGCCAGGTTCGCCACCGAGAAGGACCTGACCGGGTCGACAGCCGAGACGCTGGTCGTGGTCGGTGGCTCAGCGTCCATGACAGGCGGTGGCTGCGTCGCGCTGCGGCGCACCTTGAGGTCCTCCTTCCTGACGTCAGAACTCGATGACCGGGTCGCGTGGCAGCGGCTTGGGCGCCGGCGCCACGATGACGGTCACGGTGGTCTGACCGGCTCGGGCGAAGGTCAAGGTCACCTGCATCGACTGTGCGGCATCAATCGGCCTCGTGAGCCCGGTCAGCACCACGCTGGGTCCGCCCTTGCCGAAGTACACCGCCTCGTCGGCCGGAACCGGGATGTTCACCGTGGTGGTCGTGATTGTCGAACGCGGGCCCACCGGCGAAGCCCCTCTGTGCTGCACGGTGGTCAGCGCGTCGGAGGCGACAAGCGGAGCAGTTGCGGCCATGGGCGAGGGCGCTCCGGTGACAGCGACGCCGGTGAAGAAGTCACCGCTGATGGACCGCAGCTCATCGTCCACCGGGCCATTGTTCACGATCGCCATCCTCAACTCGGCCTCGTCTCCGGGCTGATAGATGCCGTCAGGTGGATAAGGCAGTTGTACGGCGCGAATGGTCACGTCGCCCACAGAGCCGAAGCCGCCGGTCTTGTCCCGGTCCTGTGTCGCCGTTTGAGTCACCTGGCCGGCGCTGCACGCGCTCACCATCATCAGCAGCGGCAGAGACAATGCCACAAACAAGTTTCTCAGGGTCCTACTCATGACGTCCTCACCCCTTCCGGCTGCCGTAGACAGAAAAGGTCCCCGGCGGGAGCGGGACCAGCGTCACGGGGGTGTGCCGTGATCGACTTGGTCCCGCTCACCTCGCCGTTAGCCGGCCAGTTCACCTGGTGTGGTGGCCGACCAGTCGCGCGATGCGGTCCGCGACCGGCGGATGGGTCATGAACAGCACCGACAGCGACCGCCCGCTGCCGTGCAGCGGATTCACGAGGTACTTCGAGGCCTGCGACGGCTCCACCGCCATGGGCACGTAGCGGGCCGCATGATCGATCTTGGCCAGGGCGCTGGCCAGCGCCTGTCCGTCGCCCAGCAATGCCGCACCGGTGCGGTCGGCCTCGAACTCCCGGCTACGCGACAGCGCCAACTGCAGCAGGGCGGCGGCAATCGGCGCGACCAGGATGGTCACCAGAGTGGCCAGCGGCCCCGGATCCTCCTTATCGTCGGAGGAGCCGAAGAACGGCAGCCACCCGATCACATTCGCCAGAAAGCTGATCCCGGTCGCCAACGCGGCGGCCACCGATGTGAGCAGGATGTCGCGGTTGCCGACGTGCGCCAGCTCGTGCGCCAACACCGCCTTGAGCTCCCGCGGAGTCAGCAGATCCAGCAGGCCTTGGGTGACCGCGACAGCCGCATGCCGCGGATTTCGTCCGGTCGCGAACGCGTTGGGCTGCCGGTCCGGCGTCACGTACAGCCTGGGCATCGGCAGTCCGGCCTCGGCGGCCAGCTCCTGCACGATGCGGTGGTAGGCCGGCAGCTCACGATCACTGACCGGAATTGCACCGGCGGCCATCAACGCCAGCCGGTCGGAGAACCAGTACGAGCCGCCCACCGCAGCCAGGCCGACGATCAGTCCGATCGTCGTGCCGACGTTGCCGAACAGCGAGCCGAGCATGACCAGCAACCCGCCGAGCGCACCCAGCAGCACGGCCGTCTTGACACCATTCCAGCCCACGCGCACGGTGGAGAAGTACGAACGACGGCGAGACCGTGGTGCAGAAGTAGACCGGCCACCCGAATGCGTTCCACCCGGCCGGGTCATCTGCGGTGCAAAGTCCGAGTGGCGCGGGGACTTCCGGAGTGCTGTGGCCATCTTTCCTCCTCTCATAGTGAAAGCCCGGCACTGCTCCCAGCGGTGCACCCGCTGCACAGCTAAAGACGACACGAATGTCTGTCTTGTTCCCGACCACTCCGCCACCGCGACGCTGGCAAACGGGGTGTTCAATGGCTTCGGGCTTGGGTATAAAGCACAGTCGCGGCCTTGTGTCGTGAACGCCGCACATCACGTCGGCGACTAGTACGCCGGGACACCCGACAGGCAACGGGCCGGTGGCATCTGCCCGGCATACCGGCGCTGACCGCCGCCTGGCCCGCAGTAGGGCCCGGGGTCACTCAGGATCCGCCGTAGGCCAGCGGGAGCTCCCCAGCCGCCGACGCATCCAGCCACCAGCGGGTCGCGATGACACCGTGCACGCCCGCTGCAGGGATCGCCCGCGGATCAGCGCCGGACAGCGCTGCGGCGACTGTCGCTGCCTTGGCCTGTCCGGCGACCACCAGCCACACCTCTGCCGCGGTGTTGATGGTCGACAACGTCATGCTCAAGCGGGTCGGCGGAGGCTTCGGGCAGTTCCGCACCGCGACCACAACGCGGTCGTCCCGGCCTACTTCCGGCCCGGGAAAGATGGAGGCGACGTGTCCTTCAGTGCCCATACCCAACAGCAGCACGTCAAAGTGGGGGAGTTGCTGTCCCATCGTGGCCGCCGCAGCCAGCTGCTCGGCGTACCAGGCAGCGGCGTCTTCGGGCTGGCTGAATCCGGCGTCGGAGGGTGGCATCGCGTGCACTCGGTCCTCGGGCACGCCGATCGGCTCCAGCAGCGCCCGCCGTGCCTGCACCTCATTGCGTTGCGCGTCGTCGGCGGGAACGAACCGCTCATCGCTCCACCACACGTCCACCGCGGACCAGTCGACCGGTCGGTGCTCAGAAGGCGGCAATGTAGGGACCTGCGTCAGGACGGCGGTGCCGATGCCTCCGCCGGTGAGTACCAACGACGCCGTGCCGTGAACCAACTGCGCCGTGGCTAGCCGGGCCGTCAACGCCGAAGCGACCGCCCGGGCCAGCTGTTCGGGATCGGGCAGCGTAAGCACGTGGGGCCGTGGCGGGGGGCTCTTGTGTGCGCCGGTCTGAGCTCGGCCAGCATTTGGCGGATTCACCGGGTCAAAAAGTCCCCCTGCTCAGCGCCGCCCGGATCGCCATCTGTGGCGGGCGCGGTGTCGGGACGATCGACCGCCGCCAGGTTTGGAACCGTCGCTTCGCCGCTCTTCCAGCCGAGGCGACCGTGCTGCCCGGCCATGGCCCTGTCCAAAGTCGAGGGCTGCGTGGGGTCGACCCAAATGTGCTGGCGTGTCGCAGGCCGGCCGGCTAGGCCAACGCGACCGGTGGCGGCCTCCAGGGCCTGGCCGTAGGGCTCATCGGCATCCAGTCGGCGCAGTTCCTCGCCGAGCAGATCGCCAAGACTGCGCTCGGGCAGGGGCACCGTCGTGTCCGCTCGGTACGGCTGGGTGATGACCGCTCGGCCCCGTCCGTCCGCCGAGACGCGGATCTTCTCGTCGCCGTCCAGAAGCAGCGTGACCGCGTTGATGCCGTTCGACCCGGTCGGTCGGCCACTGTCAACCACGTCGATCGCGCAGCCGCACCGCCACCGCAGCCAGCCACCAACTAGCGCCGCCGTGGCGTTGTGTAGGTCCCCTTCGATCTCCCCCCCGCGCAGGCGCAGCGGCGTCGTACGGCGAGCGGCGGCAGCATCCAACGTCGACGTGAGGATCGACCGCCATAGCGTGCTTCGAGTCCAGGCCAGGTCCGTGTCGCCGGCGGCGTAGTCGTCAGCGCGAGTTCTCAAGGCGGCCAGTGGATCGCCGGCCATTGAACAGTCGGTGATCCGCCGGTCGGCGATGACAGCGAGCGCGTCCGTGGCCAGCACTGCCGGTGGCGGCGAATGCCACCAGGTCACCACCGGCACGTCCGCGGCCAGCAGCGGAACAACCACCGACTCCGCGTGCAGACCGAGACGCCCATACATCCGCATCACCACGGCCTCAGCGGGGCCCAGCCGGCCTCCCACCAACACCTCGGCGTCCAGCCGCGGTGGGGTATCGACCTGCCTGCGCACCACAACCAGGATCCGGCAAGGATGTTGCGCGGCCACGGTCGCAGCGGCCTCCTCGGCCTCAGCCACCTTGGCATCGTCAGCCACGACGATCAACGTGAGCGCGACGCCGGAGATAGTCGCGCCGCCGGCGTGCCGCTGCCTGGCCAGCTCGTTCACGATTGCTGTGCCGGTGGTGTCCCACAGCGTCGTCATCGCGTCCTCGTTCGAGATGAGCATTGTTCGACGAAGCAGGTGCCCGAGGCTGTCCGCCTGCAGGTGGCACGAGTGTTTCCGGCTCGGCCCTCTTTCATGCGCGATGTCGGCGGACGGGCGCACGCGCACGCCGGCCAGGGCCTCGTCTCCAGACCACGAGAACGCGTGGCCCGGAGCACCGCGTCCACGCCAGGTCGACCTCGCGACGATGGTGGTCCAGCCGGCCCCGTTCGTCGTCTGCTGTTCCCAGGCGCCGTCGGACCACAGCCGACCGGGGTTGCAACCATTCCGGCGACACGACACTTCTATTCGTCGCGTTACTTGTAGCCAGCGACGGCCGACTGTCGACCGAAAGCACCGCTCACCGAATGACAAGATCGCGGAGGTATGCCGCTCAACGGGAAGTCGTGGCACATGTCGCCAGGGCGGGGGTTGGGCCTTCCCGCAGAAATCTGGTGGCCTTGACGGAGGACAGGAGTGGTCAAGACGTCGGTCCACTGCTTGTCGCCGGAGGCGTGCGGACGTTAACCCGCCGCAGCCTCGCGGGTGACCGGGTCCTCTGTCTGTGGGAGGCCGCGGACTGCGCGCAGCGCTCCTGCCCAGGTGAGCAACTGGTCGAGCATGCGCTGCAGGGTCTGTTCGTGATGCGGTTGGGGCCGCAGCCCATGGGCGCTGAAGTCGTGGAACAGGGAGAGGGCAACTTGGGAGCGCACGTCGGCGACGTGCAGTTCGGCCACGATCAGGCGCAAATGCTCCACTGCCCGCACGCCGCCCTGCAGGCCGTAGCCCACGAAGCCGGCGGCCTTGTTGTTCCATTCGACGAACAGGTAGTCGAGCGCGTTCTTCAACGCGGCGGTGGTGGAGTGGTTGTACTCCGGGGTGACGAAGACGTAGCCGTCGAAGGAGGCAACTGCCTCCGACCAGGCGCGGGTGTGTGGGTGCGCGTAGTCCTGGGTCATCGCAGCGGCGCCGGGTTCGTCGAGTAGCGGCAGGTCGAAGTCGGCGAGGTCGAGGATCTGGTAGTCGGCATCGCCGCGGCTGCGAGCGCGGTCGAGCACCCATTCGCCGACGTCCCGCGCCTGACGGCCGGGGCGTGTGCTGCCGATCACGATGGCAATGCGGAGCATGACGTTCTCTCCTGGGGGCGTCGGATGTTGGTCGGGGCAAGCTCAGTGCGGTGCGACGGGGGCGCGTCGGCGCTCGACCACAGTCATCCAGGCTGCGGCCAGCAGGGCGGCTGCGGAGGCTGCGACGAGGTGCCAGAAGGCTGCGTGGAACGCGGGTGCAGGTCCGTCGGGCAGCCGGCTGGCGACCACGACGGCGAAGACGGCGCCACCCAGTGCGCCGCCCAGGCGCTGCAGGATGTTGATCTGAGTGGTGGCGTCGGGTAGCCGGTCGACGGTGACGGCGCGATAGGCGGTGACGGTGGCCGGCACGGCGGTCAAGGCGAGCGCCATGCCGCGGACCAGGAGCAGCGCCTGCAGCAGTGGCTCTTCGACGTCCAACGGCAGCAGGGCGAACGGGGCCGTGGTGACCACCATGGCCACTGCGCCCGCCAGGGCCACGACTCCTCCGCCGTAACGGTCCACCAGCCATCCGCTGCAGGGCAGCAGAAGCGCTGTTCCGGCGCTCATGGAGATGAGCAGCAGGCCGGTGTCGAGGACGTCTGCCCCTCGGCCCACCTGGTAGTACAGCGGGAACAGCACTCCCGCGCCGAACATGGCTGCGCCGGTGAACGCAGCGGTCGCGGCGGCGGCCGCGTAGAGCGGGTCGGTGAACAGACGGATGTTCAGCACCGGGCGGGGGACCCGGCGGGCGTGCGCACCGAAGGCGAGCAGCAGCGCAGCGCCCAGGCCGAGCAGCGCCAGTGAGCGCGGGTCTGCGGTCCGCCCTTCGGTCCACGCAGTCAGGGCGTAGACGATCAGCGGCAGACCTGACGACAGCAGGACCAGCCCGGTGACGTCGAGCGGCCCGGCATCGGCGCGGGCGCCACGTGGTACGTACCGGCATCCCAGTGTCAGGCCGATCGCCCCCAGTGGCAGATTGATGAGGAACAGCCACTGCCATGAGGCGATAGTGAGCAGCAGGCCGCCGACGCTCGGTCCGAGCGCCGGAGCGAGGGTCACCGCGATTCCCAGCGTCGCCATGACGCGGCCGAGACGGTCCGGGCCGACCGCCTGCCCCAGGATGGTCTGCCCGGTTGGTATTAGCAGGCCGGCAGCCAGCCCCTGTATCACCCGCAGAGCGATCAGCCAGCCGATCGAGCCAGCGGCGGCGCACAGCCCTGAGGCCACGGTGAACACAGTCAGCGCGATGAGCCACAGCCGGCCTACCCCGATCCGGCGACCGACCCAGGCCGATGCCGGCAGGGAGACCGCCAGCGCGAGCAGGTATCCGTTGGCCACCCACTGCGTCCGGGCGAGGTCCGAGTCGAGATCGGCAGCCACCGTGTCGAGCCCGAGGGCGACGACCGAGGTGTCGAGCCCGCTCATGAAGGCCCCGAAGACGATGACGATCGCTAACCGCCACACCGGCCATGGAATGGGCCGCGCCACTGAGTGGGCTACAGAGTTCATGAAGATCACCACTTCATGCCATGGGCCATGCCAACATTGGGATGACCAACGGTAGGATCGTTGGTGGCGCCAACGCAAGTGGCCTAGCATCACCTGTCGTGGGCGACCCAGAGCCGGTGCTGCAACCGTCACCGCAACCGCAGCGACTGAGGAAGCTGCCGAGCTGGGTGATCAATCAGCTGGCGCTGCGCGCCGCGCGGCTGACGGCCGACCTGCTTGGCCATACCAGCGTGCGATCCGACTTCGCCGTGCTCGCCGGCCTGGAGGAGTTCGGCTCGGTGAGTCAGGCGGACCTAGGGCGACGCCTAGGCATGGACCGAAGCGATGTCGTCGCGATCCTCAACCGCCTACAGAACGACGGCCTGGTCCAGCGCAGCACCGACGCCCTGGACCGACGCCGCAACACGGTCACGCTGACCGCTGCTGGTCGCCGACACCTCAACGAACTAGAAGTCCAATTAGGCGCGGTGCAGAACGCGCTGCTCAAGCCCCTGAGCGCAGGGGAGCAGCAGCAGTTGACGTCTCTGCTCCTACGGACACTCGATGCAGAGCGGGACTGCCCCGGGCCCAACTGACGCGTCGCGTCAGGGCCAGGCCGCGGTCGCGGCTGGTCGAGTGTCTCGTGTTCGATTGACGTTGTGTCCCGCCCCGGGTCTGATGGAGGCTCTCAATCCACGTGAGGATGAGAGTCATGGCGGCACCGAGGAAGTACCCCGACGAGCTGCGGGAGCGGGCGA
>NZ_SSXC01000072.1 GCF_021699055.1 Blastococcus sp. MG754426 | reverse complement strand
GCCACGGCCACCGGGCCGGCGACGGCTGTCGCGGTGGGCGCCGCCGGTGCCGGGACGCCGGCCGCGGCGCCGGTCGCCGGCGCACCGGACAGGGTGGCCGCGGGGGTACCGGCGGCGCCGGCCGCTGCTGCGGCACCGACCACGGCTGAGGCGTCCGGCGTTCTGTGCACAAAACGCCCGGCAACCTGGGCCGCCGGGGCCGCGACCGGGGTGGCCGCGGTGCCGGTGACCGCGACGGGGCCGGCCTGGGCGGTGTCCCCGGCGGGCGGCGGCGCCGTCGCGCCCCGGAGCAGCGCCCACAAGCCGGCGGCGACGGGGTCCACGACCGGTGCGCCGGCGGGCTCCCCGGTACCGGCGGTCTCCTCGCCCGGGGCCTCGCCGGAGGTCTGCTGCCCGCTCTCGGTGCCGGCGTCGCGCACCGCACCGGCCAGGGCGCCGTCCAGCGCGGACGCGAACGGCGCCGCGCTGTCGCCGGAGCCCCCCGCCGGGGAGGCGGTGGACGCGGTCCGCGCGACGGGCGCGGCGGTGGTCACGGGCGCGGTCATCGGTAGGCCTCCGCCTTGCTCATCACGGACCGGACGTAGTTCTGGGTCTCCGGGTAGGGCGGGATGCCGCCGAAGCGGCTCACCGTCCCGGGCCCGGCGTTGTAGGCCGCCAGGGCCAGCTCGGTCGAGCCGAACTGCCGGGTGAGGGAGCTGAGGTAGCGGGCGGCGCCGTCGATGGCCGAGGACGGGTCGAGCGCGTCGACGCCGAGCCCCTTCGCCGTCGCCGGCATGAACTGCATGAGGCCGCGAGCGCCGGCCGGGGAGACGGCCGAGGTGTCGAAGCCCGACTCCTGCTGGGCGACCGCGGCCAGCAGGGCGGCCTCGACGCCGTGCCGGCCGGCGGCGCGCGCGAAGAGGTCCGCGTAGGGCACCCCGGCCAGCGCGGCCGCGGCCGCCGGGGCTGCCGCAGGTGTCGTCGCCTCGGGCAGGACCCGGCGGATGACCGTGGGGTTGCCGACTGCCTGCACCTTGACGTCCTCGCCGGCCTGGGGGGCGGCGATCATCTGGCCGTTGCCGATGTAGATGCCGACGTGGTCGATGCCCGCGCGGGACGAGGAGTGGTCGAAGAAGACCAGGTCGCCGGGGCGCGCGGCGGCGAGCGAGGCGACCGCGCGCCCGGCGGTCGCCTGCTGGGACGAGGTGCGCGGCAGCTCGATGCCCAGGTTGCCGAACACGAGCTTGGTGAAGCCGGAGCAGTCCAGGCCCGTGCGGGGGTCGGTGCCGCCCCACAGGTAGGGGACGCCGAGGTACTTCCGCGCCTCGGCCACCACCGCCCCCTCGGACGCGGTGGTGGCCCCGGTGGTCACCGTGCCGACGGCGGAGGTGCCGGTGAGCCCGGCGGCGCCGGCGGCGGCGGCCCACGCCGCGGACGTCGACGTGCGCGGCGTGACCGGCTGGAAGCGGGCCTGGATCTCGGCGATCCGGGAGTGCACGGCGCTCAGCCCCTCCACGTCGTCCCCCTCCCGCTGGCGTCGGTGGCCGTCCGGCGAGCGGCGTGGCCGGTGACCAGGTCGTCGGTGGCCCGCTCCTCGGCGGCGTCGGCGGCGCGCTGCTGGGCCAGCCGGTGCCGCTCGGCCAGCCGCTCGAGCGCCTTGGCCCGGCGCGCCGCGGCGGTCCACTCCGCGCGTACCGCCTCCGCCTGCTCGGCCTGCGCCGTCGCCAGCGCCCGGGCGTCCGCGGCGTCGGTGGCCGCCGTCCGCAGCAGCACCATGGCCGCCACGAAGGAGCCGGCCGGCAGCGACCGGGGGAGCACCGCGGCGGACAGCGCCGCCTCCTGCTCGGTGGCCCGCCGGGCGGCCTCGCCGGCGGCGTTCGCGGCGGCGGCGGCAGCGGCCGCGGCCGCCCGCTCCTCGCTCCGGCGCAGCTCCAGGACCGGCTGCAGCCGGAAGGCCGCGCGCTTCACGCCGCCCTCACGATGCGCTGCAGCCACGCCCACGCCTCGGGCGCGGAGGTCGACTCACCGAGCGGCTGCTGCAGGAACGCGTCGATCTGGGGGGCGAGCTGCCGGGCGCGGTCCACCAGCGGGTCGCTGCCGGCCTGGTAGGCGCCGATCTCGATCAGCTCCCGGACGTCGCGGAGCGCCCCCAGCAGCCGGCGGACCTCGCGCGCGTCGGCCATCTGCGCCGGGGGGACGACGGTTCCGGCGACGCGGGAGATCGACTCGAGCACGTCGATGGCGGGGAAGTGCCCGGTGGTGGCGAGCTTGCGGGTCAGCACGACGTGCCCGTCGAGGATCGAGCGGGCGGTGTCGGCGATCGGCTCGTTGTGGTCGTCGCCCTCGACCAGCACGGTGTAGAGCCCGGTGATCGAGCCGGTCACGCCGGTGCCGGCCTTCTCCAGCAGCTGCGGCATCATCGCGAACACGCTCGGCGGGTAGCCCCGGGTGGCCGGCGGCTCGCCCGCGGAGAGACCGACCTCGCGCTGCGCCATGGCGGTGCGGGTGATCGAGTCCATGAGCAGCAGCACGTCGCGGCCCTCGTCGCGGAACGCCTCGGCGATCCGGGTGGCGACGAAGGCGGCCTTGAGGCGGACCAGCGGGGGCTCGTCGGAGGTGGCGACGACGACGACCGTGCGGGCCAGGCCCTCGGGGCCGAGGTTCTCCTCGATGAACTCGCGCACCTCGCGGCCGCGCTCGCCGATCAGCCCGATGACGCGGACGTCGGCGTCGGTGCCACGGGTGATCTGGGCGAGCAGGCTGGACTTGCCGACGCCGGAGCCCGCGAAGATGCCCAGGCGCTGGCCCTTGCCGCAGGGCACCAGCGTGTCCAGGGCCCGGACGCCGAAGGTGAGCGGCTCGGCGACGCGGGCGCGGGAGAGGGCGTGCGGTGTCGTCGTCGCCAGGTCCACCCAGGACACGCGGCCGTCCAGCGCCGGGCCGCCGTCGACCGGCCGGCCGAGGCCGTCGAGGACGCGGCCGAGCAGCGCCTCGCCGACCGGTACCTGCAGCGGGCGGCCGGTGGCCCGCACGGGCGCGCCCGCGTGCACGCCGGACAGCCCGCCCAGCGGCATGCAGGTCAGCCGGTCGCGGCCGACGGCCACCACCTCGGCCAGCAGGGGGCGGCCGGCGGGGTCGACCTCGACCAGGTCGCCCACGGCCGCGGAGACGCCGTCGACGCTGAGCGTGAGCCCCATCGCGCCGGTGACGGCGCCGGTCACCTGTGGGCGGGCGGCGGCGCGGGCGCGCTCGAGCAGGGTCGGCGGGACGGTCATGCCCCCAGCACCGCCTGCACGCGGGCCAGCGCGGAGCCGAGCTGCGCGTCGATCCGCCGGGGGCCGGACTCGGCGATCGCGCCGGCCCGCTCCACCGACGGGTCGGCGACCACCCGGACGCTGCCGGGCAGGCCGGCGAGCGACTCCGCGGGCACCTCGGCGAGGTCGTCGGGGTGCAGCCGCACGACCGCGGGGGCGTCGTCCGGGCAGAAGGTGAGCGCCCGGCGCACGGCGTCCATCACCGGGTCGGTGGCCAGGGCGAGCTCCCGGCCGAGCAGCTCCTCGACGAGGGTGAGCGCGGTGGCGACGATCGAGTCGCGGATGTCGTCGGCGACCGGGCGGGCGTGCTCCTCCAGCTGCCGGGCGGCCGCGCCGAGGGCGGCCGTCGCGGAGACCAGCCGGCGCTCCCAGCGCGCCTGCACCTCGGCCAGGCGCTCCTGGGCCTCGCGCTCGGCCTCGGCGACGACGGACCCCGCGGCCAGCAGGCCCTCGGCGTGCCCGGCGGCGAACCCCTCGGTGCGCGCCTGGGCCCGCAGCCGGGCCAGCTCCTCGGCGTACACGTCGCCGAGGCGGAACGAGGGCCTGCTGCCGGCGACCGGCTGGTCCTCCGCCCGGCGCACCGTCGTCCGCCGCTCGACCGGCGAGGGCTGGACCGGCACCGCGGGGGTGGGGGGCGCCGGGGCCACCGCGGTCGCAGCGGGCAGCGGGCTGCCTGCCGAGCGGGCGGCCGGGACGACGGCGGCGACCTGGGTGCCGGTGGCGACCCGGGTGCCGGTGGCGCCGGCCTCCGCCACGACCTCCCGGTAGGGGCGGGCCAGCGCGGCGAGGCCGCCGCGCAGGACCGCGCCCTCCCGCGGCGCCCGCTGCCCGTCAGGCCCGGCCCATCGGCGCGGCTCCGCGCCCCGGTCCGCTCCTCGCTCGTTCCTCGCTGCGGTGCTCCCGGGGCTGTCGTCACGCAACGAAGTCATCGTCCCCGCCGCGGTTGATGGTCAGCACGCCCTGCTCCTCGAGGGTGCGGATGACCGCGACCACCTTGGCCTGGGCCTCCTCGACCGTGCGGGTGCGCACCGGGCCGAGCAGCTCGATCTCCTCGGTGAGGTTCTCGGCGGCGCGCTCGGAGAGGTTCCGCTTGATCTTGTCCTGCACGTCGGGACGCACGCCCTTGAGCGCGGTGGCCAGGTCGTTGGCCTCCACCTCCCGCAGCACCAGCTGCAGGGAGCGGTCGTCGATGGTGACGATGTCCTCGAAGACGAACATCTGCGAGCGGACCTGGTCGGCCAGCTCCGGGTCGGTGCCGTCCAGCCACTCGAGGATCGACCGCTCGGTCGGGCGCGGGGAGCGGTTGATGATCTCGACGAGGGTCTCGACGCCGCCCACGGTGGTCATGTCCTGGTGGGCCAGGATCGAGCCCATCCGGCGGCCGAGCTCCTCCTCGACCAGCCGCACCATCTCCGGCGAGGTGCGGTCCATGGTGGCGATGCGGTGGGCCACCTCGGCCTGCTGCTCGGGGGCGAACCCGGAGAGGACCTCGGCCGACTGCGCGGCCGTGAGGTGGGCCAGCACCAGGGCGATGATCTGGGCGTGCTCGTCCTTGAGGAAGGTGACCAGCTGGCGCACGTCGGCGTTGCGCAGCGAGGCGAACGGCACCTCGGTGTAGACGACGTTCAGCCGGGACAGGATGCCCTCGGCCTTGTCCTCGCCGAGACCGGCCGCCAGGATCTCGCGGGCGAACTCCACGCCGCCCCGGCCCACGAAGTGCTGGGCGGTCATGAGGCCGTGGAACTCGTTCATGACGTCGTCCACGTCGGCGAGCTCGACCGAACCGAGCTTCATCAGCTCGCGGGTGAGCGCCTCGACCTCGCGCGGCCGCAGCTGGGCGAGCAGGAGACCGGCCTCCTCCTTGCTCATCTGGGCGAGGAAGACGGCGGCCTTGCGCAGGCCGGGCATCTCCGGCTTCTTCACCGCGGCCACGGTGCCCGGCTGGATGCTGGCGAGTGTCATGACTTGCTCTCGCTGAGCCAGCCGCGCAGCATCGCCGCGACCTCGTCGGGACGATCGCTGACCATCGCGGAGATCTCCCCCCGGACCTTCGCCCGCTCGGCCGCCTCGAGCTCCAGGGCCGCGTCGGTGGGCGCGGCCTCCTCGCGGGTGCTGGCCACCCGCAGCCGGTCGAGCTCGGCGAGCATCTCCTCGTCGAGCTCCAGCGGCTCGTAGTCCTCCTCCTCGTCGGCGCCGCGCCGGGAGCGCAGCCAGACGACGAGCACGACCAGCGCGATGCCGGCCGCGATGCCGCCGGTGCGGATCATCGACCACATCTGCTCGTTGGCCTCCGCCTCGCGGGCGGCCTCCATCGCCGCGGCGGCGTTCTCGGCCGCGGTGGCGTCGAAGGGCAGCGCGGCGACGGTGATGTCGTCCCCGCGGGCCTCGTCCAGGCCGACGGCGGTGACCATCAGGTCGGTCATCTGCGCCTGGTTGAGGTTGCCGGCGACCTCCTGGTCCATGACGACCGAGACGGTGAGCCGCTTGAGCTCCCCGGGCGCACCCTGCACGACCTCGGTGGTCTCGCCGACGGCGTTGTTCGCCGTCGTCGACTCCTTGTTGTAGGTGGAGTCGCCGCCGGCGTCCCCCGCGGCGTCGGGCATGTTCTCCGGGCCGAGGACGCCGCCGACCGGTGCTCCGGTGCCGACGTACTCCTCGGTGGTGGTCTGCTCCGAGATGGGCGGGGTGCCCTCGTCGAACTGGTAGGTCTTCGAGGTGGTGCTGCGCTCGGAGAGGTCGACGTCGGCGCGCACGGAGACCACGGAGCGGCCGGGGCCCACGACCGAGTCGAGGATCCGCTGGGCGCTGGCCGACAGTCGGTTCTCGTACTCCTGCTCGACCTGCGAGCGCGCGTCACCGGCGGCCGCGGTGACGCCGGTGCCGGCCGCGGAGAGCACCTGGCCGGTCGAGTCGGCGACGGTCACCTGGTCGGGGTCCATGCCCTGGATGCTCGAGGAGACCAGGTTGGTGACCGCCTGGATCTGCTCGCCGGCGAGCGCGGTGCCGGGCGCCAGGTCGAGCAGCACCGAGGCGGTGGGCTCGGCCTTGTCGCTCACGAACACCTCGTCCTCGGGCAGCGCCACGTGGACGACGGCGGAGTTGACCCCGGCCAGCGACTCCAGGGTCTTCGCCAGCTCGCCCTCCAGGGCCCGCTGGTAGGTCACCTGCTGCTGGAACTCGCTGGTGGTGATGCCCTGCTCGTCCAGCAGCGCGTAGCCGGTGTCGTTGCCCGCCGGCAGGCCCTGGCCGCTCATCGCCAGCCGCAGGTCGTACACCTCGTCCTTGGCGACCATGATCGTGCTGCCGCCGTCGGCCAGGTCGTAGGCCACGCCCTGGGCGTTGAGCTCCTCGACGATGGCCGAGGCGTCGCTGGCGGCGAGGTTGGAGAAGAGCGGGGCCTGGGTGGGCGTGGTGATCCAGCTGTAGAAGAAGAACCCGCCGAGGGTCAGCCCGGCGAGCAGCAGGCCGATGACGACCTTCTGCCCCGGGTTGATCGTGTCGAACGAGGAGCGGGCACGCTCCAGCGTCCCGGCGAGTGCCGACTTCATCAGATCTGCATCCTCATGATCTCGTTGAACGCGGCGACGGCCTGGTTCTTGATCGTCACGACCATCTCGGTCGCCACGCCGGACTCGGCGCTGGCGATCATGTAGTCGTGCACGTCCTTCAGGTCGCCCGTCGCGGCCTGCACGGCCAGCTCGCTGGAGGTGGCCTGCTTCGCGCGGAGCTCGTCGAAGGTGGCGGCCAGGACGGCGGCGAAGCCGTCGGCGCCCTCGGTGGCGGTCGTGCCGCGGGTGCTGCCGGCGACGCCGGTGACCGCGCCGACGCCGACGGGCGTGATGCCGCCGAGCGGGATCGTCATCAGCGCTTCCCGAGCTGCAGGGCGGCCTGGTAGGCGTTGGTCGCCCGCTCGATGATGGCGAGGTTCGCCTGGTAGCCGCGCTGGGCCATCATCATGTGGGTCATCTGGTCACCCAGGTCGATGTCCGGGTACTTCACGTAGCCGCCCTCGTCGGCCAGCGGGTGGTCGGGCTGGTAGACCAGCCGGCCCTCCGGGTCGCCGAACTCGGCGCGGGCCACCCGCACGCCGCCCTCACCGCTGCCGTAGTCCACCGCCTGCGCGACGACGAGCCGCGCCTGGAACGCGTCCTCGTCGGTGCGCCGCACCGTGTTGATGTTGGCGATGTTGTCGGCGGTGGCGTCGAGCCACTTCCGGTGGGTCATCAGCCCGGACTGGGAGATGCTCAGGGCCTGGAACATGCTCATGGTCAGGAGGTCCTCAGGGCGGTGCGGAGCGAGTTGTACCGGCCGTCCAGGGCGGTCAGCGCCAGCTGGTAGCGCAGCCCGGTCTCGGTGGCGATGACGGTCTCCGCGTCGAGGTGGACGTTGTTGCCGTTGGTGTTGGTCGGCTCCAGCGAGCGGACGGTCGTGCCGCCCGAGACGACCGGCGTGGAGCCGCTGCGGACGGCGCTGCGCAGCGACGTCTCGAAGTCGGTCCGGCCGGCGAGGAAGCCGGGGGTGTTGACGTTGGCGATGTTGTCGGCGGTGACCCGCTGCCGCTGCGCGAGACCGGCGAGGGCGGCCTTCAGGACCGACGCGGTGGCGTCGGGGATCACCGGGCGCCTGGCCGGCGGGTGGAGCAGGACACGATCGACCTCCGGGTACGCGGAACACACCCGCGAGCGGGTGCAGGGCCGCCGATCCGTGGCGATGGTGGTGCTCTCCGTGCACACCCCTCATCGGCAGCCGGCCCGTACCGGCTGACCGCGGTTCCGTCACCCGAGGGACGCCAGCCACCTGGTGGGGTGGCGGTGGCGGATGTGACCAGCGGTGGTCCCGCCTCGTCCCGGGTCGACCGGGGCGGGGGAGTTGGCACATTTCGTGCCCCTGGCCGGGAACCGGCACCGCCCCACCGCAGGAACGCACGAACGCCCCGCGGCCGGTGGACCGGCGGCGGGGCGTTCGGGGGGAGCGGGCGTCCGGGGCGCGGCGTCAGCCCGCGGCGGTGGCGAGCCGCCCGCGCCCGAGGGCGCGGGTGCGGTTGTCGCGCGCGGTGCGCCAGGCGGCGGCCCAGCGCTCGGCGGTGTGCTCGGTCAGGTGCTGGGCCAGCACCCGTTCGCGGGCCGCCGCGGCGACCTCCCGCCGGCGGTCGGCGTCCTGCACGCCGCGCGTGAGCCACTTGGCCCAGTCCTTGGGCGCCCGGGCGGGCATCCCGAGCCCGAGCCGCTCGTACTCGTCGGTGCGGGCCCGGACGGAGTAGACGCCGCGCGCGGAGTACTCCAGCGGCTTCAGCCAGCTCTTGCAGGTGTTGAACCTGTCGATGCGGAGCGGGGCGATGCCGATGTCGAACAGCTCGCCCATCCGCTCCAGGTAGGAGTCCACGTCGACCAGCCACGGCACCTCGTCCGGCTCCGCGGAGAGCCCGAGCCGGGCGCGCAGGTCCCACTTCTGGCCCAGGACGACGAGCCGGGTCGCCGCCCCCGACCGGTCCAGCGCCTGCTGCAGCCCCGAACCCATCTCCTGGAGGTCGTAGGGGTGGCCCATGACGTTGCCGGTCCACCCGATCGTCACCGTGGCGGGTTCCCGCTCGTAGGCAGGGGGGAGCTCGGCGACCCGCCGGGGGATCGCGTTCTCGATGACGACCCCGCGCCCGTGCCGCGCGTACTCCTGCAGCAGCGCCGGCGTCGACGCGGTGACCAGGTCGGCCTCGCGGGCCGCGTGGAAGGCGAACTCGCCCATGCGGTGCCGCACCAGGGCGTCGTGCCCCATGTGCCCGTAGGGCACGCCGGAGAGCAGGTCGTCGATCTCCACGACGACGGCGACGCCCTGGGCCTGCAGCACGCGCATCGTCTGGAGCATCTCGACGGTCTTCGGCGTCTGGAGGACGACGACGTCCGCACCCTGGGCGTCCACCTCGGTGACCTCCAGCGGAGCGCCGTCGGTGACCTCCCGCATGGTGGTGCCGATGCCGCGGGCGACGGCGACCTCGATGCCGAGGCCGGCGTCGCTCACCGCGCGCGCCGGCTCCTCGATGCGGTAGTAGGTCGCACCCGGACCGATCGCGTGCGTGAGGAGGACGCGCATGGTGGCAACTCTTCTCTGTCTGGCTGGCGCGGGAGCCGGCGCCGGCGGCCCCGGGATCGGATCCGGGCGCTCCCGCCCTGTCATCGGCAGCCGCTGTGCCCGACCGGTCCGGCCGCCGCGGATTTCCTGCCGCGCGGCCGGGCCCGCGTCAGAGCGCGCGGTCGATGAACGACGGGACCGGTCGCTCCGCGCCGTAGGACATGCGCGCGGCCACGTCGCGCTGCTTCTGGGACTGCGTGATCCGCTCGACCAGGGCCTCGGCCACGGCGAGCTGGTGCTGGAGGAGCCGGGCGGCGCGCTCGCGCAGGTCCGGGGGGAGCGGGCCGAGCCCGCTGGGGGGCACCCAGTCGGTGGCGCGCCGGCCCCAGGCGGCGATCTCCTCGGCCCGGCCCCGGGCGAGGGTCTCCTGGGCGTCGAGGACGTCGCCCTCGAGCTCGTCCAGCGCCGCCTGCCAGTCGGCGGGCGGTTGCCGGTCGCTCGAGGTGGAGCTGCCGGAGGCGTTCGGCCGGGTGGCCGGCGTGTAGGCGCTGTGGCCGAACCCCGCCGCGGCCGAGCCGCCGACCGGGCTCACGGTCACGACGGGACGCCGGCCAGCGACGCGGCGGCCTGCCGCCACGCGTCACGCAAGGGCTCGACGACCGCCCGGCAGGAGGCGATCCGGTTGCCGTCGAACTTCAGGTTGGCCTGGACCAGCTCGCTCACCAGCCAGTTGTAGAGGGCGGCCAGGCGGGGACCGCCCTCCCACATGTCGACCTGCAGGCTGGACAGCAGCTCCAGGACGATCGCCTGCGCGTGCTGGAGCTCCTCGTTCACCCGGAGGCGGTCGCCCTCGGCGACGGCCACCTGCGCCCGCTCCAGGTCGAGGGCCAGCCGGTCGTAGAGCATGACCAGCACCTGCTGCGGCGAGGCGGTGGCCACGGCGTCACCGAGGTAGCGGGCGCGGAGCGAAGCAGCACTCATCGGGAAGGGCTCCTGAGGTGAGGGGTCGAGCGGGTCGGGCGGGTGTACGTCAGGCCGACGGCAGCGAGCTGAGCTGACCGGCGAGCCAGTTGGACTGGTTGGTCAGGCCGCTCAGCGCGGTCTCCATGGCGGTGAACTGGCGGGTGAGGGCCACCTTGCGCGCGGCCAGCCGCAGGTCCCAGTCGGCGATCCGGTCCTGGATGTCGCGGGCGAGGTTGTCCTGGCCCTTGGCCAGGGAGCTGAGGGAGCCGGTCGTCGCGTCGGACGCGGCCTTGCTGACGTCGCGGACGCGCGCGGCCAGCCCGGTCACGGCGCCGGGCTCACCGGGCACGCCGGAGCCCACCACGATGCGCTGGGCGAGGTCCGGGGTGGCCCGCAGCGCGGCGGCGAACTTCTCCTCGTCGAAGGTCACCGTGCCGTCGCGGGTGAGCTCGAAGCCGACCTGCGCCGGCGAGCCGTCCGTGCCGACCGCCTCGGAGACGGCCTGCAGCAGCTGGCCGGCGACGGAGGTGACCGCGTACTCGCCGCGGAGCGCGGCCTTGCTGCCGGGGGTGTTGTCCGTGTAGGTCTTGATCGTCGACAGCGCCTTGTTCACGGCGTCGACCAGCCCGGACACCTTCGTGGCGACGGCCTCGGGGTCCGCGGCGACGGTCACGGTGACCGGTGTGCTCTCCACCTTGCTCACCGTCAGGGTCGCGCCCGGCAGGACGCCCTCGAACGTGTTGGTCGCCGAGCGGATCGAGTAGCTCGTCGTGGTGGCGGTGTCCTCGCCGACCTTCAGCACGGCGTCCTGACCGACGGTGGTCGTGGCGAACGCCGTGCCGCCGACGGAGAAGCCCGCGGCCGCGCCCGAGGTGCTCGCGCTGATCTGGAGGGCGTACTGGCCCGGGGAGACCTGCACCGCGGAGGCCTTGAGACCCAGGGCGGTGTCGGCGTTGATCTTCGCCGCGACCTGCTCGAGCGACTCGGTGCCGTCCAGGGCGACCGTGCCCTTGCTGGCGGTCCCGTCGGCGGTCCGGATGTCGATGCTGCCCATGCCGGCGGCGGTGGTGGTGCTCGACCACCGGCCGGTGCTCGTGCTGGAGGCGGTCGTCGCCACCGAGGCGACGGTGAAGGTGAGGGAGCCGGCGGTGGCCCACGAGGCGGTGGTGACCCCGACGGAGGTCGCGGTGCTGGTGGCCTTCGTGCTGCTGAACGCATCCGGCCTGGCCAGCGACTCGGCGCTGGTGGTCAGGGCGGCGAGCGAGCTGTTGATGGTGCGGTAGGCGCTGGCGGTGACCTGCGTGTCGGAGAGCCGCGCCTTCAGCGCGTTCTGCTGCCGCGCCTCGAGCTGGAGGAGCTGGGTGATCATCGTGCCCGTGTCGATCCCGGACACCAGGCCGGTGTTGATGCTCATCGTCATGTCACTGGCTCCTGGGTCGGCGGGGTGGGGGCCAAGCGAATGAGGGGGGAGGCACGAGGGCCTCCCCCCTCACCCGGGGTGGTGCTGAGGGTCTGCGGCCTCAGCTGCTCAGCTGGTCGTCGATCAGCGGAGCAGCGAGAGGACGCCCTGCGAGGCCTGGTTGGCCTGCGCGAGCATCGCGGTGCCGGCCTGCGACAGGATCTGGGCGCGGGTGAACCCGACCATCTCCTGCGCCATGTCGGCGTCACGGACCCGGCTCTCGGACGCGCTCAGGTTCTCGATCGAGACGTTGAGCGAGTTGATGGTGCTCTCGAAGCGGTTCTGCGAGGCACCGAGGGTGGCGCGGTCGCTCGACACCTGCTTGATCTGGGTGTCGATGCTGGTCAGGTCGGCCGAGGCGTTGTACGTGCCCGAGGCGGCCAGGTTGGTCGCCACGGTGCCGATGGCCGAGGCCACGGCGGTCACGTTGCTCAGCGTGACGCTGACGGTCTCGCCGCCGTTGGCGCCGGTCTGGAAGGTCAGGCTGAGGGCCGAACCACCGGACGCCTGGAGCAGCTTGGTGCCGTTGAAGTCGGTGCGGTCGGCGATGTTGTCCAGCGCCCCCTTGAGCTGCTCGACCTCCTTGGCGATGTAGCCGCGGGCCTTCTCGTCCACGACACCGGTGTTACCGGCCTGGACGGTCAGGTCACGGACACGCTGCAGGATCGAGTGCACCTCGGTGAGGGCACCTTCCGCCGTCTGGACGACGGAGACGCCGTCCTGCGCGTTGCGGACGGCGACCTTGAGGCCACCGACCTGCGAGCGCAGGCCCTCGGAGATCGCCAGGCCGGCCGCGTCGTCGGCGGCGCGGTTGATCCGGAAGCCGGAGGACAGCTTCTCGAGCGACTTGCTCATCTGGCTGTCGGTGATCGACAGGTTCCGGTGAGCGTTGAGAGCAGCGATGTTCTGGTTGATGCGCAGACCCATGGTGTTCCTCCTTGGAAGGGGTCGTACTCGGTCTTCCCGCTGCATCCGTGCTGCGGGCCGTACAGGGAAGGTCTTCGGCCGGAGGTCGGGGGCTCTTGAGCCGAGTGGCCGATTTCTTTCCGCGGGAGAGGGTCAGGCCGTCTGCGCGGCGCGGTCCCGGACCGCCGGCCAGCCGGCCCGCGGCCGGGGGAGCGGGGCGCCGCTGCGGCCGGTCACCCGGTCGAGGTAGGCGCGCTGCTGGTTGCGGGCGCGAACGCCGCCGTCCGCCGGTACCGCCTGCCCGTCCCAGATCTCGCTCATCGCCGCATGGAGGAGGGTCAGGGCCCGGGCGCGCATCTGCGAGACCCGCGAGAGCGTCACCCCCAGGTCCTCCGCGATGTCCGTCAGCGATTCATCACCGAAGAAATTGCGCTCGATGACCTCGTCCAACCGGTCGGGCAGGGCGCGGATCGCCTCGTGCAGGTGCCGCGCCCGCTCCCCGCGCAGGACGGCGCGCTCGGGTGACTCCCCGGTGTCGGGCAGGTCCAGCGTGCTGCCGTCGGGGCCGGCCTCGGCGTCGATGCTCACCATGACCGCCCGGTGGACGTCGACCTGCAGGTGGTCGAGCTCGCGGCGGGCGATCCCCAGGCTCGTGGCGAGCTCCTCGCGCGTCGGCGGGCGGCCGAGGCTGACGGTCAGGGCATCGGCGGCCGCGTCCGTCCGGCGCGCCGCGGCCCGCACCGACCGGCTCGCCCAGTCGCCCGAGCGCAGCTCGTCGAGGACCGCGCCCTGCAACCGGGCCAGCGCGTACGTGGCGAAGGAGGCGCCGGCAGCGGGGTCGAACCGGCGGGCCACCTCCACCAGCGCCACGTGGGCGCAGGAGAGCAGGTCCTCGCGGCTCACGTGGCCCGGGAGCGAGATCCGCGAGGCGACGGCGTTGACGGCGAAGGCGGCCAGCGGCAGGTGCTCGGTCACCAGGGCGTCGACCTCCTGGGGCGAGCGCCCCTTGACCGGGTGCGGTACCCGGCCGCCCTGGGGTCGGTCACGCAACGGCCGGTCGTGTGCGGCGCGCTCACGCAGGGGTCGCTCGGTCGCGAGGGCACGGACTGGGGTCACGTCCGTATCTCTCGGCTGTCCCGGACGAGGTCGGCACCACCGGTCGGCACAAATCCGCACGGACTTGAGCGCCAGTTCGGTGCTTCGGCTCAACCCCCTCCGAAGGGGTGCCGATGGCAGCACCGACGGCGGTGCCCGGCTCCCTGGCCGGGGCGACCGCAGGCACGAGCGAGACGACGGAAGGCGGTGGGCACGTGGACTACCAGCACCTGTCGACGCTGCTGTGGCGGGAGCAGGAGCTCCTGGACCTGCTGCTGTTCAAGGCCGAGGAGAAGCAGTACCTCATCCTCTCCGGCAAGACCCGCTGGCTGGCGCGCATCGCGCACGAGATCGAGGTCATCCTCGACCAGCTCCGCACCCTCGAGGTGGAGCGCTCCGCGGCGACCGAGGCGATCGCGGGGCGGCTCGGGCTGTCCGCCGACCCGTCCCTGCGGCAGGTCGCCGAAGCGGCGCCCGCGCCCTGGAACGACCTCCTCGCGCAGCACCACGAGACGCTGCTGACCCTCATCACCGACCTGCGCAGCCTGTCCGACGCCAACCGGGAGCTGATCGAGGGCGGCCTCTCCGCGATCGGGGACGCGCTGCTGCGGACGCGGACGTCCGCGACCGGGACCTACGGCGCGAGCGGCCGGCACGCCGACGGCGCCCACCGCGCGGTCACCCTGGACGGAGCCCTCTGACGTGAGCACCTTCAGCCTCCTGAACACCGCGACCACCTCGTTGTGGGCGCAGCGCCGGGCGCTCGACGTCACCGGTCAGAACATCTCGAACGTCAACACCGACGGGTACTCCCGGCAGCGCGTCGACATGCGGGCGATCGGTGGCAGCGCCGTCCCGGCGTTCTACTCCACCGGCAGCGGCATCGGCGGCGGGGTGAACGCCGACGAGGTGACCCGGATCCGCGACGCCTTCCTGGAGGGGCGCGGGCACACCGAGCACGCGAACAGCGCGCAGCTGACGGCCGAGACCGACACCTTCGAGCTGGTGGAGCAGGCGTTCCGCGAGCCCGGGACGACCGGGCTGCAGAACCTCATGGCCGACATGTGGCGCGGGTGGCAGGACGTGGCCAACAAGCCCGAGGACCCGGCCGCCCGGGGCCAGGTGCTCAAGCGGCTCGAGACGCTCGTCGGCGGCCTGCACTTCAGCGCCGCGCAGCTGGACGGGCAGTGGGAGCAGACCCGCGAGAACCTCGGTGTCCTCGTGGACGACGTCAACGCCGCGGCCGCGACGATCGCCCAGCTCAACACGGCGATCCTGCGGGCGTCGCAGAGCGGCCAGCCGGCCAATGACCTCACCGACCAGCGCGACCTGCTGGTCATGAAGCTCGCCGACCAGGTCGGGGTGTCGGTCCGGCCGCGGGACGGCGGGGTCGTCGACGTGCTCGTCGGCAGCGTCGCGCTGGTCTCCGGCGGGACGGCGTCGAAGCTCGCGGTGCAGGGGACCATCGACCCGGCCGGCACGGCCGGGGACCCGCCGCGTGTCGTCACCGCCGCCGGCAACCTGGCGATCACGGTGGGCGGCACCGCCGGGGGCCAGCTGCACGCGCTGAACTCGATCATCCCCACCTACCGCACCGAGCTCGACGGCGTCGCCGCGTCGCTGGCCACCGCGCTGAACACCGCGCACGGCGAGGGCTACGACCTCGACGGCGGACAGGGTGGCGCGCTGCTCGGCTCCTCGGGCGGACCGGTGACGGCGTCGTCGATCACCGTGGCGCTCACCGACCCGCGGAAGCTCGCGGCGTCCTCCATCGGCCCCGGCACGCCGAACCTCGACCGCGGCAACGCCGACAAGCTCTCCCAGCTGGGCAACGGCGTGGGGTCGCCCGACGCGGCCTACCGGACGATGATCGTCGAGCTGGGTGTGCAGTCGGCGGTCTCGCAGCGCAACCTCGGCATCCAGTCGGTCATCACCGGGCAGGTGGACGCCGCCCGGGAGTCCGTGGCCGGGGTCAACCTCGACGAGGAGATGACCAACATGCTGTCCTTCCAGCACGCGTACTCGGCCGCGGGCCGGCTGGTCACGGCGATCGACGAGATGCTCGACGTCCTGATCAACCGCACCGGCCGCGTGGGGCTGTGATCTGAGTGCGCATCACGCAGAAGGCCGGCGCGCTCACCAGCCTGCAGGGCCTCAACCGCAACCTCGACACCTTCGGCAAGCTGCAGGAGCAGCTCACCTCGGGGAGGCTCATCAACGCCCCGTCGGACTCGCCGACCGGCACCAACAAGGCGATGCAGATCCGGTCGGAGCAGGCCGCCGTCGAGCAGTTCGCCCGCAACATCTCCGACGCCGACAGCTGGCTGTCGATCACCGACTCCACGCTGCAGAACATGCTCGAGGTGACCCGGCGGGTCCGCGACCTCACCGTGCAGGGCGCCAGCACCGGCAACTCGTCGGAGGCCAGCCGGCGGGCGCTGGCGACGGAGGTCGCGTCGCTGCGGGAGAGCCTCCTGGGCCTGGCCAACACGACGATCCAGGGGCGTCCCGTCTTCGGCGGGGTGACCACCGGGACCACCGCGTACAGCGACGCCGGCGCCTACCAGGGCATCGGCGGGGCCGACGTCCTGCGGCGCGTCTCCTTCACCGAGGAGGTCCGCGTGGACCTGACCGGTCCCGAGGTGTTCGGCCCGGCGGGGGCCGACCTGTTCGCGGTGGTCGCCCGGATCGCCGACGACCTGGTCGACGACCCCGCCGCGCTCGACCAGGGCCTGGTGGACCTGGACGCCGTGATGGAGCGGATGCTCGGCGGGGTCGCCGACGTCGGCGCACGGGCGGCCCGGGTCGAGCGGGAGCAGCAGATCAACACCGACCTGGCGCTGCGGCTGGAGACCCAGCTCGGTGAGGTCGAGAACGTGGACCTGCCCGGCACGATCATGCGCCTGCAGATGCAGCAGGTCGGCTACCAGGCCGCGCTGCAGGCGACCGCGAAGGCGATCTCCCCGACGCTGATGGAGTACCTGCGGTGACCGCCGCCCTCGCCGACCAGCCCTCGGTGACCGCACCCACCCCGCCCCCGGTCCAGGTGCTGTCCTTCACCGAGCCGGTGCCGGGGTTCCCCGGGTACCGGGACTACGTGCTGGTCGCCGGGGACGGCTCCGGGTTGCTCTTCTGGCTCCAGGCGGTCGCGCCCGACGGCCCCCGGTTCCTCGCCGTGCCGGCGGGGGAGTTCTTCCCGGGGTACGCACCGGTGGTGCCGGCCGCGGTCCGGGCGGAGCTGGGGCTGGCCGACGTCGCCGACGCCCGGGTCTACTGCCTGGTCAGCGTGCCCGGTGGCGACGTGGCCGAGGCGACGGCGAACCTGCGGGCCCCGGTCGTGGTCGCCCCCGCGACGCACCGGGCGCGGCAGGTCGTGCAGACCGACGGCTCTCTTCCCCTTCGGCGGCGCCTGCGCCGATAACCTCAGTGCGCCGCGTCAGGACGCGGCCAGGACGCCCGCCCCGGCGGGCGGCGCCACGGACGGCAACCACACACACCCACGGAGGGGTACACGTGCTCACACTCACGCGCAGCGTCGGCGAGACGATCCGGATCGGCGACGACATCGAGGTCCACGTCGTCGAGGTGCGCGGCGGCACCGTCCGCCTCGGCTTCAAGGCGCCCCGGGAGGTGGCGATCCACCGGGAAGAGGTCTACCGGCAGATCGCCGAGGCCAACCTCCTGGCCGCCCAGGTCACCGCCGACACGCTCGGGGCCCTGGCAGCCTTCGCGCCGGCGCCGGCGTCCGACCTCCCCGCCGACGCGGCCCCCGCCCCGGCCGACGCGGCCCCGGCGGAGGGCAGCCCGCCCCGCTGAGCGGCAGAACTGCACGGTCGCCGGGGGATCGCCCTCGGCAAATCGTGCCAATCTGACGGGGCCGGTGGCTGACGGACCTGCGACACGGGCAACTATTGCCGAAGCTTCCGGGTCACAACTGCGCTGGACACAGCGAGTTGTGTGCCGTGTCCGATGCGTGCATGCGGCAGATTCCTCCTCACGCAAGTGACAGGGGGCGATCAAGATGGCACGCAACGCATTCACCGCTTCGGTGGCGGGGGACCAGACCGGCGACCAGGAGTCCGTGGTGGTCCACGTGCAGCTGCGGCCCCGCCGGGGCGCCACCCGCAAGTGCCTCGCGGCGCTCGCCGCGCTGGCCGCCGAGCACGAGGACGTCGTCGTCGTCGTCACCGGCCTCAGCAAGGACGACCGCGTCGTCCGGGTGACCGTCGGCGTCGACCTCGGTCCCCGCGCGGCCGTCGCCCGGTTCTCCCCGCAGGCGCAGGCGGCGTACGCCTTCGTGTCGGCGGTCTTCACCTCGCTCTACGACCACATGCCGGTCTACACCGCCGAGCCCAGCGCCGCGGAGCGCGCCGCCGCCGCGGCCCTGCTCGAGCACGCCGCCGCCGGTGCCGCCCGGTCGGACGGCCTGCCCGTGGAGGCGATCGAGTCGCTGCCCGGCACCCCGGCCGCCCCGCTCGTCCCCTCGCCGCGCCGCCCCGGTCCGGGGGAGCGCATCCCGGCCTGACGGCCTCCCGCGCAGTGCGGGGTGCCGGCCGCTCGGCACCCCTCTTCTTCCCCGTAGTGCCCAGGAGTACCGATGCCCGACCGCATCCCCGCCCCGACCGCCACCTCCACCGACGACCGGGCCCGCGCCCGGCAGCCCCTGGTCTTCGGCGGGATCCCCGAAGCCGACGGCTGGGCCCTCGCGCCCATTACCCCCCGCGACCGGGTGCACTTCCGCGTGGACCGCGAGCTGCCGCTCGACGAGTTCCGCCGGGCGCTGCCCGACGGCGTGACGGTCAGCTACGACCAGGGCGACGGCCTCTACCGCGTGGACGGCGCCTGCGGGACCGCCGCCGTGCTGGCCGACTGGGTGAAGGCCTGGTGCGCGGGCCGCGGCACCACCACCATCGGGCTGCGCGCGGAGACCGACGTCCGCCGGCGCGCCCCGCGCGACCTCCCCCCGGCGTTCCTCGACGACCTGTGCCGGCACTACGGGCCGGTCAGCCTCAAGCGCCTGCAGCGCAACATGAGCACGATCCGCCTGCACCTGCCCGATCCCGACGACCTCGGGCAGCAGGTCTACGAGTGGATCCTGAAGGCCGTCGCGCAGTACGACGAGACCAAGTCGGTCCCGTTCGGCGCCTTCCTCGCCACCCAGCTCTCCAAGTGGGTGCACGACCTGGGCCGCAACGCCCACGGGCGGACGGCCGCCGACACCGAGCACAAGCAGCAGAAGGCGATCGCCGCGTTCACGGCCGAGCACCAGCGGCGGCCCAGCGAGAAGGAGCTGGCCGCCTTCATGGGGCAGAGCGTCGCCACCCTGCGCCGCAACTCCCAGACCGTCGCCACCCTCAACGGGCTGCGCAACCTCCAGTCGCTGGACGGCGCACCCGAGGCCACCGAGATCCTGCTGCCGGACTCGTCCGAGGCGCCCGACGAGATCATGGGCGAGGCCGAGCAGACGCTGCTGTCGCACGCCCTCACCGCCGCGTGCGCCCCCGACCCCGACGCGCGCCGCGACCAGCGGGCCGGTCAGCCCAACGTGCTCGGCTGGGCGACCTGGTACCTGACGACGTGGGGCGGGCGCACCAAGACCCAGCTCTCGGCCGACCTCGGCACCTCCGTCCGGAACATGAACGTCTACGCCGACCGCGTGGAGAAGGGGCTCAAGGACCGGCTGGCCGAGCTCGCCGACTGAAGAAGGACCTCCCTGAAGGGAGGCCGTCCCGGATCCCGCGATGCCGCACGTCCCGTGCGGGGTCGCGGGATCCCGGCGTCCCGGGGGCGGGGCCGGACGCGGCGCTGCCCGGCCATTCGATACGGAAAAGGCCCTGTCACAGGGTCGATCGGGCCGCGAGCCTGCCGATATCCACTCCGTGACCCCCCGCCCGAGGACCCGCCACCCGGCCTGCCGGCCGTGGGTGCGCAGGCGGGCCGGGGCGGGACGCCGGGAGGGTGCCCGGTGAGCGCGCTGCCCGCCGGTGACGCCGGCTCACCGGTGCTCGTCCCGCACTGGCTGGACGCCTCCGCCCGCGAGGAGCTCGCCGCGTCGGTGCGCGGCGCTCTCGACGGCTCCCCGGGGCACCCGGTGGCGACCATCCACCTCCAGGACGTGCTGACCGAACTGCACGTGGCCGCCGCCCGCGAGGCGGTGTGGCCGGCCTCCACCGCGCGGGTGCGCCTGGCCACGGGGTGGGACGAGGACGTGCTGCCGATCCGGCTGAGCCCGGCCGAGGTCGGCGCCGTGCTGGCGCTGCCGGCCCTACCCCCCCGGCTGCACGCGCTGCTGGCGTCCGGGGGGCGCCGGTGAGCCCCGGCTCCTTCGGCGCCACCACCGCGTCGCGGGGGATGCTGCGCCGGTTCCGCGCTGAACCCGTGGACGTCGCCGACCTGCACGACGTGGCGGCGCAGCTGCTGCCCAGGCTGGCGTCGGCCCGGCTCCACCTGGGCCTGGTCCGGCGCCCGGGCGCCGGCACGGTGCTGCACGTCGAGGAGGACGAGCGGGTGCAGCGCGTCCCGCTGGCCGATCTCGCCGACGACATGAGCCGGGCGGGCGTCCCGGGCACGACCGCGGGCATCACCGCGGCCCTGCGCAGCTGGGTGGAGCGCCGCCCGGTGACCGACGCGGACGCCGCGGCATCGGGAATCGCCGTCCTCGACTGGGCGGATCCGGCCGAGACCGCGGTGGGCTGGAGCGTCGTCGTGGTCCGCGGCGACCTCGCGGTCGCCTGGGCGCCCTCGCCGGCGGCCCGGGCGGCGGAGCTGCACCGGGTGCGCTCGGCGTCGACCGGCCGGGCGCACGAGGTGCCGCTGCAGCTGCGGGTCGAGGGGCCGCTGGCGCTGCTCTCGCACCGCACGGTGCCGGTGCTCGCCTCGGCGGCCCTGGTCGCCCCCGAGCTGGTGCACCAGCGGATCTCCGCGACGGGGCTGACGCTGCCGGACATGCACGTGGTCGTGACACCGCACCGGCCGGTCGCCTGCGCGGGCCCCGGGGTCGCCCGGCGCCTGGCGGGGGAGACCGGCGAGGCGAGCGTGACGCTGCCCTGGCGCGCGCTCGTCGACCTGCCCTGGCTCTGACCGGCTCCTCCCTCAGGAGATGTAGCCGAACTCCCAGTGCCACGGCTCGGGCTTCTCCCCGCCGGGCCGGGCCCAGTCGGGCTGCACCCAGCCGAAGCGGGCGGCGTTCGCCGTCATCCAGTCCCACTGAGGGGTGCGGGCCACGTTGACGCCCCCGCCCAGGTCGATCGCCAGGGCCCACCCGTGGTTGGAGGTGCCCGGCGTGGCGGCGAGGGCAGGCTTGGCGATGGCGGCCGCCACCTGGGCGCCGAACGAGCGGTAGGAGTCGGTGATGCGCAGCGGCGTGCCGAACTCCGCGGTGTAGGCGGCGTCCAGCGCCGCGTAGGCGGCGGCCGCGTCGCACCGCAGCGCGTGGCCGCCCACGCCGAGCCGGCACAGCGCCTCGGCGGGGATCCGGCCGTTGGACCACCCGCCCCACCGCGGGTCCACCGGGCCGGGCTCGGGCAGCGGCGCACCGCACGCGCCGGTCGCGCCGCCGGGAGGGAGCGCCGGGTTCGGTTCGGCCGGGCGCGGCAGGGTGACCCGCACCGCGGTCGACCCCGCCGGCATCGACGTGACGACCACCTGGAACGACGCGGCCGACGCCCCGGCGACCTCGCCGTCCCCGAGGTAGATGCCGACGTCCTGACCACCGGGGGCGAAGACCAGGTCGCCGACCTGCACGCCGGTCACCGGGACCGGCGCACCCGAGGCCCACTGGCCACCGGGGTCGCCGGGCAGCGCGTAGCCGGCCAGCAGCCAGGAGGCGGCCGTGAAGCCGCCGCAGTCGTAGGTCTCGGGGCCGGTGGTCCCGGGCACGAAGGGCTTGCCCAGCTGGGAGAGGGCGTTGCTCACCGCCGCGACGGTCTCCGCCGGCAGCACCGTCACCGGCTCGCTGCCGATCACGGCCCACGCCACACCGGGGACGGGCTGGCCGTCGGCGTCCAGCGCCGGGGACAGGCCGGCGGGGAAGGTCGCGGGGTCGGTCAGCGCGGCCGCCGGCGGCGGGGCGACGCCGGCCGCGGCGAGCCGGCCGAGGTACTCCTGCCAGCGCCGGGTCGCGGCCTCGTTGCGCTGCTGCTGCGGCCCGGCCGCGGGGGCGGCACCCAGGCCGGCGAGCCGGCCGGCGACCTCGGCGGGCAGGCCACCGGCCTCGTCGCGCACCGCGGCGAGCACCTCGGCGGCGCGCTGCTCGGCGGCGGACAAGGCGGCGCGGGCGTCCTCGACCCGGGTGGCCGCGGCCCGCAGCCGGGTGGCGGTCCGCTCGGCCCGCGCCACGTCGCCCTCGAGCGCACGCCCGGCCCGGTCGGCTGCCGCCTGCCGGGTGAGGGACGTCGCCGCGCTGCCCGGCCGGCCGAGGTGGAGCCCGAAGGCGGGGTACCGGCTGGTCGCGTCGGCCCGGTACAGCTGCGCGGCGCCGGAGCCGACGGCCGCCTGCCGGGCGGCGAGCTCCGCGCGGACCGCCTCCTCGGTGGCGAGCGCTTGTTCCAGCCGGGCACGGCGCCGGTCCGCCTCGTCGGCGAGCTGCTGGTAGCGGTCGGCCTGCTCGAGCAGCGAGCTGCGCGCGGTGAGCGCGAGCGTGGTGGGATCCGGGGCGGACCCGCCGCGCTCGGTGGGCTGGGCGGCGGGCAGCAGCACCGCGAGCGCGGCGGGGAGGAGCAGCGCGCTGGTCGCGACGACGCCGAGGCGCGTCGACCAGCGGGAACCGGTGCGCGGGGCGCGCTCACGGGTGCGCCGGGAGCGCGCCCCGCGCACCGGTTC
>NZ_SSXC01000071.1 GCF_021699055.1 Blastococcus sp. MG754426 | reverse complement strand
CCCATGCCCCGCCCTCCGTGCCGCGCCCGGCGGATCCGGTGCGCGTGCCCGCCCGCCCGGTGTGACAGGCTCTCTCCCTGGCCGCGGCCGCAGCAACCGTGCCGCCGCCACCCGCGGACCGTCTGTGGAGGGGAACCGACGTGACCGCCGCCGACCTCCCGGACGGGCCGGTCGCCCACGGGACGGCATCCGGCACGGGCCGCCGCGTCGACCTGGTCCGCGCGCTCGTCGGCGAGGCCCTCGGCTCCCGCAGCCTCCAGCGCCTGACCGACCTCGCCACCCGGCTGCTGGACTGCGCCGCCGTCCAGGTCTCGCTCGTCGGCGAGGTGCAGACCGCGGTGGCCGGCACCGGGCTGCCCCCGGGCGGGATCGGCGCCCGGGTGCCGCTCGACCGCTCGCTGTGCGCCGCAGCGGTGACCGAGGACGGCCCGCTGGTCGTGCCGGACGCCACCCGCGACGAGCGGCTGGCCGGCCGCGAGCCCGTGCGGTCCGGGCAGGTCGCCGCCTACCTCGGCATCCCGGTCCGCGCCTCGGGCGGCGAGCCGATCGGTGCCCTGTGCGCCGTCGAGCACCAGGTGCGGGAGTGGACCGACCGCGACGTCACCCTGCTGCGGCAGCTCGCCGCGTCGGTGAGCACCGAGCTCCAGCTCATCGCGCTCACCGCGGAGTACGAGGCGCACCGCGTGCGCTTCGAGCTCGCCATCGACGCCGCCGGCATCGGCAGCTTCGACTGGAACCTGCGGACCGGCCGGCTGCTGTGGGACGACCGGTTGCTGGCCCTGTTCGGCTACGAGCGGGCCGGGTTCGACGAGACGATCGACGCCTTCGTCTCCCGGGTGCACCCCGACGACCGCGAGCGGACCACCGAGGCGCTGCAGGCGGCCATCGACGGGCGCGGCGACTACGACGCGGAGTTCCGGGTCGTCCTCCCCTCGGGCGAGACCCGCTGGGTGCGCGGCCGGGGCCGCGCCGTCCGCGACGACGACGGCTCCGCGGTGCGGCTGCTCGGCGCGGCCTTCGACACGACGCCGCAGCGCGGGGAGGACGTCCGGATCGCCCGCCTGCTGGAGGCGATGAAGGCCTCCTTCTTCTCCCTGGACCGGGAGTGGCGGTTCACCTACGTGAACGCAGAGGCCGAGCGCGTGCTGGGCGCCGTCCGCGACGACCTGCTCGGCGGCGTGATCTGGGAGCTCTTCCCGGCCGCCGTCGGGAGCGACTTCGAGCGGTACTACCGGGCCGCGGCCGAGACCGGTCAGGAGCAGCTGTTCGAGGCGTACTACCCGGCCCCGCTGGACGCCTGGTTCGAGGTGCGCAGCTGGCCCACCCCCGACGGGTTGTCGGTCTCCTTCCTCGACGTGACCGAGCGCCGGGCGGCGGAGGAGCAGGCCCGCCGCAGCGCGGCCCGCCTCGCGCTGGTCGCGCACACCACGACGGCGATGGCGGCCTCGCTCGGCACCCGGCCGCGCGAGGAGGAGGCGCTGCAGCGGGTCGCCGAGCTGCTCGTGCCCGACCTCGGCGACTGGTCGATCCTCACCCTCACCGACGAGGACGGCCGGATGCGCGACGTCGCGAGCTGGCACCGCGACCCGGGGCTCCGCGACGCGGTCCACCGCTACGCCGCCCTGCGGCTGGCCTCCATCCCGCCCGACGCCCCGATCCTCCGCGCGCTCGCCTCGGGGCAGCCCCTGGTCGTGCCCGACGTCGAGGCGGCGGTGGGGCGCACCCTGCCCCCGGGCGAGGTGCGCCACGCCTTCCGGGAGCTGGCGCCGCGCTCGGCGGTCACGATGGCGCTCTCCGCCCGGGGCCGCACGCTCGGGGCGCTGAGCGTCTACCGGTCCGCCGGCCGCCCGCTGCCCGACCAGGAGGACGTCGCGGCGGTGCGCGAGGTCGCCGGGCGGGTCGCCCTGGCGCTGGACAACGCCCGGTTCTACGAGCAGCAGCGCCGGCTGGCCGAGGGGCTGCAGCGCAGCCTGCTCACGGCGCCGCCGCAGCCGGACCACTCCGAGATCGAGGTGCGCTACCACCCGGCGGTGGCGGTCGCCGAGGTCGGCGGTGACTGGTACGACGCCTTCCTGCAGCCCTCGGGCGCGACGGTGCTGGTGATCGGCGACGTCGTGGGGCACGACACCGCAGCGGCGGCGGCCATGGGCCAGCTGCGCGGGATGCTGCGCGGCATCGCCTACCGCGACATCGGCCCGGCCGGCGTGCTCACCGACCTCGACCTCGCCATCCGGGGCCTGGACGTGGGCACGCTGGCCACCGCCGCGGTCGTGCGGGTCGAGCAGACCGACGAGGAGCGGGCCGCGGGCGTGACCCGGCTCCGCTGGTCCAACGCCGGCCACCCGCCGCCGCTGCTGCTGCGGCCCGACGGCCGGATCGAGGAGCTGGCCGGCGAGCGGGCCGAGCTCATGCTCGGGGTGGAGCCGGCCACGCGGCGCACCGAGACGGTGGTGGCGGTGCCGCGGGGGGCCACGCTGCTGCTGTACACCGACGGCCTGGTCGAGGGGCGCGACCTGTCGCTCGACGAGGGCACCGCCCGGCTGCGGTCGGCGCTCGCCGAGCTGGCCGACCGGCCGCTCCCCGAGCTGTGCGACGCCCTGCTGGAGCGGCTGCGGCCCGAGGGGCTGCAGGACGACGTCGCCCTCGTGGCGCTGCGGCTGCACCCGCAGGGCTGACCCCGGTCGGTCAGCGGCGGAGCAGCGCCCAGACGTGCTTGGCGGCCCCGTCGGCGTACCAGCCGTGCTCCGCGGCCAGCTCGGCGATCAGGTAGAGCCCCAGCCCGCCGAGGCTGGGGTCGCGGCCCACGGCGGGCTCCGGCGGGTGCTGGGCGGCCTGGTCGGTCACCTCCAGCAGGTAGGCGTCGCCGGTGGTGCGCAGCGTCGCCCGCACCTCCCCGCCGCCGTGGCGCAGGGCGTTGGACGCCATCTCGTCCAGGGCCAGCACCAGCCGGTCGAGGAGGTCGGCGAGGCCGGGGCCGGAGAGGCGGGCGCGGACCTCCGCCCGCACCCCGGGCAGCTCGGCGACGTCGCGCAGGCGCCAGGTGAGGACCGCCTCCGCGGCAGGCGGGTACGCCGACGGCCAGATCGTGCCGGCCGCCTGCCCTGTCACGCCGCTGCTCTCCTCGGTTCCCGGCCCCCTGGTGCACGCGGGCCTGACCGTTCGCTATCGGCCGGAGCGGCGCCGGGTAAACCCGATGTCGCGAAGGTCACACCGCGTCAGCCGAACACCGGGGACCAGTGGCCGGTCTGCACGCTCAGCGTCACCGCGGATGCGCACACCACGACGGCGCCGACGACGAACCAGGTGTCGCGCCGGTGCAGCGCGGAGCCGCGGGCGTTGCTGCGGGGGACGCCGCAGTCGAAACCCCGGGCGTCCATCGCCGTCGCCAGCCGGCTGCCCCGCCGGATCGCGCCGACGAGCAGCGCGAACGCGGTGCCGGCGAACAGCCGCAGGCGGCCGCCCGGGCTGGCTCCGGCGTCGACGCCCCGCGCGCGGCGGGCCAGGCGGATGGTCTGCCACTCGGTGGCCAGCAGCGGCACCAGGCGCAGGGCGGCGAGCGCCCCGTAGGCGAACCGGGTGGAGACCCGCCAGTGCAGGGTGAGCGCGTCGGCCAGCCGCACCGGGTCCGTGGAGGAGACCAGCAGGACGCCCGGCAGGGCCAGCGCGATCACCCGCAGCCCCCAGGTGGCCCCGCTCAGCCACGCCGCCGCGCCGTCGAGGGTGCCGAACGCGACGTTGACCCACGCGACGCCGGCCGCGCTCAGCAGGAGGGGCCACGTGCGGTGCAGGATCGAGCGCGGGGTGGTCAGGCCCGCGGCGGGCAGCAGCGCCAGCTCGGCGGCGAGGACCACCGACGGCGTCACCAGGTCGCCGCTGACGAGCAGGACGACGGTGAGGACGGCGATCGCCGACAGCTGGGCGACGGGGTTGATCGCCGAGAGGGGGACCTCGCGGGCCGGGCCGAGGGTCAGCGGTGCGGTCACGACGCCGGCACCGGGTTCCCGAGGCGGAGGACGTCGTCGGCGAGCGCGTCGACGACGGCGGCGTCGTGGCTGACCAGGCACAGGGCGCGTCCGTCGGCCTGCTGCTCGGCCAGCAGCGCGACCAGCTCGGCCCAGGTGTCGCGGTCCTGGCCGAAGGTCGGCTCGTCCAGCACCAGGACCGGCGGGCGGGTCGCCAGCGCGGTGGCCACGGACAGGCGGCGCTGCTGGCCGCCGGAGAGGGTGAACGGGTTGGCCTCGGCGAGCGGCGCCAGCCCCAGCCGCTCGAGCAGGTCGTCGGCGCGCCGGCCGGCCGACGTGCGGTCCGCCCCGGCCCGCAGCGGTCCCAGGGAGAGCTCGTCGCGCACCCGCCCGGTCAGGAACTGGTGCTCGGGCTGCTGGAACACCGTGCCGATCCGCTCGACCAGCTCGGCCGCCCGCCACCGCGCCGGCGGCCGGTCGGGCCGGCGCAGCCCGGCACGCAGGGTGGGCCCCACCCGGAGCTGCCCGCTCGTCGGCGCCCGCAGCCCGGCGAGCAGCAGGGCCAGCGTGGACTTGCCGGTGCCGTTCGGTCCGGTCACGGCGAGCGTCCGGCCGGCGAGGAGCGCCGCGTCGGTCGGCGCGAGCGCGGGGCGGTCCGACCCGCGGTGGGTGTAGCCCACCGCCTCGGCGCGCAGGAGCGCCTCGCCGGCCGGGAGGCCGGCCCGGCGCACCGGGAACCGCAGCGGCGGTGGCGTCCAGCTGGAGGGGTGCTCGGTCAGCCCGCCGCCCGGCAGCAGCTCCACGACCCGGTCCACGAGCGGCAGCCACGCCTCCAGGTCGTGGTCGACGACGACCAGGGTGGCCGACCGGTCGGCCACCGCCCGGTCCACCGCCGCGCGCACCAGCGCGGCGCCGTCCGGGTCGAGCTGGGCGGTGGGCTCGTCCAGGAGCAGCAGGCCCGGGTGGGGGGCGAGGGCCCCGGCCAGCACCAGCCGCTGCTTCTGCCCGCCGGAGAGCGCCGCGGTCGCCCGGTCGCGGCCGAGCCCGAAGCCGACGGCGTCCAGCGCCGCGTCGACCGCGGGCCAGATGCGGTCCCGCGGCATCCCGACGTTCTCCAGCCCGAAGGCGACGTCGTCGCCGGCACGGGTCATGACCAGCTGGGAGTCCGGGTCCTGGAAGACCATGCCGACGCGCTGCCGGCTGCGGTCGGGCGGCTCGCCGTCGACGGTGAGCTCGCCCTCGACGTCACCGTTCTCCGGTTCCAGCAGCCCGCCGAGCGCGCGCAGCAGCGTGGACTTGCCGGCGCCCGAGCGGCCGGTGAGCAGCACCCGCTCGCCGGGGGCGATCCGCAGGTCGACGTCCCGCACCGCCCAGGCCCGCCGGGTGGCGTGCCGGAAGCCCCAGCCGCGCAGCCGGACGGCGGCCGGGCCCGAGGCCCCGGACGTCGTCAGACCCGGGTGCGACCGGACGCGAACGACGACAGCGCGCCGCTCGCGGCCAGCGCGCGGGCCAGCAGCACGCTGCCGATCCCGGCGACGACCGCGGTGCTGCCCACGACCAGCGCGACGTAGGTCGTCTTCCAGCCCGCCGACCAGTCGGGGTAGTAGTAGACGAGGTCGAGCACGGCGGCGGTCGCACCGGCGAGGACGGCGGCCAGCAGCGCGGGCGCCCAGCCGAACCGGCGGTAGCGGAAGGCGGCGAACCCGGCGTCGCCGGCCAGGCCCTGCAGCAGGCCGTAGACGATCGTCGTCGTCCCCCAGGCGGAGCCGAGCAGCGCTGAGACGATCGCGGCGACCAGCTCGGCGAAGAGGCCGGCACCGGGCTTGCGGACGATGAGCGGGGCGAGCACGGCGGGGATCAGCCAGACGCCGTACATGAACGCCTGGGCGGGCGGGAAGGCGGCGAACGCCGTCCCGGTGCCGGCCCAGAGCAGGCCCCAGGCCCAGAAGACGACGCCGAAGGCGGCGCCGAGGACGGCGGTGACGACGATGTCGACGGTGCGCCAGCGGTTGCTGCGCTCCCGGGTGGGCGCAGCGTTCGGCGAACGGACGGCCGGATCGGCCATTGCTTCCTCCAGACTCCCTGCGCCGGCATGACCCGGATCAGGTTCGAGGGTCTGCGGTGTCCCGCACTCTCAGCGCCGAAGCGCTCCCCTGCTGTTTGACGTGTTGAGTTGTGCTGCCGCCGAGCCTAGCCCACCCTCAGTCGGGCGTTATGTGCACATAACGCCCCCCGCACCGACCACCCCCTCTGTCGGGCGTTATGTGCACATAACGCCACCCGCACCGACCGCCGTCAGAGGACGAAGCCCAGGAGCAGGTGGGCGTTGAGCCCGATGATCAGGGCGGCGACGACGCTGCCCGCCACGGTGGTGGTCCGGCGGTTCACCCAGCCGCCCATCAGGTCGCGGCGGCTGGTGAGCCACAGCAGGGGCACGAGCGCGAACGGGATGCCGAACGAGAGCACGACCTGCGACCACACCAGCGCCGTCGTCGGGTCCCCGCCCAGCACCAGGACCGCCAGGGCCGGCGCGAGGGTGATCAGCCGGCGGGTGAGCACCGGGATGTGCCGCTTGAGGAACCCGGCCATCACGACCTGCCCGGCGTGCGTGCCCACCGACGACGAGGCGAAGCCGGAGGCCAGCAGCGCGAGGGCGAAGGCGAGCGCGGCCCCGGTGCCGAGCTGGTCACCGAGCCCGGTGTGCACCCCCTCCAGGGTGTCGACGCCGCTGTCGCTGGTGAACAGCTGCGCGGCGATGACCAGCATCGCGGCGTTGACCAGCCCGGCCAGGCCCATGGCCACCACGATGTCGATGCGCTGCGCCCGCAGCAGCCGGCCCCGGCCCTCCCGGGTGCGGCCGGCGGTGACCGCGTCGCCGTAGCGGCCCGGGGTGAGCGCGGAGTGCACGTAGATCACGTGCGGCATCACCGTGGCGCCCAGGATCCCGGTGGCCAGCACGAGGCTCTCGGCGCCGTCGAAGGAGGGCACCATGCCGCCGGCGAGCCCGCCCGGGTCGACGCCGGAGCCGAGCAGCGTGTACCCGAACCCGACCCCGATGACCAGCAGCAGGCCGGCGATGACCCGCTCGAACGGCCGGTACCCGCGGGACTGCGCGGCGAGCAGGACGAACGCGACCACGGCGGTGATGACGCCGCCGATCGGCAGCGGGACCCCGAACAGCAGGTACAGCGCCACTGCCCCACCGACGATCTCGGCGAGGTCGGTGGCGATCGCGACCGCCTCCGCCTGCAGCCACAGCCCCCGGGTGACCGGCCGGGGCAGGTTCTCCCGGCAGAGCGTGGCCAGGTCGCGGCCGGTGGCGAGCCCGAGCTTCGCCGTGAGCGACTGGATGAGCATCGCCATGAGGTTCGCCGCGACGATCACCCAGAGCAGGGTGTAGCCGAACGCGGCGCCGCCGGAGAAGTTGGTCGCGAAGTTGCCGGGGTCGACGTAGGCGACGGCGGCGACGAAGGCGGGGCCGAGCATCGACCAGAGCCGGCGGCGACCCGGCGCCGTGCTCGCCGGGCGTTGCGCGGGCGCACGGAGCGTCGTCGGCAGGACGGCGGCCTCGGTCTTCGACAGGTACACGGCGGCCTCGCAGGGTGTCCGGGTGGCGGTCGCCCCTGGTCTGCCCGGCTCGCGTGTCACGCCGGGGCCGACCCGTGGCCCCCCGGGGCCAAGGTCAGCCTTGCCTGCCCGGGCCGGCGCGCCGGGCCCGCTCGACCAGCGCGTCGATGCGCGCGGCATGGGCGCCGCGCCAGTACACCCGCCCGCATCCGGCGCACCGGGAGAAGTCCTCGACGGTGCGGCGGGTGCCCGGCTCCAGCAGACCGGCGACCTCCGCCTTCGGCACCGGGTGGAGGATCGCGCCGCAGGCGGTGCAGCGGGTGAGCGGTGCCAGCGGCACGGTGAACCGGTCCAGCACGTCCACCAGCTGCTCCTCCGGCCGGTCGCCCCGCACGAGCGCGCCGTGCGGCAGGGCGCGGCGCATGAGCAGGCCGCGGTCCTGGGTGAGCAGCACCCGGTCCTCCGCCGCAGCCCGCGCGACCAGCGCCGGGTCGTCGGCGTCGTTCGACCAGGCTGCGTCCGCCCCGAGCAGCCGCAGGCGCCGGGCGAGCGTGCCGAGGCCGACGTCGAGCAGGAACCCGCCCGGGGGGACGGCGACCGGTCGCGGCGCGGGCTCCACCTCGAGCACCGCACCGGGGCGGACGCGTGCGGCGGGGGGCACCGGCGCGCCGTCCACGCGGATGGCGCCGACCTCGGTCAGCGGGATCCCGGCGGCCTGCACGAGGTGGCCGGCGGTCGCGTCGGGGTCGAAGGGCAGCGGCCGCTCACCGGCGCCCCGGTACCGCGCGGCCAGCAGCCGGCGCAGGTCCGGGGCGGGCCGCACGCGCACCTCCACGGCGGCGGGCTACCCCCGCCGGCCGGCGACACGCGCGCCAGGAGTGCACCGGCGTCCTCCTGGGCACGGAGGTCCCCGTCCGCCGTCCCACCCTGGAGGTCCCGTGTCCGACGCAACGCCCCGCCCCCTCGCCCTCGTCACCGGTGCGTCCAGCGGCATCGGGCTGGAGCTGGCCAAGCAGTTCGCCGAGCACGGGTTCGACCTCGTGGCCGTCGCCGAGGACGCCGAGCTCGACGCGGCGGCCGTGCAGCTGCGCGAGCGCGGTGCGGCCGTCTCGCCGATCCGGGCCGACCTCACCCGGCGCGAGGAGGTCGAGAAGGTGGTCGCGGCGGTGCGCGGGGCCGGCCGGCCGCTCGACGCGGCGGCGCTGAACGCCGGTGTCGGCCTCGGCGGCCGCTTCGTCGAGACCGACCTCGACCGGGAGATCGGGATGGTGGAGCTGAACTGCATCTCGACGATGCACCTGGCCAAGCGCGTCGCCCAGGACATGGTGGTCCGGGGCGAGGGGCGGATCCTGTTCACCTCGTCGGTCGCCTCGCAGGCCCCGGAGCCGTTCCAGGCCGTCTACTCCGCGACGAAGGCCTTCGTGCAGTTCCTGGCGCTGGGCCTCCGGGAGGAGCTCGAGGGCACCGGCGTCACCGTCACCGCCCTGCTGCCCGGGCCCACGGACACCGAGTTCTTCGACCGCGGCGACCTGACGGACACCAAGCTGGGCGCCAGCGACAGCAAGGACGACCCGGCGCTGGTCGCCCGCCAGGGGTACGAGGGGCTGATGAAGGGTGAGGCGTCGGTGTTCGCCGGGTCGGTGAGCAGCAAGCTGATGGGCCGGCTGTCGGCGCTCGTGCCCGATGCGGTCGCCGGCAAGACGCACAAGCCGATGACGGCCCCCGGCTCGGCCGAGGGCTGAGCCTGCGGCACGATCGGGGCGTGACCGAGCCGCTGCAGCCCGTCGACCTGCCGGTGGGCGACCTGCTGCTGCGCCCGTGGCGGGCGACCGACATCGGGGCGCTGTGGTCGGCGTTCCAGGACCGCGAGCTGCGGCGGTGGAACGGCGGGGGCGTGGCCTCCCGCACCGACGCCCTGGTGCTCCTCGGGCGGCGGATGGACTGGACCTCCGGCGACCACGCCAGCTGGGCGCTGGTCGACCCGGCGGCGGACGAGCTGCTCGCCTCGGTCTCCCTGCACTCCATCGACCGGCTGCACGGGAACGCGCAGGTCGGCTACTGGACGGTGCCGGCCGCGCGCGGGCGGGGCCTGGCACCCGCCGCCGTCGACGCCGCCTGCCGCTGGGCGTTCGGCGCTCTGCCGGTGGACCGGGTCGAGCTGTGCCACGCGGTCGAGAACCCGGCATCCGGCCGGGTCGCGGAGAAGGCCGGCTTCAGGCGCGAGGGGCGGCTGCGCCGCTCCTTCCGCTACGGCGACGGCGTGAAGCACGACGAGGTGCTGTGGTCGCGCCTCGCCGACGACCCCGTGCCGGTGGTCAGCACCCGCAGCTGACCCCCGGGGCGGTGAGCGGATCGGCGGGAGCCCGGTGCACGCCGTCCGGGCGCACCACGGGCAGGCCCTCCCGGGCCCAGTACTCGAAGCCGCCGATCATCTCGCGCACCCGGTAGCCGAGCAGCGCCAGCCGGAGCGCCGCGCGGGTGGCGCCGTTGCACCCGGGACCCCAGCAGTAGGTCACCACCGGCACCGCGGGGTCGAGCTCGGCGGCGGCCCGGTCGGGGATCTCGGCGCCGGGCAGGTGCACCGCGCCGGGTACGTGCCCCTGCTGCCACGCCTCGCGGCTGCGGCTGTCGAGCAGGACGAACCCCGGGTCGCCGGTCTCCAGGGCGGTGTGGACGTCGCTGACGTCGGTCTCCACGGCCAGCCGGCGGGCGAAGTGGGCCGCGGCGGCGGCCGGGTCGGTGCTCCAGTCCATCACCGGGCCGACGCTAGGGGTGCCCGGCCCCGGCGACGAGGTCCGTCGCTGCCGGGCACCGCAGCGGATCTGCCGTCCTCACAACGGGACGGCGAGGCCCTCCGGCGCCGGCCGGGCCAGGGCGGCGGCGAGATCGGGCCGCAGCGGGGCCAGCCCTGCCCCGGCGAGTACGACGTCGCGGGTGAAGGCGTGCCAGCGGTGCGCCGAGCGCAGCATGCTGTGGCCGCCGGCGATGGTGAACCGCGCGACCCGGGCGCCCGCGCGCTGCGCCCGGACGGCGAAGTCGGCGGAGAGCTGGGCCGGCACCCAGCGGTCGCCCCGCCCATGCAGGATCGCGACGGTGCGGTCGCGCAGGTGGCCGACCGGCTCACCGGGCGGCGTCCAGGGTGCGAGCGCGCAGACCGCCGCGACGCCGTCGTCCCCGCCTGCGCGCAGCGCCGCCCGGCCGCCCATCGAGTGCCCGACCAGGACGACGGGCAGGTCGCCGTGCTCGTCGCGGATCCGGTCCAGCGCCCAGCGCACGTCGGCGTAGGCGTCGGCCGCAGCCCCGTTCCAGCCGGCGAACCGGTAGCGCAGCAGGCAGGTGGTGAGCCCCCGCCCGGCGGCGGCGCCGGACACGAACTGCTCGATCGCGCGCATGCGCACCAGGGAGAGCGCCCGCTCCTTGGGCGGCTCGACGCTGGCCACCGTCCCGCCGTGGCAGAACAGCGCGACCGCCCGCGCCGGGCCGGAGGCCGGACGGGTCTCCAGGACCGGCTCGGTCACGCCCGGCGGGACCGGCGGCCGCCCCGGAGGCTGGTGCGGGCCCGGTCGCCGAGGTCGCCGGCCTTCAGCAGGGCGTTGCTGACCGTGGAGGGCCCGCGTCGCCGCTCGAGCGCGCGGCCGAGCCGGCGGAGGACGCCGGTCGCCAGCGGGACGACCACGGTCAGGATCAGCCACATGCGCAGCCGGCGGGTGAGGAAGAGCCACATGCCCCGGACTCTGCCCCGTCCCGCCGGCCGGGAACCGGCCTCACTCGGCGAGCTTCACCACCATCTTCCCGGTGTTCCCGCCGCGCAGGAGGTCCAGGAAGGTGTCGACGGCGTTCTCGAGGCCCTCGCGCACCGTCTCCCGGACGACGAGGTCCCCGGAGGTGACCATGCGGGTCACCTCCGTCGTGAACTCGTCCCGCAGGTCGGCGTGGTCACCGACGATGAACCCGCGCAGGCTCAGCTTCTTGGTGACCATCATGAACATGTTGCGCGGCCCCGGGGCGGGCTCGGTGGCGTTGTAGCCCGAGATGGCGCCGCACAGCGCACCGCGCCCGAACTCCCTGAAGGCGCCGATCGCGGCCTCCAGGTGCTCACCGCCGACGTTGTCGAAGAAGACGTCGATGCCCTCGGGCGCGGCCGCGGCGAGCAGGTCGGCCACCGGCCCGTCGTGGTAGTCGAACGCCCGGGTGAAGCCCACCTCCTCGGTCAGCCAGCGCACCTTCTCCGGGGTGCCGGCGCTGCCGACGACCGCGGCGGCCCCGTTCAGCTTCGCGAACTGCCCGACCAGGCTGCCGACCGCCCCCGCGGCACCGGAGACGAACACCGTGTCGCCCTCCCGGAACTCCGCGAGCCGGAAGAGCCCGGCCCAGGCCGTGAGCCCGGGCATGCCCAGCACGCCGAGGTGGTAGCTGGGCGGGATGCCCGGCAGCTCGGGCAGCACCCGCACGTGCGCGGCGTCCAGGACGGCGACGTCCCGCCACGCGGCGTCGGCGAGCACCAGGGCGCCCTCGGGGACGTCGGGGGAGCGGGAGGCGACCACGCGGCCGACCGCCCCGCCCTTCATCGTCTCGCCGATCTCCCAGCGGGCCGCGTAGGACTTCCCCGCGTTCATCCGGCCGCGCATGTAGGGGTCGACCGACATGACCAGCATGCGGACGGCGACCTGCCCCTCGGCCGGGTCCGGGCGCTCGAGCTCCACGAGCCGGAAGTCGTCGGGGGTGGGCTCGCCGTGCGGGCGGGCCGCCAGCTGCCATTCGCGGGTGGTGATCGGCATGCCGCCATCCTGCCGGGCGCGGGGCCGCCGGTGCCGCCCGGCCGGCCGCAGGGGTCAGGCCGAGCGGCCGTCGTGCTGCGCGGCGCCCGGTGCGGTCCGCCGGGCGCGCTCCCCTCGCGCCACCTCGGTCGCCAGCGCGTCGAGGGGCTGGGCGAACGCCGCCAGGGGGTCGGCCAGGGCCGCGAGCCAGGCCTGGGCGGCCGCGAGCCCGGACGGGTCCAGGGCGTACACCCGGCGGGTGCCCTCGGCGCGCACCGTGACCAGCCCCGCCTCCCGCAGCACGCGCAGGTGCTGGGACACCGCCGGCTGCGAGATCGGTGCCGACGCCTGCAGCGCCCGCACGAGGGCACCCGCCGGCTGCTCGCCCGTGGAGAGCAGCTCCAGGACCTGCCGGCGGGTGCGGTCCCCCAGCGCCTCGAAGGTCCCGTTCACCCGGCTCCTGGGGCATCCCCGGACGGCGGCGTCGTGTAGAACGCCACGGTGCGGCCGGCCGCGTCCCGCGCGGCGGTGGGATCGTCGCCGTCGGCGGCCGCGGCCTCGCCCCACCCGGCGGCCGCCCGGCGGACGAACTCGACCCCCTCGGGCGTCAGGGTGAACGTCGCCGCCACCTCGGGGTCGACCGGCGCGCCGCTGTCCAGGTGCAGCCCGAGGCCCATGAGCGCCAGGTCCCAGCCCACACCCACCGCACCCGGCCCGAACTGCGCCCAGAACTCGGGGTCCACGGGGGCCTCGTGCACCAGTTCGAGCTCGGTGCCGCCGTCCGACGGGGAGAGGGTGACCTGCAGCCAGGAGAGCATCCCGCCGAACTCCCAGGTGACGGCGAAGGACTCGGGCTCGTCGCACCGCTCGACCACGCCGCCGGCGTTGCCCTCGAGCTGGTAGCGGCCGCCGGCGCGCAGCTCGCCGCTCACCGGCAGGAACCAGCGGGGCAGCCGCTCGGCGTCGGTGAGCGCGCCCCAGACCTGGGCCCGGTCGGCGCGGTAGGTGCGCCGGGCGACGGCGATGCGCGTCGGCGCGCCGTCCCGGGAACCGGTGCGCACCTCGCGCGTGACCAGGCCGGCCGTGGCGACCGGATCGGTGGTGGTCATGGCTCCTCCTCGGTTGCATAAGCCGCGACTTATGAACTGACGGTAGCGCCGGCCGTCTCGCGCGGCAAGCCCTTCGCCCCCGCCCCACCCCGCGGGGGCACGGGGAGCTGTGCCTACGGTTCAGGCCCCGAGACCGCATGGATAGCTCCCTGTGCCCATGACTGGAGGCCGGACCCGTGGAGACCCTCCGCACCCCTGACGAGCGCTTCGCCGACCTGCCCGATTTCCCGTACGAACCCCGCTACGTCGAGGTCGACGACGGCGAGGGCGGCCGACTCCGGATCGCCTACGTCGACGAAGGCCCGGCCGACGGCGAGACGGTGCTGCTCCTCCACGGCGAGCCGTCCTGGTCCTTCCTCTACCGCCGGATGATCCCGGTGCTGGTCGACGCCGGCCTGCGCGTCGTCGCGCCCGACCTGGTCGGCTTCGGCCGCTCGGACAAGCCGGTCGAGCGGTCCGCCTACACCTACGCCCGCCACGTCGGCTGGATGCGCCAGGCGCTGCTCGACGAGCTCGGCCTGCGCGGCCTCACCCTCGTCTGCCAGGACTGGGGCGGGCTCATCGGGCTGCGGCTGGTCGCGGAGAACCCCGACCGGTTCGCCCGGGTCGTCGTCGCCAACACCGGCCTGCCCACCGGCGACCAGAAGATGAGCGAGGCGTTCCTGGCCTGGCAGCGGTTCTCCCAGGAGAGCCCCGAGTTCCACATCGGCCGCATCGTCGGCAACGGCACCGCCCGCGGGCTCGCCCCCGAGGTGGTGGCCGCCTACGACGCGCCCTTCCCCGACGACCGGTACACCGCCGGCGCCCGGCAGTTCCCCGCGCTGGTGCCGACGTCGCCCGACGACCCGGCGGCCGCGGCCAACCGGGCGGCGTGGGAGGTGCTGGCGCGCTGGGAGAAGCCCTTCCTCACGGCCTTCTCCGACTCCGACCCGATCACCGGCGGGGGCGACCGGGTGTTCCGGAAGCTCGTGCCCGGCGCCCAGGGGATGCCGCACACCACGCTGGCCGGCGGCGGGCACTTCCTGCAGGAGGACGTCGGCCCAGAGCTCGCCGGCGTCGTCGCCGACCTGGTCGCCGCCACCCCGCGCGGCTGACGCCGGCGTGGCGCTCACCCCCGAGGAGGTCCTCGGCGCACTCCGGCGCACCCCCGACGTCGAGGCCCCGGACCTCGTCGCCGTCGACGCGACCGACCGGCTGCTGCTCGACCTCGCGGCCGAGCTGGTCCCCCGGTGCGGGCCGGGCGAGGTCGCCGTCGTCGACGACTCCTACGGCGCGCTCGCGCTGGGGCTGGCCGCCCGGCACGGGCTCACCGGTGTGCGGGTGGGCCAGGACCTGCTGATGGGGGAGCGGGCGCTGGCGGCCAACGCCGAGCGCGTGGGCCTGGCCGGCACCTCCCGGTCGCTGCCACTGGGCCCCGGGCTGGCGGACGGCGCGCGGTTGGTGCTGGTCAAGGCCCCCAAGGGGCTGGACGCGCTGCGCGAGATCGCCGAGGTGGTCGCGGCGTCGGCGGCCCCCGACGTCACCGTCCTGGTGGGCGGCCGGGTCAAGCACATGACGCACGCGATGAACGACGTCCTCGGCGCCTCGTTCACCGAGGTGCAGGCGAGCCTGGCCCGGCAGAAGTCCCGTGTGCTGGTCGCCCGCGGGCCGCGGCCGCGCCCCTCGTCGTTCCCGCGGCGCCAGGAGCACCCCGACCTCGGCCTGACCGTCTGCGCGCACGGGGCGGCCTTCGCCGGCACGCGGGTCGACATCGGCACCCGGGCGCTGCTGCGGGCGCTCCCGGAGATGGCCCCCGGCGCGCGGACCGCCGTGGACCTCGGCTGCGGCACCGGCGTCCTGGCCGCGCTGCTGGCCCGCGACCGGCCGGGGCTGCGCGTCCTCGCCGTGGACCAGTCCGCCGCCGCCGTCGCCTCGGCCGAGGCGACGGCGGCCGCGAACGGCGTCGCCGACCGCGTCGAGGTGCGGCGGGACGACGCCGCGGCGACGGTGCCGGACCGCTCGGTCGACCTGGTCGTCTGCAACCCGCCCTTCCACGTGGGCGCCGCGGTGGTGACGACGGCCGCCGACCGGCTGTTCGTGGCGGCGGCACGGGTGCTGCGCCCCGGCGGCGAGCTCTGGACGGTCTACAACTCGGCGCTGCGCTACCGCCCGGCGCTCAACCGGGTGGTCGGGCCCACCCGCGTCGCCGACCGGGACCCGAAGTTCACCGTGACGGTCTCCCTCCGCCGCTGAGGCGACACCTGCGGTGACGCGGGTCACCGAACGGTCACGATCGGCCCCTTCGGCTCGATCCGTTCCTCTCGTCCCCGACGACCAGAGGAACGAATCCGACCGAAAGGCGTACCCATGACCGGGCGACTGAGCCGTGTGAAGGTGAGCACCCGCCTGCTGGCGCTGGTGCTCGTCGCGGTGATCGGGATGGCGACGATCGCCGTGATCGGCGCGTTGCACGTGCGCTCGACGATCGAGGAGGAGCAGCGGAACCAGGCCAAGGTCGCCGTGGAGTCCGCGCTCGGGGTCGTCGGCCACTACGGCGATCTCGCCGCCTCCGGCGCGATGCCGGTGGCGCAGGCGCAGGCGTCGGCCGCCGCCGCGATCCGCGGGCTGCGGTACTCCGGCGAGGAGTACTTCTGGATCAACGACATGGGCCCGACCATGGTGATGCACCCGATCAAGCCCGAGCTCGACGGGACCGACCTCTCGGGGAACGAGGACCCGGACGGCAAGAAGCTGTTCGTGGAGTTCGTCGAGGTGGTGGAGGCCGAGGGCAGCGGCTTCGTCGACTACCTGTGGCCCAAGCCCGGCGAGGAGGAGCCGCAGCCGAAGATCTCCTACGTGGCCGGCTACGAGCCGTGGGGCTGGGTGGTCGGCTCGGGCATCTACGTCGCCGACCTCGACGGGGCCCTCCGGGCCGAGCTGGCCGCGATGGCGCTCTGGGCGACGCCGATCATCCTGGTGATCGTGGGCCTGTCGGTGCTGATCTCCCGCAGCATCAACCGGCCGCTGCGGGCCATGACCGAGGTGCTGAGCACCGGTGACCTGCAGCGCCGGCTCGACGAGGGCGCCGGGAGGACCGAGCTGGACCAGCTCGCCGGCGCGGTGAACACCACGCTGGGACGGGTCTCCGGGGTCGTCGGCGAGGTCGGCCAGGCGTCCCAGCTGCTCGAGGAGGCGGCGCGCACGCTGTCGTCCACCAGCGAAGCGATCGCCGGCACCGCGGACCGCTCCCAGGGGCAGGCCCGGGACGTCACCGAGGCCACCCGCGAGGTGAGCGGCGGGATCGAGGCGGTCGCCGCGGGGGCGGAGCAGATGGGTGCCTCCATCCGGGAGATCGCGCACAACGCCGCCGAGGCCGCCCGGATCGCCGGCAGCGCCGTGTCCGCGGCCGAGTCGACCTCGGTGACGATCGGCAGGCTGGGGGAGTCCAGCGCGGAGATCGGCAACGTCGTCAAGGTGATCACCTCGATCGCCGAGCAGACGAACCTGCTGGCGCTGAACGCCACGATCGAGGCCGCCCGCGCCGGGGAGGCGGGCAAGGGTTTCGCCGTGGTGGCCAACGAGGTGAAGGAGCTGGCGCAGGAGACGGCGAAGGCCACCGAGGACATCGCCCGGCGGGTGGAGGCGATCCAGACCGACACCGGCAGCGCGGTGCAGGCGATCGGCGGCGTCACCGCGATCATCGCCGAGATCAACGACTACCAGACGACGATCGCCTCGGCCGTCGAGGAGCAGACCGCGACGACCAACGAGATGAGCCGGTCGATCGCGGACGCCGCGGAGAGCGGCCGGTCGATCGCCGGCACCGTGGCCGAGGTGGCGCAGGGGGCCCAGGAGACCTCCCTGGGCGTGGCGGCGATGCAGACCGCGGCGGAGGACCTCGTGCGCATGTCCGGTGAGCTGCGGAAGGTGGCGGGGGCCTTCCAGCCCTGACGCCGCGGGAGCGACGTCGGCGCCGGTGGCGGTGGGGTGCGACCCCGCCGCCACCGGTCGCGTCCGGGGCCGTTCCCGTCGCCCCGAGGGGTGAGCACCGGGCGTTCAGCGCGCCCTCGTGCGGCGCGTGACCGACGATGTCGCAGAATGCTCAACCAGTCGGCCGGGAAGGCTCCGGTCCGGAGGTGCAGGAGACCGGATGGCGCAGGTGACCGGCGGGGGTGCGGGCACGGGCGCGCCCGGGCGCCTCCGTGCCGCGGTCTCCTTCGCGGAGGTCCCGCACGTCGCCGCGCCGGTCGGTTCCGACGACGAGCTGCTGGCCGCGGCCCTGCCCTGGCTCGAGGAGGGGCTGCGGGCCGGCGACCTGGTCGTCCTCTCCTGCCCCCCGGGGACGGCGGAGCTGGTCACCGGGGCGCTGGGCGAGCGCGCCGGGGCGGTCGAGACGGACGGCCGGCTGTGCCTGCTGGACACGACGGTGCCCGACGCCGTCGCCGCCAGCCGCGACCTGGTGCGGCGGGCCCGGGGCACCGGCTCGGGCCGGTTGCGGGTCGCCGGCCAGGTGCGGTTCGGCGACGGGCCGCTCGACCGGCGCGACGGGCTGCGCTACGAGGCCGCCGTCAACCTGCTGATGGCCGTCCGGCCGGTGTCGGGCCTGTGCCTGTTCGACCGCCGCGAGCTCCCCGCCGAGGTGCTCGCCGGGGCGGCCGCCACGCACCCCTGGGTGCTGACCGGTGGCGAGGTCGTGCCGAGCGCCGCGTTCGAGGACCCCACCGCCTACGTCCGGCGGCTGCCGGTGCCCCGTGAGCCGATCGAGGAGTCGGACCCGGTGCTGGCGGTGGACGACGCCCCGTCGCTGGCCGAGCTGCGCCGCCTGCTCCGGGCGGTGGTCCAGGTCCACGTGCCCGACCCCGACCAGGCCGCCGACCTGCACTTCGCCGCCAGCGAGATCGCCAGCAACGCCTTCCGGCACGGCGCCCGCCCGGTCTCGGCCCGCGTGTGGGCCGACGGCGGGCGCATGGTCGTCGCCGTCACCGACCAGGGCCCCGGCACCGACATCCCGTTCCCCGGCTACCGCCCGGCGCACGGCGCCGACCTGGCCCGGGGCGGCATGGGCCTGTGGCTGACCCGCAAGCTCTGGGACCACGTCGACCTGGTCCGCGGACCGGCCGGGTTCACCGTCCGGCTCAGCTCGCGGCTGCGCTGATGCGCGCAGGTCCGGCTGCGCCGCCGGGGCCGTTACGGTGAGCGACGTGGAGGACGCCGTCGACCTGATCCTCGAGCAGTGGGCCCGGGAGCGTCCGGACCTCGACTGCTCGCCCATGGGGATCATCGGCCGCATCACCCAGCTCCAGCGGGAGGTGCACCTCGCCCAGCGGGCCACCTTCGCCCGGCACGGCCTCGACGCGCCCTCCTTCGACGTCCTGGCGGCCCTGCGCCGGGCGGGCGCGCCCTACCAGCTCACGCCCACCGCGCTCATGCGCACGGCGCTGGTCACCTCGGGCGCGATCACGCAGCGGCTCGACCGGCTGGAGGAGAAGGGCCTGATCACCCGCGGGCGCAGCGACGCCGACGGGCGGGCCGTCGTCGTCACGCTCACCGACGCGGGCCGCGCGGCGCTGGACGCGGCGCTGCCCGACCACCTGGAGACCGAGCGGCGGCTGCTGGAGGCCCTGCCGTCGGGGGACCGGGAGCAGCTGGCCGCGCTGCTGCGCCGCCTGCTGGTCGGCCTGGGCCGGGTGCCGCAGCAGCCCTGAGCCGCGCGCCGTCAGGGGAGCGCGTCCTCCGCCGCCCCCAGCAGGGCGCAGGAGTCCTTGCCCGTGCGCTTCGCGGCGTACATGGCGGTGTCGGCGCGGTGCAGCAGCTCCTCCGCGGTGCAGCCGGCCGTCCCGAGCGCGCCGCCGATGCTGGCGGTCACGGTGGTGGTGCGGGTGCCCACCCGCACCGGTGCGCGCAGCGCGGTGAGCAGCCGCTCGGCGACCTCGCGCAACCGTGCGGCGTCGGCGTCGGCCAGCAGGAGGGCGAACTCGTCACCGCCGAGCCGGGCGACCACGTCCTCGCCGCGCACGTCGGCGGAGAGCCGCCCGGCGACCGCCAGCAGCAGCTCGTCCCCGGCGGCGTGCCCCAGGGTGTCGTTGACGTCCTTGAAGTCGTCGACGTCGACGAAGAGCACCGCCGGGCAGCTGCCCGGTCCGGCGCCGGCGGCGGCTGCCTCGAGCCGCTCGTTGAAGGCGGTCCGGTTGAGCAGGCCGGTCAGGGGGTCGGTGCGCGCCTGCCGCCGCAGCTCCTCCTCGAACAGCTTCCGGTCGGTGACCTCCCGGAAGTTCACGACCCAGCCCTCGATGCCGACGGCGTCCACCCGGCCGCTGATCCGCATCTCCACCCACCGGGTGCCGCCGGAGCTGTGCTGGACGCGGATGTCGGTGTCCACGACGCCGGAGCCGCCGCCGGCGGAGCGGCCGGCCGCGGCGACGGCGGCCCGCAGGCGCGGCTGGTCGCGGGGATCGGCCAGCGAGATGGCGTCGCGCCCGACGTAGTCGGCCGGGGGGCGGCCGAGCAGCGACCGGACCGCCGGGCTCATGTACGCGACCGATCCCTCGGCGTCGACGATGGCGATGACGTCGGCGGCGTTCTCCAGCAGGACCCGGAGCCGTTCCTCGCTCGCGGCCAGCGCCGCCCGGGTGCGCTCGCGCTCCCGGCTGAGGGCGAGCAGCCGCCACAGGGCCAGGCCGGTCAGCACGGCGCTGCCCGCGCCCAGGACGTAGCCGATTCCGCCGTGGTCCACGGTCCACAGGACCAGCACGGCGGGGTTGACGAGCAGGACGGCGCCCACGGCCACGACCCGGCCGAAGGTGGCGTCCCGCCCGGTGGTGGCGGCGGGGCCCAGAGCGACGACCGAGGGGTGGCGCCCGGCCAGGCAGAGCGCGGCGATCGGGAGGAGGGAGACCGGGTCCAGCACCGCGGACCCCCGCAGCGTGGTGCCGGTGAGGATGGCGCCGCCGTACGCCGCCACGGCGAGCGCGGCTGCGGTGAACAGCGCCGCCGTGGTGACCGTCCGGCCCCGCGTGAGGGCCAGCGGCAGGCAGACGATCAGCAGGACGGCGGTGAGCAGGGGCGTGCCGACGTTGACCTCGACGAAGTCGGTCCCGTGCGCGTGCCGGTCGCCCTGCACGGCGAGGAGGATGAGGCCGGCCGCCAGCAGGAGGGTCAGGGTGTCGGTCCAGGATGCCCAGTCGCGGCGCCGCCGGCCGGCGCGGACCACGCCCAGGGCCCCGACCACGAGCGCCGCGTAGGCGGCCACGTCGAGGGCGGTCTCCAGCGGCGCGCTGATGCCGGGGGCCAGGCCGGCCAGCGCGGCGACGTCCGCGACGCAGCTGAGCGCGAAGAGGGCGAGGGCGGCCGCGAGGCCCGACCAGGCGACGACGAGCGGGGTCCGGTGCCGCCGCAACGCGGTCACCACCCCGGCCAGCCCCAGGGCGTAGAGGACGATCTCGGCGGCCGGACGCCACGGGCCCTCCGGGACCACGACGACGACCAGGGCGATGACCAGCACCACCAGCGCCGTGTGCAGCCAGGCGGCGCGGGCGGCCGGTGCGCTGGTCGGGGACGTGGTCACGCCGATCGCATCGGCCGCCGGCCGCGGCGAGGCGACCCCGCTCACCCGGAGGGGGGAGGAGGGCTCAGATCCCGGGGACGTCCTCGGGGCGCAGGTCGGGGCGCACCCGGACGAAGCGCAGCGGGTGGCGGAACACGCCGGCCTGCAGGGCGGCGTCGGCGCTCACCTCGACGACGGCGGTCGGCTCGACGCGGGTGAGCGGGACGGCGAGGCGTCCGCCGCCGAACCGGCCGGTGCCGATGCGCTCGGGCCACGGGTGGTCCGGGCCCGCGGGCCGCAGCACGGCGGCGAGCTCGGCCGACTGGGCGGGGGAGAGCGGGCTGCTGCGGCCGACGACGACGAGCTCGCCGTCGCGGTAGCGGCCCGCCACCAGCTGGCCCGGCCGGTCCAGGTCGCCGATGACACCGCCGGCGAGCACCTCGGTCGTCTCCCAGCTCTTGACCTTCAGCCACTCCCGGCGGCCGGGTGCGTAGCGGCTCGCCGCGCCCTTCACGACCAGCCCCTCCACGCCGGCCGGGCGGAAGTCGTCGAACCACCGCCGCGCCTCGGCCGGGTCGGCGGTGACCGGGGAGAGCTGCATGGGCGGGGCCCAGCGGGCCGCCAGCTGCTCGAGGGCGGCGCGCCGCCGGGTGAACGTCCGGCCGCGCAGGTCCTCGCCGCCGGCGGCCAGCAGGTCGAACGCCACGTAGGAGGCGGGCGCCGCGGAGACCTGCGCCCGGATCCGCCCGGCCGAGGCCACCATGCGCTGCTGCAGCAGGCCGAAGTCCAGCCGGTCGTCGTGCCAGATGACGACCTCGCCGTCGACGACGGTCCCGGGGGGCACCTGGGCGAGCGCGGCGGCGGCGACGTCGGGGAAGCGGTCGGTGAGGTCGCGCCCCTGCTTGGACCACAGCCGGGTGGCGCTGCCGCTGCGCACGACGACCAGCCGGTAGCCGTCCCACTTGGGCTCGTACCGGCACCCGCCGCTCAGCGCGGCGGGCGACGGGATCTCGCGGACCGGCTTGGCGAGCTCCACGGCGACCGGCCCGGAGAGCTCCGGTGGCAGCGCGGGCAGGCCCGGGGCGGACAGCGGCACCGGGACAGCCTGCTGGCAGCCCGGGCGCCGCGCACGCCGGCGGCGGGTGGTCACACCCGTTCGGGGGCCGGTCACCACCCTCCGTCGCCGGGCGGGCGCGCGGCGCGTCAGCGGAGGAGCAGGAGGGCGTAGGCCGCCAGCGACGGCCCGTCGGTGAAGCGGCCGTCCCGGATCATCGCCCGCAGCTCGTGCTCGGGGACGAACGCGGCCACCATGTCGGCCTCGGTCACCTCCCGCGCGGGCGGGCCGGGCTCGAGGCCGGCCGCCAGCCAGACGTCGAACTCCTGCGTGGCCAGCCCGGGTGCCAGGTCGAGGTGGCCGAGGTGGGTCAGGGTGCCGGCGCGCAGGCCGGTCTCCTCGGCGAGCTCGGCCCGGGCGAGCTCCTCGGCGGAACCGTGCGCGCCGTGCGCCCAGGTGCCCTGCGGGAACTCCCAGGCCCGGCGGCCCAGCGGGTGGCGGTGCTGCTGCACCAGCCAGAAGCCGTCCCGCTCGGCGGGGAGGACGAGGGCGAAGTGGGGCTTCTCCACCACGCCGTAGACGCCGCTGGACCCGTCGGCCCGCTGCACCGTGTCCTCCCGCACCCGGATCCACGGGTTGCGGTACACCTCCCGGCTGCTCGTCGTCCGCACGGTGGCGAGCCTGCCAGAGGCGTGGACCATGGACGGCGATGACGCAGCGCAAGCCGCCGGGGGTCCCGTTCGAGACGTGGGTGGACACCCAGATCGCCCGCGCCCGCGAGCGGGGCGACTTCGAGGGCCTGGACGGCGCCGGCAAGCCGATCCCCGGCCTGGAGCGCGACACCACGGCCTACGACTGGGCCGTGGCCAAGGCGCGGCGCGAGGGCATCGAGACCGCCGAGATGCTCCCGCCGGGCCTCGCGCTCCGCCGGGAGCGGGACGTCCTGCCCGAGCGCGCGGCCCGGCTGGGCAGCGAGCAGGCCGTCCGGGCGCTGGCGGAGGACTACAACGCCCGGGTCGAGGCGTTCTGGCGCACCCCGCAGCCCAGCCGGTGGTCACCGGTGCCGGGGCTGGCCGACGTCGAGGCGCTGGTCGAGGGCTGGCGCCGCGACCGGCCCCCGCC
>NZ_SSXC01000008.1 GCF_021699055.1 Blastococcus sp. MG754426 | reverse complement strand
TCAATCCGCTCCCACTGAGCGTCGGTCAGCACTCGATCGCGAGACATATCCGCAGCAAATCAGCCCCACCACGCTCAACTTAGGAGACACGCCCTAGCTGAGCCCTTCCTCATCCCGTGGGCAATCTGGTTGCTGCGCTGACGCGAATGATGGCGATCTACGGGCGCGTAGCCGCGCCCGTACAGAGTGGGAGGCGGAGGGGAGCGCGAGCGAGCATCGATGACCGCACCGCACGGGTCGCTGGCGGGCCCACCCCGGCCCACGCAGACCACCCGGACCCGGTTCAGCAGCGATCAGCTGGAGGTTGCCCCGGCCTGTCCGGGATCAGAACGAAGCCATCAGCAACCCGCAGCCATCGACGACCAGGTGAAGCTTCAACGTCGACCCGCCGCGGGAGCCACCCGAGGGCTCCGCCGTCGGCCGTTGCCGTCCTGACCGCGGGCGCCTACAACCCGCTTTTCCGCGCTCCAGCGACGTGCTCGGGCCCGCGGACGGAGCTGAAGGCCAACTCCACGACCCGAACAACCTCGCCTTGACGATCACCCCGGCAGAGTCCAAGCCATGTTCCCCGCGTCGCATCTCACAGGGCAGGTATTGTGCCTAGCGGGGCGGCTTGGTACCTTCTGGCCAACGGTTCAACATAAGAGCCAGGACCTGAGGTCCGCTTGAGCCGAGTTCAGTTTGATGCGTCGCTTCGCTCACTGAACTCGCCTTCCCGGGGAGTCCCTGGTGTCTGTTCAGTCCCTGTTTCAGCCTGTTATTGCGGGTGAACGGGTCGCTCGACAACTCACCCTGAGCATTGATTTGAGTGTAGGCCAGATCACGCTGGCGGGGGAGTTGGATCGTTGGACGGCGCATCATTTGCTTGATGCAGCCCGCGCGCTAAGCGCAACGCCACACCAACAGTGGGTCATGGTCGTTGCAGACCTCCAGTTCTGCGACGCAACAGGACTACGCGCCATCAGCGCTTGCTATCGCACAGCACTGAGACGCGGCTCCAGAATGAAGCTTCTCGGCGCTGCCCCGGGAATGCGCAAGGCGCTGGCCTCCCTTCGTCTGGACAGTCACGTAATGGACGACTTCGGGCCCGTCATAGACTGCTCGGCCGAGGAACAGCGCACCTATCCCCTTGTCCGGCGTGTTCACTCACCTCTTCTTATAGACTGAACGATCCGACGTAAAGGCGAGTTCGGGCCTGGATCGTTAGGTGTGGTGAACCGTCGCAACGCGGTCCGAGCGCGTGCGGCACTTGTCATCCCTGAGTGAGCCTAGAGTCAGTGGACAGTGGCACGCAGTGGACCGGATTGCTTACTGCGTGAGTGGGAAAGGGGTGGAGGTCAACAATGCTACTGTGGCCCGCGATCACAGCGGTGTCGTTTCTAGGGATGGCGTCACTAGTGATCGTATTGGCCCGCTCTTCCACGGCGCGATACGAAGAAGAGTGCCGGGCAAAGGTCGGCCCCGATTCCGGTGCGACCTCGAAGGCGCACTCCGGTTAGCAGTAGGTGTCGCGACCGCCGCTAGCGCATCGGTTAGGGCATTGACTCGCACCTCAGGCGGGCCGGCTTGCGGTCACCTGCATCCGACGCCTGGCGCAGAGCAAGCCGAGCCGGGGTCGTCCTGCTGACCGATCGTCTTGTTGATCGACCTTCGAGTCAACAGCGAACTGCCCGGGACGGCGTACACGCAGTCGACCCGTGCGGCGGCGGTCAGCGTCGAGAGCTGATCCGAAGGACTGCTGGTTCGCATCGCGGCGACCGGCGCCATCGAGGAGATTAGGGAGCAAGCCATGGCGGCGCTGCGCGCGGTGGCACTGCACAGCACGCATGGTGGTTCTGTCGGCGAGAAGTGAGCGACGGCCTTGGGGGTCTAGCGCTCGGTGCGTCCCCACTCGGTGGCCCATGCAGTGCCAGGATCGGCTCGGCTGGGCGATGCGTCGGCGCGCGGCAGGCAACTCCGCCCTCGCTACAGGCTTCGCGCGGGCACGGTCAGACCCTTCCCACGAGCCTGGCCACCCGGTTCGCCACCCGCGGTCAAGGCTTTGACGACGGCGGCTCATCGGCGGCTCGATAAGTTGCGAAGGAACGGCGCGACGTGCGTGCGCTGTCGCGGTCCCCGGCCGCGGCCGCCCGGTCAGAGGCAGCGGCCGCCCTGTCCGCGGATGCGGCTGTCCGGTCATCGGCCGCCCCAGCTAGGAGCTGATCGGCGTGGCGGAGGTCGTTTCGGAGGCTGGAACGTTGAATGCCCGCCGCGATCACGTCGGCGAACTGCACATCCAGTAGCTTGAGCACCTCTCGGAGCAGCTGCAGTAGCGGTTCGTCGGCCCCGCAATCGATCGCCTCTTGGATGGCCTCGGCCGCCTGCTGCAGATTCACCTGCTGATGGCTTTCGCTGGCATCCAGGGCGTTGAGCCGCAGGGTCACCTCGCGAATCCGCTGGTACGCCAGTTCCTCCCGGGCCCGCGCATCCTGCACGAGCCGGTCAGCCGCCTCGTCACGGATAATAGCGGCGGCGTCCCGCTCCTCCGCGTTTTGGTCCGCGCGCTCTGCGCGGGTATCACGCTCTTCCGCGGTCACCCACCACGACCTTGAGTTTCGTTCACTCTCCCAGGGGCCGCCGTGGCCCTTCCCGTCTGTGGACGGCTGATCACCGTCTGCGGGTTCGTGCACGCTTCCCTCCTCGTCCAAGCCCGGCGTCCTAAGCCCTACCGCTAGTGAGCCTCGCCGGTGTAAATGATCTGCTCGGCCACGTCCCGCAGCTTCACATTGCGCCGCTGACTCAGGTCCCGAAGGTGGTCGAAGGCCTGTGCCTGGGTCATCCGGTGCCGCTCCATGAGGATGCCCATCGCCATTCCGATTTCCCGGCTCGACAGCAACGCGCGCCGAAGATGCTCGGCCTGAGCACCAGCGGCGGCCAAGTTGCTGCGCGCCTCCTGGAGCTCGTCGGCAGCGTCCCCCGCGGTCACGATCACGGACACTACGGCCGGTCATCCCCGGCACGTCAACCAGCGGACGCGACAGCTGTAGCGGGACGGACGGACCCACCGTGCTGCTCGCTGGCGGCCACGGGCTCGTTGTCCCGGCTGGAAAGCCGGCATGCCGCTCGTGGCACGCCGTGAGTCCGGCCGTATCGGTGCACGGGCATCGCTAGAACACCCCGGCGGCGGACTGTGACCCCAGGGTCAGGTCCCACGTCTGCAGGCGACTGAGCCAGCGGTCACGGGCTCAAGACCACCGACAAGCCACCGAGCTGCTCCGCCAGGCCGCCCCAAACGGACCAGACCTCGCTCGGGCCTTAGCTCGCGTTCTCCGCGTCAAGGGCGGCAGCCTGTACGGAAAGTCCTGCCTCGACCGGAACCGCATCCTCGGTGCACTGCGGCAGGCCAAGACCCTTCGCGACGCCGCCCGCATCGCCTGACCGTCGGGGGCGATGCACGGTCGCCGCGCCTGCCGCGTGGTGGAGGCCCGACGCTGTTGACGGTCCCCTGCGCTCAGCTGCGCAGGAGGGACGGCGGTGAGTCGAATGTAGCCGGTGTTCGCCGCCCCACTCATCCGGCGAATCGAGGTTGGACCCATTAGTTGTGGGCAACCGGTGCGCCGGTCTCCGGGCGTGCGTGCACGCCAGCAGGCCGCCGTCGTGCCCGCTGGGCCAGGCGTCTGAGTGCCGTCTTGAGGCGCCGCCAGCCGCGGCGGACAGCTGAGCGGCCGGAGTCATCGTCCGGATCGGGCCATTCCGAGATCGGACCGGGCGCGACCGCGCCCGCGAGCGCCCGCATCAAGTCAGGATCAAGGGTCAGAGGCAGCACTGCAGTCATTGTCGGCTCCATTTCTGCAACTCCCTCCGTTCGCGTGACGTGCCTACGCCCGCACAGGACGCTGCCGTGGGTTGAATCATTCCCACCGACGTATGAGCCCCGGCCACCCGGCAGGACCCGACATTGAGGGACTGGTGGACGGGCCCTACGCGCAGGAAGTGGCGGCTTGATGCGTCGACCCGGTCTGAGCAGGACGAGCTGGGCGGTCACCGTGAGAGGAACGACGGTCGGCAGCGGCATTGGCGCCAGGGCACTAGCTGTTCCGAGTCTCCGCGGCGGCCGGCCGCACGGGACTCAGGTGTAACAAGCCACGAGGCAGGCAAGTCCTACGGGGGCACAGGGCTTGCCGGGTACATCCGGGGACCCATGTGCACTGCTGTGGAGTTGTTGACTATGAGTGCGTCTTGTGTAGGAGCAATCCGTCGATTCGGATCTGCATGGGCGGTGGGACATGATCGCGCGGCAGGAAGCGGAGAAGGTTCGCGACAAGCTCGTCGCAATGCTGCGGGAGCGCCGCGACGTGACCGGCATTGGCATCGTGCGGCACGGTGATGGCTATGGCGTGCGGGTCAACCTCTCGTCGTCGGGCATCTGCCTGCCGCCAGAGATTGACGGTGTCCCGATCGTTACCAGGACGATCGGCCCCGTGGCTGCTTACCGGCCTCCCTCGGTGGTCGGCATGCACCGCCAGTTGGGCGACTGAGGAGACGCGAGCATCACTGCTATCAACTGCGCCGTGACGTAACGCCGCGGCCCCGCCAGGAGCGTGCTCCACCGAGGCCCGCTGGCTGGGCCCAGGCGTCACGGCCAAGCATGGCGCCCGAGGATCAGACCCAGCACATCGAACGTGTAGTGGCCGCAGCGTCGGACGATGTTCGCGGCGACGGGCGCCCCGATAGCGACGCTGAGGCCGACTTCTTCGCTCAGTCGGCCGAGGCCAGACCTCCGAGCGCCAGGGCGCCGGTATCCGTCAGTCCGTACGGGTCATCGTCGCAGTCGAACAAGGCTCCCGTTGTGCCGACGATGCACGAGGACAGACGCAGATCGGCCGCCGCGAGTTGCAACGTCGCCAGCATCGCTCCGGTGTCTCGCCAGATCAGGCTCATCCCGCCGGGATACCGGCTGAGCGTGCGGGCCGGCTGGGCAATGAGGAAGACGGTCGCTGGTGGTGCTGTATCCAGGTCCAGCGCGTCGGTGACCGCTCGGGTGGCTCGATCGATCTGGGACGAGTCAGCGCGGCAGGGCCGCAGGACGGCCTCGTCGGTGTCGAACAGCCACAGTCCGGGAGGCAACCCGATCACCTGGTGGCTCACGACCACGGGCGTCAGCGGCTGTCGGGCGCCGGCCGACGGTGTCGGGCGACTGCTCTCGGTGAACCGGTCTGCTCCTGGCCATGCGCGTTTGGTCAGTGCGGCTCGGGCGAGGACTGTGCCGAGGGCTCCGGCTTCCAGGTATCCGAAGGAGCGGGCGCTGTGCCGGGTTGCCAGCACCTCGGCGAACGGCCGCGTGGGGCCAAGGTCGGTGACGGGAACCGCCAAGTGTGAGGCGGTGTCGGGCTCGTCGGTCGGGAGGCCCAGCGTATGCACCGGATGGGCGCCGACGGTCGCGGCGAGCCCTGCGGACACTCGGGGACGCAGCTGTCGTGCCTCGGCGAGAGAGGCGAGCGCTGTTGCGGTGAGCTGGAGACCGGAGGTCGGGGAATTGCAGGACAGGACGCTCAGTTCCTCAGTCAGCTGCTGGGCTCGGTGCGGCGGCAGCGGTGCGGTCGCTCCATCGTCGCGGCTGACCCATCCCCGGTCACCGCGAAGCCGCAGAGTGAGTCCCGCCTCGCTGCCTTCGTCCTCTCGCCGGATGCTCGCGAACGCCGACGTCATGGCTGCATCCCGGCTGCGCGCAAGACGCGGGCACGTTTCCAGCAGCCGGGGCAGTCCCCACACGGCAGGTTGGATCGGTGGCAGGAGACGGTCCACCCGAGAACGTCCGCGCCGAGCCCAGAGGCGGCGACGAGCTCTTCGGAAGTTCGGTCGATGCCCGGAGCTGCCACCGAGAGATTGCCCTCCTGCAAGCGCAGCAGCTCATCCAGAGCCGCGTAGAAGCGGACGGTCCCGTCCGCGTGGCGGTCGCCGTCACCGAGGACGGTCCCGATCAGCACCTGGCTCAGGCCCCGCTGGAATGCGATGGCCGCGCCGGCGGTGACGAGGAACTGGTTGCGGTATGGCCACCATTCCGGGCTGGGTGCGCCTGGCTGTGTGGCCTCGTTGAGTAGGAGGCCACCGCCGAGGGGGCGCAGGTCGAGTTGCAGCGTCGTCAGCGGCAGGCCGAACAGGTGGGCGACCTGGGTGGCCGCCCGTTGTTCGGCCGCTGCGGGTCGCTGCCCGTAGTCGATGAACAGGGCGTGGTCGGGCCGGCAGATCGCCGCCAGCGCGGTGCTGTCCACACCGCCGGACAGCAGCAGCAGACGTCCGTGATCGCCAGGGGTCATGCCGGGCGCACCCGCTCGGCGGTGAGCGGGTGTCCGAGTCCGGCCCACACCCCCCGGTAGAGCGCGCTGGACAGGTCGCTGTGCAGTTCCGCGCCGGTGCCGACGAGCATCTTCGTGCCCTCGTGGGCCGGGCCGTTGAGGAAGCCGACGACCGGGAGGGTGTGGCGGTGGGCCCAGCCGACCTCGTACACCGTTCCGGGGTCCCAGCCGTCGAGCAGGGCGAGGACGGCGTCGCTGTCCCGCAGGCCGTCCAGATCACCGGCCGCGACCTCGTCGCCGCCGGGACCGACGTCGTGCAACGGACTGAACACGCGGGCGCCCAGGCCCTGCAGGACCGCCCGGCAGGTCTCCACCAGCCAGCGTTCGGCGAGGGTGAAGAAGGGAGCAGCCAGATAGATCAACGGGGGCCGCTCCAAAACTGGCAGTTCACCGCCGGCGCCGGGAAGCAGCGTCTCGACCGGCACACCGGCGAGGATCTCCGGCGGAACGCGGTCGCGGCGCGTGCCGCACCACCAGGCGGCCGCGTTGCTGGCTACGCGCGCGGCCTCCACCGGATCGGCGCCGGAGTCCCAGGCGTGCGTGAAGCCGGCTGCAAAGACGTCTCCGCTGCCCAGCGGCCAGACCGTCCGGGTCGGATGCGGACCGACCCGAACCGGCTCCGCACCCTCGGTAACGACCAGGCAGCCTCGACCCGCCTCCTTGACGACGACCACCTCGGCACCGGATCGGGTCAGCACCTGCTGCGCCGCACGCGCCGGGTCGAGGATGCCTCCGGCCAGGGCTGAGGTCTCCCGGGCGTTGGCCACCACGCCCAGACGATCCCCGGTCAGGCCCTCCAGGTTGAGGCCGGTCAGGTCCCGGGGCCGCTGCGGATCCACGACGAGGCGCTGCGCGCGCACCCGCCGAGGACCGTGCTCCACCATGCCGAACACCAGCACCGTCTCGTCCTCGGCGACCAGCGGGGCATGGGTGGCCCCCGGCCCGTCGACGGAGGGATCGCTGACGGGCGTGAAGTAGTTGAACCCGACCTTCTCGTCACGATCGATCATGGTCCGCTCGATCCCGCGGGTCGCGGCGGCCACCTCGGCCACTTCGGCCGTGGCCGCGTCGATCGCTGTGACGAGTTCCGCGGTACCGGGCCCGAGCGCGCCCGCCGCGCGCATACCGCTGCCAGAGGCGTCGTCCTCGTGTGCGGGGACGGTGACGCGTTCGGCATAGGTACCGCCGACGATCTTCACCGGGCAGCCGCCCGGATCTCGACCTGAATGGCGCCGCCCACAGCACTGCGCACGTGCGCGAGGAACGGAACGCCCTGACGCAAGCAGGTCAGCAGTCGGCCGGTGGGCACGACGCTGCCGGCGATCTGGCCTCCAGCGGTGATCAGGGCGACGATCACGGGGGAGCCGTCCTGCAACTGCACGGTCAGGACGTCACCGACCGGGAGGTGATCGGCCACGCCGGGCACTGGCCCTTCCAGCCACCGAGACAGCCGCAGGTCGAGACAGTCGCCTCCGCCGTCGCCGGCTCCACTGCCGGGCGTGAGGTCGGGACCGCTGCTACCGCTCATCTGCGCTCCGGTGGTTCTGTCGATCCGTTTCCAGGACCGTAATCGAACCGGGCGGGCCGATCAGTTGCCAATCGTCGTCGTCCGACGCCGGCCCGGCCGCCGGGCCGCCAGGGCTTGCTCGGCCCAGATGACGGCGTCCAGATCGGCAGGTGACACACCCCCGTGCTCTGCCCAGGCGAGGAAGAGCCGCTCCAGGACGTAGTAGGAACGAGCGGCGGTCCAGCCGCGGTCGAACACGCCAGCGCTCGCCCCAGCGCGCAGAACGTGGATGTCGAGCACGGCCACGTCCTCGCAGCCGTAGTGGTTGCGGACGATCCAGCTGGCCGTCTTTGGCCCGATGCCGGGCGCACTCGTGAGCCAGTCACGAACCTCGACCAGATCGTCGGGAGGCGGCTCTTGGTCCAGGAACGCCAGAGCGGCCGCGAGTCGCTGGCTGCGCTGCCTCGGGAACCGGTACCGGCGTGTTCCACCGCCCACTTGCAGCGGCTGGCGCAGCAGCACCTCTAGGTCCGTGGCCGACACGATGGCGCCCTCGGCCAGGGCTCCGCTGTCGCGGACGGCTCGGAACGCGGCCAGGCCTAGTTCGAAGGGCAGCCCGAATCCTCCGAGCAGGCAGGCCGCCACCTCCTCCCGGAGCGTGGTCCCCAGCCGGTGCCGGTGTGGCCCGTCCGCGAGCACCCCGTCGATGACTCCGTACTGGGTGAGTGCGCACCAGTGGGCCGCGGTGCCGACCTGCCAGGGATGTCCCCACACGACGCTGCGTGCGAGCGGCTCCTCGGCCAGCAGCACGACCGTGGGCCCCGGCTCTCGCAAGCTTGTACTCGTCGGAACAGCCGCCGTGAGCCCCGCTCGGGTCACGCCGGGCCGTCCACGGAGCGCTCGGACGTCACCGGCTGGTCGGAGGCGGCCGCGTGCAGGTCGTCGAGGCTCTCTCCGAGCACCGACGCCAACCGAGCCACGGTGAGGAATGCCGGGGTCGGCACTCGACCGGTCTCCACGCTGCGGACGGTGTCCACGCTGAGTCGCGCCTCGGTGGCCACGGCCTGTGCCGACCGGCCCGTCCGCTGCCGAATCCGAGCGAGATGCGCACCGAGGCGCCGCCCGTGCTCGCTGTCGGCAGGACTGAGGCTTCTTCGTGGCATACGAAAACAATACATGTATAAGTATCACCCTGGTGGCGCGATGATGTCGCGGCTTCCCGGACCCGGTGAGCACATGGGGGAGTTATCGGCTGGCGGAGTTGCCGACCGTCGTCGGCGCCCGGGAGTCGCGTGTTCGTGTCGGTTCAGGTCCGCGGGGCCCCGGGTGCGGACGTCAGCCAGGGGAGACGTGTACGCGGTCCTGGAGAACTCGTCCGCTCCCGTCCGCCCTGACGCAGGCGTAAGAGTTGGGTGGGGAGGGGGCGCAGGTGAGGCGGCATCTATGACGCCCACCCCGGGGGGCTTCCACGGATCCCGTTGCCTCACCGTCGAGACGCCGTGACCCAGCCCGCGGCTACGACACTCTGCCGGCACGGTGACCCTGCCTCAGACACTCACTCAGCGTGGACTCCGTCACGTCCAGGGTCAGCATCCTGCTGGCCGAGACGCCGCTCCCGGCGGCGGCGGTAGTAGGCACCTCCCGCAGCGACCCCGGCCCCGCTGAGCAGGCTCATCACCGCCGCGCCGAGTCGCCCCTCGGTCACCAGCATCCAGGCGCCGCCGACCAGCAGGGCGACCCCGGTCCAGACGGCCACGACGAACCCCAAGAGCACGCTCGCGGTCGCCAACAGCCGCAAGCCAGCCAGCAGCCGACCGGTGATCCCATCGGTCCGGTCGGTGGGGGAGAGCAGCCTCAACCACGACTCGATCCAGGACCGCAGGCTCGGCTCAGGTGCTGACTTCCGGGGCATAGGCCAAGGAGGCGGTCGGGACGAGGATGAAAAGTAGGCGCCGAGGATGATCGAGCCCTGGATTGCGGACTGGCGGCGACTGCGTGGCGCCCTGCTGGGCGTCCGCCGCGCGATCGCCGCTCGCGCGGTGGCAGACCTTGACCGGGAGACAGCGGCGCTGCGGGATGTCGCCGCCGACCCGGTGTTCGCGACGCTGCAGACCGACTCCGCCCTCAACCCTGAGGAGCGCGGTCGCCTCATCGCGACCTACGTGGCCACGCTCACCGGCAAGGCCCTCGCCCAGTACCCGCAACGGGACCAGCGCGGAACCGCTGTGCTGCGCGACTGGCTGCGGATCGTCAGCGACGGTCTCACGTCGGGTCAGTTGGCGGCCGAGACCATGGCGGCGGGCACCGCGGCGGATGAGGCCGCCCTAGCCGAGCAGAGGATCGAGTACCGGCTGTGGTTAGGCGGCAGCCGCCCCTCACCGGCGTCCCGGGCGGCCATTCATGTCCTCTACACCACTGTGACCGCCGGGCTGCACGCCGACCTTCACGCCGGCGGGCAGGTCGGTCTCCTCGGCGTTAGTGCGGTCTGGGAGTGGGACGGTCTGCGGCAGCGCAGCGACGAGCCCGCCCGAGCACTCCTCGCTCTCCTGGCCTTCATCGCCCCGAACCACCCGGTCTGGATTAGGACGCTCGCCGAAGCCTGGGGGCCGCTCCCCGCTCCGCTGCGCCCCCTCATCCAGCAGCCCCCACAACTACGCCCGATGCTCACCGACCTGGCCCGGCGGGGACTCCTGACTCATCGCCACACCTCGGTCGAGGTCGTCCAGGTCACCGCCGCCGCCCAGGAGGCCATCCGGTCTCGTCTTTCGCTCACCGAGCAAAAGGAGTACGCCTCGTCTCTGCTCCGCGGCCTCACCGTCGGCCTTCCTTCCGCCAGCCACGACCCCGCCACCTGGAACGATTGGGCCGCCTGGCTGCCACACGTGATCACCCTCATCGACCACTGTCAGACGCTCGACGTCCGTGCCGGTGACAGCGCCTACCTGCTCGACCGCGCCGCGGTCTACGTCCGCGATGCCCGCGACGACCCCAACCAAGCCATCACCCTCGGCGAACGGGCCCGCGCCCTCGCCGACCACGTCGGCCGCCCCGACCCGGTCGACTACGCCAACATCCTCGGCAACATCGCCATCGCCCTGCGGCACCTCGGCCGCCACAGCGACGCCGTCCCTCTCATGCAGGAGTGCGCTCGAATCACGGCCGCCGCCGTCGGCGATCTGCACCACGAACACATCGAGTCACTGCTGGGCTTGGCCAACGCACTGGCCGGTGCAGGCCGCCGCAGCGACGCCCGCACCCACTACGAGCACGCCCTCGACCAGGCCCGCCGCGCATACGCTGCGACGCCGGAGGATGTCCAACGCAGCATGCTCGCCGAAGTTCTCAACGACTACGCCAGCGAACTCCTCGACACCGAGCCGCCCCAACCCGCCTGGCGCGACGACGCCGAGCACGCCGCCACACTCCTCGACGAAGCCCGCAAGCTGCTTGGCCCCGGCGACCACGGCTGGCACCAGACCGCTATCAACCGCGCCATGGCCCTCCATCAACTCGGCGACAGCGCCACGGCCATCACGCTCCTGCACGACACGATCACCTACTGCGAGGACGCCTTCGGCCGCTACACGTATCCGACGTTCGGTGCGGTCATCGCTCTCTTGGACCTCTACGAAGACACCGACGACCCCCGCCAGACGGACCTGCGCGCTGAGGCTCACGACATCGACGACCACCTCGCCGCGCCCGCTCAGGATCGGCCCGCCGAGCCCGAACGCCGGTCACCGAACTGGAGGCCGTGACTGTCACGACGCTCTCGCGGCAGGAGCGGAGAGTGAACACGGCACCGACGTCGAACCAAGGCGGGACGCTCGGCAGGGCGAGCGAGCCAAGTAGCGGCGGGACCTCCCACGCCGAGTGGACGGTGAGTGACGAACGGCCCCGACGGGGCCATAAAATAACGGCTCTCGGAGCCCTTACTCGGGTCCCGCGGCGGGCCCCACGGAGCTGTTGATGCGGTTCGTGTTCCGCCCCCCAGTTACCGATGGCGCGGGCCTGCTGGAACTCCCGTGGCACCAACCCCTAGCGAACTGGAACCCGAACCTCGTGCTGCAGGTGCCACAGCGCGGGATTTCCCGGCACGTCGTCCAGTTCGTCGTCCAGGACGGCAGCGTCTTCGCGCTCAAGGAGATGAGCGAGCCACTCGCCCGACACGAATACGCCCTGCTGTGCCAGTTACAGGAGCAGGGGCTGCCGGCGGTCACGCCGCTGGGCATCTGCGTGGACCGTCCCGACGGACAGGACGCCGTCCTCGTCACCAGGTACCTCGAATACTCGATGTCCTACCGGTACCTCTTCTCCTGACCCACGGGTCGCCACTCCGTGCCGCAGCTGCTCGACACCCTCGTCGTCCTGCTGGTCCGGCTGCACCTCGCCGGGGTCTTCTGGGGTGACTGTTCGCTATCCAACACGCTGTTCCGGCTGGACGCGGGCACGCTGGCCGCCTACCTGGTCGACGCCGAGACGGCCGAACACCATCCCCGGCTCTCCGGTGGGCAGCGCGGCTACGACGTGGACCTCGCCCGGGAACGGGTCGGCGCCGAACTGCTCGACCTCCAAGCCGGTGAACTCCTGCCCGAGCAGATCGACCCGATCGAAGTGGCCAACAGCGTCCCGCCCCGGTATCAGGCGCTGTGGACCGAGGTGACCCGAGAGGAAATCTTCCGGCGAGAAGAACAGCGCTACCGGATCGCGGAGCGACTGCAACGGCTCAACGACCTCGGCTTCGACGTCGGAGAGATGGAGCTCGTCACTCTGCCCGACGGCAATGTCAAACTACGCGTGGAGACGCGGGTCGCCGAACCGGGCGACAACCGCCGAGAGCTGTTCCGGCTAACCGGCCTAGAAGTCCAGGAACGACAGGCTCGCCGACTTCTCAACGACATCCGCAGCTTCCGCGCCTACCTCGAAGAGGCCGGCTCGCCGGTACCGGAAACCGTCGCCAGCCATCGCTGGCTGACCGAGGTGTACCAGCCGGTCATCGACGCCATCCCGCCCGAACTGGACGGCCGCCTCGAACCGGCCGAGGTGTTCCACGAAGTGCTCGAACACCGCTGGCTGCTGTCTGAGCGCGCCGGACGCGACGTGGGGACCATGGCCGCCGCCCGGTCCTACTTCCAGAGCGTGCTGTCCAAGATTCCCGAGGAGGTCACGACAGCCTCCGTCATCGCCAAGCGACAGCAACCGAATGCCTGATGACGTGCGATGGCGCTCAATCAGAAAGGACATCCTCAATGTTGGTGCGCCACTGTCCGATCAGCGCAGCCTGCTCATCCTCAGGAATCGGGCCACACGCGTCATTGAGGTCATCGACCAACTCGCGCACCGACACAGCCAAATGGTGCCCCCGCGGAGCCGACTCCAACGCGAATGCCAATCCGCCCAGGATGATGGCAGCCTCCACGACCGCGCCGCGCTCAACACTGATCGGCTGTCTGAACGTGTCGTCGACCGAGTGCGGCGGCACTGGCGAAGGGTTCTGGGCGGGCATCGTTTCTCCTGCTCGTCGTTACAGACGGTTCGATTTAGGCATGACGGCCATAACCGACCTCATCGGAGGCAGGCGACCGACGCACGTTGCAGACCTGGGCGATAAGAGCAGCGTAGAGGCCCGCAGTGGCGCTCGGAGATGCGAGGCGATCCGACTGCGGCTGCCGCGCGGCCATGAGAACGCGAGGTGACAACGTCAGCTGCCGGGAGCCACGGCCCAGGCATCCTTTCCCCCGCTGCCTCGTGACTGCAGGCCACTCAGCGATCAAGAGTCGACCGGCGGTCCGCGGTGTGCCGGCCGCGCAGTCCGTCAGCAGCGAGACAACACCGTGAGGGGCTTGAGCGTTAAGTTAGTCAGTGAGTCGAGTTGGCGATGTGTCGCGCCAACTCCTCGCCACCGATCGCGACGAGTTCGATTCCCATCTCGCCGTGGATGCGGCGCAATTCAGCGAGCACCTCACTCACCGGACGCCCGGCGTGCGACTGGCGTACCTCGTTGATCCGTTCTTCCAGTACGGCCATCGCGCCGATCTGCCGACCGAAATCACCATGGAACTGAGGATCGGGCGTGGACGGCACGGCTACCTCTCTACGTTCGTCGGTTGTGGCGGCGGATGCAGCCAACTAGTCAGACAGAACCGAACGTCGTCGCTGGATGGGCAGCGCCGGCTCACCAGGCAGTAGCCGCGATGCAACCTTTGGATGCTCCGCTGCCGTCGCCGCGCTTCTGGGGAGTCGGGCGATCACGTTCCTCGCGGCTGGTGGAGGGCTGCCTGCAACTGACCGCGGAAACGTTCTGTGACGGCTGAGGGCAGTTCCGTCATCGGTCTCGGGTCGCTCCAGGGAGGGCGGGTCGGGAGCGGCTCGCTCGCCGGGTTGCGGGGGATGACGTGGACATGAAGGTGCTGGTTGGCGTTACCGAGCACGCCGTAGTTGATGCGGGCGGCTCCGACGAGTGGACGCAGGATGCGCCCGACTGACGCGACGTCGGACCAGAGGTTCTGGAGGTCGGGGGCGTCGAGATCCTCAAGGTGTTCGGCGTGCCGGTTGAAGACCAGAATCGCGCGCCCAGGAAAGCGGGCGTCGCTGTAGAGCCCGAGCCTGGTGGCGCGGAGCGAGGGTGCGTCCACCGGCAAGTAGAGCCGAAAGCCGCAAGTGGGGCAGGACCAGTCGTCGGGCACAGGCTTTCCTCACGGCAGGCGTTGCGCTAGAAGGTCAGGTACTTCCGGGTCAGGGCCTGCAGTGTCACTTTGGACGGCCCGAGCGGCTCGGTGGACATGAACAGCTCCTCCAACGCGTTCTGCAGGTCCATCGTCCGGTCGCGGGCGGCGATGAACTCGTCCGGTAGATCAGCAGCGCCGGGGTTGTCGACGCCCTTGATCGCGCTGCGCCACGCCTTGTTCTCCTGCCAGCCTTGAAACTGGTCCGCGATCGCGAGGACGTCGCGGAGCGCGTCGGCGGTGGCGCCTTTGGGATTGACGTACTGGTGCAGTTGGGCGAGCCGCGCCAGGGGAGGCATCGCGAACTGCTTCATCAGGTACGCGCGGGTGGTGTTCTTCTGCTCGATGACCGGCATGAAAAGGGACATAATCGACCCGGCGAATGTCCACTTTCGGGACGTGCGCACTTTGACGTACCGCAGGCCCCACTTCTGGCCTTCGATCTCCTGCCAGCGCTTGGCCTGGTAATCCACGGCAATGGTGCGCCAGAACCGCACCATGTCGTTGAACAGGAAGCGGGGAACCCGGGGCTCATCGGCGCCGGCGTAGTCGTACAGGTAGCGGCTGAGGATGGAGGAGACGAGCGCTTCGTACCGGCTGTGCTTGTTCAGCCACTCGCTCTCCTGGAGCACCAGGATGCGCCGGGAGAGCGACTTGTTGGTGTCTTCGTCGAGTCCGATCTGGTTGACCATGTCTGGAGCGCCCACGACCACCCCGAACAGGTTGGAGGCGCCCGGCTCGGCCGCCGCGATCGTGTTCAACGCCGACCGTGCCGCCTTGCGGAAGGTCTGGATGATGCTCGGGTTGGGAACAATCTCGTTGGCCACCACGAGGTAGTCGAAGTCGCTACCGGGAGCCATCTCGTCGCGGGCCATCGACCCGAAGGCGACGATGTCCAGCCCCTGGCTCGTGGTGAAGCCTCCCAACTCCTCGTCGAGGTACCGGTCCACTTCGGCTCGTGCGTCCGCCAGAGTCTGTTGGGTCCTGGCGGCCGCGGATGCGAGGTTGGCCAGGTCCACGTCCAGACGCGTTTGGGCCTCGACGAGGACCGGGTGCATGTGGTCAGGCCACGTCGGACGTCAGGATTTCGGCGGCGTTGTCGTGTAGTGCTCCGAGGGCTTCGGCGACGCGCAGGGCCCGCTCGATCGACCAGTGGTCTTGCCACAGGAGAGCCTCGACCCCGGAGGGGGCAAGCCCCAACTTCTCGGCGATTTCTCTCCGGTCCCGCTGCTGGATGATTTCCTTGGCGCGCTTTTCCAGGCGCTCGGCGAGGTCACGCTCGATGTGGCCAGGCTCGGTGAGGAAAGCGGTCATCGTCTTCTCCTGGGGTAGCGGACGGGGCCTGTCTGCACTATCGGCGTGTCGTCTGCCGGTCATGACTGATCAGCAAGCTGGCGATCTCGTCCTTGATGGCTTCCCGCTGATCAGGCAGTAGGGGAGTGGCCGGCTGGGCGGTCTGCCACGGCGACAGCCCCGGCGCTGGGTCGAGGGTCCACCGCCGTGGGATGAGGTGGAAGTGCACGTGTGAGATCACGTTGCCCAGCACTGCGTAGTTGATCCGATCCGCTGCCACGGCGTCCTTGATGGCCAGTGCGGCCCGGCGTGCATCCGCGAGCGCGGCATTCGCCAATTCTTCGGGCATCGTGGCCAGGTCGTCGAAGTGCTCGTGCACGACCAGCAGGCAGCGCCCGGGGTACCTGGCGTCGTCGTAGAGGCCCAGCGTGGACACCTCTAGGTCAGCCACCGGATGCCACAGGGACATGCCGCACCGGCTGCAGGTGTAGGAGGGGCGCGGGGTCATGGGCTCATCAGACAGCCCAGGTACGACAGGTCCTGCGTGACGGGCCGCCTGGTGTCGCGATCGAGACAGACGCAACCTTGTGAGGCATCCGAGAAACCGCTACCTGGCTGTCGCTGCAGTCGGCACCCGCCCTGCGGACGGCGGAGTGTCGTGACCTCGCCAACGCCACTAGTGCACGAGGACCAGTCAGCGCCTGCGGCAGCTGTTTGATCACGGACGTTGCGGTCCGCGCACCTTATGAGGGAAGTGTCTGGGCCGCCCCTCGCGGCGGCCACCGGTCCGCACCAACCCCCGCCTCTCACCTGCGCCGTTGTAGCAGGTCCTAGCCAGCGAGGGGCAACCTGCCCCTTCGCTTGCCGCATTTCTCCTGGGAACCGACCGCGTCCAGTGCCGAACGTCACCGCAACCAGGGTGGGGCTGAGGTGCTCGACAAGAGACTCGCCTAGCCGAGGTTCACCAGCAGTGATGGCGCTGCGGAGCCGCCTGACCCGGTTCCCGGGCACCGGATTCGCGGTGATGATCGCCTCGGAGAAGGGGGCTGGTTGTCTCCAGCCCAGCCGTCGAAGTTCTTTCGCAGGGCGGTGGCGCTGGCCCGAGGCCAAGAGAAGCCCACCGCGCAGATCCCTTGGGACCCGACCTGGCAGAGAGACGCGCAGCGAGCCGCGGTCCTGCTCGACCAAGCCCGATGGTTGCTGCACCCCGGGTACCACGGCTGGCATCGAACTGCGATCAACGGCGCTATCGCGTCCCGCCGGCTCGGTGACAGCGCTGGAGCCGGCGGTCTGCTCCACGACGCGATCACCTAGTGCGAGGACACCTTCGGTCATTGTTCCTGCTCGACCTACGGCGTAGGCGTCGCTCTCCTCGGCACCTACGGGGACACCAGCGATCCGCATGACCACCTCCGCGGCCAATCCCATGACATCGCCGAGCAACTCGCCGCAGCCGGACAAGACTAGCCACCTCGCCCAGAACGGACGGAAGAATTTGTCGGGTCCGGCAAGGGACGTGAATATGGCACGGCGTCCACCCCCATTAGGCGCCTCACTTCTCCGGAGTCACTCTGGCGTCCTGCAGCAGCCTAGAGATGCGTTGGCGTGTGAGCCCGAAAAGAGCCCCGATTTCCTCTAGTGTCATTCCCTCGCCGCGCAGCGCGGCCGCCTTAGCTTGCCGGAAGCGAGTGCCGGAAGCCTCGAATCGAGCGGTTGCGTCTGTGAGGATCTGGACAATAAGGGGGCGACTCTCGCGGGTCACGATGTCCCGATAGGTCAGTCCTTGCGCGCGACATCCCCGAATGTCGGCGGCCTGTTCGCGAATCAGGGCCATCACTTCAACCATCTGCTCGGCGACGGCGACCAGGTCGGCGAGTGCTCGCAGTGGCGGGTCTTCCGGGAGGCCGACCGCCGGCACGTCTTGGCGTTGCGCGGATCCGTCGTCGGGTTCCACAGCCGCCCCTCTCTGCGTTGGGTCGTCGGCCGCTCGACTTCCCTAGTAGAGTCGACACGGGACCGCAACGATCGTTGACAGCTGGGTTCGTCCACGCAACGATCCGGTTCCGGCCGGTAGTGGAAGCAGCCCTCCCGGCGCCGACCTAACTGCAGTGTGCCGCGCGGCCTCCAGCCGCGCGGCACTGGGGCGTGTCCGCACGGAGGGGAGTGGCTTGACCATGCCGGAATCCCCGTCATCCGAAGGCTCATGGGTCCCACCGCAAATCGCCTTGCCTGCTGATTCCGGCGTCGAGGAAGCCATGACACTCGCCGCGGCGGACGATCGCGAGCAGCTGCTGCGCCGGGTGACCGAGGCGCTGGTAACGACCCTGGAGCCCGAGGAGGCCGCGGCTCGGTTGTGCGACCTGGTGGTCCCGACTCTGGCCGATTGGGCTGTGGTCACGCTGATGGACGAGGCGCCAAGGCCGGGCCAGCGCCGTCGGCTCTGGCACGCCGTCAGCCGCCATCGCGATCCCGCCCGGCAAGCCCTCGCGGCCGACTACGCCCGCACCCGGCTGGACGCCCTCACCGACGACGCCCTGCTGGTCAGGGTGATACGCACTGGTCGCCCGGAGTTGCTGCGCGGCAACGCGACGGACAAGCTGCAGGGGATGCTGCGGCCAGGGCTGGCGCACGACCTGCTGGCCGCCCTCGCTCCCGAGCACGTGCTGTGCTGCCGCTGCTCGGCCGAGACGGCGCAACCGGCCTGCTCAGCCTCTTCAACGGCGCCAAACGAGGCCCCTTCCCGGCCGGCGATCTCGCCGCAGCTGTCGACATCGCAGCTCGGGCGGGACTCGTCCTCGACAACGCCCGCCTCTACGACGCGCAGCGATCATTGGCCGAGGCACTGCAGCGATCCATGCTCACCGAGCCACCGACCATCGAGGGCCTAGAAATCGTGGTGCGCTACACGCCGGCGGCGCGGACGGCCGAGATCGGCGGCGACTGGTACGACTGCTTCATCCAGCACCGCGGGGTCAACTTCGTCATCGGCGACGTCGCCGGTCACGACATCAGTGCTGCTGCGGTCATGGGCCAAGTCCGCACTCTCCTGCGCGGCATCGCCATCGCGACCCAAGCCAGTCCCGGGCCGCTTCTCGACGCCGTCGATACCACCATGGCAGAGCTACAGCTGGGCACGCTCGTTACTGGCGTCGTCGCCCACCTCAGTTCAGTTGAGGGCCGCGCACAATCAGGGTGGCAGCTGCGCTGGGCCAATGCCGGCCACCCGCCGCCGCTGCTGGCCCACCCGGACGGTGAGGTCACCGTCCTCAATACTACGCCCGCCTTGCTCCTCGGCGCCGCGACCGGCGTCGTACGCAGCGAGGCCACGACACTGCTCAAGCCAGGCGACATCCTGCTGCTGTACACCGACGGGCTCATCGAGACCCGCGGCCGCTCCATCGACGACGGCATCGATCTGCTTCGTCGCACACTGTCCGAGCTCGTCGCTCCAGACGGCGCGCAATCGACACCCGTCAACCTCCAGGACCTCTGCGACGCACTCCTCGACCGCGTCCTGTCTTCCGATCCCGAGGACGATGTTGCGCTCCTCGCCGTTCGACCGGTCTCCTAACCGCGCCCGGCCGTGGACCCGCCGCCAAGGTGCGTGCGGGCAGTTCTGTCGATTGCCAAGGATGCATCAGAGGGTGCGCTCTCGTCGTGCGTTGCCTCGTAGAAGTCGAGTTCCGTTCGACGCATTCAGGTTGTCGGCCCCCGACCAGTAGCAGGTATGGCCGGCTTGCGGAGCCCGGGCGACCCTCTGGTGCCCCCCAGGGGAGATGAGGCGGCGTCGGACGAAAACGGCGAACCGGCGGAGCTTGCCTACAGCGCGCTGGCCCACGCGCAGATGAGGCAGTCAGGTCACATCCGTCCGGCGCCCGCCGAAGTTATCTTTGAGCGCCATCGATGCGCCTGTCCATGCGGGCTGGCACCGATGGAGAGGCCGAGCGCTCGCGACCGCTACTGACTGCTAATGCGGACCATACGTTCGCGCAGGCCGGAGTCGCTCCTGCATCCATGATTCGGCGGGACTTGACGGTGCAGCGCCGAGCCAGCGCACGAACGACAGTGCCTGCATCTCATTGAATCGGTCAGCCGCGGCCGAATCGAACTGAACAGTTCCCGATGCTGGACCGAGAGCGATAAGCACCTGCGGGCCGATGGGCATACAAATCTCCGAGGCGTCCCCCAACGCTACGCCCTGATGTGGTCCCAACCCTGACCCGTCAGCATTGCGCACAATGACCGGCGAATCGCCGATCACAAGAACCGGCTCATCAAAGTAGCCTACCTGCAGCGAGTGTCGACCCATAATCTGCCGAGCGGACCGAAAGTTCAGAATCAAGCGGTCGCTCCACCACTCCTCGGCGAGCTTTGGTTCGATCTCGTGCATCTGCTCGTTCATCCACTCAAGCTCACCGCGAGTCGCTGCGTGCAACCCGGTGCGCTGAGTGAATGCAAGACTCAGCAGGGCTTCCTGCGAGGCGAGTCTGCGCTTACTGCTGCTGACGACCGCAGCCTTCACCCGCTCATGTGCCATGCGCACAGCCGGACTCCGCACCCAATGCAAGGCCATCAGGTCGATCAGAGCGGAAACAGCATCGTCGTCGTCGAGGACAGTGCGACCGTCGACCCGGGCCAAGACCTCCGGCACCCGGGACTCAACCGCACCGGCTCTCTCCTCCGCACCCAGAGGATCATGCTGGTCGAAGTGCTCCACCCAGAAGGCGCCGCCGGGACCCTTTTGGGTGAGGACATCCTTCTGCCGGTCATACGCGGTGAGCGTCCCGCCCTTCGCGAACCTGCGTAGGAGCACCCGGGAGACGGTGTGCTGCTTTCGCGGTACCCGAACCAAGGACATGCGTCGATCCTTCTGCACAAGCGCGCCCGAAGTGGGCCTCTGCGGTCAATCGGGGTCGTGCGGTGGGCGGCACCGGCGTCCCTAGCTGCCACCTGCCGGTTCGGTGTAGGCCGCCACGAACACCCCGCCTGGGTGCTCTGGCCGGCCGTCGAGTGACGGCCGACCAGGTGCGCTCAGACCGGGATGCGAAGCACCTGACCGACACGGATCCTGTCCGGGTCGGCCAGGCTGTTGGCCAGGACGATGTTGTCGACCGTGGAGTTGTACTGCTCGGCGAGCCTGGTGAGGGTCTCTTCGGCCATGACCTGGTGAACCGGGTAGCCGGTGACCCCGGCTAGCACCACCACGGGGATTTCGACCAGGTCGGTCCCCTCGGACTCCCCGGACGGGTCGTCGCCGAAGACTCGCAGGACGGCACGCCCGGAGTAGTCGGTGGAGACATCGGCCTGGTGGACGAAGGACTCCAGTGAACCCATGGAACCGCCTTGGAAGTAGCCCTTGTCAACGGTGGTGTCGCCGTTGACGAGGTGCCAGCCGTAGCTGGCCTCGAAGGCGGTGCCGATGGCCGCGATCGTGATCTTGTTGCCGATGATGTCGCCGGGCAGAGGCTGTCGGAGCTGAATGCCGTACGGATTCACAAGGGTCTCCTCTTCGAAGTTCAGAGCCGTCAGCCGACTGGACTCACGGCAAGTGGTGCTGCGGCCCGGAGCATGCCCGCGCCCTCCGACATTTCGGGAACCACGTCGCGCAAGTGGGTCAGCAGGAGTCCTGCGATGCGACGGTGCTTCAAGACCTTCGGCACCACTCCCTTTATTCGGCGCCCTCCCTAGGACGTATCTATCTGGGCCACGGGGGCAAGAATCCGCACGTTGCAGGCCGATCGGCGGTCACCGCCGCCCCGTCTCACCTGCCGCAGGTGCGACAGGATGAGGGCGCGACCTGCGCAGAGTGGAGACCGATGACCGACCTCAGCGAACTGACCGAGTGTGCGAGGCGGTCAGGTTGGGCTGTTGGCTCGATGCGGCTAGGCAGCGTGCTCGTGCAGGCCGACGCCCGGGGTTGGGTCGAGGTGGCGACTCGAAAGGGCGACCCGGGCGTCAGCGTGCTCCGGCCTACGCCGTCCGAGGACGCTCATCCTCGCTCGTTGAGCGCAACGCATGGGCTAGGCGAACAGCCCCTCCACACTGACGGGGCCCACCTCCCTGTCCCGCCGGATTTTCTGGTGCTACACGCGTCCAGGCCGAATGGGACGCCTACGCGGGTGTGGAGCCTTCATGCGGCTGCGACCAATCCGGACTACCCGGTGATTCCGCAGCAGCCTGGGCTGCGCGCTGGCCTGTTCATGGTGAGCAGTGGGAAGGAGCGCTTTCTGGCCGCGGCACGCGATGCCGAGGGGTGGCGCTACGACCCCGGCTGCATGAGTCCTTGTGACCAGCGGGCACGAGAGGCAGTCGGCTACTTCGAGTCGGTCGCAGCCAACGCATATTCCCATCACTGGACGGAGCCCGATCAGGTGCTGGTGATCGACAACCGACGGGCTCTACATGCCCGTGCTGCCGTAAGCGCCGCCGACGGCGACAGGGCCCTCACGCGGGTCGCGTACCTCGTCAGGAGCAAGCGATGACGGCGCCGTACGCAGAAGAAGCGCTCTGGATGAAGGCTCGCTTGTTCATGAGTCGCGCGATGGACAGCGATCCGCCGAGGTCCTTCGACGAGCAGGCGCTCTGGGCGTCTCTCTCGCTCGAACTGCTGGCAAAGGCGGCGTTGGCGCGTGTCTCTCCGCTCTTGATCGCCACGCCGAACGAGGAGGGCACGAACCTCTTGATCGCGAGTGGCCTAGTTGAGGGGCAGGCGTCCTTCCATTCCGTTCCAGCCAAGACGGTGTTCACGCGGTGCGCCAGGGCGTTCCACCCCTTCAGCCTGAAGGAAGCAACCACCATCGCGGTGGGACGGAACGAGTACCTCCATGGTGGCGCGGCCACCCTCACTCCCCTTCCCGCTGAGGCTTGGTGGCCCCGGTTCTGGGCGCAGGCGATCATCCTGCTCACCGCCCAGGACAAGGAGATCGAGGACCTCGTCGGGTCGGACCGGGTGTCTGTCGTCGAAGACCACCTGGAGCGGAACCGCGAACACATCCAGGAGCGGCTCACTGCGCTGATCGAGCGGGCGAAGCAGCGCCTGACGCTTCATACCGCCGGACGCATGAACGCCCGCATGGAGGTCGAGTGGAATGCCTTCAACGCCGTTGCTGGCCTATCTCACTCAGGTGAGGCCAGATGTCCTGCCTGCGACGACGTCGGCAGGCTCGAAGGCGAGGACGTGACCTCCTACGAGATCACAGGGGAACGGGTCTCCTACGACGATTACGACGTCTGGGCCCGCCTGACGGTCTCCGCTGACTACTTCGCGTGCGAGAACTGCCACCTGATCTTGGACCGGTATGAACTCGTCGAAGCCTCTGGCTTGCCGACGGAGTTCGAGGACATCGGCGATCCGGCTGACTACTACGAGCGCGAGTACGGCAACGATTGACAGCCCTCGGTCCGCTACTCCGTCGTGGTGATCGTGTTCAGGGCGACCGCGATCGCGGCGGCGGCGTCCAGCGTCTCGGCGGGCACCTTCTTCGGCTCAGCCATGATGCGGTCGGAGAGGGCACGGGCGACCTTCCACTTCTCGAAGTCACCCTTCCCCTTGCGCGCGTACATGGCCGTGGCGCGATCGACGATGTTGGGGATCGCCTTCTCGTCGGCGTTGAACCGGTAGTCGCCGGAGCCGTAGGCGTCCTTGATCGCGGCGAGGTAGTAGTCGTCGGGGAAGAGGTCCTCGATCTCGCCGGTCGGGTTCTGGTCGTGGGTGTGGTCGGCCACGAAGATCGTCCGGTTCTCGAAGCCGAGGGCCCGCTCGACCTTGCCGCCCTCTCTGCGACCTGAGTCGTCGCCGTCGAGCAGTGCGGCGACGCGCACTTGGTGACCGACGAGCATGCTGGCCAGCGGGACCATCTTGGACGCCCCTCCTGCGGGAGTGAGGACGACGTCAGGGTCGAGCGCGGTCCGGCCGGTCATCGCGAGCGCCGTGTCGAGGGCCTTGAGAATCCAGTAGTCGGTCATGCCCTCGACCAGGACCTGGCGGCGGGAGATGAACAGGGACTGGGCGATCGTGTAGCCGAGAGCCGCCTGAAGCGGGAACAGGGCGTCCTTGTCCTTCGGCCAGACATCCTCGGAGACTTTGGTGGTGCCGGTCGTCGGGTCTTCCCAGACCGGGCGAATCTCTTCCAGGTGGTCGCCGTCGATCATGAACGGCGAGTGGGTGCTGTAGATGACCTGGTTGTCGGCGCTGATCTTCCGCAGGAACTCGATGATCTTCGCCTGAGCGGTGCCGTGGAGTGAGTTCCCCGGCTCGTCGAGCAGCAGGATGCTGTTGGCGTGCTGACCCTCGGCCTCTACGAGGAAGACCAGGAAGAACGAGAAGAAATACTGCATGCCCTGACTGCGCTGATCGAGTTCGATCGGGCTCGGGTCAAGGTCATCGGAGACCCAGACGCGGAAGAACTCACCGTCGAGGCGGTACTGGAAGCGGTGTCGGCGCTGGAGCCACCATTCGCTGAACCTGCGCGTCATTGCCTCGCCTGCGGATGACGTGAGGATTGCGCGCTCGTCGGCCCGCCGCTGGAGTTCCTCGTGCGCCGGAGGGTTGTGAGGCTGCGGGGCCGTCGGGATCAGGTCGTGCAGTTGCTTGGGGTCGAGGTTGACGTGCTGGAACAGGCACCTGGTCGTCCGGACCCGCGGCTGGTTGGGAGCGCTGCTCAACTGTGAGATGAACGTCGGGATGTGGATCGCACTGTCGAGGACGTCGTACCGGTCGAAGTAGATGAACTGCGGCATGTTGTTCACGACCCATGAGCGGGCCGTGGGCAGTCCTGCCCGGCTGCGGGCCTCGGCCAGCAGGGGTCGGAGCGCACCCGTCAGCGGCGCCAGGGCGGTCTGGTGCCACTGCTCGGTGATCTTGGAGGTGACGACCTTCAGCAGTCCCTCGATGCCGTCCGTCGTGGCCCAGCCGGTGGTCGGGAGTGACTGGATTCGGGTGGACAGGTCCTCGGTGAGCGACTCCTTGAGCGGGCCGAACTCCTCCCCCTTCCCGTCGGGCGCGAACGACTCGGAGAAGGCGTCGAGGGCGCCCACCGCGACAGTCCGGAATCGATGAGCCTCCACGGCACTCTGTCCCGGGTGTGGCGTGAAGCCCACCAGGTAGGTGTTGTCGTACTTGCGGGTGACCTCGACGCTCCTGACCTCGGCGAGCAGCGGTGACTGCTCAGCCAGGGCCTCTCGCTCGTCGTCGTCCAGGAGGAAACGGACGCTGCCCACCGGCGCGTCCTCGTCGTACTCGTCGCTGTACCGGCTGCGCGGGAACTCGCGGAGACCGTCGTACTTCTCCCCGTCCGACGGGTTGACCTTGGACAGGCCGCGCAGGATCGCGGACTTGCCTGCCTCGTTCTTGCCGACGAGGACGGTCAGGTCGCGAGCGCTTACCCATCCGGTGTCCGCGATGCGCTTGTAGTTCTGGACCCGGAACTCCTGGAGCCGCACGTCTCACCCTTCCGTCAGGACCCGCACCCACGGGCGTCCGCCGACGGTAGGCGAAGGGTCCGACATTGATGGGGCCGTGACGGCGCGAAGGTCAGGGTGAGTAGGTGGGACGCGCGTTCCGCGCACCGGTACCCGCGGGGCTACAGCGGCTTGAGGGCCTGGGTGACGCTCTCTTCGAGGTCTTCGACGTGGGTGGCGCGGAGGCTGTTGTCTTGCTTGAGGCTCCAGACGGTGTAGCCGGTCTGGTCGAGTTGTTCGACGTCCTTGTTCCAGTTTCCGGGGAGACGAAGCGGACCCAGAGACGACCGGCGTTGCCCTTGGGCGGGATGATGGAGAGTAACTTGCGGCCGGTCTTCTCCTTGAGCAGGTGGGGCGCTGTGGTGTCGAGTGCGTACACATCGCCGTCGAGCAAGACGAGGAAGTCTGGGTAGAACGTCTTCGTGGCTCCGAAGGTGATGAGGGGAATCCCGTAACCGCTGCGGCTGGGGTTGCGGCAACCAGTCGTAGTCGGTGGCGTCCAGCGCCTTGGCGAAGGCTCTCTCCAGATTATTGAGGTCGCTGTAGCCCTCGTGGAGGCTGTTCTGGAACGGCACCATGCTGTGCAGACGGTTCAGGACGTCGCCGACTTCGTAGGGATCGAGGCGCTTCTGCTTGAGCAGGACGCTGTCGATGGAGGTGTCGACGCCCTGGTGGGCCAGGTTCAGGACCTGGTGGTAGGCAGGGCTGTTGAACCCGATGAGAGCGTCGAACTTGGCTGCGTCTGTGGGGGCAACTCCCAGCGCTCCGGCGAAGCGGCGCATCACCTCTCACTGGAAAATCCAGCGCGCCGACACGCGGTTGGTGTGCTCGAACTCCTCCCAGACGAACTGCGTCTCGCCGCCCTGACCGATGTTGCGTTTTACGAGGGCTCGTCCGCCGGTGGCTTGGGTGTTGGTGCCGTTGTCGTGGCGCCAGTCGCTGAAGGTGTCGAGGAGCCCTCAGCAGCGTCTATTCAGCAACCGCATGGCTGTCGGCCAGGCGGCGCGGCCCTTCAGCCGTAGTCGGGTCGCGTATGTTGGATGAACGGGTTGCTGACCTGAGCAAACGGCTCCAGTCAGGCCGGGGGAAAGATCATTACAGTCTCGTTTGCGGTCTCGTTCACGTGAGTTTTCTCAGCTGATGACGGCTGTCACGAGTAGTGCGCAGCATTGTCACGAATAGTGCATGACGTTGTCAGCGATAGTGCACGGTGCTGTCATGAATAGTGCACGGCGCCTGCTGGCAGCAATGACGTAAGAAACCGAGGGGCGAAGTCCAAAGATGGACTTCGCCCCTCGGCGTTCTGCTCCCGTTCACGTACGGAAAGGGCACTCATGAGTAACGACAACCGGCGCCACGTCGTGCCGAGTAAGACCGGCGGTTGGGACGTCAAGAAGCCCGGGGCCGAGCGTTCAAGCGCGCACGCTGACACGCAGGCGCAGGCGATCGCGCGCGCCAAGGAGATCGTCGGTCGGGCCGGTGGTGGCGAAGTCCGCATCCACGGCCGCGACGGCGCCATTCGTGACTCCGACACCGTGGCGCCAGGCAACGACCCGTACCCACCCCGCGACAAGCGGTAGACGGGTCATGCAGCACCTCTACTACGACCTGGGGTAGCAGAAGAAGGGGGCGACCGCGGTCGTCACCCTGGACAAGCAGGCCAACGTCCAACTCATGACGTCGTCGGCTTACCAGTCCTACAAGTCCGGTAGGCAGTACCGCTACCACGGCGGACTAGCCAAGCAGTCTCCAGCCCGCATCCCGATCCCTAGCAGTGGGCGATGGGTGGTGGTGGTTGACCTCGGCGGCCACCGGGGCAGCGTCCGCGCTGGCGTTCAAGTCCAAGCGCCGCCGCGGGGAAATCTCCCCACGCTGCGGCAGCACGACAGCCCTGCTGCCGATGTGCTGGTTCGCGAACCCATCGAGCCGCAGGGTGATGTCCTTGGAGGCCAGACATGGGACGTCTTTTTGTCTCATGCCACTGAGGACAAGGCGTCGGTCGCGCTGCCGTTGCGGAATGCACTGACCGAGCGCGGGGTGACAGTCTGGCTCGATAAGACCGAAATCAAGATCGGCGACAGTCTTCGCCGCAAGATCGACGAGGGCATCAGGTCGAGCCGGTACGGCGTCGTCGTGTTGTCCCCGTCGTTCTTCGCGAAGGGTTGGACCAACCTGGAACTTGACGGTCTGGTGACCAGGACCGTCGCAGGGGAGCAGTCCATGCTGCCTATCTGGCACGAAGTCAGTGCTGAGCAAGTCCGCGGGTACAGCCCCTCGCTTGCCGACAAGCGAGCCCTGAGCACCGGCGAGTTCGACATCGAGGAGATGGCTGACCAGATCGCGGCGGCCGTGCTGGGCACCTCTGAAGAGGACGACTGAGGCGAGCCCCCCGGGCGAGCCTGCTGGTCGTTGATCACCGGCTGACGTCGAAGGCGTAGGCGGTGTCGGCGGTGAGTTGCACGCGGTCTCCGACGCCGGTCCTGACCGTGATGGCTCCGCGGTTCGCGAGCGCGCCGAGTTGCATCATGCGATCGGTGGAGGTGTCGGTCGCCGAGAGGGTGCCGCGGTAGGCGGCGTAGAGGACTCGTGCGGTGCCTTGGTGGAGCCCGTCGTCGGCGTCCTTGTACGAGTTCAGGCGGTTGACGGCGTGTGTGGCGCGCTTGTCATCGGCGCGGATGCAGACGCCCATGCTGTTGCGGTGTATGCGTAGGCCAATCGGGTTGAGGCGGGCATCGAGGCCGGTGATGGCAGAGCGGAGCCGATCAGCCTGCCAGCCGAGGGCTTGCGCGAGCCGGTCTTCCGGGTGCATCTGCCTCTGGCTGTTGAGGACCTGAGCGAGGACGGCGACATCGTCACTGGGGGTGTCGTCGGGTTCGTCGGTAGCAGTGGCGTCGAAGAGGTCCCCCATGGACATGCCTGCTTCGGTCGCGGCGCGGCGGATGTCGGCGATGCTGACGCTGCCGTTCACTTCGTCGCGGAGCAGCATGCCGCGGACGGCGCTGTCACCGAGGCCGGACCGGTTCGCGTAGGCGCGGTCGCTGAGTCCTGCGCTGAGTAGGCGCTCACGGAGCGCGGCACCGTTGACCGGGACGGTGGCGGTCATGCTGCCTCCCCGGTCTGTGAGTCGGTGGACGGAACTCCGGCCAGCCTGGTTCCCACGAGGGGGAGGAGTGCGACCCCGAGGCTGTCCTGCCAGCGGTCTGTCTTCCTCGCCTCCGAAGGGACATGGTTGCTAGGCGCGGGGAGGTTCAGTTCGGCGCCGAGGCGACGCAGGGCATAGGTCACGTACGCGCGCGACTCGGCTATCAGCAAATCGGAGGCCGTCGCGCCGGTGATCAGTCGGTAGTTGCGCTGTGCGCGGAGGTACACCTTGGCGTCGTCGAGCAGGGGGAGATGGTCGACGCCGGTGAGGTCCCCGTCTGGAGTTACTTGATCGAGGCGGACGGCGTGGATCTGTTGCTTGCTGAGGTTGGCGTCGTAGAGGACGGCGGCGGCGGAGCGCCAGGCGGTCCGGTAGGCGCGCAGCGAGCGGATCTCGGCGGGCGTCATGCGGCGGTGCTCGGCGGCGGAAGTGCCGTGGAGGAGCGTGTCGACACTGACCTTGAGTAACAGTCCGTGGGTGAAGAGGGCGGCCTGGGCCGCGCGAGCGATGGTCAGCGCTTGTCCAGGGGTGCGGTGTTGAGCGATGAGCGCTGTGAGCGTCGCCGCGGCTTCTTCCGGGGTCGCCGGTGGCTTGTTGGCGATGGCGTGGAAGGTGGCGCGGTACAGCCGGTCGACCAGACTGAACTGCTCCGGATCTAGGACGTCCCGTAGTCGGGCGCGGAAGGCATAGAAGTCTGTCCGCGGCAGGTACTGCGGGAAGTCAACGGGTGCGTCTGGCCGAACCTCGTCCGGGGTTCGTGCCGTCTTTGCGATCAGGCTCGTGAGCGCCGAGAGGTCGGTGACCGTGCCTCCGCGCGCGGCGACCCAGTCAGCGAGGTTCTCCCCGACGGTGTCGTCGCAGGTAAGTACGAGGCTGGCCCCGACGCTGGAGGAGAGATGCTCCAGGTCGTCGAGGGTCTCGCTGCTGGGGATGGTGTCGGCGTGCCGGATGATCACCAGGCGGACATCGTGGGCGGTCAGCCAAGCGCGGGCGTACTCCAGGTCTTCACCATGGCGACGACCGGACCCGTAGACGTCGTGGTTGATGCCGAGCGCGGCGAGCAGGTCTTGGCCGATCACCCAGGCGTGCTTGGTCGGGCGTGCAGTGAACGTGACGACACCCGTGCTCGGGTCGGTCGGCGGCAAAAGCGCACGACTGGATCGACTCGCTGGAAGCGGAACCAGGAACGGCATTCGAACTAGCCTCCTTCAGGACTCGGTCTCAGCAGTTTGGCGCGGCAACTTGCGGCGGATCTGCGCGAAGTCGTCGGCCGTGACCGCGCCAGAGACGTCGAATCGATTGAGCCAGCGGACGGTTTGGACCCAGCGGCGCAGGAGACCGGCGCACGCCGCTTCGTTGTGCTGTGCGAGCAGTCGAGTGGGGGTCGCGGCGAAGCGGACATCGAGGCGCTGCACCGCATCGATCAGTTCAGTGCCGCGCAGGGCCGCGAACGTGACCTCGCCCATGATCCGGCTGTGCAACTGGGGGTGCTTCTGGGTTGCAGCGAGGACGCCGGTTCCGACGACTCCGAGCCCGAATGCGTGGCTGCTCTCTTCGTAGAGCCAGACGAGTTCCTGCAACGCGTGCGGCTTCGTGTTCTGCAACTCATCGACGATGAGAATGCCTCCCCAGGCTGGAAAGAGCCGCAGAAGATCGTCCTGCATCTGTACGCGGGTGCCGGTGTGCTGAATCCCCGTGAGAGCCAGATGCGTGTACCGCAGCAGGTCCAGCGGCCGGGGGTTGCCGGGCATCGTGACGACAGCGCACGGACGGTCCGCGTTCTGGGCGACATACCGGGCGCAGGTGGTCTTCCCAGTGCCGGGTGGGCCGTCGAAGGCGACGATGTCGTTCCCGCTGAGGACCGCCTGCGCGGTCACGTACCCGTCGGCGAAGAACGGCGTCTGTACGAGTTCTGTCTCCAGGCCGAGCGCGACGGTCTGATGCCGAAGCACGCCTTGGGAGGCGATGGTCACTGGTGCTCCTCTTCGTCCTGGGTGAGTGCCTCGCTGGCGCCGCTGCTGTTGATTGGGCGAGCGCAAGCGTCGGTCGAGCGCTGCGTGTCGGCTGCCGTGAGCGCCTGGGGAGGCAGCGCGCTGCCGTACTTCGCTGCCAGCCGCGCGGTCGCCTGCCGCGCCGCGTCGTCCTCCTTCGCGGGAGACGTCGCCGGGACCCGTGGCGCCGGTGGCCTTCCGGTGCTCTTGCGGGGCGACCGCGCCCGCGGCTTCTTCGGTTCCGAAACCTCATCGGAGTCGGTCGGTTCCGCGAGGGCGATGGGCTCTACCGCCGTCGGCTCGGAGTCGTGGCGGTTCACGAACGCGGCGCGATCTTCGCTGCCGTCGTAGGAGGTGTCTTCGTGGCCGTAGGTCGCTCCGGCCTGGCTGCCTGCCGCGATCTGGTGGCGGTAGTGAATGACACCCTTCTCGATGGCCTGGAACTCGCGTTCCGTTTCGGCGCGTTCGGCCAAGAACGGCGCAACCTGCTCGCGAGTCATCAGGTCGGCCCTGGTCGCCCGGCAGACCCACTCATTGTCGAGGTCGAAGACTTCGATGAAGTCGCGGTTGGTCGGCAGGTAACGGATGAGGTAGCGGTGTCCATACTTCAGACCGGTGCCGAAGTACGAGTTGCCGTCGAAGTTGAGGCCGTTCTTCGTCCACACGTAGGTGAGGTCACCGCTGGTCATCAGGGACGTGCGGTACTCGACGAGATCGAGATGGCGCTGTTCGGTCGGGTCGGTGGCGAAAGCGTCGAGCCGGGTCCGGCCGTGCTTCTTCATCCGGATCGTCGTGTTGATCTCGTTGACGGTGTCCTGCAAGAGGTCAGCGAAAACCGACCAGCCGAAGACGTTCTCCGGCTTGGTGTCTTCGGGCAACTTGGCGGCATGCCGGGAGGCTCCGGTGCGGATCTTCCCGGCGTTGGTGGCGCCGGGTGCACGGTTCGCGAGCCGCTTGTTGAGCAGCCCGAGGGCGCGCTCGGCGATCCCGTTCTGCCAGGAGGAGTAGGCGGCGGTCGGTGCGAGAATCCAACCGAGCCGCTGAACGCCTTCCCGCATGCTCGGGCCGAAGTGCTGGGCGGCGTTGTCGCAGACGACCTGTTCGGGTTGGCCGCCGACGGTGACTCCGAGGTAGTCGCGTTCGGTGCCGAACTCGACCAGCGCTGCGGCGACCATGTCGCCGTTCACGTGTGTCTTCCACGGCACCGCGTGCAGCAGGCTGCTGTAGCCGTCCACCACGACGGTCACCTGTGGCCTGATCGGAGACCGGTGCTTGTGGGACGGCCACACCCACAAGTCCATGATCGTGTGGTCCAGGTGCCAGGTGTGATTGCGGTGCGGCGCAGTCCAGGACAGGTAGGCCCGGTTGTTGACCAGGCCCGGGTATCCGTCGAGCGCGGCAGCAAGCAGGGTCGGGTTCGTGCGCTCCCGCATGGCGCGGGCGAACGTCTCGTACGAGCAAGTGATCAGGCCCGCCTCCTCCAGCAGGCCGTGGGCGGAGTGCATGTCCTGTTCCTGCGCGACCACGGTCAGGTGCTCGACGGTCGGCTCGAACCGCTTCCGCTCGGGCTTGGGGGTGCCGTCGGCGAGCCGGGGGTCTTTGAGCCACGTGTAGACGGCACGCGGAGACACGCCCCACTTCTCTGCGACGGCCTTGACGTGAGCGCCGAGCGGGCGGCCCTCCGCGGTCAGGCGGCGCAGTTGCGCGACGGCGGCCTGCCGGTCCGACCAACTGGGCCGACGCCGTGTCGCCCGAGCCGACGCGCCCTCGCGGTGGGACCGCGCGGCGTCCAGGCGCCGGGAGCCGGTCATGCCGCAGCCTTAGTGCCGAACGCCACCGGAGCCAGCGGCGAGTTGTGCAGCGACTCCACCAACCCCTGCGGACTGACGTAGATGCAGGAGCGCAGGTGGCTCAGCGTGATCACACGAACCCCGGCGAACCGGTCGCCGTACGCGGCGATGCCCGCGTCGAGATAGCGGTGAACCTGTGTCCAGGTGTCCTCGTCGAGCGTCGCCTGCACGTGCCGCCAGGTCTTGATCTCGTCGAAGAAGACACCCATTTCCGGGTCGTCCCAGGCGAGGTCGACGCGCCCGCCTCCGGCTGCCAGTTCGGCGCCCAGGAACACCGCGGGGCTGGGCGGCATGAAGTGCGTCAGGTACTGCGTGGCCATACCGGTCACCCGGATCCGGGCCCTGTCCAACCGGCCGAGGGACCGGTCCTTGACCGTTGCGCCGACGGTCTCGGCGATCAGCACGCGAAGGGCGCGCCCGTCGAGAGTCTGTGCGCTGGAGGCCAGCCGCCCGGCGATCGTGTGGGTCAGGACACCGATCTTGCTGTCCCACGCCCGGCTGTCGTGAGTCTGGGTGGGCTTGTCGCTGTAGATGGGGACGGGCAGTCCGGCGCGGGCGTAGAGCGCCTGCATGGTCAGCCGCGGAACGGAGAGGGCGGGGGATTCTGAGTTGTTGCTATGGGGGGTCATGGGCGCTCCGCTCAAATAGACGGGTGGGCGCCCCTGACCTGACTGATCAGGCGAATGGGGAGGCGTCAGGGCAGGGGTATGAGCCCGCCCATGCGAATGTGAAACCAGCGCATGAATCCTGTTGATCGCATCGCCGTGCCCCCTTTCCGTCTCAAAAATGGCTTCGAACTGAGGCGCACCGTAAATGTCCTGGACGGCATGCGCCATGTCTCCGGAGGCAGGCTTCCCCCGGGCGAGGTAGACCCGCCGCGCCGCGTCGTCGTCGTGCCCCGAGTCCAGCGGCGTGCTGATGCTCGTAGTCATCAGGCGTCCTTCTCGGCGACAGAGGGGGTCAGCGCCATGCTCGGCGACGCCGCAGCCAGGCTCGGCACCTGAAGCGCCTGCAGCCGGATCAGCCCGCAGCACCACGGGTCGAAGTCGTGTCCGCTGTGCTCGTCGTTCGGATCCCCCGTCCTGGCCTGCCGGTACGAGGCGTTCAGCCGGTGGCCGACAACGGCCTGCCTGCTGAAGGTGTGCTCGAACTGGCTGTACGAGCGAAGTTCCTCCAGTGCGTGCTCGAACCAGTTGTCGAACGTCTCGGGGTCGGCATGCAGGTCGGGCCCACCCAGCAGCACCCCGATTGCCGCCTCGTGCACCGGGTGCAGTCGTGCATCGGGGCTGCGACGCACGACGCGGATCTCCTCACCCCAGGGCAGGGTGGCCAACTCGTCGTCGCTCAAGACCGAAGAATCCGGAATGCTGATCGTCAGCAGTTCCGTGTCTTCTCCGACGAAGTCGAGCAACTCCCAGACCGATCCGTCCTTCGGCGGGTAGGACATCGCGGGGTTGCTGACCATGGCGTCGATGAGCACGCCCAGGTGGATGTCCACCAGCGTGTACAGCCAATAGCGCGCGAGGTGGCTGCCGTGGGCGACCGGCATCTCGGTGCGGGCCAGTTCGAACGTGAACGGCAATCCGTCGCGGACCGTGAAGTGCTTGACCATCTGTGACTCCTGCGTATCTGTGAAGTCAGCGGGATCGCTGACGGCCAACAGGAAATCGCCCGGATCAGACACGTAACGGTGAAAGTGCCATCGAGTGCCACGTGGACCGTCCGAGCAGGTGGCACTCGACGGCACTCGACGAAACGAGCGCGCGCCCGGATGGAAGCCTGTCGATGGCAGTTATCCGCGAACGCGCAGGTCCGGTGGTCATTTAGGGGGAGAGGGGGCTGTGGACCGTCCAGCAATAAGCCGAAGTGGCACTCGACGGCACTTTCATGGCACTCGACGTGTCCGGACGGAACGACGAGAGGACTTGCGCAGTGACGATCAGGCAGGCCGGTGTGCCACTCGACGACTCGATACCGCTCGATTCGCGGCCTTCGCAGGGCGAACCGATCCGTTCGCTGGAGGAGATCGGGCGCCGTACCGTCCTCGCCCGCGTCGCCGCCGACAAGACCCGCTGGTGCCGGTGCTGCGACACCACCGCCGCCTCCGGTCCGACCTCCGCCTATTGCCCCGAGCACATCCGGCAGCGCAATCCGCTGCTGAAGCGGCTTCGCCGCCAGGCCGAGCGCGAAGCCGCCGAAGCAGCCTCCGCCGCAGCCCCGACCGCCCCGGTCGTCCCGAACGGCATGGTCCTGGTGCCTCGGGAGGCGCTACGGCAGATCGGCGTCCGAGCCGCCGCCATGGCCACGCACATAGCCCGCGCCTCCCGCCACTACCACGTGCTTCAGCAGGAAGGCCGCGATCCGGTCTGGCTCGACAACCTCATGTGGAGCGCCAAGGAACTGGACGCCGCCATCTCCAGCGGCATCCTCAACGGAGACGTTCTCCCGCCCCACGTCGCCCGGCCCCAGCCAGCCAGGCAGCAACCCCGGACCGCCTGACCGCGACGCTCACTCCGCGCGGTTTGTCGGTGACGCGGGATACCGTCCGGCCCGTCGGACCGGCGACGTCGGCTCGACCATGGGGCCGAAGGTGATGACAGCACCCTCGGACCCTGCGGGGGGCTCGGACCGGATGACCGACGGCCCGAACCTTCGAGCCAGCCTTCGTTGGCTCGAACCGCCGCGCTCGGCTCCGTTGGTCGGGGTCGCAGCGCGGCGCGCCCGCACTGCTCCACGCCCCCGCCGGAGTGGCGCAGGCAGGATGTGTCCCATTGGACCAGGCCGTGGACTGTCGTAGTCGACCTACATGATCAGGGACAGGAGCGGCCTGCGTCGGCCGATACTCCTGTACGGGGCGCCCGTGGAGGCGCTTGGCCTTCGAAGGGACGGCGGAACAGTGCAGCAGGCCACGGCGGGCGCGAGGACTTCGTGAGCACGATCCGCAACCAGCGCCTCAAGGGCCAACTCGAACTGACCTGGACCAACAAGGACCAGCGGCTGCTCTCGCACGGCGAGGACACCTACGAGTGGACGACGCCGGATGACTACCGTGTCAGCGAGGTCCGGCTGCTCCACGACATCGCCACGGTGGGTGAGACCCGCAAGGACGCCGAGCGTGCCAAGGACAACCTGCTCATCCGCGGTGACGCCCTCCATGCGCTGACTTCCTTGAAGGAGTTGCCGGAGTTCGCGGCCGAGTATCGCGGCAAGGTCCGACTCGCCTACATCGATCCGCCGTTCAACACCGGGCAGATGTTCGAGCACTACAACGATGCTGTCGAACACAGCGTCTGGCTCACTCAGATGCGCGACCGGCTTACGCAGATCCACGAACTGCTCGCTGACAACGGCAGCCTGTGGCTGCATCTCGACGACTCCGAAATGGCCTATTGCCGCGTCATCCTGGATGAGGTTTTCGGTCGCCAGAACTACGTCGGAACGGTCGTGTGGGAGACCGACGCGGGCCGCCGCAACGACACCGACATCAGCACCGTGCAGGACTACATCCTGGTTGTCGCCAAGGACAAGAGCATCTGGCGCAAGCAGCGCAACCTCCTGCCGCGCACGCCGGAGCAGGAGAAGCGCTACCGCAACCCCGACAACGACCCTCGGGGGCCGTGGCTCCAAGGGGCAGACAGCACGGCTCGCTCCGGGTCCGACGCACTGCGCTACGAGGTCACGCTGCCATCTGGCCGGACGGTGGTGCCGCCGAAGGGCGTCTTCTGGCGGTTCTCGCGGGAGAACTTCGACCGTGCACTGGCCGAGGACCGCGTGTACTTCGGCAAGGACGGCGACGGTATGCCGATCGTCAAGCGCTACCTGTCCGAGGTGCAGGGCGGGGTGGTTCCTCGCTCCCTGTGGCTCGCCTCCGAAGTGGGCAGCAACATGACCGCCAAGCGCGACCACCTGCGCAAGATGTTCCCCGACCTGCCCGCGTTCGCCACGCCCAAGCCCGAGGGCCTACTGGAGCGCGTCATCCACATCGCCACCGACCCCGGTGACATCGTTCTGGACTGCTTCGCCGGATCCGGAACCACTGCCGCGGTCGCCCACAAGATGGGCAGGCGATGGGTCACCTCAGAGTTGAGCGCCACGAACCTGGCGGACTACACGCGTCCTCGCCTGGAGAAGGTCGTCAACAACGAGGACCCCCGCGGCATCACCGCATCGATCGGATGGCAGGGCGGCGGCGGCTTCCGGGTCATGGAGGTCGGGCCGTCGATGTTCGAGGCCGACGAGGACGGCGGCATCCTGCTCGCCGAGTGGGCCACCAACGGTGCCTTCGCTGAGGCCGTCTGCGCACAGTTGGGCTACGAGCGGCTCGGCGCGGAGAGCCGCCCGTTCAGCGGACGGAAGGGCCGCATGCGGCTGGCCGTCGTAGACGGGGTCGCCGGGGACACCGAGGTCGACTTCCTGGTCTCCCACCTCGCCGAGGGCGAGCGCCTCACCCTGGTGGCGAAGGCCGCGACCGAAGACGCCCAGGACCGGCTCAGGACCCTGTCACCGGGCAGTCGCCTGCGCACCGCACCGCGAGACCTGCTCCGCGTGCGCTCTCACGGGAAGGCCGCCCGATGACCCTCCTCCCCATGGACACCGACCTCATCGAAGAGGTCGCAGCCCGGCTCCAGTTGCGTGCCCCCAACAAGGCCGCCCTGGAAGCCGTCGCCCGACGCCTGGATGAAGCCGACGAACCGCTCGACGGCGTCTGCGATCTGGCTACCGGCGTCGGCAAGACCTACATCGCGGCAGCCCTCGTGGACTACCTGTACGAGTCCGGGGTCCGGAACATCCTGATCGTCACCCCGGGGACAACCGTCTTCGGCAAGACCGTCAACAACTTCACCCCCGGCCACCCCAAGTACGTCACCGGCTTGGAGGCGAACCCGCTCGTGATCACGAGCGAGGACTTCGACCGTGGCGCGGTCGCGCACGCCCTGGCTGACGACACCCGCCTCAAGGTCTTCGTCTTCAACGTCCAGCAGTTGATCAAGCCCACGCAGAACACCTCCCGCAAGGTCCGCGAGCACGACGAGAACCTCGGCGGCAGCCTCTACGAGCACCTCCAGCAGGTGCCAGACCTCGTGGTGATTGCCGACGAGCACCACGTCTACTTCGGCAAGAACGCCAAGGCGTTCACCGCCGCGGTCAAGGACCTCAAGCCGCTCGCGCTCATCGGGCTCACGGCCACCCCGTCGGAGAACACCACCGACGAGCAGATCATCTACAACTACCCGCTTGCCGCGGCCATCGCCGACGGGTTTGTGAAGATCCCGGTCCTGGTGGCCCGAAAGGACGGGCAGGTCACGCTGCGCCGCCAGTTGGCCGACGGCCTCTTGCTCCTGGAGCGCAAGCGCGAGGCGCTGGTTGCGTACTGCGCCAAGCAGGACTGCGACCCGGTCAACCCGGTCATGTTCGTCGTCTGCGAGAGCATCGACGACGCCAATGAGGTCGCCTCCGAACTGCGCGGGCCGGACATGCTCGGCTCCGACGAGGCCGTCCTCGTCGTCACCAGTGAGTCGCCCGACGAGTCGCTCGCCGCTCTCGACAAGGTCGAAGACCCTGCCAGCCCGGTCCGGGCCATCGTCAGCGTGCAGATGCTCAAGGAGGGCTGGGACGTCAAGAACATCTACGTCATCTGTGCCCTCCGCGCACTGGAGTCCCAGGCGCTGTCCGAGCAGATCCTCGGCCGGGGCCTGCGCCTGCCGTTCGGCTCCCGTACCGGCGTCCCCATGCTCGACAGCGTCGAGGTCCTCTCACACCGGCGCTTCCACGACCTGCTCGCCAATGCCCGCGCGCTGCTGGAAGCGACGTTCAAGGAACGCGCGGAGAAGGTCGTCGCCGAGACCTCCACGGGCCAGGTCAGCGGCACCGCCAGCATCACCGGCGACGAGAACCTCGCGGCGCCGAGCGATGGCCAGGCCGCCGATCCCGTGACCCGCGTCGACGGGATCGTCGGCACCGGCCAGTTGACGATCGCAGGCATCGGCACCGCAGGAGGCAGTGCCGCCGACAGCGAGGGCAGCGTCGGTCTCGTCTTCCAGGAGTTCGAGGACCGCGCCCAGGAGGCTGAGGCTGCCGTCCTGCTGCTGCAACAGGACATGAGCCCGCGCTCCGACGCCCCCCGGATCCTCTTCCCGCGCCTGGACAAGCAGATCCAGCCGCAGCCGTTCACCCTCTCCGACGTCGCCGATGACGACGCCCGACTCCGTGGGCTGAACTACCGGTCCGAGATCGCCAGCCCGCTCGACCGCGTCGGTCTCGTCGCCGAGCGACGAGGTGAAGCGATCGACGTGACGCCGCGCAAGCAGGCCGAAGACATCGCCGCCAGCCAGGAGATGCTGCCGGTCATCGACCTCATCACCGAGATGACCGGCAAGGTCCTGAGCAGCGGTCTCGTCATCCCGGAGACGAAGGAGAAGAACGCTGTCCGACGCCTCATCCGGGCGTTCCTCGCGGGAGCCGGAGTCGACGATCCCGAGACGGCCGAGTGGTCACAGCGTCGAGTCCAGGCGGCCACTGACGCGTTCCTCCACCTGGTCCGGGAGAAGCACAAGAACCGGCCCAGCGGCATCGTCGAGAAGATCGAGCCGATCGGCTACCCGCCCAGCACCCTGCCGTCGATCACCGAGACCCTCGACCGGTACACCGTCCAGAACGCGGCCACCTTCGTCCCCGGCAAGCCCTACACCGGCTGGACCAAGAGCATCCTGCCCGCAGCCGCCTTCGACGCCTACAGCACCGAATACCGGCTCGCCGACCTCCTCGACTCCGCCCCCGAGATCACCTGGTGGGTCCGCGTCCTGCCCAACTACGGCGCCTACCTCAACTACGGCGCCAACCAGCGGTACATCCCGGACTTCATCGCCATCGACACAGACGGCGTCCACTGGCTCATCGAAGGCAAGGCCGACGTTCGTGCCAACGACAAGGACGTCCTCGCGAAGCGAGAAGCCGCCGAACGCTGGGTCCGTCACGTCAACGACAGCGGCGAAGTCGAAGCCGAATGGCGCTACCTATTCGCCACCGAGACCAACGTCAAGCACGCCGCCGGATCCTGGGTCGGACTCAAACAGGTGACCGGGTCATGACTCCCTGCCGAGGGGTCCACTGGCGTATCGAGAACCGCATGAGGGGAACGCAGGGAGCAAGATGAGTCAAGCAAGACCGACCACGGCAGGGCATGCGCTTCACGATTTGCTGATGCGGTTTCGGCAATCCAGCCAAGTCACGGTCCTCAACGGGTGGGTCGACGTGCTCGGTGCCCCCGAAGGAAGCGTCGAGTGGGCTCAGCGCCACGCAGAGGTTGTTGGCCTGTACCAAGGGCTGCTCCAACAGGTATCCAGCCTGCCCGAGGGTGACCCGAACCGGGACCGAGCCCTGCGCTATGCCCCGGCGTGGTACCGCGCCGTCGTCTGGCAGAACCTCTGGCAGAGCAGCCAACAGCGCCCCAGCCAGGTCCTGAGCGACGCTGCACTCGATCAACTCGGGTCGATCGCCGAGATCCTCTCCTACCGTCTCCCCGGAGCAGCCGCTAATCCGTCCGATGAGGCGGTCGCTCGACTCCGACAAGAACTGGAGGACTGGCTCGACCTACTCGCCGAATCAGCCGATGTCCCCCAATCGGCGCGGGAGGAGATTGCAGGCCAGATCCGGCACGTTCTCTGGCTGCTAGACAACATCGACACCTTCGGTGTCGCCCCGGTCGTTCGAGAGGCGCGCACCGTCGTCGGTCGAGTCACCGAAGCGTCGGCAACGCAGGGCTGGGCGAAGAAGTGGACCTCGCGCATCGGGACGCTCGTTGTCGCACTCGGTCTCCTGACCACGGGGTTGCAAGCGACAACGCTGGCATTAGAAGCCGCCCAGGAGACGGTGACCGTCGTCAGCGAGATTGTGAGAGGTGAATCCACGGGCGATGAGGAGCCAACCGACCGCCCAGCCCTGCCAAGCGGCTCCGGCGCCGATCCGGTCGACGCGGAGCAGACGATCACCCTGCATGACTGAGCGCCCGGAGGACCCGTCTACCGACGCGCCTCCGACCGCCCACCCGTAAGGGGTCGGCTGGGTCAAGGAGAACAGGAACCTCGCGGTATCGAGCATGGATGAGTACGGGCGGGGCTGCACGCCATGCACGGGCGCGGTTCGCCCCTCCCGCGAACAGGCAGGTCAAGCCGCTGTGCGCTCGGGATGCCCAGTTCTGTCGGTGCCCTGCTCTAGCGTCCCGACCGTCAGCGTCACACTGCCCGCAGGGCGGTACGGAGCAGAGGAGCACCCGCATGGCCCGATCGTCGTTCGTCAGTTTCCACTACCAGAACGACTACTGGCGGGTCCAGCAGATCCTGCAGATGGGCGCCATCGAAGGGCAGGAAATCCTGCCCGCCCAGAACTGGGAAGCCGTGAAGGCACGCGGCTCCCAGGCCGTCCAGGACTGGATCGACAAGGAGATGGCCTACAAGGGCGCCGTCGTCGTCCTCATCGGCTCCCAGACCGCGTCCCGCGAGTGGGTGAAGTACGAAATCAAGAAGGCATGGGCATCCCGGAAGCCGCTCCTCGGAATCAACATCCACGGACTCAAAGACAAGGACGGGCAGACCTCCACCGCCGGAGCGAACCCCTTCTCCCAGTTCGGCTTCAGCGACAGCAACCAGACCTACGCCGACTTCGTGCCCGTCTACAACCCGACGGGCTACGACAGCACCCAGGTCTACGCCAGCATCAAGAACAACATCGAGTCGTGGATCGCCAGCGGCTACAAGCGGCCCTGACGGTGACCAACGATCCGGACTGCCCGTTCTGCGAGATCGTCACCCACGAGGAACCAGCCCGCGAGGTCCTCCGGACGGACAAAGTCGTCGCGTTCTTCCCGCTCGAACCGGCCACCCTCGGGCACACCATGATCATCCCTCGCGAGCACATCCCCGACATCTGGTCACTCGACGACCAGACCGCCCGCGACCTGACCGACGCCACCCTGCGCGTCGCCCGCGCCATCCGAGCGGCGATCCCGATCGACGGTCTCAACATCATCCAGTCCAACGGCGAGGCAGCCACACAGAGCGTGTTCCACCTGCACGTCCACGTCGTACCCCGCCGTACCGACGACGCGATGGGTCCCATCTGGCCAGCAGAAACCCACTGGAGCGAGGACGACAAGAACGACGCCCAAGTCAGAATCCGTACCGCCCTTGTTCCAGGCGCAGAGGGACGGGACGGCACCCCATGAGCAGCAGCCCCGACGCTCAGGCTTACGACGCCGAGGACCGCAGGAAGCACCTGGACTTCGTCCAAGCGGTCATCGCCCGCCTCTCGCAGTCTTCAGCAACGGCCAAAGGCTGGAGCCTCACTATCGCCGGAGCCGCATTCGGGTTCTCCGCAGTCGTCGAGCGCTGGTACCTCGCCCTCCTGGGCCTGGCTATCATCATCTCTTTCTCGATCCTCGACATGTACTACCTCTACGAAGAACGACTGTTCCGCTGCCTCTACAGCGGCGTCGTCGCGGGAACGGTCCCGCCGTACTCCATGGACAAGAACGTGTTCAAGGACCAGGCGTCGAGGCTGGACACCTACACATCGTGGTCGGTCTTCGGCTTCTACGCCCCGCTTGCGCTCGCCGGTATCTCCGTCACCGGAATCGCAGTCCTGGCCGGATGACCGGATGACCGGAAGCCGCGATGATTCCTGACGCCTACACCCTCACGTTCCTGCTGGTCCTCGCAGAGTTCAACTCCGATGACGGCCATCACTGCATCATGTGGATGGACGAGGAAAGCGCCGACTACTGGGAAGCGCCCTACGCAGGCGCGTGCTGGCCGTGCAAGCGAGTCCGGGATGAGGCCGTCTATCAGGGCCGCCGGATCCCCGGACTCACCGTTCCCGAAGCCCACGCGATCGCCTTCTGGCGCCCCGTGCGGGACGGAGCCGACGCCGCCGCGTTCCTCCACGAGCACGAGGCGTGCGGTAGGACTCCGCTGGCACTCCGGTCACCTGTAACGCTTGATTCCTGAGGCAGGTCGATCGAGTCAGGGACACCCCCGCCCGATCGCTCCGGGGAGCCGCACAGGCGGAAAGCAGGGGCGGCTGGGTCCCGTCCACTACCGGGGCTGCTTTTCGCCGTCTTGCACGCACCCGCGAGGTGACCGCGACGAGTCCTCACGGTTCACCGGCCATCCAGGTCGTCAACGGCGCGGGACAGCCAGCAATGCCGCGAGGGCAGGACGCACGTCCCCGTGGACAGCCGCGAGAGCGGCCAAGCGCTCCGCGTCCCCCTGCCAGCCCGTGTGCCAGGCCACCTGACGAATCGCCTCGGCAGGCGTGCGCCCCCCGATCACGTGCACGCCCAGTGGGCACGAGCAAGACACTTCATCAGGGGAGTAGGTGCCCAGGTCGGCGCCGTTGAGGTGCCCCTGCACTGCTTCAGCGCTGGGCTCTGCCGCACACATGGCTCGATCATCCCGCACGACGGGGAGCGACTCCGTCAGTAGCCGTCCAGACGCAACTTCTTGCTCTGCGCAGGGCCGTGAGATTCGGAGTGACACTCGGATGAGATTCGTCAGCTGATGGCGAGGCCCGCCGGGATGTCCCGCGGATTCCCGCGGAATGTCCCGGCGGGCTCGCCGAAGTGTCAGCGGGTTCGACACCGACGGTCCGCCCACGGGCGGTAGTGATCGCCAACATGGCAACAGCCGTCCAGCCGCCCCGGCCCTCCACGGAGGGCTGGGGCGGCTCTGCATGTGACGTGCAGATCGACCCGCTCGTCACCCGGGAGCGCCGACCTGCGCAGCCTGACCGGGATGCTGCCGTGGGCTCGGTGGGAAGGGGCGGTGCACGGCCGCGTCGACCGATCGACCTTGCGATACCGGCCACGCGAAACGCCCGCTGCGCGATCGTCATGGCGCTCCTGCCGGTGGATCTGTCGGGACAGCCTGGCTGTCGTCACGGCGGAAGCGGATGATTCGGCCGTTCCAGCCGGACGGTCGGATGAGGAGTCATGGGGCGCCACGTGAAGATCCAGGAGCTGATGGGCATCGGCAAGCGCTACGACCTCGGCGTGCTGGGAGGTGGTCAACGGGTGTCTGTCGTCCTGCACAAGGACGGGCACCGGGAGCTGTACGCCTTCGAGAAGTCGGCCGAGGAGCCGAGCGCCGTGCTGGAACTGTCCGACGACGAGTCCCGCATGTTGGGGGCGGTACTGGCCGGCACCTACTTCGAGGACTGACGTGCTGCAGGCTGCGGCCGCCGGCGAGACCGCCGGCTTCGGTGAGAACGAGCTCGTCACCATCGGCGCCGTGCTGCTGCTGGCCGCCCTCCTGGCTCGCCTCGGGCAGCGGCTCAGTCTGCCGACCATCCCGTTCTTCATGGCCGCGGGCATCCTCCTCGGGCCCAGCGTGCCGGGGATCGTGCTGGTCGACGACCCGGTGGACCTCGAGCTGCTCGCCTCGCTCGGACTGATCCTGCTGTTGTTCCACCTCGGGGTCGAGTTCCCGGTGCAGCAGGTGGTCCGCAGCGGGCGCCGGCTGCTGTTGGTGGCCACGGTCTACATCGTGCTCAACGTCGGCGCCGGCATCCTGCTCGGGCTGGCCCTCGGATTCGGGGCGCAGGAGGCGCTCGTCATCGGCGGCGCCGTGGGCATCTCGTCGTCGGCGATCGTGACGAAGGTGCTGATCGAGCTGCGTCGGCTGGCCAATGCCGAGACGCCGGTCGTGCTCGGCATCATCGTGGTGGAGGACATCTTCCTGGCCGGTTACCTCGCGCTGCTCTCGCCCATCATCGGGGGAGCGGAGACCCCGCTGGCACTCCTCGGCGACATCGCACTCAGCTTCGGCTTCCTCCTCCTGCTCGTCGTCGTGGCCCGCTTCGCCGCCGGCGCGGTCGCGGCCGTGGTGCACAGCCGCGAGGACGAGCTGCTCGTCATCGGCGCCCTCGGCCTGGTGCTGCTCGTGGCAGGCACCTCCGAGGAGCTCGGTGTCTCTGACGCGATCGGAGCGCTGATGATCGGACTGGTCATCAGCCGGACGTCGTTGAGCGAGAGGGTCGAACGTCTGGTGCGGCCGCTGCGGGACGCCTTCGCCGCGGTCTTCTTCATCGCCTTCGGCGCCAGCATCGACCTCGGGGCCATCGGCTCCGTGCTGGTTCCGGCGCTGATCGCCGGCTGCCTCACCCTGGTGCTCAACCTGGCGGCAGGGGTCTTCGCCGCCCGCGTGTACGGCTACCACCAGCGTGCGGCCGCCAACCTGGGCCTCACGCTGCTCGGACGCGGGGAGTTCTCCCTGATCCTCGCGACCCTGGCCGTGAGCGCGGGGCTGGACGACCGGTTGGCCTCCTTCATCGCTGTCTACGTGCTGCTCCTGGCGGTGGTCAGCCCGCTGGCGGCGGCGAATGCGGCATGGGTGGCTCGCCGCCTGCCCGACCGCTTGTTCCGGGAGAACTTCACCTACGTCCGCGGCGAGACCATGGCCAGTTCCTGCACCCATCTCGACACCGTCCGGCAGGTCGAGCCGAAGACCCCGGAAGGCTGCGAGGAGTGCCTGGAGATCGGGGACACGTGGGTCCACCTCCGGTTGTGCCTGAACTGCGGACACGTCGGCTGCTGCGACGACTCCAAGAACAAGCACGCCGCGGCCCACTTCCGCGAGGAGGACCACCCGGTCATCCAGTCCCTGGAGCCGGAGGAGTCATGGCGTTGGTGCTTCGTCGACAAGATCCTGATCGACCCCGGAGCGACCGGGACGTCCGGAGAGCAGGCGCAGGGAACGCGGACCTGAGGGCGGTTCGGCGACCGGGCAGGCATCGAGCGGGCCGGCCCCGACCCGCGCCGGCGACCGGACAGGGACCGGCCCTGTCGTGCACGCCCCGGGGATCGCGCCGCGAGTCGGCGAACGGCCATCAGCCCGGGCAGTTCACGGGGACGTGGTCGAAGTGGTTCGCCGTCACGCTCCGGGCACGTCGCCGGCCACTCGATCCGCGGCGGCCTGAGTGCGGGCGAACCGCTCCCGCTGAATGGGCGATCACGGCGGTGGCGCGCGGTCCGTGCCGCCGCTGTTACGGTCCGCCGCATGACGGAGCTGGCGCGCACCGCCCGCCTGGACGTCCTGGTCGAGGGCCACGTGCGCATGCCGCACGTGGCGGGCACGGTCAGCCTGGTCCGGGACGCCGGCCGGGTCGTCGTCGTCGACCCCGGCATGGTCGCCGACCGGGACCTCATCCTGGCCCCGATGCGCGAGCTCGGCGTCCGCCCCGAGGACGTCACCGACGTCGTCGTCAGCCACCACCACCTCGACCACACGCTCAACGTCGCCCTGTTCCCGGTGGTCCCGGTACACGACTTCCAGTCCGTCATCGAGGGCGACACCTTCACCCGCCGGGCCGCCGAGGGCACGCAGCTGACGCCGGCCATCCGGCTGCTGGCCACGCCCGGGCACACCCCGCAGGACATCACAACCCTCGTCGGCACCCCCGACGACGTCGTCGCCCTGACCCACCTGTGGTGGACCGAGGAGGGCCCGGCCGACGACCCCTACAGCCACGACCGCGACGAGCTGCGCCGGCAGCGGGAGCGCGTGCTCGACCTCGCCACCCTCGTGGTCTGCGCCCACGGCGCGCCCTTCCGCCCCGGCCCGGCCACCGTCCGGTGACCGACCGCCGGCCAGGCGCCGGCAGACACGCGCGGGCCGCGCAGACGCCAGCGGGCCGCGGGAACGACCTAGCCTCCGCCCGGTGAAGCAGCTGCTGCGGTTCGCCTGGATCGAGGCGCAGTGCTGCCTCTTCGCCGTCCTCTTCTTCGTCGGCCTGGCGCTGGTCCGGGTGGTGCCGCTGCCGATCGACGCCGCCGACGCGCTGCTGCTGTGGTCCCTCGGCGTGACGCTGGCGCTGTGGCTGCTCCGCTGGGAGACCGGCCGCGAGGTCGCCGTCATCTTCGGCTTCCACCTCGTCGGCCTGGTGCTCGAGCTGTTCAAGGTCGCCCAGGGGTCGTGGTCCTACCCGGACACCGGTCTGGCCACGGTCGGCGGGGTCCCGCTCTACAGCGGCTTCATGTACGCCGCGGTCGGCAGCTACGTCTGCCAGGCCTGGCGCCGGTTCGACCTCCGGATCGGCACCTACCGCGCGCGCAGCACCGCCGTCGTCGCGGCGCTGGTCTACCTCAACTTCTTCACCCACCACGTCACCTGGGACGTCCGGCTGCCGCTGGCCCTCCTGCTGCTCGCCGTCACCTGGCGGACCGGGGTGCACTTCACGGTCGGCCGGCGGCGCTACGTGATGCCGCTCGCGCTCTCGTTCGTGCTCATCGGCTCTTCCTCTGGGTCGCCGAGAACGCCGCCACCCTGCTGCGCGCCTGGCAGTACCCGTCGCAGGAGTCGGTGTGGACGCTCGTCCACGCCGCCAAGCTGGGGTCGTGGTCGCTGCTGGTGGTGGTCAGCATCGTGCTGGTCGCGGCGGTGAAGGCCCGGGAGGGGCAGCTGTACGGCCGGCCCGGTGACCGGACGGTCTTCCGGGCCTACGAGGCGCCCGAGGTGCCCCCGCTCCCCGCGCCGCTCGCCGACCGGGTGCCCGCCGCCGGTGCCTAGCTAGCTCCAGAGCCCCGGCGACGGTGCCGGCCCGCCGGTCATCGAGGCGCGTCGGCGGCGGAACTCCTCGACCTGCCGGTAGGTGACGCCGCCCAGCCGCAGCGACACGACCCGGCCACCGGCGTCCCGCTCCAGCGGCACGAGCTCGCCGGCCGGCCCGAACCCCGGTTGCGGGGCGACCCGCAGCGTGCCGGCGTCGACCACCTGCAGCTCCTCGACGCCGGGCAGGGGGTCGGGCCAGGTCGGCCGTACGAGCACCAGCCGCCCGGCGAGCTCGGCGACGTCGACCACGCCCCAGAGCCCGGCGAACCGGCCGGTGGACGACGACGGTGGTGGGCTCCCGGGGGGCGCGGCCGGCACCTCGGTGCGCGGGTGCAGCGCGACGTCGACCAGCTTCACCAGCCCGGTCGCCAGCTCCTCGGCGGGGCCGTCGATCGCGTTGGTGAGCACGCTGACGACCAGCCCGTCGGCCGGGTCCACGAAGGTGACGGTGATCTGCCCGGGCCACCCACCGCTGTGCCCGACCAGCTGCCGCTCGCCCACGGTGGTCAACGCCAGCCCCAGCCCGTACCGGCCGACCTCGGTGCCGTAGGCGGTCACCACCGACTCCAGCCGCTGCATCACCCGCTTGGCGTCGTCGCCGAGCAGTCGGTCGTCCCCGAGCACGTGGGCCGAGCCGTAGAGGGCGAGGTCCTCGGCGGTGGAGAAGAAGCCGGTCGCCGCGGCGAAGGCGCCGGTGCCCCCGGAGCCGAGGGGCTCGCGGGTCTCCTCGCCCAGCAGCAGCCCGGTGTGCCCGCTGACGTGCTCGTCGGCGCGGGCGGGCTCGTGGTCGGCGCCGGTGCGGGTGAGGCCGAGCGGCTCGAGGATCCCGCGGCGGACCGCCTGGGCGTAGGGCACGCCGGTGACGGCCTCGATCGCCAGCCCGACCAGCGCGTAGCCGACGTTGGAGTACTTGAAGTGCTCGTTGCGGCGCAGCACCGGGCCCGCCCGCAGCGCCGCCGCGATCACCCCCGCCCGGTCGGGGAAGGGCTGCTCCAGCTGCCAGAAGTCGGCGTCGGCGCCGTCCCGGGTGACGCCGGCCTGGTGCCCGAGCAGCTCCCGGACGGTCACCCGGGCCACCGGCGAGGCGCCCGCCTCGAGCTCCGGTACGTGGACCCCGATCGGGTCGTCGAGCCGCATCCGCCCCGCTTCGACGAGCTGCAGCACCAGGGTCGCGGTGAACGTCTTGGAGTGCGAGGCGACGCGGAACAGGTGCTCGGGGGTCAGCGGGGCCCCGGTCGAGACGTCGGCAACCCCGAACGCGGCCGACAGCACCAGTTCGCCGCCGTGGCGGACGGCGACCTGCACGCCGGGGACGCGGCGGTGCCGCACCTGGGCGTCCAGCCACGACCGCAGGTAGCCGCCGGCGGCGCGGATCGTCTCGGTGCGGGTCGTCACGGCCGCCCAGCCTACGAGCGTGCGGCAGACGTCACAGAGCGCAATCGGAAGATCACGTTCCGGTCACGGATGGATGACGCCGATGACGTCCCCGGTCACCGCCGGCCCAGCCGCTCACCGCCGAGCGCCCCGCACCCCGTTCCCGGTGACCGCTCCTCGCACCGACTCCGAACGGATCCCCGCTCCACCATGTCCGCCGCTCTCGGCATCCTCGCGGCCACCCTCAGCATCTCCGTCGTCTGGCCCCAGGTCTGGCGGTCCTGCCGGCACCGCCGCACCCTCGGCCTCTCACCCACCAGCGCCTGGCTCGCCGTCGCGCTCAACCTCTGCTGGCTCGCCTTCGGCCTGCTCTCCGGCGATCCCGTGCAGATCGTCACCAACGCCGTCGTCGGCACGGGCAACGCCGCCGTCCTCGTGGCGCTGCTGCTCACCCAGCCCCGGTTGCGCGCCCCGCACGTGCTGCTGCGCACCGCACCGGGCGCCGCCGTCCTCGCCGCGCTGGCCGCCGGGGGGCTCGCCGGCACCAGGTTGCTCGGCACCGACCCGGCGGCGGCCGCGGCGCTGCTGGGCGGGATCGCGTCCGTGGTCGGCGCGGCGGCCGCGCTGCCGCAGCCGGTCAGCCTGCTGCGCGACCGCACGCAGGACCTCTCCGGGCTCTCGCCGGCGCGGTGGTGGCTCGGCTCCGGCGCCTGCGCCGCCTGGACCGGTTACGGCTGGTGCCTCGACCAGGCCGCGGTGTGGCTGTCGGCCGGCGTCGGGCTGTGCTGCTCGCTGGTCGTCTGCGGGATGCTCCGCGCCCGGCGGGCCATCGGTTCAGCCTCCGCAGCGGGGGACGTCGCCGGCGTCGAGGGCCCACTCCGGCAGGTCGGCGCGGAAGGCGTCGCGCACCGGCGTGGACCCGGTCGCGCGCCAGTCCACCCGGCCGCCGACCTCCGGCTCCTCCTTGGCCCACTCGAACCAGTTGATCATCGCCAGGCGGGGCAGCCGCTCGGCCAGCCCCGGGTCGAACAGCTGCCGCCACCAGGTCTGCTTCACGGCCAGCTCGCCGTCGCCACCGCCGTCGGGGGCGAAGAACGCCGCGGTCTCCGGGATGGCCACCGGCTTGCCGTACCGCTCGCCGTACTCGGCGTAGAAGTCCGGTAGCCCCCGGTCGTCCCCGCCCCGCCCGGCGTAGGTGCCGGTCAGCTGGGCGAGGAACTTGCCCGGCTCGGGCACCTCGTTCTCCCCCCACGGGTGGGCGTCGCCCCAGTGGTAGAGCGACATCCCGACCCAGTCGACGGCGTCCTCGCCCGGCCAGTACGGGGCGTAGGGGTCGTCGGCCGCCGAGACCACGCCGTCGCCGTCGGTGTCCAGCGCGGCGACGTCGGCCGAGGCGCTCGCCGCGTGGACGCCGCCGGTGAACGGGTACCCGCCGCCGTAGTTGGGCGCCCACATGACCGCCGAGCCCGGCGCCCCCGCGTGGACGGCGGCGGCGATCCGCCGGAACGCCTCGACGTAGGCGCCCGGCTGCTGCCCCCACGGGTACCAGGAGCCGTTCATCTCGTGGGCGAAGCGCACGACCACCGGCACGCCCCGCTCGTTGTAGCCGGCCAGCCGCCCGGCCAGGGCTGCGGACGCGTCGTCGGTGACGGCGGCCAGCCCGTCGTGCGGCTCCAGGGTGAGCAGCAGCAGGCCCCCCTCGCCCCGCACCTGCTCGACGGCGGCGTCGAGGTTGCGCTCGTCGGCGGGGGAGAAGGGGAAGCCGGTGAAGGAGACGGCGACGGCGGGGCGGGAGCCCAGCGCGGCGGAGTGCTCGGTCAGCGTGCGGTCGCCCCAGTCCAGGTTCACCCCGAGGTAGACCCCGTCGGCTGCACCCGGCCGCGTCAGCTCGGCCGCCGGGCACACCGGCCCGGTCGCCCCGCTGGTACCGGCGCCCGGCGTCCCGCACCCGGACAGCAGGGCGGTGGTGGTCACGGCGGAGAGGGTCAGGGCCGGCAGTCGTCGCACACCGTCCCATCGGACGACGGGCGCCGCGGCTGAAGCGGGGCGCACCGGTGGGATCCTGGGGCCGTGGAGGTGGTCATCCTCCCCGGGCCCGACGAGGTCGCCCGGGTCGCGGCGCGGCGGATCGCCGAGGCGGTCCGCCGGCGCCCGGACGCCGTGGTCGGTCTCGCCACCGGCTCCTCGCCGCTGGGCCTCTACGCCGAGCTGGCCCGGCAGGTCGCCGCCGGGTGGCTGGACGTCTCCGGCATCCGCGGCTTCGGGCTCGACGAGTACGTCGGGCTCCCGCCGGGGCACCCGCAGAGCTACGCCTCGGTCCTGCGGCGCACCGTCGTCCAGCCGCTGGGGCTCGACCCCGCCCGGGTGCACGTCCCCGACGGCGGCGCGGCCGACCTGGACGCGGCGGCGGCCGGCTTCGAGCGGAGGATCGAGGCGGCCGGTGGCATCGACGTGCAGATCCTCGGCATCGGCGCCAACGGGCACATCGGTTTCAACGAGCCGACGTCGTCCCTGTCCTCGCGCACCCGCGTCAAGACCCTCGCCCCCCGGACGCGGGCGGACAACGCGCGCTTCTTCGGCTCCCCGGAGGACGTCCCGGTGCACTGCCTGACCCAGGGGCTGGGCACGATCCTGGAGGCGCGGGAGCTGGTGCTCGTCGCGCAGGGGAGGGCCAAGGCCGACGCCGTGGCGGCCGCGGTGGAGGGCCCGCTCAGCAGCATGTGCCCCGCCTCGGTGCTGCAGCTGCACCCCCGGGCCGGGGTCTACCTGGACGAGGCGGCGGCCGCACGGCTGCGGCTGGCCGACTACTACCGCCACACCTGGGCCCACCGGCCGGGCGGGGGTTGATGCCGGCGGGCCGCACCCGCTCGCGGGCGGAGGGGGTGGCGACGCCGACGGCGATCGATCCGCCGCGGGGGTCAGACCCGGTCGTCGCGCTTCAGCCGGCCGTACGCGGCGGTGGCGAGGAGCAGCAGCACGCCCACGAGCAGCAGCCAGATCAGGCCCTCGACCACTGCGAGCACCGCGCCGACCACCGAGAGCACCAGCCACGCGACCAGCAGGAACCCGAGCACGCGCAGCAGCACAGGAACCTCCAGGGGCCGGGTGGACGCGTCCACCCTGGGCGGCGGACCTCCCCGGGGGCGGTGCGGCGCGTGCGGCGGCGGTGCCGCAGGATCGGCGCATGGCCTACTCCGCAGCCGACGACCGCTACGACTCCATGACCTACCGCCGCACCGGGCGGAGCGGGCTGGACCTGCCCCTGCTCAGCCTGGGCCTGTGGCACAACTTCGGCGACGACGTGCCGTTCGACCGCCAGCGGGACATCCTGCGGCGGGCCTTCGACCTGGGCATCACCCACTTCGACCTGGCCAACAACTACGGCCCGCCCTACGGCAGCGCCGAGACCAACTTCGGGCGGCACCTGGCCGACGACTTCCGGCCCTACCGGGACGAGCTGGTCATCTCCACCAAGGCGGGCTACGACATGTGGCCCGGGCCGTACGGGCAGGGCGGGGGCTCGCGCAAGTACCTGCTGAGCAGCCTGGACCAGTCGCTGGCGCGGATGGGGCTGGAGTACGTCGACATCTTCTACAGCCACCGGCCCGATCCCGCGACGCCGCTCGAGGAGACGATGGGGGCACTGGACACCGCCGTCCGCTCCGGGAAGGCCCTCTACGCCGGCATCTCGTCGTACTCGCCCGAGCAGACCCGGCGGGCCGCCGCCATCCTCGCCGACCTCGGCACGCCGCTGCTGATCCACCAGCCCTCGTACTCGATGCTCAACCGCTGGATCGAGCGGGAGCACCTGCTGGACGCGCTCGCCGACGTCGGGGCCGGCTGCATCGCCTTCTCGCCGCTGGCCCAGGGCATGCTCACCGACAAGTACCTCGGGGGGGTGCCGGAGGGGTCGCGGGCCAGCCAGGGCAAGTCGCTCTCGCCCGACCTGCTCACCGAGCAGGCGCTCACCCACGTCCGCGCCCTGGACGGCCTGGCCCGTGAGCGCGGGCAGTCGCTGGCCCAGATGGCGCTGGCCTGGGCGCTGCGCGACCCGCGGATGACCACCGTGCTGATCGGGGCCAGCAGCGTGGGCCAGCTGGAGCAGAACGTCGGGGCGCTGGGGAACCTCGCGTTCACCGACGACGAGCTCGCGGCGATCGACCAGCACGCCGTCGACGCCGGCATCGACCTGTGGGAGGGCCCCCGCACCGCCTGACCCGCCTGTGGACGACGGGTCCGGGGCAGGGTCGTTCCTGCCTAGGGTCCGCGGCGTGGGTGATGGCCTCGAGGTGGAGACGGCGGTCCTGCGCGATGCGGGGCGGGCCCTGCTGGTCGTGCACGGTGAGTTCGACCGCGCGCGGGACACCGCCGACGTCGGCGGTGACGTCATCGCGCACGACCGGCTGCGGGAGCGGCTGCGGGAGTTCGGCACCGGCTGGGACCGCCGGCGGACCGAGATGGCCGAGCTCATCGCGGGGCTCGGCCAGGCCGCGCAGGACGCCGCGGAGCTCTACGAGCGGATCGAGACCGAACTCGTCGCCGCCCTGGCCGGTGAGCGGTGAGCCGCCCGCGGGACTGGTCGCCGCTGCGCCCGTCGGACCCCGTGGGCGGCGACGCGGGAGCGGTCGCCCGGCTCGCGCGGCAGTACGCCGGCACGGCCGCGGCGATCACCACGGCGGCGACGGCGCTCCGCGAGATCCACGGCAGCGCGACCGTGTGGGACTCCGGCGCCGGCCGGGCGTTCCGGGAGCGCACCGCAGAGGTGGCCGGCACGATCGAGCAGGCGCTCGCCCGGTACGAGGGGACGGCGGCGGCCCTGGCCGGCTACGCGCGCGCCCTGGAGGACGTCCAGGCCCGTGCCGACGTCGTCCTGGCCCGCGCCCGGGAGGCCGAGGAGGCCCGGGACGCCGCCTGGCGGGCCCGTGAACGGGCCGCCGCGCAGCCGGAACCCGACCCGGTCGCCGAGCGCCGGGCGCACGACGACGCCGCGGCGGCCACCGGGGGCATCCGGGCGGCCGGCGAGGAACTGGCGTCCCTGGAGGCCGAGTGGCGGGCGGCGGGGGAGACCGCCGCCGACGCCGTCGACGACGTCCTGGGCGCCGACGACCTCGCGGACGGCTTCTGGGACGACGTCCTGGACGTGATCGCCGTCGTCACCGGCTGGGCCGGGAAGGTGGCGGGGGCCCTCGGCCTCGCGGCGTTCCTCCTCGGCGCGATCCCGGGTCTGCAGCCCTTCGCCGCACCGTTCGCCGCGCTGGCCCTCGCCGCCGGTGCCGTCTCCCTGGTGGGCAACACGGTGCTGCTGGCGAGCGGCCGGGCGGGGCTCGACGCCGTGCTCTGGGACGTCGCGGGCGTGCTGACCTTCGGGGCCGGTCGCGCCTTCGCGCTGGCCGGCCGGGCGGTGGCCACGGGCACCCGCGGGCTGGCCCGCCCGTCCCTCGTCACGCACCTGCGGGGTTCGGGGATGACCCGCCGGGAGGCGCGGGCGGCCTCGCGCGTCGCCGCGTCCCCGGGACCGGCGGCCGGCGCGCTCACCTCCCGGGCCCGCGACCCGCGCGGCTGGCTGCCCACCCGCGGGGAGTGGGCCGAGGCCTACCGCCGGTCGGGGTTGTGGCGTGATCCCGTCGCCGGCCCGCCCACCTTCCTCCCCACGGCCGCGACGGCCGCCCCCCAGGTGCAGACCGGCCTCTCCCGCGTCGCCCGGGCCGAGGGCGCGTGCCTGCTCGCGAACGCCGCCGGCACCGTTCCCGCCGCCAACGCCTTCGCCGGCAGCGGCGGCCCGGCTCCGGCCCGGGCGGCCAGGTGACCGCCGGGGTGCCGGGGGCCGTCGGGGTGCGGCCGCGCGACTTCACCTTCGCGGTGCCCGGCGACTGGGTGCGGATCCGCGTCCTGGACGACGCGGAGCGGGACGCCGACATCCGCCGCACCGCCCGGGCGGTCATCCGGGGCCGCCCCGACCGGGACCGGCTGATGCCCCAGGTGGCCCGCGTGCTGCACGACGCGGTCGCCGCGCGGGTGGACAGCCGCACGGTCGAGGTGCACCTGCCGGTGCTCCAGGAGGGCGCCCCACCGCTCGCCTGCGCCCTGGCGGTGGGGGTGGTCCCCCCGGCGGCCGGCGACCGGCCCGGCGCACACGAGGCCGCATTCCTGGCCGCGGCCGGTCCCGGGGGGTCGGCCGACGTGGTGGAGCTGCCCTGCGGGCCGGTGGCTCGCCTGCGCCGCCGGGTGCTCGCGCCCGCTCCCGGTGGCCGCCCCGTCCAGACGGCGGTCGCGCAGTACCACCACCCGGTGCCCGGCGGCGGCTTCGTGCTGCTGAGCTTCTCCACGCCGCTGCTGGAGCTGCTCGACCCGCTCACCGCGCTCTTCGACGCCGTCGCGGGCTCGTTCCGGTGGCTCCCGTGACGGGCTGGGAGTACTCCGTCGAGCCGTCCGACGTGGGCTGGGTGTGGCTGCCCCGGTCCGGTGCCGTGGCCGGGTGGGCGCGGGAGGTCTGCGCCGACCTGGGTGCCCACGGGCAGGGCGCGGCGCGGCTGGGTGCGCAGCTGCGGTCGCTGGGCGCAGCGCTCCGCCAGGGCCCGCCCGACCTGGCCGCGCTCTGGGTGCCCGACCCGGTCCACGGCGTCCTGGCCAGCCTCCGTGCGGACCGGTACCGGCTGACCACCGGGCTGGCGGAGCTCGCCGAGCAGGAGCGGGCCGCCGCCGGGCGGGGCCTCGCGCCGCCCGCCGTGGACCTGGTCCCGCTCCCGGCCGGCCCGGCGCTGCGCGTCCGGCGGGTGGCGCGGCAGGTGGCGGGCCAGGGCGAGGGCCTCCTGGTCGAGAGCGTCAGCCACCTCGTCGCACCGCCGGGGGCGGTCGAGGCCGACGGCGTGCCGACGGGTGTGGAGCTCGTCATGGCCTGGACGCTGCTGCACGAGGGGGAGCAGTTCGCGGACATGGCCGACCGGACGGCCGAGGGGCTCCGCGGCAGCGGCTGACCGCGGGCCCGGGCCTCACCCCTCGGGGGGATGTGCCCGGCCGGTGCGCGTGTCGATGCCTGCTGCGTGAGCACGGACCGGGCGGCGCTGGACCGCCCCAGCGGGACGCGGGACGCCGTCCCGGCGCCGGAGAGCGCCGCGCGGCTGCTCGTGGTGCGCGCGGTGGCCGTCACCGCCGTCGTGGCCACCGCCGCCTACCTGACCTGGCGGCTGCTGGCGACCCTGCCCGAGGGCCCGGCGCTCTGGCTGGGCGTCCCCTTCCTCGCGCTGGAGCTCTACGGCGGGCTCGCCCTCGTGCTGTTCGTGATGACGACCTGGGACGTCTCACCGGCGACCGTGCCGACGCCGCGTCCCGGGCCGGCGCCGTCGGTCACCGTGCTGGTCGCGACCTACGACGAGCACCTGGACGTGCTGCTGCCCACCGTCGCCGCCTGCCTGGCCATGGAGGGCGAGCACGAGACCTGGGTGCTGGACGACGGTGACCGGCTCGAGGTCGAGGAGATGGTGACCGCGCTGGGCGCCCGCTACGTCAGCCGCACCGAGCACGACCACGCCAAGGCGGGCAACCTCAACCACGCGCTGGCACTGGTGGGCACCGACCTCGTCGCGGTGTTCGACGCCGACCACGTGCCCGACCCGGAGTTCCTCACCCGGACGCTGCCCTACTTCGCGGACGACCGGCTCGCGCTGGTGCAGACGCCGCAGCACTTCTACAACACGAGCTCCTTCGAGCACCTGCGCCCGGGCGTCGACCTGCACGAGGAGTCGCTGTTCTACCGGGTGATCCAGGCCGGCAAGCACCACGCGGGTGCGGCCTTCTGGTGCGGGACCAACGCCGTGCTGCGCACCGAGGCGCTGCGCCAGGTCGGCGGGGTGGCCACCGAGTCGCTCACCGAGGACTTCCACACCACCATGAAGCTGCATCGCGCGGGCTGGCGGAGCGCCTACCACAACGAGGTGCTCGCCCGGGGTCTGGCCGCGGGCAGCCCGGCTGCCTTCTACGCGCAGCGCCGGCGCTGGGGCCGGGGCGCGATGCAGGTGCTGCGGCACGACAACCCGCTGACCGCTCCGGGGCTCGCACCCAGGCAGCGGCTGGGGTATCTCTACTCGCTGTCGGCGTGGTTCGACTCGTGGCGGACGCTGGGCCTCGCCCTCGTGCCGGTGACCGTGCTGCTCACCGGGGTGTTCCCGGTGGACGCGCCGCCCGTGCTCTTCGCGGTGATGGCCGGCGTCCCGTTCCTGCTGCAGCAGGTCGCGCTGACCCTCCTGTCGCGCGGCTTCGCCCCGGCGCGGTTCTCCCTGCTCTTCGAGGTGGTCCGGCTGCCCTCCAACCTGGCCGCCACGCTCTCGCTCGTGCTGCGCGGCACCGGCCGGTTCGCGGTCACCGCGAAGGGCCGCACGGGGGCGGAGCGGACCCGCGCGCGGGTGCCGGCGGTGCTGCTCGTGCTGGCCGCCGTGCTCGCCGGGAGCCTGCTCTTCACGGCCGCGAGCGTGGCCGGCTGGACGCCGATCCGGCACGGCCTGGGCGGCACCACGCTGGTGCCGGTCTTCTGGGTGGTGAGCACGCTGGGCTTCGTCGTCGCCGGCATCCGCCGCATCCGCGACCCGCGCTTCTCCGCCGAGCGGCGCGACGGGCACCGGTTCCCGGCCGCGCTGCCCGCCGTCGTCGACGGCGTCCCGGCCCGGCTCGTCGACGTCTCGCTCGGGGGCGCGCAGGTGCGCGTCCGCGGGGTCGGCGCCTCGGTCGGGGCCGAGGTGGAGCTGGGCATCCGCGTGCCCGACCGCGCCGCGCACGTCGTCTTCCGCGCGGTGGTCCGGTCCCGCGTCGACGACGTCCACCGCCTGCAGTTCACCGGCCGGCAGTGGCGCGAGCTGGCGGCGCTGTCCGCGACGGCGTTCGGCGCCGGTGCGGCCCGCTGGGCGGCCACCGAGATCACGCCTGTCGCCCTCGAGGCACCCGCCGCCGGTCGCCGCGTGCCGGCCGCCTCGGTCAACCCGGGCGCGGTGGCCGCCGCGGTGCGCAGCCCGTTCGTCTCGCCGCTCCCGCGCCCGCCGGTCGACGAGGACACCCGGCCCATCCCGCGGCTGACCCCGGAGCTGGAGCGCACCCTCGCCGCGGCCGGCGGTGGTGGCGCCGGCCGGTGAGACCGCCCCGCCCGGGCCGTCCGGCTCGACGCCACCGGGCCGGCGGGGCAGGCTGGCGGGCGACCGACGCGATCACCGGGAGGACGGGCGATCCATGGCTGCCGCGCGCTACGAGTACAAGGTCGAGGAGATCCGCGAGGGCCTCATCGGCGGCACGATGTCCGGCGGGAAGCCGGAGAAGGTGCGGGGCGACCACGCCCGGAACGGCTGGCAGCCCACGGCGATCACCGCGGTCGAGGTCAAGGGCCGGATCGGCCCCGGTGGCGTCGACGGCGTGCTGGCGACCTTCGAGCGCCCGGTGGGATGACGCGGGAGTCCCTCGGCACCGACCAGTGGCCGGCGCAGGCCGCCCGGGGCATCCCCAGGGACGAGGCCCTCGCGATGTTCGACCTCGCGCAACCGGTGGCGGTCGAGGAGATGTTCGGCCGGTGGCGGGGGAGCGGGGTGCCCACCGGGTCGCCGCTGGACGGCCTGCTGGAGCGCTACGGCTGGTGGGGCAAGGAGTTCCGTGACGCCGAGACGGCGCACCCGCTGCTGTTCGCCACGCGCTCCGGGCCGCGGCCGGTGAACCCGGCGCCGGTCCCGCTGGGCGTGCTGCGCAGGTTGCCCGCACTGGCGCACCGCACGCCCGCCCGCCTCGCCTTCACCGCCGTCCGGCCCCTGCTGACCACCCGCCGCCCGAAGGCCCGGCTGCGCGCCGTCGAGCACCGCGGGGTCGTCACCGCGGCGATGGTCTACGACCGGCTGCCGATCGTCGACGTCTTCAAGCGGGTGGGCAGCCGGACCGTGCTCGGCCTGATGGACCTGCGGGGCCTGCCCGACCCCTTCTTCTTCCTCCTCGCGCGCGAGGCCTGACCACCGCGCAACCCGGCCCTCCTCGGGTGCCGGCCACCCCGGAACGGGGTCCGGTACCGCGCGGGAGCGCCCCGCTCGCCGCCGTGCGACGACGGCAGCCCCCGGCTGCGGCGTCTGCCCGCGGCCGCCTCCGGCGTGCCGCGACGCGTCCGACAACTTCGGCCGACGTCCTTGCCGACGCATCGGATGATGCGGCAGGCTGCGCTTCGCGAACAGAAGTTCGCAGAGTGCACGCGGCCGAGCACCGTTCGGCAGGCCCGGCCGGGCGAGCGAGGAGATGACATGTCAGGACCACGACGGCGGGTGGGCTTCGCGGCACTCTGTGCCGGAGCACTCGCACTGACGGCTTGCGGCGGCGACGCGGAGGGCACCGGCGCGACCGCCGGGGACCTCCCCGAGACGCTCGTGGTGGACAAGGCGTTCGACCTGAAGACGGCCGACCCGGGCCGCCAGTTCGAGGTCGCCGGCACGATCGTCGGCAGGGCGCTCTACGAGACGCTGGTGACCTTCGAGGACGGCGACCTGTCCGAGGTGGCCCCGGCGCTGGCGACGGAGTGGACGGTCAACGATGACGCGACGGAGTACACCTTCACCCTCGAGGAGGGCGTCACCTTCGCCGACGGGTCACCGCTGGACTCCGACGACGTGGTCTTCTCCATCAACCGCGTCAAGAACCTGAAGGGCAACGGCTCCTTCCTCGTGGAGGGGATCACCGCCGAGGCCGACGGCCCGGGCACCGTGGTCCTCCGCAGCGAGCAGCCCAACCCCCAGCTGCTGCGCATCCTGCCCCGCCCGAGCCTGGGCATCCTCAACGCCGACGCCGTCCGCGAGAACGGTGGCACCGACGCTCCCGACGCGGCGGAGACCGACACGGCGGAGGAGTTCCTGAACTCCCAGTCGGTCGGCACCGGGCCCTACGTCCTGGACCAGTTCAGCACCTCCACCGAGACGGTGCTGGCGGCCAACCCGGACTACCGCGGTGAGGCGCCGCCCTTCCAGCGCATCGTGCTGCGCAACGTCGAGGGCCCGACGCAGGCGATGAACGTCCAGAGCGGCCAGAGCCACATCGCGCTCGACCTGGCGTCCGAGCAGCTGGCCGGCCTGCGGGGGGACCCCAACCTCCTGATCGACGAGGTCGCCTCGCCGAACATCTGGTTCACCTTCGCCAACGCCGACCCCGCGGTCTCGGAGATCACCTCCTCCCCGGACTTCCGCGAGGCGGTGCGCTACGGCATCGACTACGACGGGCTGCTGGAGATCGCCGGTGACGGCGCCGTGCGGGTCCCCGGCATCATCCCGAACGTCTTCTTCGGCGCGCTGGACCAGGACCAGGCACCCCAGCGCGACGTGGAGCGCGCGAAGGCCGCCGTGGAGCGGCTGGGCGGCCCGGTGACCGTGGAGCTGGAGTACCCGAGCGACTTCTCGGCCAACGGGCTGAGCTTCGGGCCGGTGGCCGAGCGCCTGCAGGCCGGCCTCGCCGAGGTGGGCGTGAACCTGGAGCTCAAGCCGGGCCCCATCGCCACCACCCTGGAGACCTACCGCAACGGCCAGGAGCAGATGGGGCTGTGGCTGTGGGCGCCGGACTACCCGGACCCGGCCGACTACCTGGCCTTCGGCCCCGGTGAGCTCGTCGGCAAGCGGGCCGGCTGGCAGGCGGGTGCCGCGCCGGAGATCGAGCGCGTGATGGCCGAGGTCGCCGGTGAGTCCGACGACGAGCGTCGCGCGGTGCTCTTCGAGGAGTTCCAGCAGCTCATGAACGAGGAGGGGGTCATGTTCCCCGTCTTCCAGCCGACCGCCGCGGTCGTCGCCTCCGCCGACATCGGCGCGGTGCCCTTCCACCCGGCGTGGACGCTGGACCTCACCGCGATCGGGCGCTGAGGGAGGACCGGCCGTGCTGCTGAGGTTCCTCTCCCGGCGGGTGGTGGCGACCGTCGTGCTCGCCTTCGGGGTCGTCCTGGCGTCGTTCGTGCTGACGAACGTGGTCCCGGGCGACCCGGCGGCGGCGAACCTCGGGCAGCAGGCGCTCGAGGACCCCGAGGTGGTGGCCGCCTGGCGCGCGGCCAACGGGCTGGACCAGCCGCTGGTCGTCCAGTTCGGCAACTACCTGGTGAACCTCGTCCAGGGCGACCTCGGCGTCTCGCAGCAGAGCCGCCGGCCCGTGCTCACCGATCTCGGTGAGTTCGGGCCGGCCTCGGCGGAGCTCGCGCTGGTCGCGGTGGTGGTCAGCCTCGTCGTCGGCATCGGCTGCGGTACGTGGGCGGCGTTGCGCCGCGACCGACCCGTCGACCAGCTGTTCCGGGTGCTCAGCCTGGGGGGCGTCTCCGTGCCGCTCTTCTGGCTGGCGCTGATCGCGGTCTACGTCTTCAGCTTCCAGCTGGGCTGGTTCCCCAGCGCGGGCCGGCTCGACCCCGGCGAGGCGCCACCGCCGAAGGTGACCGGGATGTACACCGTCGACGCGCTGCTCGCCGGTGACCTGGCAACCTTCGGCTCGGCGCTGGAGCACGTGATCCTGCCGGCGCTGGTCCTCGCCGCGTTCACGGTCGGCCTGCTCACGCGCTTCGTGCGCAGTTCGGTGCTCGAGGTGCTGGGCAACGACTACGTCCGGGCGGCGCACGCCAAGGGGCTGCCCCTGTCGCTGATCGTCCGGCGGCACGTCATGCGCGGTGCGCTGATCCCGATCATCACGGTCGTCGGCACCGCGTTCGCCTCGCTGCTCGCGGGGACCGTGCTCGTGGAGCGGATCTTCTCCTGGCCCGGGATCGGGTCCTACGCCTTCCGCAGCGCGACCACCCTCGACCTGCCCGCCATCATGGGAGTCAGCCTCTTCGTGGCCTTCGTCTACATCCTGGTCAACCTCGTCGTCGACGTCCTCTACGGCTTCATCGACCCGAGGATCCGGACCGCATGAGCGCCGTCACCGCACCCGCCGCACCGGTTCCCGCGCGCCGTCTGCGCATCGGTCCCGCGTGGCGCCGGCCGCTGGCGCTCGTGGGGGTGACCGTCGCCCTGGGCTGGGTCGTGCTCGCCGCGTTCGCCCCGTGGATCGCACCGGCCGATCCCCTGGCACAGGAGGCGGCTCGCTTCCTGCCGCCGTCGGCGGAGCACCTGATGGGCACCGACGGCCTCGGCCGGGACGTGCTGTCGCGGGTCGTCCACGGTGCGCGGATCAGCATCCCGCTGGCCTTCATGCTGGTGGCCCTGTCGTTGGTCTTCGGTGCGGTCGTGGGCGCCGTCTCCGGCTACGTCGGCGGCAAGCTCGACGAGGTCCTCATGCGCGTCGTGGACCTCTTCTTCGCCTTCCCCGCGATCATCCTGTCGATGGCGGTCGTGGCGGCGCTGGGGCCCAACCTGCGCAACGCCGTGCTGGCCATCGTCGTGGTCTCCTGGCCGGTGTACGCCCGGGTGACGCGCAGCCTCGTGCTGAGCCTGCGCAACAGCGAGTTCGTCGCCTCCAGCCGGTTGCTGGGGATCTCCTCGATCCGGGCGCTCGTCCGCGAGATCCTGCCCAACGTGGCCGGCCCCGTGCTGGTGCTCGCCACGCTGGAGCTCGGCAACGCGGTCCTGCTGCTCTCGGGGCTGTCCTTCCTCGGCCTGGGTGCGGTGCCGCCGACCCCCGAGTGGGGTGCCATGGTGTCCGAGGGCGCGCGAACCTTCGGCTTCTGGTGGGTCGGGGTCTTCCCGGGCCTGGCGATCCTGTCGATCGTGCTGGCCTTCAACTTCCTGGGGGACAGCCTGCGCGACGCCCTGGACCCCCGGACCGCCCGCGCGACGAGAGGGACGTCGGCATGAGCCTGTTGGAGATCGACGGGCTGTCCATCCGGCTCCCGGGGCGCGACGGCGGGAAGGCGCTGGTCGAGGACGTGAGCCTGCACGTCGCGGCCGGAGAGGTCGTCGGCCTGGCCGGCGAGAGCGGCAGCGGCAAGACGCTCACCGCGCTCTCGGTGCTCGGCATGGTGCCGCACGGAGCGCGGACCGGGGGAGAGGTGCGTTTCGACGGGCGCGACGTCCTGGCGCTGCGGCCCCGGGACCTCCGCGAGCTGCGCGGTGCCCAGGTCGCGATGGTCTTCCAGGACCCGACCACCGCGCTGCACCCGATGCTCGACGTCGGCACCCAGATCACCGAGCACCTCCGCGTCCACCGCGGGATCTCGAAGAGGGCGGCCGCCGCCCGGGCGCTCGAGCTCCTGGAGCAGGTGCGCATCCCCAACCCGGCGGAGGCCGTGCGCGCCTACCCGCACCGGTTCTCCGGTGGGATGAAGCAGCGCATCGCCATCGCCGTCGCGCTGGCCTGCGAGCCGCGGCTGCTGATCGCCGACGAACCGACGACGGCGCTCGACGTCACCGTGCAGGCCGGTGTCCTGCGGCTGCTGGACGACCTCCGGGCCCAGACCGGGATGGCGGTCCTGCTCATCACCCACGACCTGGGTGTCATGAACGTGACCAGCGACCGGCTCTACGTCATGAAGGCGGGCCGCGTGGTGGAGGAGGGCCGGACCCGGGAGGTGCTGGCCGCCCCCGGCCACCCGTACACCGCCTCGCTGCTCGACGCCCTGTCCGACCCGGGCACCGCCCCGGAGGGCGGTCCCGACCACCGTTCCCCCGGCGTGGCGGCGACCGGGCTGGGAGGCTGACGTGACGACGCAGACGCTGCTGGAGGTCCGCGACCTCTCGGTGGACTACGTGCGGGACCGGCAGCTGGTCACCGCCGTCGCGGGTGTGGACCTCGACGTGCGGGCCGGTGAGGTGGTCGGCCTGGTCGGCGAGTCCGGTTGCGGGAAGTCGACGCTCGCGCGGGCCGTCGTCGGGCTGCTGCCGCGGGCCGGTGGCACGGTGACCCTCGACGGCCGCCCCGCCCGCGAGGTCGGCCGCTCCGCACGGCCCGTCCACGACCGGCGGCTCCAGATGATCTTCCAGGACCCCTACGCGTCCCTGAACCCGCGGCGGAGGGTGGGCCGGCAGATCGCCGACGGCCTCCCGCACTCGCTCACCGGTCCGGCCGCCCGGTCGGCCCGGGTCGGGGACCTGCTCGTCGCCGTCGGGCTGGACCCCGAGGTGGCCGGGCGGTACCCCCACGAGTTCTCGGGCGGGCAGCGGCAGCGCATCGCGATCGCCCGGACGCTGGCCGCCGAGCCGTCGGTGATCGTCGCCGACGAGGCGGTCTCCGCGCTCGACGCCTCCACGCAGGCGCAGGTGGCCGACCTGCTGCTCGACCTCGTGCGCTCCCTCGGCATGGGGCTGCTGTTCATCTCGCACGACCTGTCGGTGGTCCGGCGGATCGCCGACCGCGTGGCGGTCATGTACCTGGGCCGGATCGTCGAGTCCGGCCCCACGGCCCAGGTGTGGGACCGTCCGCAGCACCCGTACACGTCGGCCCTCATGGCCGCCGTGCCCCGGCTGGGCCGGGACGCCGAGCTGCCGCGGGCCCTGACGGGCGAGGTGCCCGACCCGGCCAGCCCGCCGGAGGGCTGCCGGTTCTCGACCCGCTGCCCGCGCGTCGCGGCCCCCTGCCACGTCGACGACCCGGTGCTCCTGCCGGTGGGCACCGGTCACCTGGCCGCCTGCCTGCTGGCCGGGGCCACCGGTGCGGGCCCCGACGACGGGCGCCCGCTGTCCCTCACCCCTCGCACGCTGCCGGCGGACGACCGGCACCCGACCCGGAAGAGCTGATGACCGCCGAGACCGCCGTACGTGACCTGGGTGCCGAGATCTGGGAGTGGCGCCTGGCCACCGCCCTGCGGACCTCCGACGACATCCCGCGCGTGGACCACCCCGCGGGCTGGCTGCCGCAGTTCTCCGCGGCGGCGGTCGAGGAGAAGCGCCGGCGGGCCGCGGAGTTCCGCGCCAGGTGGGAGGGGCTGGACGTCTCCTCGGCGCCCGTACCGGTGCAGGTGGACCACCGGCTGCTCGGCTCCGCGCTCGCCCGGGTGACCTGGGACCTCGACGTCCTGCGCAACTGGGAGCGGGACGCCGTGCTGCTCGTGGGGCAGGTCCTGGGCCCCTACTTCGACCTGCTCCTGCGCCCCCCGCCGTTCGACGCCGCGACCCGCGGCAGCCTGCAGGCGGTCCTCGACGCCGTGCCCGCACAGGTGGCCGTGGCCCGCGAGAACCTGGCGCGGGCGGGGGCCGGGCCGCTCGCCCGCGCCGCCGCACGCCTGCTCGGCGACATCGAGGAGGCGCTCCCGACGTCGGTCGCCGGGCTGCGCGAGCACCTGGACGCCGGCCAGTTCGACGCCCTGGCGAGGGCGGCCGGGACCGCGGTGCGGTCGCTCGTGGAGCTGCGGGAGTGGCTCTGGTCGGCGGCCCCGGGCATGACGACGACGGTCGGGGTCGGGCGGGAGGCGTTCGTCTGGTTCCTGCGGCACGTCGCGCTCACCCCCGCCGAACCGGAGGCGCTCGTGGCCGCGGCCCAGCAGGAGTACGACCGCGCCGTCGTCTGGGAGACGCTGGAGCGCAACCGCAACCGGGAGGTGCCGCTGCCCGCGCTGCCGGTCACGGCCGAGGAGCAGGTGGCCCGCCAGGCGCGGGACGCCCGCCAGGTCCGGGACTTCTACGAGCGCGAGGGGCTGCTCTCCCAGCCGCCGACGCTGCGCGACTACCTCACCGCACCGCTGCCGGCCTACCTCCGGCCGATCCAGTGGCTCGGCGTCACGGACGACCTGACCTTCGAGGGCCGGCTGCACGAGGACGGCGTCTCCTACACGCCCGACCCGGGACCGGCGCTGCCGTACTTCTACGCGGCCAACGCGCGGGACCCGCGGCTGGGCATCGTCCACGAGGGCGCCCACTACCAGCAGCTGGCGTTGTCCTGGGCCCACCCCGACCCCCTCCGCCGTCGCTACTACGACTCGATCCCCAACGAGGGCATCGCCTTCTACAACGAGGAGCTGATGCTGCAGGCCGGGTTGTTCGACGACGCGCCGCACTCCCGGCAGGTCGTGCACAACTTCAACCGGCTCCGGGCCCTGCGGGTCATCGTCGACGTCAACCTGGCGACCGGCGCGTGGGGCGTCGACGAAGCGGTCGCGGCGTTCGTGGACCGGGTGCCCATGGACGAGGAGACCGCCTTCGAGGAGACCGCGTCCTACGCGGCGAACCCCGGGCACGCGATGACCTACCTCGTCGGCAAGCGCGAGATCCTCCGGATGCTCGCCGACGCGGTCGCCCGCCTGGGCGACTCCTTCTCCCTGCGCGCCTTCCACGACCACGTCTGGCTGAACGGCAATGTGCCGTTCTCCCTGCAGCGCTGGGAGCTGCTCGGCGACCGCAGCGACGTCGACGCGCTCGACGCAGCCGGCCGGTGGTGACGCGGAGGGCCGAGCAGCCGGTGCGGACGGTGCTCTGGCCCACGCGCCGCCAGCTGCGCGCCCGGCTGCCGCGGCTCGTCGTCGGGCTGGTGGTCATCGCGCTCGGCATCGCGCTGATGGCCCGGGCCGGAACGGGGCTGCCGCCCTACGAGGTGCTGCACCAGGGCATCGCCCGCCGGACCCCGCTCACGCTGGGGCAGGCCTCGATCCTGCTGGGGCTGCTCGTGCTCGTGCTGTGGATCCCGCTCCGCCAGGTCCCCGGCCTGGGCACGGTGCTCAACGTCGTGGGGGTAGGCCTGGCCACGGACGCGTTCCTCGCCGTGCTCCCCGAGGCCGACGGCGTGCTCGAGCGGACCGTCTTCACCGTGGTCGGGGTGACCGTCATCGGGATCGGCATCGGCCTCTACATCGGCGCCGGGCTGGGCCCGGGGCCACGGGACGGTCTGATGACCGGCCTGGCGGCCCGCGGCATGCCGGTGTGGGCGGCCCGCCTGGGCCTGGAGAGCAGCGCGCTGGTCGGCGGGCTGCTGCTCGGGGGCACGGTCGGGCTGGGCACCGTGCTGTTCGCCGTGGCGGTGCCCTTCCTAGCGCATGGCACGCTGCGCGTCTTCACCGTCTCGGAGCCTGCACCCGCCCCGGGCCGCGCGGTGACCGGCACCGGGCGCTGATCCGGCACCGGTCAGCCGCGGACGACGTCCTCGTGGTTGTGCGCCATGCGCCAGCCCTGGGGGTGGCGCCGCCAGACACCGGTGTTGCGGATCGTCTGCGACGGAGCGGCGCCGTCGGCGAAGTGGACGTGGAACACGTGGCGGCACAGCGCCACGTCCTCCCACACGTCGATGACGGGCTCCTCGACGTCGATGGCGCACACCCGAGGCGCACCGGGACCGGTGGGCCGACGGTCGCGGAGCGCCTCCAGGCCGGCGGTGCCGTGCACGAGGGGCTCCTCCTCGGAATCCCAGATGGTCATGTCCTCGTGCAGGTACCGGGCGCTGGGGGCGCGGTCGCCGGCGATGTGGGCGGCGTACATCTCCTGCACGGCGTCCCAGATGAGCGTGCGGACGGCGTCCGGGTGCTGCGTCGCGTCGATCGTCACGGCATGTTCGTATCACGAACAATCATTCGATGGACGAACTCTTGCCGTCCCGGTGCCGTGAGACGGAGGGGCGGTCGCGACCGGCCGGCGACCCGCCGCGCCCACGGGGGGTGCTTGTTCGCATCAAGAACCGTAGTGCAATATGCGAACGGCAGACCGGTCCGGCGGACGGGGCGCCGGGCGGTGGAGCCCGCCCCCGCCGCCGGCGGCAGCATCGGGCGCCGGCCGCCCGCCACACCGAGGGAGGAGGTTCCCGCCGATGGATCTTGCCCGTGCCGTGCGGGAGATCGGCGACCGGCAGGCCGTGGCCGACCTGGTGCACGCCTACTGCGCCTTCTTCGACGAGAACCGGCCCGACGACGTGGCCGCCCTCTTCACCCCCGATGCGGTCGTCGACTACGGACCCGAGAGCCCCACCATCGTCGGGGCCGGTGCCATCGCGCGGACCATCGCGATCGGGCTCGCCGGGACCTTCGCGGCGACCAGCCACCACGTGTCCAACCTGCAGGTGGTCCTGGACGGCGACGACTCCGCCCGCAGCACCTGCTACCTCTACGCGTGGCACCGCTACGTGGACGGTTCGCCGGACGGGGAGCTGTGGGGGCGGTACCACCACCGCTTCGTGCGCACACCGGGGAGCGGGTGGCGCATCGCCGGGCTCCGCCTGGAGGCGGCCGGCTCCGTCGACTTCCACCGGGCGGCCATGCACCCCATCGGGCGCCGCCCGGTGGCATGACCGGGCGCCGCGCGGCGGCGCCCCGACACGGACGGCGCGCCGTCCGCCCACCACCGCACCCACCAGGAGGAACCGTGAAGACCACCCCTGCCGTCGAGCGCGACCGCGGGGTCATCGTCAACGTGACGCTGACCGTGCTGAGCCTGGTCGTCTCGCTCTACGCGATGTACGCCGTCGACAACGCCCAGGAGGAGCTCGAGAAGGTCGAGCTGCGCCTGGTGTGCCTGGAGATCCCCGGCCCGAACGACTGCGGCGCCGACGGTCGCTGACCGGCACCGCCGGCCGTCACGAGAAGCTTACGTTCGCATAACGAACAAGTGATCGCTTGACGAACAGGCGGGGTGCGCGGTTGGCTGCGCTGGAAGCAACCCCGAGACAGCGAGAAGGCGGGAAATGAACCAGAAGAGGATCCTCGTCACGGCCGCGGTCGCCGCGTTGGTGCTGAGCGCCTGCGGCGACGACTCGGGTGGGACGGAAGCCGACGGCAGCAGCGAGCCGCGCACCGGCGGCACCCTGAAGCTCGCCGGGAACGCCGATGTGCTCCACCTGGACCCCTCGTCGGCCTACAGCGTCGGCGAGTACCAGATCCACCGCGCCACCACGCGCAACCTGTTCTCGCAGGTCATCGACCCCGACAACGAGGGCGGCCCGGCGATCCCGGCCGCGGACCTCGCCCTGGAGATCCCGACCGTGGAGAACGGCGGCATCTCCGAGGACGGCCTGACCTACACCATCGAGATGCAGGAGGGCATCGAGTTCGACGCCCCCGACGGCCCGCGTGAGATCGTGGCCGAGGACGTCGTCCGGGCGATGGAGCGGCTGTGCAACCCGGTCGAGCCCTCCGCGGTGGCCAGCTACTTCACCGAGACGATCGCCGGGCTCGAGGAGTACTGCACCGGTTTCGCCGAGGTCGACGGCACGGTCGAGGCCATCCGGGCCTACATCGAGGACAACGACATCAGCGGCGTCCAGGCCACCGGCGAGCACACGGTCCAGTTCACGCTCAAGCAGCCGGCGGCGGACTTCCTCAACATCCTCTCGCTGGGCGTCTTCACCTCGCCGCAGCCGGTCGAGTACCTCGACTACCTGCCCGACTCCCCGGAGCTGCGGCAGAACATGATCGCCTCGGGCCCGTACCGCATCGCGTCCTACGAGCCGGACCAGAGCTTCGTCCTCGAGCGCAACCCCGTCTGGGATGCCGACTCCGACCCGATCCGCGAGGCCTACGTCGACCGGATCGAGGTCGCCGTCGGGCAGGACGCCGCCGCGGTGCAGCAGCAGATCGAGGCCGGCACCGTCGACATGCAGTTCTCCGACGCCGTCGTCCCGGCGGCGCAGGTCCCGGCGCTCTACCGCGCCCAGGACGAGCGGCTGGTCATCGGTGGTGACGGCGGGATCAAGCCCTACATCGTCATCAACACGCTGAGCCCGAACGCCGACGGCGCCTTCGCCAAGACCGAGGTGCGCCAGGCGCTCAACTTCGCGGTCGACAAGCAGGCCATCCAGCAGGTGCTCGGCGGCGAGGCGGTCGCCACCATCGCCAACCAGGTCCTGCCCCCCGTCGTCCCGGGGCACGAGGAGATCAACCCGCTCGACGTCCCGCCGTCCGGTGACCAGGAGCGGGCCCGGGAGATGCTGGCCGAGGCCGGCTACCCCGACGGGGTGCCGGTCAAGCTGCTCTACCGCGAGACCGAGCCCTACCGCACGATCGCCACGATCATGCAGCAGGACCTGGAGGAGGCCGGCTTCCAGGTCGAGCTCCTGGTGACCACGCAGAACGCCTTCTACGGCGAGTACCTGCAGAACGAGGACGCCACGCGGGCGGGCGTCTGGGACATCGCCCCGGCCGCCTGGGGGGCGGACTACTTCGGCGCCCGGGCCTACCTGGTGCCGATGCTCGACGGCCGCACCTACAGCGCCGGCTCGCCGAACTTCGGTGGCTGGAACAACGAGGAGTTCAACGCGGCCATCGACGAGGCGCTCGCCGCCACCGACGAGGAGACGGCGAACGCGGCCTGGGCCGAGGCGGACCGGATCGCGGCCGAGGACGCCGCCTGGGTCCCCGTCGCCTTCACCCAGACGCCGACCATGCACTCCGAGCGCCTCGGCGGCTTCGAGTTCCTGAGCTGGACGCGCAACGGCGACGTCGCCAACGTCTGGATCGAGGAGTGACCCGCTAGCCCACCTCCCGCCCCCCTGGC
>NZ_SSXC01000070.1 GCF_021699055.1 Blastococcus sp. MG754426 | reverse complement strand
GCCCTCCCCCCCGAGGTCACCGCCCGCTGGCAGGCCCGGTTCCGCGTCCCCCGGGTGTCGCTGCCGGACTGGGCGTTCGACGCCCCGGACCGCAACCTCTACAGCTCCGACGTCAGCGGCGTCGTCGAGCAGTACGCGTGGGACCGGTCCACCGGCACCCACCGGCAGGTGACCGACCGGCCCAACGGCACGCTGATCGGCACGCTCAGCCAGGACGGCGGGACCATCTGGTGGTTCGCCGACACCGACGGCGACGAGTTCGGCGTCTGGATGACCCAGCCGTTCGAGGGCGGGGATGACGCCGTCGCCGTCCCCGAGGTGGGGCCCGCCTACCCGGCGGGCCTCGAGCTCGGGCACTCGCTGGTCGCCATCGGCCGGTCGACGGACGACGGCAGCGAGCTGTGGGTGGCGCCCACGGACGGGACGCCCCGCGTCGTCTACCGGCACCCCGATCCGGCCTCGGTGGACGCGCTCACCCGCGACGACGAGCTGCTGGTCATCTCGCACTCCGAGCACGGCGACCCGCGCTACCCCGCGCTGCGCGTCCTGCGCACCGCCGACGACGCCGTCGTCGCGGAGAAGTGGGACGGCGAGGGCCGCGGCCTGCACGCGCTGGAGTTCGCGCCGCTGCCCGGCGACCGCCGGCTGCTGGTCGGGCACGAGCGACGCGGCCGGGAGGAGCTGCTGGTCTGGGACGTCGCCGCCGACACCGAGACCGAGCTCGTCCTCGACCTGCCCGGCGACGTCACCGCCGGCTGGTACCCCGACGGCTCGGCGCTGCTGGTCGGCCACGACCACGCCGCCCGCAGCGAGCTGTACCGCTACGACCTGGCCAGCGGTGCGCTGGAGAAGCTGGACACCCCGCCGGGCGTCGTCCGTGGCGCCACGGCCCGGCCCGACGGCACGGTGGAGCTCGCCTGGTCGAACTCCGAGCTGCCGCCGGTGATCCGGCGGGCGGACGGCCCCGTCGTCCTGACGGTGAGCGAGGAGGAGCCGCCCGCGGCCTACCCGGTGGAGGACCGCTGGGTGCCCGGTCCCGGCGGTGAGATCCACGCGCTGCTGGTGCGGCCGGCCGGCGAGGGCCCGCACGCGACGGCGTTCCTGGTGCACGGCGGCCCCGAGGCGGCCGACGACGACTCCTACCGCGCCCGGCGGGCCGCCTACGTGGACGCCGGCTACGCGGTCGTGCACGTGAACTACCGGGGCTCCACGGGCTACGGGTCGGCCTGGCGCGACGCGCTCACCGGGCGGCCGGGGCTGACCGAGCTGGAGGACGTCGGCGCGGTGTACGACGCGCTGGTCGCCGAGGGCGTCGTCGACCCGCGGCGGGCGATCCTCTCCGGGGGCTCCTGGGGCGGGTTCCTGACCCTGCTGGGGCTGGGCACGCAGCCCGAGCGCTGGGCGGCCGGCATCGCCGAGGTGCCCGTCGCGGACTACCTGGCCGCCTACGAGGACGAGATGGAGGGCCTGCGGGCCTACGACCGGGCGCTCTTCGGCGGCTCACCGGAGGAGGTGCGCGACGTCTACGTGCGCTCCTCCCCCATCACCTACGTCGACGCCGTCGCCGCCCCGGTGCTGGTGGTCGCGGGCGCCAACGACCCGCGCTGCCCGATCCGGCAGATCGACAACTACCTGGGCGAGCTGGAGCGGCTGGGCAAGCCGCACGAGGTCTACCGCTTCGACGCCGGCCACGGCTCGCTGGTCATCGAGGAGACCATCCGCCAGGTGGAGGTCGCGCTGTCCTTCGCCCTCCGCCACGTGCGGCCGTGACGCTGTCGTCCTCCGGACGACACCGCGGCCAGGAGCCGTCCCCAGCTGGGACGAGCGCGTCCCTCCGCCCGACCGGGAGGCCTCCGGCCCCCGCGCTCGGTCGGATCGATCAGCGCTTCGCGGCGATGAGCTCCGCGATCTGGACGGTGTTGAGCGCGGCACCCTTCCGCAGGTTGTCGTTGCTCACGAAGAGCACCAGCCCGCGGCCGTCGTCGACGCTCTGGTCCTGCCGGATGCGGCCCACGTAGCTGGGGTCGCGACCGGCGGCCTGCAGCGGGTTCGGGACGTCGGAGAGCTCCACGCCGGGTGCGGCCCGCAGCAGCTCGGTGGCCCGCTCGACCGACAGCGGCCGGGCGAACTCGACGTTGAGCGACAGCGAGTGCCCCGTGAACACCGGCACCCGCACGCAGGTGCCCGCCACCCGCAGGTCGGGGATGCCGAGGATCTTGCGGCTCTCGTTGCGGAGCTTCTGCTCCTCGTCGGTCTCGAACGAGCCGTCGTCGACGACGGAGCCGGCCATCGGCAGCACGTTGAACGCGATCGGGGCGACGTACTTGACCGGGTCGGGGAAGGCGACGGCGGACCCGTCGTGGGCGAGCGCGTCGGCCTTCTCGACGACGGCCTTCGCCTGGCCGTGCAGCTCCTCCACGCCGGCCACGCCGCTGCCGGAGACCGCCTGGTAGGTGCTGGCGACGATGCGGGTCAGCTGCGCCTCGTCGTGCAGCGGCTTGAGCACCGGCATCGCGGCCATGGTCGTGCAGTTGGGGTTGGCGATGATCCCCTTGCGGATCTCGCCCAGCGCGTGCGGGTTGACCTCGCTGACGACCAGCGGGACGTCGGGGTCGCGCCGGAACGCCGAGCTGTTGTCGATCACGGTCACGCCGGCCTCGGCGAACCGCGGCGCCTGCGCCCGCGACGTGGTGGCCCCCGCGGAGAAGATCGCGATGTCCAGGCCCGTCGGGTCGGCGGTGGCGGCGTCCTCGACGGTGATCCCGCCACCGGCCCAGGGCAGCGTGCTGCCGGCCGAGCGGGCGGAGGCGAAGAAGCGCAGCTCGGCGAGCGGGAAGGACCGCTCCGCGAGCAGGTCGCGCACGACCCGGCCGACCTGCCCGGTCGCGCCGACGATGCCGACGCGCAGCCCAGCGTTGGTGCTCATCGTCCCGTCCCTCCGTAGACCACGGCCTGCGCCTCGTCGGTGCCCAGGTCGAAGGCGTCGTGCACCGCGCGGACGGCGATGTCGACGTCGGTGTCGCGGCACACCACGGAGATGCGGATCTCCGAGGTGCTGATCAGCTCGAGGTTCACCCCGGCGTCGGCGAGCGCGCCGAAGAACTTCGCCGAGACGCCGGGGTGCGAGCGCATCCCGGCGCCGACCAGGCTGACCTTGCCGATGTGCTGGTCGAAGCTGACGTCGGTGTAGCCGACGGTGTGCTTGACCTTCTCCAGGGCGGCCAGGGCGGTGGGCCCGTCGCTCTTGGGCAGCGTGAAGGAGATGTCGGCGAGCTTGCTGGCCTCGGCCGAGACGTTCTGCACGATCATGTCGATGTTGACCTCGGCGTCGGCCAGGACGCGGAAGATCTGCGCCGCCTCGCCCGGCCGGTCCGGGACCCCGAACACGGTGATCTTGCCCTCGGAGCGGTCGTGCGCGACGCCGGAGATGATCGCCTGTTCCACGGTGAGGTCCTCCATCGAGCCGGTCACGGTCGTGCCGGGGAGCTGGGAGTAGGAGCTGCGGACGTGCACGGGGATGCCGTAGCGGCGGGCGTACTCGACGCAGCGGAGCATGAGCACCTTCGCGCCGGAGGCCGCCAGCTCGAGCATCTCCTCGTAGGTGATGGTGTCCAGCCGCCGGGCGTTGGGGACGATGCGCGGGTCGGCGGTGAAGACGCCGTCGACGTCGGTGTAGATCTCGCAGACGTCGGCGTTCAGCGCGGCGGCGACGGCGACGGCGGTGGTGTCCGACCCGCCGCGGCCGAGCGTGGTGATGTCCTTGGTGTCCTGGCTGACGCCCTGGAAGCCGGCGACGATCACGACCGAGCCCTCGTCCAGCGCCGACTTCAGCCTGCCCGGGGTGACGTCGATGATCCGCGCCTTGCCGTGGCTGGACGTGGTGATCACGCCGGCCTGCGACCCGGTGAAGGAGCGCGCCTCGTACCCGTGCTCGGAGATGGCGATGGCGAGCAGCGCCATGGAGATCCGCTCACCCGCGGTCAGCAGCATGTCGAGCTCGCGACCGGGCGGGGTGTCGGTGATCTGGCTGGCGAGGTCGAGCAGCTCGTCGGTGGTGTCGCCCATCGCGGAGACCACGACCACGACGTCGTCGCCGTTGTTCTTGGCTGCGACGATCCGCTCCGCGACGCGCTTCATGTGCTCTGCGGAGGCGACGGACGAGCCGCCGTACTTCTGGACGACGAGGGCCACGGGACATGAGGCTACCGAGGTCCTCCACGAGCCGGGCGCTTGCATCCGGCCGCCGGGGCGGTTGTGATCACCGGGTGGACGATCCGAGCCGCTGGCTGCTCACCTCCGAGGAGCGCGACAACCTCGGCGCCGCCGTCCCGGCCTGGACGGAGGGGAACCTGGTCCGCCCCCTGGTGCACGGGTCGGTCTACTTCGACCGGCTCGTCGAGGTGGTCGAGCAGCTGGGTGAAGGTGACCGGCTGTGGTTCACCGACTGGCGCGGTGACCCCGACCAGCGGCTGCGGCCCGACGGGCCGACCGTGGACGAGCTGTTCAGCGCCGCATCGCGCCGCGGGGTGGACGTGCGCGGCCTGGTGTGGCGCTCGCACACCGACGCCCTCTCCTACAGCAAGGAGCAGAACCGGTCGCTGGACCGGGAGATCGAGGAGGACGGCGGGAAGGTCGTGCTCGACCAGCGCGTCCGCCGGGTCGGCAGCCACCACCAGAAGATCGTGGTCGCACGGTGCCCCGCGGACCCGTCGCGCGACGTCGCGTTCGCCGGGGGCATCGACCTGTGCCACAGCCGCCGCGACGACGGGCGGCACCACGGCGACCCGCAGGCGGTCGACATGCACTCCGCCTACGGCCCCACGCCGCCGTGGCACGACGTCCAGGCCGAGGTCCGCGGACCGGCGGTGGCCGCCCTGGAGACGGCGTTCCGCGAGCGCTGGGACGACCCGACCAGCCCCGTCCAGGGCAACCCGATCGCCTACCTGGTCGACCGGTTCCGCCGGGCCCGGCTGGACCCCGCGCCGCTGCCGCCCGAGCTGCCGCCGCCCCCGCCCGCCGGGCCGCACCTGGTCCAGATCCTGCGGACCTACCCGAAGATCCTCCCCCGCTACGACTTCGCCCCCGAGGGGGAGCGCTCGGTGGCCCGCGGCTACTCGAAGGCGGTGCGCCGCGCCCGGCGGCTGATCTACCTCGAGGACCAGTACATGTGGTCCGGCGAGGTCGCGCAGCTGTTCGCCGACGCCCTGCGGGACCACCCCGACCTGCACCTGGTGGTGGTCGTGCCGCGCATCCCCGACCAGGAGGGTGCGTTCAACGCGACGCCGCAGTACGTGGGCCGCCGGCAGGCGATCGACCTCTGCGTGCAGGCGGGCGGTGAGGACCGGGTGCACGTCTTCGACGTCGAGAACCACGCGGGGACGCCGGTCTACGTGCACGCGAAGGTGTGCGTCGTCGACGACGTCTGGGCGTGCATCGGCAGCGACAACTTCAACCGCCGCTCGTGGACCCACGACAGCGAGCTGTCGACCGCCGTCCTGGACACGACGATCGACGTGCGGGAGCCGCTGGACCCGGCGGGGACCGGTGACTGCGCGCGCACGCTGGCGCGCGACCTGCGGCTGGAACTGGCGCGCGAGCACCTGGACCTCGATCCAGACGGCGGCGAGGACGCCCTGCTGCTGGACCCCGACCGCTTCGTCGCGACGCTCGAGCAGCGCGCGGCGGCGCTGGCCGAGTGGCACGAGGGCGGCCGGAAGGGCCCGCGCCCGCCCGGGCGGTTGCGGCCGCACCGCCCGGAGAAGCTCGCCTGGCACACCCGGCTGTGGGCCACGCCGGTCTACCGGCTGCTGGTCGACCCCGACGGCCGCCCGCTGCGCCTGCGGCTGCGCAAGCGGTTCTGACCGCCCGCTGCGCGGCACAGGTCCCCCGCCGGGCACCCCGCAGCCAGGAGGCACCCCGTCCGGCTCGCGGCGGCTGTCCACAGGCGGCCGGCTCCTCCACCGTCCCGCTCGCGGGAGCCCGACCGGTGCAGGGCATCCGGACAGTGGCGCGGTGCAGCGAGATCCGTTCGACCTACCGGGCCTCCTGCGGCGCATCCGCCGGCAGGCCGACCTGTCCCAGCGGGAGCTGGCCGAGGCGTGCGACCTCTCCCAGTCCGCAGTGGCCCAGGCCGGGACCGGGCGGCGGGACCTGCCGGCGACCGCGCTGGCCAGGGCGGCTGCGCTCGGCCGGCTCCGACTGGTCCTGCTGGACGAGGACGGGGCCGAGGCCCCGCCGATGTCACCGGGGGCGACGACGGCGGGCGGCCGTTCCACCCCGACGGCTGCCCCTGCCGCTGCGCCGTGGGCTGAGCGTGCTCCTGCGCCCCCGGCCGGCGCGCTGCTACCGTGGCGGCGTGCGCGGCAGCCTCCTGCTTACCCGCCGCGGCGAGGCCCTCTCCTAGGTCGGCCCCCTCGCCGCGGTGTCCTGGCGTCCCCGGCGTCCGCTGACCGTCCCGGAGCCCGTGCGCACCCCCCGCGCACGGCACCCGCCACAGGAGCCCTCCCATGAGCGAGACCCACCCGCACGCCCGCCACCCGCAGCAGCCCTCCGGCATGCCGATCCACCGCTACGCGCCCTTCACCCCGGTGGTGCTGCCCGACCGCACCTGGCCCGACAGGATCACGACGCAGGCCCCGCGCTGGTGCGCCGTCGACCTGCGCGACGGCAACCAGGCGCTGATCGACCCGATGACGCCCGACCGCAAGCGGCGGATGTTCGATCTGCTCGTACGCATGGGCTACAAGGAGATCGAGGTCGGCTTCCCGGCGGCCAGCCAGACCGACTACGACTTCGTCCGCCAGCTGATCGAGGACGACCTGATCCCCGACGACGTGACGATCCAGGTGCTCACCCAGGCGCGCGACGAGCTGATCGAGCGCACCTTCGAGTCCCTGCGCGGCGCCAAGCAGGCGATCGTGCACCTCTACAACTCGACCTCCACCCTGCAGCGGCGGGTCGTGTTCGGCCTCGACCGGGCCGGGATCGTCGACATCGCCGTCCACGGCGCCCAGGTGGTGCGCAAGCTCGCCGAGCAGATGGGCGAGACCGACATCCGCTTCGAGTACTCCCCCGAGTCGTTCACCGGCACCGAGCTCGACTTCGCCGTCGAGATCTGCAACGCGGTCATGGACGTCTGGGAGCCCACGCCCGAGCGCCCGACGATCATCAACCTGCCGGCGACCGTCGAGATGGCCGAGCCGACGGTCTACGCCGACCAGATCGAGTGGGTGCACCGGAACATCGGCCGCCGCGACTCCGTCGTGCTGAGCCTGCACCCGCACAACGACCGCGGCACCGCCGTCGCCGCCGCCGAGCTCGGCTACCGCGCCGGCGCCGACCGCATCGAGGGCTGCCTGTTCGGCAACGGCGAGCGCACCGGCAACGTCGACCTGGTCACCCTGGGCCTGAACCTGTTCAGCCAGGGCATCGACCCGCAGATCGACTTCTCCGACATCGACGAGATCCGCCGCACCGTCGAGTACTGCAACCAGCTGGGCGTGCACGAGCGGCACCCCTACGGCGGTGACCTGGTCTACACCGCCTTCTCCGGCTCGCACCAGGACGCGATCAACAAGGGCTTCAAGGCGCTGGAGGCCGACGCGGCCGCCGCCGGCGTCCCGGTGGAGCAGCAGACCTGGGCGGTGCCGTACCTGCCGATCGACCCCAAGGACGTCGGCCGCAGCTACGAGGCCGTCATCCGGGTGAACAGCCAGTCCGGCAAGGGCGGCGTCGCCTACATCATGAAGACCGAGAACCACCTGGACCTGCCGCGCCGGCTGCAGATCGAGTTCAGCGCGGTCGTCCAGCGGCACACCGACGACGAGGGCGGCGAGGTCACCGCCCAGCAGATGTGGACGGCGTTCAGCAACGAGTACCTGCCCGACCCGGCCGCCCCGTGGGGCCGGTTCTCCCTCACCGGGCACCGGCACACCGCGCACGGTGACGGACAGGTCGACGAGATGGTCGTCGAACTGGTCGACGCCGGCGTCCCGGTGACCGTCGAGGGCCGCGGCAACGGCCCGATCGCGGCGTTCGTCGACGCCCTGAAGAGCCTGGACGTCGACGTCCGCGTGCTCGACTACGCCGAGCACGCGATGTCCGCCGGCGGTGACGCCCGGGCCGCCGCCTACGTCGAGTGCGCCGTGGGCGACCGGGTGCTGTGGGGCGTGGGCATCGATCCCAACATCGTCACCGCCTCGCTGCGGGCGGTCGTCTCCGCGGTCAACCGCGCCGAGCGCTGATCCGGCGGGGACGGGGCGCGCGGCTCAGCGCGCCCCGTCCTCCCGGCGCTCCTCGCGGCGGCTCTCCGCGAGCGCCTGCCCCGGGTTCTCCGGCGGGGCGTCGGCCGGCTCGTCACCGCGGTACACCCGGTCCGGCCGCCGCTCGGAGCGCAGCTCGTCGACCAGCAGCCGGTCCCGGCGCACGTGCCGCCGTCGGTAGGCGACCCGGCTGATCATGTGCGCGCTCACCGGCGCGGTGAGCATCTGGAAGGCGGCGACCAGCAGCAGCATCCACGTCGCCGACCAGCCCTGCAGGCGGATCGCCGCACCGACCATGATCAGCAGCACGCCCAGCACCTGCGGCTTGGTGCCGGCGTGCATGCGGGTGAGGACGTCGGGGAAGCGCAGCAGCCCGAGCCCCGCGGTGAGGCACAGGAAGGAACCCAGCAGCAGGAAGACGATGGCGATGACGTCGGCCGCCGTCCGCAACCCGGTCATCGTCCCGCCTCCGCGTCCCGGGCCGCCCGTTCCTCGGCAGACTCCGGGAGCCCCACGTCCTGGCCGTCCGTCGTGGACCGGAGCAGCATCCCGCCGATGTACCGGGCCACCGACACCGAGCCGACGAAGGCCAGCAGCGACACCACCACGAGCACCGGGACCACGGTCGGGTCCCGCTGCAGGCCCGCGTGGACGGCCAGCCCGGCCGCGATGATCACCAGCAGGGTGTCGGTGGCCACCACGCGGTCGAGCAGCGAGGGGCCGATGCCCAGGCGGACCAGCGCCAGCAGCGCGCCGACCCCCAGCAGCCCGTACCCGAGCCAGAAGACCACGGTCACGGCGTCCTCCGTCCCGCCCGCGGCAGCTCCTCGCCGGGTGCGAGCCCGAGCGCCGCGATGTCGTCCGGCGAGCCGAAGGCCCGCACCACCCGCTCCTCCTGGGCCAGCACGGAGGCGCGCTGCCGCTCGACGTCGGCCTCGTGGCGCACGTGCAGGATGTGCAGCCCGAGCGTCCGGCGCTCCCGGTCCAGGTCGATGACCATCGAGCCGGGCACCAGGGTCAGCGACTCGGACAGGATGGTGAGCAGCAGGTCGGAGTCCGTGCGCAGCTGCACCGTGACGATCGCGCTGCGGTCGATGCCCGACGGGCGCACGGTCTGCCACGCCACGAGGGCACCGGAGCTGACCAGGTCCACCACGAAGTAGGACAGGAAGCGCACGAACGCGATCGGCCGGACGCGCGCCCCGCCTTCGACCGGGGGCAGGGGCAGGAGCAGCGTGACGGCGAGCGCGACGACGACCCCGCCGAGCAGGTTGGCCCACGACCAGGTGCCCCAGAGCAGGTTCCAGACCAGCACCAGCCAGACCAGGAGCGGGAGCTGGTGCCGCAACCGGTGCGTCGCCGCGGGCGCGGGGTCGCCGGTCACGGGACCTCCTCCCCGCCGAAGACCGACGAGATGTAGGGGCCCCGGTCCAGCAGGTCCCCGGCGGCCCGGCCGGCGACGTCGTACAGCGGCCCGGCCAGGGCTGTCAGGGCGACGGTCACCACCACCATCGCGGCGGTCGACCCGACCATCACCCGCGGCAGCGGCTGTCGCGGCCGCTCCCGCTCGTCGTCGTCCCCGAGCCCGTCGGTGGGCGGCGCCGTCGCCGTCGCCACGGCGGTGTGCCGCTCCCAGGCCGCCCGCCGGGCCTCCGCGCGCCCGCCGGCCGCGGTGCCCACCGGCTCGTCCTCCGTGGCCGGCTCCTTCTCCGCGACGGGCTGCTCCTGCTCGGCCGGGCCCGGGACCGGCCCGGGTGCGAGCTCGGGCCCGGCGTCGGCCGCCGCGGCGTCGTCGGTGTCACCGAGCGGCGACTGGGTCGCGGGCCGCCAGAACGCCCGGTTCCAGACCCGGGAGATCGCCAGCAGGGTCAGCAGGCTGGTGACCGCCCCCCCGCCCACCAGCACGAGCGGGAGCCACCCCCCGTCGGCGATGCCGGCCTCGAGCAGGCCCAGCTTGCCGATGAAGCCCGAGAACGGCGGGATCCCGGCCAGGTTCATCGCGGGGATGAAGAACAGGACCGCCAGCACCGGGGACGCCGCCGCCAGCCCGCCGAGCCGGTCGACGCCGGTGGAGCCGCCCTGCCGCTCGACGAGGCCGGCGACGAGGAAGAGGGTGGTCTGGATCGCGATGTGGTGGACGACGTAGAAGATCGCCCCGGCCAGCCCGGCCTGGGAGGCCAGGGAGATGCCGAACACCATGTACCCGATGTGGCTGACCAGGGTGAAGGAGAGGATCCGCCGGATGTCGGTCTGGGCGACCGCTCCCAGGATGCCGATCAGCATGGTGGCCAGCGCCGCCCACATGAGCACCGTGTCCAGCGCACCGCCTGGGAACAGCAGCGTCTGCGTGCGGATGATCGCGTAGACGCCGACCTTGGTGAGCAGGCCGGCGAACACCGCGGTGACCGGCGCGGGCGCGGTCGGGTAGCTGTCGGGCAGCCACGCCGACAGCGGGAAGACCGCCGCCTTGATGCTGAAGGCGATCAGCAGCATCGCCTGGAGCAGCAGCTGGGTGCCCTCCGGCAGCTCCTGCAGCCGCACGGCCAGCTGCGCCATGTTCACCGTGCCGGTCGCCCCGTACACCAGCCCGATCGCCGCCAGGAACAGCAGCGAGCTGAGCAGGCTCACGATGATGTAGGTGACGCCGGCCCGGATGCGCGGCGCCGAGCCCCCGAGCGTCAGGAGCACGTAGCTCGCGGTCAGCAGGATCTCGAAACCGACGTAGAGGTTGAAGAGGTCACCGGCGAGGAACGCGTTGGCCACGCCGGCGATGAGCACCAGGAACGTCGGGTGGAAGATCGAGATCGGCGTCTCCTCGTCGCCGTCGGCCGCGCCCTGGCCGACGGCGAAGACGAGCACCCCGAGCGCCACGGTGGCGGCGACGACCAGCATCAGCGCGGACAGCCGGTCCACGACGAGCACGATGCCGAGCGGCACCGGCCACCCGCCGACGGAGATCGCGTCCGCGCCGTCGGCGTCGGCGAGGAGCAGCAGCGCGACCGAGACGGCGAGCACCGCGGACAGGACGACGACGCTCAGCGTCCGCTGCACCCGCGGGTGCCGGCCGCCGACCAGCAGCGCCGCCGCCGCCCCGAGCAGCGGCAGCAGCACCGGCAGCGGCGTGAGGACGCGGATCACCGCTTCCTCCGCCGGGTCGGCGGGAGGTCCACGTCGTCGGACGGGATCCCGGAGTACTGCCGCGCCAACCCGCGCTCGGCGTCGGTGTCCCGCTCCCGGTCGGCCGCCAGCGTGTCGGCGTGCATGGCCGGCCGGTCCTCGGGCGCCAGGTCGTCGGGGTCGATGTCGTCGGCGTCGGTGTCGGAGCGGCGGGCGATGCGGCGGTCCTCCTCGTCGACCTCGATCACCTCCTGCCGCACCAGCCGCCAGGACCGGTAGATGATCGCCAGCACGAACGCCGCGATCCCGAAGGTGATCACGATCGCGGTGAGGATCAGCGCCTGCGGCAGGGGGTCGCTCATCTCCTCCGGCTCGGCGTACCCCAGGATCGGCGCCAGCCCGGCGGCCCCGCCGGCCGACAGCAGCAGCAGGTTGGTGGCGTTGCCCAGCAGCAGGAAGCCCAGCAGGACGCGGGTGAGGCTGCGGTCCAGCAGCAGGTAGACGCCGGCCGCGTAGAGGCCGCCGATGATCACCGGCAGGACGACGGTGGGGGTCATCGGAGGACCACCTCTCCCGGTGCGACGTCGATGGGGTCGTCCTCGTCGACCTGCCGGTCCAGCTCCGCCCCGAGGCTGCGCAGGATGTCCAGCACCAGCCCGACGACGATCAGGTAGACGCCGATGTCGAAGAACAGCGAGGTCACGAGCTTGACGTCGCCGAGCACCGGCAGCGTGGTCTCGAGGATCGCCGTCTGCAGCACGTCGGCGCCCAGCGCCAGCCCGACGACGCCGGTGCCCCCGGCGAAGAGCAGCCCGACCCCCAGCAGCAGGCCGGGGTCCACCGGGGCGGCCTCGCCGAGCTCGTAGCGGCCGCCGGCGAGGTAGCGCAGGACCAGGGCCAGGCCGGCGACCAGGCCGCCCGCGAAGCCCCCGCCCGGCTCGTTGTGCCCGCTGAACAGCAGGAAGAGCGAGAAGACCAGGATCGTGTGGAACAGCACCCGGGTGATGACCTCGAGGATCACCGACCGCCGCTCGGGTGCCAGCACCGCGGAGGCGGCCAGCCACTGACCGCGGGGCGCCCGGCGCGAGGAGCGCTGCTGCCGCGCCAGCTGCACGGGGTCCAGCCGGTCGACGACGCCGGTGCGCCGGCGCAGGAACACGAGGCTGGCCACCCCGGTGGCGGCGACCACCACCAACGAGATCTCCCCGAGGGTGTCCCAGGCCCGGATGTCGACCAGGGTCACGTTGACGACGTTCTCACCCCCACCGAAGTCGTAGGCGGCTTCGGGGTGGTCCACCGAGACCGGCGTCGCGGTGCGGGCGCTCAGCGCCACCGCGCCGGCGGCGGCCATCAGCGCGCCGACCGCCACGGCGAGCAGACCGCGGCCGACCCGTTCCCGCGGACGGTGCCGCTCGGTGATGTCCTTGGGCAGCTTGCGCAGCACGAGCACGAAGACGACCAGCGTCAGCGTCTCGACCAGGAACTGGGTGAGGGCGAGGTCGGGGGCGCCCTGCAGCGCGAAGAGGACGGCCAGCCCGTACCCGGTGACGCCGACGACGAGCACCGCCGAGAGCCGCTGGCGGATCCGCAGCGCCATGGCCGCGGCGAGCAGCACCACCGCCCCGACGAGGGCCTGGATCGGGCTGTCCCACGCCCGCCACTCCCCCGGCCACGGCGCCTGGAACAGCAGGATCGACCCCGGCAGCGCGAGGACGACGACGAGGATGGTGCCCAGGTAGGCCGGCAGCGACCCGCGCTGCGTCGTGCCCGTGACCAGGACCGCGAGCCGGTCGAGCGCCTGGAGGGTGTTCCAGTACCCCTCGTCCGCGGAGGCGCCGACGGCGAGCCGCCGCTGCGTGCGGAAGACCGCCGAGCGTGCGGCGAACAGGGCCGCGCCGCCGAGCAGGGTGAGCGCCGACAGCGCCAGGGCCGGCTGCCAGCCGTGCCACAGCGCCAGCTTCTCCACCTCGGGGACGAGCAGCGGCAAGGTGTCGGCGTAGCGGGCGACCAGCGGCTCCAGCAGCGGGCTGGCCGGCCCGGCGAGCAGCCCGGTCAGCGCCAGCGTCGCCGGCGCGGCGAGGAACAGCGCGCCCGGGGGATGCACGAGCTCGGCGGGCTCGGTGGGGTCGAGCCCCGGCTTGCGGGCGAAGGCGCCCCACAGGAACCGGGCGGTGTAGCCGGCCGTCAGGGCCGAACCGAGGACCAGGCCGGCGAGGACGACGACGGCGGCGGTCCGGTCGGGCAGCCCGCCCTCCCACAGCGCGGTGAAGGCCGCCTCCTTGCCCACGAACCCGAGCAGCGGCGGGAGGCCGGCCATCGACGCCGCGGCCAGCGTGCCGATCGCCGCCAGGACCGGCAACCGCCGCCCCAGCCCGGAGAGCTTGCGGAGGTCGCGCAGCCCCGTGGCGTGGTCGATGACGCCCACGGTGAGGAAGAGGGTGGACTTGAACAGGGCGTGGGCGAGCGTCATCGCCAGCCCGGCGGCGGCCAGCTCCCGGCTGCCCCCGCCGACGAGCACCATGAGGAAGCCGAGCTGGCTGACCGTGCCGAAGGCCAGCAGCAGCTTCAGGTCGTTCTGCCGCAGCGCGCGGTAGCCGCCGACCAGCATCGTGGCCACACCGAGGCCGAGGACGACCGGCCGCCAGCCGGGCACGTCGGCGAACCCCGGCGCGAGCCGCGCCACGAGGTAGATGCCGGCCTTCACCATGGCGGCGGCGTGCAGGTAGGCGCTGACCGGGGTCGGCGCCTCCATGGCGGCGGGCAGCCAGAAGTGGAAGGGGATCATCGCCGACTTGGTCACCGCGCCGGCGATGACCAGCATCGTCCCGGCCACCAGCAGCGGGCCGCTCCCCGGGTCGGCGACCACCTCCGAGAGCAGGTAGCTGCCGCTCGTCTCGCCCAGCATGATCAGCCCGACCAGCATGGCCAGGCCACCCGCCGTGGTGAGGATCAGCGCCTGGCTCGCCGCCCGCCGGGCGGCCAGCTTGGTCCCCGACCCGCCGATCAGCAGGAACGAGAAGACGGTGGTGAGCTCCCAGAACACGTAGAGCATCAGCAGGTCGTCGGCCAGGACGAGGCCCAGCATGGAACCGGCGAACGCCGTCAGGTTGCCCGCGAACCGCGGCGTCGCCTCGTCGTGGGGCTCGAAGTAGCGCGCGCAGTAGACGAGCACCAGGGCGCCGACCCCGGTGACCAGGAGCGCGAAGGTGAGCGCCAGCGCGTCCAGCCGCAGGGCGATCTCCAGCTCCAGCGCCGGCACCCACGGGACGGTCTCGGCCACCTCGCCGCCGCCGGTCACCCGCCCCAGCTGGGCGAGCACCCAGACGAACCCCGCCGCCGGCACCAGGGCCAGCGCGAGGAACGCCGTCCGCCCCCACCAGCGCACGAGGACGGGCGCCAGGACGGCGGCCACCAGATGCAGGAGCAGGAGTGCGAGCACGGGTCTCCGGGAGTCTCGGTGGGCTCGGGGACGACCACAGACGTCCAGGGACGACCGGCGGTGATCTCAGGTTAGTGCCGGACCTCGGCGTCCGCCCGGCGTGAGCAGCCCGCTCTCGTAGGCGAAGGCCACCGCCTGCACCCGGTCGCGCAGGCCCAGCTTGAGCAGCACCCGGCTCACGTGGGTCTTGACCGTCGCCTCGCCGAGGTGGAGCCGGGCGGCGATCTCGGCGTTGGAGAGCCCTGCGGCCACCAGCGCGAGGACGTCGGTCTCCCGGTCGGTCAGCGTGCGCAGCGCGGCAGCCCGCCCCGGGTCCGGCGCGGGCGCGGCGGCGAAGGACTCGATCACCCGCAGCGTCACCGCCGGGTCGAGCAGCCCCTGACCGGCGGCGACCGTGCGCACGGCGGCGACCAGGTCCTCGGGCGGGGCCACCTTGAGCAGGAAGCCGCTCACCCCGGCGCGCAGCGCCGCGGACACGTACTCGTCCTCGTCGAAGGTGGTCAGGACGACGACGCGGGTGGGGAGCTCCTCGGCGAGGATGCGCCGGGCCGCCTCCAGCCCGTCCATCCCGGGCATGCGGACGTCGAGCAGGACGACGTCGGGGCGCAGCCGGGAGACCGCGCGGACGCCGTCGGCACCGTCGGCGGCCTCGCCCACCACCTCGATGTCCGGCTCGGCGGCCAGCACCATGCGCAGCCCGGTGCGGACCATCGCCTGGTCGTCGACGAGCACCACGCGGATCACGCCGGCACCGTCTCGCCGAGCGTGGCCGCACCGGCCCGGGTCGCGCCGCCGCGTGCCGGCAGCGGGAAGACCGCCCGCACCCGGTAACCGCCGCCCCGCACGGGGCCGACGTCGAGGTGCCCGCCGGCCACGCCGGCCCGCTCCCGCATGTGCAGCTGGCCGTGACCACCGAGGCCGGCCGGCGCGGGCGGTGGCACGGGCACGCGCGCCCGGCCGTCGTCGGTGACGGTGACGGTGAGCCGGTCGGGCGTCCAGCCCAGCTCGACGCGGGTGGCGGCGGCGCCGGCGTGGCGCAGCACGTTGGACAGCGCCTCCTGCACGATCCGCACGGCCGAGACGTCGACCAGCTGCGGCAGCTCGACCGGCCAGCCGGTGACGACCAGCTCGACCGGCATCCCGCCGGCCCGCAGCTCGTCGAGGAGGGGCTCGAGCCGGCTCAGCGAGGGCTGCGGCGCGGGTGCGCCGCCCGAGCCCTCGCGGAGGATGCCCACGACCCGCCGCATCTCGTCCACCGAGTCGCGACCGAGGCGCTCCAGGCCGCGCAGCACCTCCTGGGCCTCGGGGTGGTCGGGCAGCAGCCGGCGCAGGCCGCCCATCTGCAGCACCATCACGCTCACCGCGTGGGCCACCGAGTCGTGCACCTCCCGGGCGATGCGGGCCCGCTCGGCGACCGCGGCCGAGGCGGCGACCGCCTCCTGCTGCTCGGCCAGCCGGGCGGCGAGCACCTGCAGCTCGGTGGCGCGGCGCCGGGACTGCGCCACGAGGCTGCCCACCGCGGCGGCCGCGCCGAGCACCAGGACGTAGAAGATCGATTCCCAGGGGTTGGGTGCCAGCACCGATCCCAGCACGGTGGCCAGGACCATGGAGACCGCCGCCGTCGCCGCACCGCGCCGCGCCGGGAGGACCGCGACGGCATGGCCGACCAGCAGCCCCATGCCGACCAGCTGGGCGCCCCCCGGACCGGGCGCGCCGCCGAGCAGGTTCACCGCGACGGTCACCGCGCCGAGCACGGCGGTGGCCGCAGGCCGGCGGGGGCACGCCGCGAGCAGCAGGGCCACCAGGACGCCGGGGGCGGCCAGCGCGAGGCTGTGCTCGAGCCCCTCGAGCAGCCACTCGGCCAGCGAGAGCGCCCCCACCAGGCCGCCCACCGCCGGCCAGAAGAGGTGTCGGGCGGTCGGGGAGCCGGTCCAGCGGGGCATGGCGCGCACGCTATTGGCCGCACGGCCCCGCAGGCATCCCCCTCGCGGCCGAACGCGCGGCCCGGCGCGTCCCCCGCACGACGGACCCCGGTCGGTGCGCTCGGGCGGATGCCCCGGACCCCCACCGGTTCCTAGCTTCTGGGCCATGACCTCGAACCTCGTCTCCCCCAGCGCCACGACGACCGCCGACACCGTCGACGGGCGGCCCGTCCGGTCCGCCGGCTCGCGGCTGCTGCCGATCGCCGGCGGCGCGCTGATCGCCGGCTCCCTGCTCTACGTCGCCGGCATGGCGACCTCCCCGCCGCAGGCCTCCATGGCGAACGAGGACTACCTCGCCGCGCTCGCCCGCGACGAGGGCCGCACGGCGCTCTCGGCGATGCTGCTGCACTACGGCAACCTCGCCCTCGCGCTGGCCTGGCTCGCGGCGCCGGCGCTCGTCCGCGGTCGCCGCGGCAGCGCCACGACGATCACCGGGGCGCTCCTGTCGGCGATCGGGCTGGTGAGCGTGACCGTCCTGGTGCTGTTCGACCACTGGACCGGGGCCATCGGCCGCGAGCTGGACCCGGCGACCGCGCTGGCCCTGTTCGAGGACGTCTCCGGCTCCGCGGCGGTCGGCGTCGCGGGCACCCTGACCCTGCTCGGGCTGCTCGGCCCGCTGGTGGTCTACGCCGGGCTGGCCCGCGCCGGCGTCACCAGCTGGTGGCTGCTCGTCCCGGCCCTGGCGGCGCTGGGGCTGTCCGCCTCGATGGCCTTCGAGCCGCTGCCGTTCGCGGCGTTCGCGCTGGTCGGCGCCGTCCCGGCGGTGGTGATCGGGCTGCGGATGATCCAGCGGCACCGCGCCGAGACCGCGACCGCGACCGCCTGACCACCCCGGCCACGATCAGGTTCCCTGGTCATCGAGCGTCCTCCCTCGCCGTGCACCGTGAGGGAGGACGCTCTGCGGTGAGGGAGGACGGCGGCCGGCGCGCCGAGGGACGACCGCGGACGTGCCGCTCAGCCCTCCGCGGTCTCCGCGGCGGCCAGCCACTCCTCCTCGACCTGCTCCTTCTCCGCCTGCAGCTCCTTAAGCCGGGCGTCGAGCTCGGCCGCCTTGGCGTAGTCGGTGGCGGCCGCGGCGAGCTGCTCGTGCAGCTTCTTCTCGTCGGCGTCCAGCTTGAGCATCCGCCGCTCCAGCTTGGCGGCCTCCTTCTTCGCCGCCCGCGCCTCGGCCGCCGACACCGCCGGGGCCGACGTCGAGGGCGCGCCCACCGGACGTGGGCCGTCGCTGCCGGCCGCGGTGGTCAGCGGGGCACCACCGGCGGCCCGGCGGCGCAGGTACTCCTCGACCCCGCCGGGGAGCTCGGCCAGCGACCCGTCGCCGAGCAGCGCCACGACCTTGTCGCAGACCCGGTCGACGAAGTAGCGGTCGTGGCTGACCACCAGGACGGTGCCCGGGAAGCTGTCGAGCAGGTCCTCGAGCGCGGTCAGGGTGTCGATGTCCAGGTCGTTGGTGGGCTCGTCGAGGACCAGCACGTTCGGCTCGGCCATGAGCAGCCGCAGCAGCTGGAGCCGCCGCCGCTCGCCACCGGAGAGGTCGCCGACCGGCGTCCACTGCCGGTTCGCCGCGAAGCCGAACCGCTCGGCCAGCGACGAGGCGGAGATCTCCTGGTTGCCGATCCGGGCCACGCGGGCGACCTCCTGCACCGCCTCCACCACGCGCAGGGTCCGGGGCAGCTCGGTGACGTGCTGCGACAGGTAGGCCGGCGCCACGGTCTGCCCGACGACGACGGTGCCGGCGTCCGGCTCGGTCTCGCCCACCAGCAGCCGCAGCAGCGAGGTCTTGCCCGCCCCGTTGACGCCGACGATGCCGATCCGGTCGCCCGGGCCGACGTGCCAGGTCAGGTCCCGGAACAGGGTCCGCGGACCGTCCTCGGTGGGCACGGCGTAGTCGACGTCCTCGACGTCGTAGACCGTCTTGCCGAGGCGCCGGGCGGCGAACCCCTTCAGCGCCATCGAGTCGCGCGCCGGCGGCTCGTCGGCGATCAGCGCCTGGGCGGCCTCGATGCGGAACCTCGGCTTGCTGGTCCGCGCCGGCGGGCCGCGGCGCAGCCAGGCCAGCTCCTTGCGCACCAGGTTCAGCCGGCGTTCCTCGGTGACCGAGGCGATCCGCGCCCGCTCGGCCCGGGCCAGCGTGTACGCCGAGTACCCGCCGTCGTAGGAGTGGACGTCCCCGTCGGCGACCTCCCACGTGGTGGTGCAGACCTCGTCGAGGAACCAGCGGTCGTGGGTGACGACGACCAGGCCGCCGCTGCGCTGCTTCACGTACCCGGCGAGCCAGGCCACGCCCTCGACGTCGAGGTGGTTGGTGGGCTCGTCGAGCACCAGCAGGTCCAGCGGCCGGATGAGCTGGGCGGCCAGGGCCACGCGGCGGCGCTCGCCACCGGACATGGGGGCGACGGGAGCGTCCAGGCCGAGCCGGTCGAGCTCCAGGCCGGTGAGCACCGAGCGGACGGCCGGGTCGCCGGCCCACTCGTGCTCGGCGGCGAACATCGACGGCGGCAGCACGACGTCGCGCACCGTCGTCCCGGGCGGGAGGGTGCCGGACTGGTCGAGCACCCCCATCGCGAGGTCACCGCGGCGGGTCACCCGGCCGGAGTCCGGCTCGTCGGCGCCGGTGATCAGCGAGAGCAGCGTGCTCTTGCCACCGCCGTTGCGGCCGACGATCCCGATGCGCTCGCCGGCGGCGACGCCGAGCGAGACGTCGTCGAGGACCACGGTGGTGCCGTGCGCCTTGTGCACCCGCTCGAGGTTGACCAGGTTGACGGGGGCGCTCATCGGCTGCGGGGAGGAGTCATGGGCCCCCAGTATCCGACGCCCGCTCCCCCCGGGACCACGGCGGTCCCGGTATCGAGGGAAGACACGGCGCGTCCCCGGGGTTACGCTGACACTAGTTGAGCCCTCAACCAAGGAGGCCGGCATGCCCGCCGTGACCGTCGAGGACACCACCACCCTGCCGCGCGTCCCGCTGCCCGCACCCCGCACGGTGCGCCGCCGCACCCGCTCGGTCACGACGGCGCCCTCGGGCTTCGAGGGCGAGGGCTTCCCGGTGCGCCGCGCGTTCGCCGGCGTCGACCTGCGCGCGCTCGACCCCTTCATCCACATGGACCAGATGGGTGAGGTCGAGTACGCCCCCGGCGAGCCCAAGGGCACCTCCTGGCACCCGCACCGCGGCTTCGAGACCGTCACCTACCTCATCGACGGCACGTTCGAGCACGCCGACTCCCACGGCGGCGGCGGGACGATCAGCAACGGCGACACCCAGTGGATGACCGCCGGCGGCGGCGTCCTGCACATCGAGCGGCCGCCGGAGGAGCTGGTCGTGAGCGGCGGCCTGTTCCACGGGCTCCAGCTCTGGGTGAACCTGCCGCGGGCGCAGAAGTGGGTCGAGCCCCGCTACCAGGACCTGCGCGCCCGGGAGTCGGTGCTGCTCGCCAGCGCCGACGCCGGTGCGCTGCTGCGGGTGATCGCCGGCGAGGTGGGCGGGCACACCGGCCCCGGCTCGACGTACACCCCGATGGCGATGGTGCACGCGACCGTGGCCCCCGGCGCGACGCTGGACCTCCCGTGGCGGCCGGACTTCAACGCGCTGGTCTACGTGCTCTCCGGCGCCGGCTCGGTCGGCATCGACGGCGCCCCGGTGCGCACCGGCCAGCTCGCGGTGCTCGGCCCCGGCGACACGGTGACCGTGCGCGGCGCCGTGCACCAGGAGTCGCGCACGCCGGCCCTCGACGTCGTGGTCCTGGGCGGGCGGCCGATCAACGAGCCGATCGCCATGTACGGCCCCTTCGTGATGAACACGGCCGACGAGGTGCGGGACGCGTTCGCCGACTTCCGGGCCGGCCGGCTCGGCTCGATCCCGGCGCAGCGCGTCGAGGGACCGGTTCCACACGCCGCCGTCCGGGGCGAGACTGGCTGACGGCAAGGCCCCCACCCGCCGCCTGCTGCCCGTGTCGAGATCACGGGATCTCGGCGTATCCAGCCCCCGTGGCCGCCGAGATCGCGCGATCTCGGCGGAGGAGGGAATGCGAACCGCCATGAGCAACCTGGAACCGCGTCCACCAGCCCGCGACATGGGCGGGCTGGACGGCACCACCGCCGGGCCCGCGCTGGACCTGCTGCCCGGCAAGGAGGTGCTGCTCGGCGAGAGCACCCGCGTGCGCCGGTTGCTCCCGACGCTCGGCCGGCGGATGGTCGGCGCCTGGGTGTTCGTCGACCACTACGGGCCCGACGACATCACCTCCTCCCCCGGCATGCAAGTGCCTCCGCACCCGCACACCGGGCTGCAGACCGTCTCCTGGCTGCTGGAGGGCGAGGTGCACCACCGCGACTCGCTCGGCAGTGACGTGCGGTTCCGCCCCGGGGAGCTGGCGCTGATGACGGCGGGGCACGGGATCGCCCACTCCGAGCAGTCACCGGCGACCCACCCGCGCTTCCTGCACGGCGCCCAGCTGTGGGTGGCGCTGCCCGACGGCGACCGCGAGGTCGCGCCGCACTTCGAGCACCACGCCCAGCTGCCCGGCTTCAGCTCCGACGGGCTGACCGCGACGGTGCTCATGGGCTCGTTCGGCGGGGTGACGTCACCGGGGCGGGCCTACACCCCGCTGGTCGGCGTCGACCTGGCGCTCGCCGGCGGCGCAGACGTGGAGGTGCCCCTGGAACCCGGTTTCGAGCACGGTCTGCTGACCTCCTCGGGGTCGGTGACGGTCGACGGCGTCCCGCTCGAGCCGGGCGCGATGCTCTACCTCGGGACCGGACGGCGGACGCTGCGGGTGCGCGCCGGTGCGACGTCCCGGCTGCTGCTGCTCGGCGGCGAGCCGTTCGAGGAGCGCCTGGTCATGTGGTGGAACTTCATCGGCCGGTCGGGTGAGGAGGTCGCGGAGTACGCCGAGCAGTGGAACGCCGAATCGCGGCGCTTCGGCACCGTCGTCGGCTACGACGGGGACCGGCTGGCGGCCCCGCCGCTGCCCCCGGTCGCGCTCCGGCCGCGCGGCCGCGTCCGCTGAGGGAGGCTGCGCTCATGACCGACTCCACCGGGCCCGACCCCCGGTTGCTGCAGTTCGTCGCCGGCCGGCGCTGGGGCGTGCTGACCACGATCAAGCGCGACGGCCGCCCGCAGCTGTCCAACGTCGGCTACGCCTGGGACGACGGCCTCGTCCGCGTCTCGGTGACCGCCGACCGCGCGAAGACCCGCAACCTGCAGCGCGACCCCCGGGTGACGCTGCACGTCTCGTCGGAGGACTTCTGGTCCTGGGTCGCCGTCGAGGGCACCGCCGAGCTCACGCCGGTGGCGCAGGAGCCGCACGACGCCACCGTCGAGGAGCTCGTCGCCTACTACCGCGGCATCTCCGGCGAGCACGAGGACTGGGACGAGTACCGGGCCGCGATGGTCGCCGACCGGCGGCTGGTCGTGCGGTTCCGCCCCGAGCACGCGTACGGCCAGCTGAGGGGCTGACCCGGCCCCGCCGGTGCGCCCCGTTCGCACCGGCTGCCGGGCACCGATCACCCGGCGGGGAGCTCCATGACCGAGAACGACGCGCCCCACGGGTCGGCGAGCACCGCGAACCGGCCGTACTCGGTGTCCTCCGCCGGGAGCAGGACCTTCCCGCCCGCGGCCGTCACCGTGGCGACCGCGCCGTCGGTGTCGCTCACCGCGAAGCAGGTGGCCCAGCCCTTCGGCGCCCCGGGGACGACGCCGCCGAGCCCGCCCAGCGGGTCCCCGTCGGTGGCGAAGGTCGTGTAGCCCTCACCGCCGGGGACCTCCTCGAACCGGAACCCGAAGACCGCGGCGTAGAACTCCCGGGCCGCGGCCGGGTCGTCGGCCGCCAGCTCGTTCCAGACCAGCGAGCCCGGCTCGTTGTAGCGCTGCACCCCGGCGTGCTCGCCGGCCTGCCACAGGCCGAACGGGTTGCCCTGCGGGTCCAGCGCGATGGCCATCGTGCCGAACGGGCCGACCGCCATCGGCTCCACGACGACCGTGCCCCCGGCCTCCCGGATGCGGGCCGCCGCGGCGGCCGCGTCGTCGGTCGCGAAGTAGGTGGTCCACCGGGGCGGGTCGTCCGGATCCTGCTGCGGCCCCATCCCGGCCACCGGCCGCCCGTCCTTCTCCGCGTCGAGGTAGCCGCCGAACTCGGGGTCACCGCCGGTGAACTGCCAGCCCAGCAGGCCGGCGTAGAACTGCTTGGCCGCCTCCAGGTCGGCGGCGCCGTAGTCGACCCAGCTGGGGGTGCCGGGCGGCCAGGGGGTCTCTCGGGTGGGCATGGTTGCCTCCTCCTGTGTGGGGGAGGTCACGGTCCCACCGGGCACCGACAGTTCGGCAGGTCAGAACGTCCCGCCGCCGACCTGGAGGCGGCCAAGCAGTTCTACGCCGGCCTGCTGGGCTGGCAGTTCACCGGCGG
>NZ_SSXC01000069.1 GCF_021699055.1 Blastococcus sp. MG754426 | reverse complement strand
GGGGAGGGCGGTGGCTGCGACTGCCATAGCCAGAACCGGACGTGCTCAACCCAGTCGTGCTCCCGACGCCCCGATCGGGTCCCCGAGGTGCTGCCCCGCGGGGTGCCGCGAGAAGCTGGGCGGGTGGAGGAGGCTGCATGAGCGAGGACCTGGGGGTCGTGTTCCCCGCGGGGACCGACGGCCGGCGGAGCACGGCAGCCCTGGGCCGGGCCGTCGTCGCGGACGCGCTGCGCCCCGCCGACGCCGCGGGCGCGCTGGCCGCCGAGCGGGAGACCAACTGGCGGGCGGGGTACCTGACGCACTTCCGCCGGCTGGTGGAGGCCGGCCTGCCCTCGCCCGACGCGGCGCGGTCCATCGCGGACGCCGGGCTGGCCTCCCTGCACGCGCGCATGCGGGTGGCCGGCCCCGAGGGGGAGACCGGCCTCGCCGCGCTGGCGACGGCGCCCGCCGGCCGCGCGCTGGGCACCGCCGAGGTCACCGGCACCGCCGAGCCCGAGCGGGAGCTGTCGCTGCCGTTCCACGGCGGGCGCCTGCGGGGGGACGCGCTGCTGCGGCGCCTCGACGACTGGGTGGCCTCCGGGGTGGTGGAGCCCTCGTGCGCGGAGGCGGTGCGGACCGTCGCCGCGCACCCGGAGTGGCTCTCGCTACCCGGCCGCACCGTCGTCGTCCTGGGCGCGGGCGCGGAGATGGGGCCGCTCACCGCGCTGCTGCGCTGGGGGGCGCGCGTCGCCGGCGTCGACCTGCCCCGTGCCCCGCTCTGGGAGCGCGTGCTCGACCTCGCGCGCGGCGGCGCCGGCACCCTGCTGCTGCCGACGGCGGTGCCCGGCGCCGAGCCGGACCCGGCGCGGGCCGGGGCGGACCTGATCGCCGAGGTGCCCGCGGTCGCCGACTGGGCGGCCGGGCTGCCCGGGGAGCTCGTGCTCGGCAACTACGTCTACGCCGACGGCGCCACGAACGTGCGGGTCTCCACGGCGGTGGACGCGTTGACCGTGCGCCTGGCGGGGGAGCGGCCGGAGCTCGCTCTGGCCTTCCTCGCCACGCCGACCGACGTCTTCGCCGTCCCCGCCGACGCGGTGGCGCAGTCGGTCGAGGCCTACGCCCGGCGCACCCGCACGGCGAAGCTGCTGGGGCGCCCCCTGCGGACGGTGTCGGGCGGCCGGTTGCTGCAGCGCGCCTACGTGCCCGGCACGGATCCGGGGATCGCCGACAGCCTGGTGGCCCAGCAGGGGCCCAACTACGCGCTCGCCAAGCGCCTGCAGCGGTGGCGGGCCACGGTCGCGCGCGCGGCGGGGAGCACGGTGTCGATGAACGTCGCGCCGCCGACGCGCACCCGGTCGGTGGTGAAGAACCGGGCGCTGGCCGCGGCCTACGCCGGGGCGCACCGGTTCGGCGTCGAGATCTTCGAGCCGGCCACCTCGAACGTCCTCATGGCCGCGCTGCTGGTGCACGACCTGCACACCGGGGGCGGCCCGGTCCACGAGCACCCGTGGCAGGACGAGGCCCACGAGGCGGCGCACGGCGGGCTGTGGCGCGCGGCCTACCAGCCGCGCAGCGCCCTCGGGCTGGCCGCGCTGCTCGGCTACGGGGCCGCCCGCGGCTGACCTGCGCGGGGGAGGTGCTGGCGCCGACGGCACCGGCGCGCCAGAGTGGTGCCCGGCCCACCGGTGGGAGCGCAGATGCCTCGGTTGTTCGGCGCACGGACCCTGGTCACCGTCCTCCGGACGGGGAACGCCCGCGCCCGGCTGCGCGCGGCGCGGGACGGGCAGGCGGGCGTCCGGCTGCACGTGGCGGCGGCCGGTCTGGCCACCGGGGTGCTCGACGCGGTGGCGGACGGTGCGGGCAGCACACCGGAGCTCGCCCGCCGGCTGGGCGTGGCCGAGGAGGAGCTCCTGGGCGCCTTCCTGGCGGTGCTGGCCGCGGGCCGGCTGGTCCGGGGCGACGCCGCCCGCTGGGAGCTGGCGGCCGCCGGCCGGGCCGTGGTCGGCGACGACCTGGTCCGCGCCACGTACGAGGCGTTCGCCGGGTTCCACACCGGGCTCTACCGCGACCTCGGGGACCTGCTGGCCGGCGGCCCCCGGCGGCGGGACGTCGCCGAGCAGGGGGCGGTCGTCGCCCGCGTCTCGGCGGCGTTCGAGCCGTTCGTCGACGACGTCCTGCGGGAGGTGGTGGCGGCGGCGCCCCCGCGGCGGGTGCTCGACGTCGGCTGCGGGGCGGGGCTGCAGCTGGCCACGGTGCTCGCCGCGGCGCCGGGGGCGGAGGGCGTCGGGGTGGACGTCGACGCCGACGCCGCCGCGCTCGCCCGGCGGACCCTCGAGCAGCGCGGCCTGGCGGGACGGGCCACGGTCGTGCAGGACGACGTCCGGCGGCTGCCCCGGGACCGCCCGTTCGACCTGGCGCTGGCGGCGAACGTCGTCTACTACCTCCCGGTGGAGGAGCGGGCCGCCCTCTTCGCCGACGTGGCCGCCCGGCTCGCACCGGGGGGCACGCTGCTGGTGGTGACCACGGTGGCGACGCCGCAGCTGTTCAGCCGCCACTTCGACCTGCTCCTGCGGGCGCAGGAGGGGGCCATGTCCCTGCCGTCGGTCGACGAGCTCACCACCGCGCTGCGCGACGCCGGCCTGCGGCCCCGGGAGCCGCGGCGCATCGCCCCGGGGGCGCCGCTCGTCGCCGTGGCGGCGGTCCGCCCGTCCTGATCGCCCCGGCCGCCGGCCCGCTCAGGCGGGGCCGACGAGGCCGGCGACGATCTCGGCGGAGAGGCCCACCAGCGGCAGCCCGCCGCCGGGGTGCGCCGAGCCGCCGACCAGGAACAGCCCGGGGACGCGGGAGGCGTTGCCCGGGCGCAGGAACGCCGCGCGCGAGCCGTTGCTGGAGGTGCCGTAGATCGACCCGCCGACGCTGCCGGTGCCGCGCGCGAGGTCGGCCGGCGTGCGCACCACGCGCCAGCGCAGCCGGTCCCGGACGTCGAGGCCGCGCCGGGCCAGGACGTCGAGCACCCGGTCGGCGTACCCCTCGGCCAGCCCGGGGGCGTCCCAGTCGACGCCGTGCACCGGGTCGTGGCGGGGCGCGTTCACCAGCACGAACCACGACTCGCTGTCGCCGTCGGGCACGAGCGCGGGGTCGTGCGGCGCGCTCACGTAGACGGTGGGGTCGGCGACGGGGGAAGGCCGGCCCGCGTGGCGGCCGGTGCCGAAGACGGCGTCGAACTCCGCGTCGTAGTCCCTCGGGAACAGCACGGTGTGGTGCTCCAGCACCGGGGTCCGGCCGCGCAGCGCGAGCAGGAGCACGAACCCCGAGAGCGACGGCGTGGCCCGGGCCAGGTCCCGCCGGACGCTCCGCGTGCGCGGGTCCGGCGGGAGCAGCCCCCCGTGCAGGGCCGCGGCGTCGACCCCGGAGACGACGACGTCGGCCGCCAGCCGCTCGCCGTCGGCCAGTTCCACGCCGGACACCCGGCCACCGGACACGAGCACCCGGCGGACGGCGCACCCGGTGCGCAGCACCGCGCCGTGCGCGACCGCCCGGTCCAGCACCGCATGCCCGAGCCGGTGCAGCCCACCGGTCACGTACCAGGAGCCGAACGCCTGCTCGGCGTACGGCACGGTCGCCAGCACGGCCGGCGCACGCCGCGGGTCGGAGCCGGAGTAGGTGGCGTAGCGGTCCAGCAGGGTGCGCAGGTGGGGGTGCCGCAGGTGGTCGCGGCCCAGCCCGCGGAGCGACCGCCAGGGCGCGATCGCGGCGACGTCGGCCGGGCGCCGGGCCAGCCGCGCCAGCGTCGTCGCCCCGGCCAGCGGGGTGCGCAGGAACGGCTCCTCGCTGATCCGCCACATCGCGGCCGCCCGCTCCATGAGCGCGGCCCACTGCGCCCCGGTGCCGACGCCCAGGGCGTCGTCGAGCGCGGCCGGCACGGCGTCCGCGTGGCCCGGCAGGGTCAGCCGGGTGCCGTCGCCGAACCGGTAGCCGACCGCGGGATCCAGCCGGACCAGCTCGACGGCGTCCTCGAGCCGGCCACCGGTCGCGGCGAACAGGTCCCGGTACACCTGCGGCAGGGTGACCAGGCTCGGCCCGGTGTCGAAGGAGTGCCCGTCGCGGGTGAACCAGCCGAGCTTCCCGCCGACGCCGTCCGCCTGCTCCACGAGGGTGACGGCGTGGCCCAGGGCCGCCAGCCGGGCCGCGGCCGCCAGCCCGCCGAGACCGGCGCCCACGACCACCACCCGTGCCACCGGCCCACCGTAGCCAGGGGCGGCCGGCGGGCCGCGGTCAGCGCGGGACGGAGAGCGCCAGGACGGCGAGGTCGTCGTGCTCGTGCCGGGAGCCGGCGAGCTGCCGCTCGACCGCGCCCGAGACCGCGTCGATCGTCTCCCGCGCCGCGCCGGTGACCACGCCCCCGACGACCCGGAGCAGGGCCTCCTCGCCGTACTGGACACCGCGGTCGTCGCGTGCCTCGGTGACCCCGTCGGTGTAGAGCACCAGCGTCGCGCCCGGCGGCAGGTCGACCACCTCCTCGGCGAAGGTGACCCCGGCGTCGATGCCCAGGGGGCGCCCGGCGGTGCCGACGGCGGCGGTGGTGCCGTCGGGGTGGCGCAGCAGGGGCAACGGGTGGCCGGCCACGCTGATCGAGGCGCGCTGCCCGCTCCCGGCGGGTTCGAGGACGAGGCAGCAGGCGGTGACGAACCGGAGCGGGGCGCTGCCCTGCTCGTGCAGGAGGGCGGCGTTCACCGCGCCCAGGATCGCCGCGGCGCTGCCGGACGCCGCGGCCGCGCGGGCCGTGTGCCGGGTGACGGCGGTGACGGCGGCCGCCTCCGCGCCGGTGCCGCAGACGTCGGCGATGAGCACCATCCAGCGGCCGTCGGGCAGCGGCGTGACGTCGTAGGTGTCGCCCCCGACGAGGGCGGCCTCGCCGCCGGCCCGGTAGGTCGCCGCCAGCTCGACCCCGGGGATCGACGGCAGGTGGGAGGGCAGCAGGCTGCGCTGCAGGGTGTCCGCGAGCTCGCGCACCACCGACTCGGCGCGCAGCCGGGCGAGGAACTGGCCGATCTGCCGGCCGGCGTGCCCGAGCACCTCCAGCAGTTCCGGCGGCACGGGACGCGACTGCGTGGAGAACAGCTCGCAGACCGCGAGCAGCGTGTCCCCGCTGAGCACGGGGAAGGCGACGCCGGTGCTGAGCCCGTCGGCGCGCACCTCGTCGCGGCGGACCACCCGGGGGTCCGCGGTGAGGTCCTCGACCACCACCGGGACCCGGTGCGACCAGGCGCGCCCCGGGAGGCCCTCCCCGCGGCGGAACACCCGGCGGGGGGCGTCGGCGGCCAGCGCCGGGACATCGGCACCGGGCGCGGCCCACGTCCCGGCGTGCACCAGCCGGCCGTGGTCGGGATCGGCCTGCCACAGCAGCGCGGCGTCCCAGTCCAGCTCGGTGCAGAGCGTCGGGAGCAGCTGGTGGAACGCGACGTCGGCGTCGGCGGCCTCGGTGAGGGCGGCCGTGACCCGCAGGGTCGCCGCCAGGTAGCGGCTGACCTGCAGCTGCCGCTCCAGCAGGATCGTGGTGCTGGCGTCGCGCAGCACCCCCACGATCGACGCCTCCTCGGCGCCGGCGCCCGGGTAGGGCTCCACGCGGGCCAGCGTCACGTCGATGGAGACCTCGTGGCCGTCGACGTGCAGGGCCGGCAGCTGCGTGGTGTTGCCGACCAGCTCACCGCGGCCGGTCGTGAGGAACCGGTTGATGTGGCCGCTGTGCCCGGAGCGGAACCGGGTGGGCATGATCTCGGTCAGGTCGCGACCGAGCAGGTCGGCCGGCGCGTAGCCCAGGAGCGCGGACACCGCCGGGTTGACGTAGGTCACCCGACCTCGGCTGTCGGCGACGACGACCGTGTCGGGCAGGGCGGCCAGCAGCGTCGCCGCCGGCACGCCAGAGGTGGCCTCGGGCACCCTTCCCCCTCGAGCACGCGATGCGCGACGGGACGCTGCTTCCCCGTCGCGACCAGCAGCCTCTCACACCCCCGGTGAGCGTGCCGCCACGGAACGTCGACATGTGGCCAGGTCGACACCGCGACATGTCGCCGTCAGAAGGCGTACCGGATGCGCAGCCACGGCGCCTCCCGGGCGACCAGCTCGCGCAGCCGTGCGACGGCCGCCCGCTTGACCCCGGCCCGGTAGCGCACGTTGTCCTGGCCGTTCTGGCTGCGCTTGGGTTCCTGCAGGTCGGGCCGCCACAGCAGCTGCTCCGCGGTGGGGTGCCAGCCGAGGTTGACCTCGTGCAGCGCCTCGTTGTGGGTGAGCATGATGACCTCGGCGGCGGCCTGGGCCTTCGCCGCGGCGCCGAGCTCGTCGTCCAGGCGCGCCAGCAGCTCGGCCCAGGCCTGCTCCCAGCCCTCGCGCAGGACGACGGGGGAGAGGTTCAGGTGCACCTCGTAGCCGGCCGCGACGAAGTCGTCGACCGCGGCGATGCGCTCGGCGACCCGGCTGGTGCGCACGTCGAGCACCCGCGCGTCCTCGTCGGGCATGACGGAGAAGCGGACCCGGGTCCGCCCGCGCGGGTCGAGGTCGAGCAGCTGCCGGTTGACGTACTTGGTGGCGAACGACGCCTTCGCCGTCGGCAGGTCGCGGAAGGTCGCCACCAGGTCGGCGACGTTGTCGCTGACCAGCGCGTCGACCGAGCAGTCGCTGTTCTCGCCGATGTCGTACACCCAGGCCGCCGGGTCGCACTGGTCGGGCACGGTCCTGGGCCCCTGCCGGGCCACGTGCCGGCGCAGGTGCCCGGTGATCTGGTCGATGTTGGTGAACACCGTGATGGGGTTGGCGAAGCCCTTGCGCCGCGGCACGTAGCAGTAGGCGCAGGCCATCGCGCAGCCGTTGGCGAGGCCGGGGGCGATGAAGTCCGCCGAGCGGCCGTTCGGCCGGGTGACCAGACCCTTCCGGACGCCCAGCACCAGCGTCTCGGTCTTCACCCGGACCCAGCGCTCGACGTTGCCGGCGTTGCCGTGCAGCTCGGGGATCCGCCAGTGCGAGGGCACCTCGACCACCTCGACCCCGGGGAAGCGACCCAGCACCTGCCGCCCGCGCGGGGAGTCCAGGGCGGCCGGCTCCGCGTAGATCCGGCGGACCTGGAGCAGGTGGTTGGCCGGCATCGGCGCCGGCGGCGGCTCGACGTCGAAGAGCGTGAGCGGCTCGGCGGCTCCCATGCCGGGTGCAGCGCCCGCCGGGTGCCCGCCATTCCGGTGCGAGACTGCGCGCGTGACCGCACCCGGCGCCCCCCGCATCGACCTGAACGCCGACCTGGGCGAGGGGTTCGGCGTCTGGCGCCTGGGTGACGACGACGCGCTGCTGGAGGTGGTGAGCAGCGCCAACGTGGCCTGCGGCTTCCACGCGGGAGACCCGCTGACCATGCGCCGCGTGTGCGCCGCGGCCGTCACCGCCGGGGTGGCGATCGGCGCCCAGGTGTCCTACCGGGACCTCGCCGGCTTCGGCCGGCGGTTCGTCGACGTGGCCCCGGACGAGCTGGCCGCCGACGTCCTCTACCAGCTCGCCGCTCTGGACGGCGTGGCCCGGGCGGCCGGCGGCCGGGTCTCCTACGTCAAGCCGCACGGCGCCCTCTACAACGCCGTGGTGCACCACGCGGCGCAGGCGCGCGCCGTCGTCGAGGCGGTCGCCGCCTACGACGCGGGGCTGCCCCTCCTCGGCCTGCCGGGCTCGCTGCTGCTGAGCACCGCCGAGGACGCGGGGCTGCCGACCGTGGCGGAGGGCTTCGCCGACCGCGGGTACGCCCCCGACGGCACGCTGGTGCCGCGGGGAGCAGCGGGGGCGCTGGTGCACGACCCGGCCGTCGTGGCCGAGCGGGCGGTGCGGATGGCCGCCGACGGTGCCGTGGTCGCCGTGGACGGCAGCGTGGTGCGGGTCGAGGTGGCCTCCGTGTGCGTGCACGGGGACACCCCCGGCGCGGTGCGGCTGGCGCGGACGGTGCGGGCCGCGCTGGAGGTCGCCGGGCTGCGGGTCGGGCCGTTCACCGGGTGACCGGTCAGCCGCGCGGGCGCAGGTCCTCCAGCGACCGGTGGCCGTCGAGCAGGTCGGCGGCGACCTCGTCGACGGAACGCCCCGCCGCGTAGGCGTCGACGCGGAGCAGGCCCAGCGCCTCCACCGGGTCGACGTCGAGGGCGACGCTCAGCTTGCCCACCGCCTCCCACACCGCCGCCCGCCGCCGCGGCCCCGGGCCCTGCAGCCACCCCGGCCCCTCGGCGGGCGTCCAGGTCGACCACACCGTCGCGTCGCTGAGCGCCGAGGTGACCAGCTCACCCACCGCGACCGCCTCGAAGACGTCGAGCGCCGCGACGTCGGCCGGCCGGGTGAAGAACAGGTCGAGCGCCCCCGGCCCGGCGGGGCCCGGGCGGAGGGGGAGGGCGACGACGGCGCGGAAACCCGTGCCGCCCAGCAGCAGGTCGGCGAAGAGCGGCCAGCGGCGCCGCAGGTCCTCCTCGACGGCGAACACCGGCTGGCCCGTGGTCTCCGCGGCCGCGCACGGTCCCTCGCCCGCGGTGAACTGCATGCGCTCGGCCCCGGCTGCCTCCGGGCTGCTGGCCCCCAGGGGGATCCGCCGGCCGGTGCCGTCGACGAGGGTCAGGCCGGCGCCGTCGACCCCGAGCAGGTCGGCGGCGGCCCGGCTCAGCCGCACCGGGAGCGCCTCCGGCCCGGCCAGCGCGGGGTCGGAGTGCCGCGCGAGCGCCGCCTCGAACCGCCTGCCGATGGTCACGCCCGATTGTCCGCCCGCACCCCGGGATCCACATCCCGCGACGTGTCCTCCGCCGTCCCCGGCCGGTAGGTGTAGGCCGCTTCCCGCACCGCCTCGTCGGACTCCAGCCCGGCCCCCAGCGCACCGCCGACGGTCGCCAGCGAGCAGGTGAGCCAGGCCAGCTCCAGGTAGTCCGAGAGGGCCGCCGGGTGCCCCAGCCCCTCGGCGAAGAGCGGCTCGACGACCAGCAGCAGCCCGCCGAGCAGGGCGAGCACGAACAGCGCGAGGTACAGCGACAGCACCCCGATGGCCACGGTGGCGACGGTGGCGGCGTTGAACAGCGCGACCTGCTTGCGCACCCGCCGGCTCCGCGGCCGCTCCCACAGCTCGGCGCCCACGACGAGGGTGCCCGCGATGGCCACGACCGAGCCCACGCCGACCAGCGCCAGCCGCCACGCCCCGTAGGCGTCGGCCAGCCGCCAGATGTCCGGGGTCACGAGCGCGAACACCCCGGCGGCGATCGCCGCGGTCAGCGCGCGGGACAGCCGGATCGCCAGCCGCCAGGGCCGATTGGCCCGCACCATGCCGCTGAGCAGGCGCAGGTTGCCCGAGAGGACGCGGGCGGTGAACCGGACGCCCTCGGCGGCGTCGGCCGGGTCGGTGGCCAGCTGGCGCAGCCGGAGGCCGAGCACCGCCCGGTCGCCGGGGTCCGCGGGGTCGTCGTCGCCGTCGCTCACCAGGGCCTGCACCAGGCCGGCCGCCGTCCCCACCGCCCGGCGCCGTCGCCCCACGGCCCCGAGCGCGGGCAGCGAGAGCACCCCGACGCCGTGCACCGGGCTCGCGTGGGCGACGACCGGGCGCCGGGACACCTCGAGCGGGACGTCGGTGAGGCAGACCGCGAGGTCCCAGTCGGCCGACAGCAGCCGCTCGCGGGTGGCGGCGACGAGCTCGGCGTCGTCGGCCGGGGGCTGCACCAGCCCGTCCTCGACCACCGGCACCTGCCAGGTGACCTCGGGGTGCCGGGCCGCCAGCTCCGCGGCGAGGTCGCCGGCCAGGCCCCGGGCCAGCTCGGCGGCCGCGCCGGGGGCGGCGACCAGGCCGACCACCACGGTGGGCGCGACGCCGGGAGCGGTCCCCGCGTCGTCGCGGGGGTCCTGGGCGGCCGGCGGCGAGATCACGGCGGGCCAGCATTCCACCCCGCCCCCGGTCCGGCGGACCGGGGCGCTCGCCCGGTGCCCGATCATGGGGCGGTGACGGGCACCGAGGGCAGCCACCGCGCGACGGCGTACGGCGACCGCGCGGTGCTGGTGGAGGCCGCCGACCCGGCCGACGTGCCCGGGCTGCACGCGGCGCTGCTCGCCGCCCCGCTCACCGGGCAGGCCGACCTGGTGCCCGCGGCGCGCACCGTCCTCGTGCTGCTCGACCGGCCGGTGACCGACCGGGACCTGGCCGCGCTCCAGAGGCTCGTCCCCGCCGTCCCCGGCGATGGCTCCGCGAGGGAGCCCGTGGTGCTGCCGGTGGTGTTCGACGGGCCGGACCTGGCCGAGGTCGCCCGCCGCACCGGGCGTACGGCCGACGGCGTCGTCGCCGCGCTGACCGGCGCCGCGCTCACCGTGGCCTTCGGCGGGTTCGCCCCCGGCTTCGGCTACCTGACCGGGCTCCCGGCGGACCTGCACGTGCCACGCCGGGCCACCCCCCGCACCCGGGTGCCGGCCGGGTCGGTCGGGCTGGCCGGGCCCTACGCCGGGGTCTACCCCCGCGCCTCGCCCGGGGGGTGGCAGCTCGTCGGGCGCACCGACGCGGTGCTCTTCGACGTCGACCGGGACCCACCCGCGTTGCTCGCGCCGGGTACGCCGGTCCGGTTCCGGGCGGTGGGCTGAGTGCTGACCGTGCTCGCACCCGGCCCGTTCGCGACGGTGCAGGACGCCGGCAGGACCGGCTGGGCCTCGATCGGCGTGCCGCGCTCGGGCGCCGCCGACCGGCCGGCGGCGGCGCTGGCCAACCGGCTGGTGGGCAACGACCCCGCGGCGGCGGTGGTCGAGGCGACGGCCGGGGGGCTGCGGGTGCGGGCCGAGCGCACCCTGCTGGTGGCGGTGACCGGTGCGCCGGTGCCCGTCGTCGTCGACGGCCGACCGGCCCCGTTCGCCGCGCCGACCACGCTGCGACCCGGCGCCGTGCTGGCGCTGGGCACCCCGCGGGTGGGGCTGCGCAGCTACCTCGCGGTGCGCGGCGGCATCGACGTCCCGCCGGTGCTCGGGTCGCGAAGCACGGACACGCTGTCCGGCCTGGGCCCGCCCGCGCTGGCCGCGGGGAGGCGGTTGCCGGTCGGCGGGCTGGCGGGGGAGGAGCCGGTCGTCGACGTCGCCCCCGTGGCCGGGCCGCCGGAGCGTCCGGTGCTGCGGCTGCTGCCCGGCCCGCGGCGCGACTGGTTCGACGGCGCGGCGTGGCCGGCGCTGATCTCCGGGGCCTGGGAGGTGGCCGCCGACAGCGACCGGGTGGGCCTGCGGCTGGCCGGGCCCCGGCTCCGGCGGGCCCGCGACGGCGAGCTGGCCAGCGAGGGGCTGGTGCCCGGTGCGCTGCAGGTGCCGCCGGACGGCGCCCCGGTGCTCTTCCTGGCCGACCACCCGGTCACCGGGGGCTACCCGGTGCTCGCCGTCGTCGTCACCGCGGACCTGCCGGTGGCCGCGCAGCTGCGGCCGGGGGACCGGGTCCGCTTCCGCGCCGCGCGCTGACCTGCGCCGCGTGGCTGCCGTGAACCGGTGGTGCTCCCGGGCGAGTCGCGCTCTGCCCGCACCCGCGGGGCAGAGCGCTACCGCCGTCAGGACGACTGCGCCCCCTCCCCGTCGTCACCGGAGCGGCGGGCCTGACCCGCTCAGGCGCCGCGGACGGGCAGGACGGCCGGACCGTGGGGCCCGGGGACGATCCGCGCGCGGGCGCCGTAGTGCTCCGCCAGCACCGCGGCGGTGAGCACCTGCTCCGGGCTGCCCTCGGCGACCACCCGGCCCTCGGCGAGCAGCGTGAGGTGGTCGGCGTACTGCCCGGCGAGGGTCAGGTCGTGCAGCGTGCTCAGCACGGTCAGCCCGTCCTGCCGGCGCAGCCGGTCGAGCAGGTCGAGCACCTGCTGGGCGTGGCCGAGGTCGAGTGCGGCGGTCGGCTCGTCGAGCAGGAGCACCCGCGGCTGCTGGGCCAGCGCCCGGGCGAGGACGGCGCGCTGCTGCTCCCCGCCGGACAGGGTGACGACGGCCCGGTCGGCCAGCCCGTCGAGCTCCAGCCGGCCCATGACGTCGGCGACAACCTCCCGGTCGACCCGGCGGGGCGCGGCCAGCAGCGGGCGGTGCGGGGTGCGCCCCAGCAGGACGTAGTCCCGCGTGCTGACCCCGTCGGGGAGCACCGGCAGCTGCGGGGCGTAGGCCAGCAGGCGGGCGCGGTCGCGGCGTGGCATGCCGGCCAGCGGCAGGCCGTCGATGCGCACCTGCCCCGCGTGGGGGTGCAGGCCCAGCACCGAGCGCAGCAGCGTGGACTTCCCCGACCCGTTGGGGCCGATGACGCCCAGCCAGCCACCGGGCTCCACGGTCAACCGGACGGCGGAGAGCACCGGTCGCCGTCCGTAGCCGGCGTCCAGGCCGACCACCTCCACCCGCGCGCCGCCGCGCGGGTCCACCGGGCCCCGGCCGCTCACCGCCGCCGCGCCCCCGCCCACAGCAGGCCCGCGAAGAACGGGGCGCCGACGAACGCGGTGACCACCCCCAGCGGCAGCTCCGCGGGGGACAGGACGGTGCGGGCGAGCAGGTCGGCGAGCACCAGGAACGCCCCACCGGCGAGCAGGGACACCGGCAGCACCCGGGCGTTCGCGGCGCCGACCAGCCGCCGGACGATGTGCGGCACGACCAGGCCGACGAAGCCGATGAGCCCGCTGACCGCGACGGCGGACGCGGTCGCGAGCGAGGCGGCGACCACCACCAGCAGCCGCAACCGGCCCGGGTGCACGCCCAGCGAACGCGCCTCGTCGTCACCGACGGCGAGCACGTCCAGCGGCCGGGCGCAGAGCAGCAGCGTGCCCACGGCCACCCCGAGGTAGGGCAGCACCAGGCCGACGTCGGACCACTGGGCGCCACCGAGGTGGCCGAGCAGCCAGCCGTAGATCTCCCGCAGGTCGTCGGTGTTCTGCTGCTGCACCAGCGTCTGCGCCGCCGCCAGGAACGCGGCCACGGCGATGCCGGCCAGCAGCAGCGACGCGCTCTGCGACCCGCCGGCGGCGTGCCCCAGGGCCAGGGCGCAGCCGACACCGACCAGCGCGCCGACGAAGGCGGCCAGGGGGACGACCCCGACCGGGCCGATCTGCTGGCCGGGTGCGTAGGCGATCACCAGGGTGGCGCCCAGCCCGGCCCCGGCCGCGGCACCGAGCAGGTAGGGGTCGGCGAGCGGGTTGCGGAACACCCCCTGGTAGGCCGCGCCCGAGACGGCCAGCCCGGCGCCGACCAGGACCGCGAGCACCACGCGGGGCAGGCGGAGCTCCACCAGCACCGCTCCGCGGGTGCCCTCGAGCGCGCCGGGCACGTCGATCCCCAGCGGCGCCACCGCGCGGTCGAGCAGCGTGGCGACGACCGCGCCCGGCGGCAGCGGCACCGCACCGACCCACACCGCCGCCAGCACCGCCGCCACCAGGACGACCGCGGTCCCGGTGCCGGCGAGGAACGCCGAGCGCCGCGAACGCACGGCACCCGGTCCGGCCGGGGTGCGGCCGGACCGGGTGCCGGGTGCTGCGGTGCTCATGCCGGGGGAGGTCCTCAGCCCTGGAGCGCCCCGGCGACGGTCTCGGCGAAGTCCGCGACGCGCGGGCCCCAGCGGGAGGCGACGTCGTCGTCGGCCTCCACGACCCGGCCCTGCACGACCGCCGGTACCTCGCCGAAGCCCGGCCGCTGCGCGACGGTCTCCGCGGTCTGGGCGCAGCACTTGGTGTCGGCCAGCACGATGATGTCCGGCGCCTGGTCGACGACGTACTCGGCGGAGAGCTGCGGGTAGCCGCCGCTGGCGTCGGCCGCGCCGTCGGCGATGTTCTCCAGGCCGAACAGGCCGTAGATGCTGCCGATGAACGTGCTGCTGTCCGCGGAGTACAGCTCCGGGCCGAGCTCGTGGAACACCCGCTGCCCCGCGGCATCGGCGGGCACGGAGTCGACGGCGGCCTGGATGCGGTCGCGCACGTCGGCCACGACCTCGGCGGCCTCCTCCGGGTGGCCGGTCGCCTCGCCGAGCAGCTCCAGCTGCGCGTAGGTGTCGTCGAGGTCGGTGGCCGCCTCGAGCAGCAGCACCGGCACGTCGAGGGTCTCGAGCGCGTCGACGATGCCGTTGGTGTCGTTGCTGAGCACGACGAGGTCCGGGTCGTACCCGGCGATGGCCTCGGCGTTGGGCGTGAACGCCGACAGGTCCGTCGTCGGCGCCTCCGCCGGGTGGTTGGAGTTGTCGTCGGCGGCCTCGACCTGGTTCCCGGCGCCGATGGCGAACAGCATCTCCGTCGCCGTGGCCGACATGGAGACGATGTCCTCGGGACGTTCCTCGAGCGTCACCTGGCCGTTGTCCCCGGTGACCGTGACCGGGAAGTCGCCGGCGGCCGACGAGGGTGCGGGCTCGTCGGCGGTCGTGCCGGACGACCCGCCGCAGGCGGTCAGGGCGAGCAGGGGAGCGGCCAGCAGACCGACGAGGGCGCGGGAGCGCCGCCGCGGGGCGGACGAGGTCGACCGCGGAGCGCGGGGGGAAGTGCCGGGCAAGGAGGGCCTCCACGGGAGGCGGCGAGCGTCGTCGCCCGAGCTGGTCGGACGCCCGGTGCGCGACCCCTGCCGCGAGGGTCGGGTGCACGGCGCAGGGCAGGCGATCTGGCTCGGCCCCCGTGGGAGGCCTTCACAGTTGCGGGACAGCGCCGGGTTCGCACCGGACTTCGCTGCTGCTGCGCCGCCGGCGCGGGGCCGGCGGGCTGAAAGGTACCAGCGCCGGCGGTGCCGGCCGTCCGCGCGCTGGCCGGCGGCTCAGCAGGGCGTGCCGGGCACGGTGCGGGGGGAGGGCCAGGCCGTGGCCAGGACCACCCCGCGGAGCCGTGACTCGTCGACGGGTCCGAAGACGCGGGAGTCGACCGAGCCCTCGCGCTCGTCGCCGAGCAGGAACACCGACCCGTCGGGGACGCGGACCGGCCCGAACCAGACGCCGTCCAGGCGTGCCGGGTCGCTCCACGGCTCGCAGACGGCCGTGCCGTCCACCACCAGGACGCCGTCCTCGACGGCGACGGACTCCCCGCCCAACGCCACCACCCGCTTGACCAGCGGTGCGGTGCCCGGTTGCAGGGGATCGGCCACGACGACGTCCCAGCGCTCCACCGACACCGGCCACCGGAGGACCAGCGCCAGGTCGCCCGCGTCGATCGACGGCGCCATGCTGCCGGACGAGACGCGCACCAGCTGCACCGGGAACAGGCCCAGCACGGAGAGCACCAGGCAGACGAGGAAGCCGGCGCCCAGGCGCACGAGCAGGGACGACCGCTCCCGGCGCGCGGCACGCGGCGCGGCGTGCCGCCCGGCCGGGCGGTCAGCCACGGCCGGATCCGGCGACGTCCATCTCGGCTGCTCCCGTCCACCGCCGCGGTCGGCGCGGTGGCACCACGGTGCCCCGGGGGGCCCGCCGGCGGGCAGCCGCACCCGGGGGCATCGCCCGACCCCCCGTCCGGGGGGTTCCCGCGCCGGAGCTCACCGCTCGGGTGCGACCGGGAGGTGCACCGCGACGCGAGCCCCGCCGCCCGGCCGGTCGCCGATCTCGACCCGGCCGCCCAGCGCGGCGACGCGCTCGGCCAGCAGCTTCAGCCCCAGGTGCCCCTCGGGGCTGCCGCGGTAGGCCGGGCCGAAGCCGGCGCCGTCGTCGGCCACCTCCAGGCGGACCGCCGTCTGCGGCCCGTCGCCCTCCGCTTCCAGCGTCACCCAGACCCGGGTCGCCCGGGCGTGGTGGACCACGTTGGCCAGCGTCTCCTTGGCGGTGCGGTAGAGGACCGCGGCCTGCTGGGGGCCCAGCGGCGGCAGCGGCCCGGTCTGCACGTCGACGCCCAGGCCCTGCTCCTGGAGCGGGAGGGCGAGGTCGTCCAGCGCCCGAGGGAGCCCGTCGGCCGAGAGGTCCGGGGGGTAGACGTCGAGCATGACGCGGCGCAGCGAGGCGACGGCGGTCCGCACCACGCCCGCCAGCCGGTCGACCATGGCCCGCCGCTCCTCCGGGACGCTGTTGCGCAGCGCGCTCAGGGCGTAGCTGACGCCGGCCAGGTCCTGCACCGGGCCGTCGTGCAGGTCGGCGGCGATCGCCCGGCGCTCCCGCTCGGAGGACTCGAGGGCGGCGTCGGCCAGGGCGGCGCGCTCGGCGTCGTTGCGCCGGACCCGCTTGGCCAGCGAGGCGGCGATGGGGAACTGGACCGCCTGCAGCAGCACCAGGCCGCCGAGCGCCATCGGCAGGATCTCCCCCCGCAGCCGGGAGGCCTGCCGGGCGATGACGCCGTAGTCGTAGTAGATCTCGAGCACGAGGTTCTCGCCCCCGGCCGGCAGCGGGGCGTAGACCTCGAGGGCCGGGTCACCGTTCGGCGCCCGGTAGGTGGTGTCCGGGGAGTCGTCGATCTCGGCGAACACACGGCCGGCGAGCGCTGCCCGCAGCTCGGCGCCGAGCGGCTCCTGCTCGCCGATGAGCCGGCGATCGCTGGAGTAGACGACCCGACCCTGGTCGTCCCAGACGATGATGGACTCGATCGAGGGGTCCCGGAGCCGGTTGGCGACGGCGCGCTCGAACTCGATCCGGTCGGCCACCGTCCCGTTCAGGTAGCCGGGCACCAGAGGTCCCAGCGCCACGGTGGCGATCCGCACCGTGGTCCGCTCCACCTCGTCGAGCGCGTTCGACCGGGCGATGCGCTCGCTGATGAACACGGTGGCGGTCGAGACGGCGACGAGGGCCAGGGCGGCCGCGACGGAGAAGTAGGTCAGTTCCCGTCCGATCCGCGATGCGGGCCGGCGGCGGTACCACGCTCGGTGGTACGGGCCCTCAGCGGTCATCCTCCGCGTTCAGCGCTCGCGGGAGGCCGACAGCAGCCCCAGCTCCTGGGCCTTGATCACGGCCTCCAGCTGCGACCGGACCCCGAGCTTGGTGTGCAGCGACTTGACGTAGCCCCGGCACGTCTCGACGGTGATGCCCAGCAGCCGGGCGATGCCCTTGACCTGCATGCCGCGGCCCAGGCAGTCCAGCACCTCCTTCTCCCGGCGGGTGAGCACGGGCGGAGCGGCGGTGCGGACGGTGGGGGCCGACTGGGCGCCGCCGGTGAAGGCGGACGGCGCGACGATCATCTGCCCGAGCCGGACGCGCGAGAGGACGTCGATCATCTCCTCCAGCGAGCCGTTCTTCGGGATGTAGGCCGAGGCGCCGGCCTGGGCGGCCCGCACCACCCAGGCGGGGTCGCAGTGCCCGGTGACCACCGCGACGATGGTGCCGGGCGAGACCTCCCGGATCTGCCGGGTGGCGGTCAGCCCGTCCTGGCGCGGCATCTCGATGTCCATGATCACGATGTCGGGGCGGAGGTCCCGCGCCATGGCCACGGCCTGGGCGGCGGAGCCCGCCGTGCCCACCGGCTCCATGCCGGCCGACCGGAGGGCGCCGGCGAGGAGTTCCGCGAAGGTCCGGTGGTCGTCGACCACGAGGAAGCGTGCCGCGTCGACGCGGGCGGGACGGTCGGGCAAGGTCATGAGCGGCACGGTCGACTCCCCAGTTGCCGTGGCCTCCCGGGAGGGAGGCTCTCCGTTGCCGGGCGAGTATGCGGATGACCAGCGCCTTGTGGTACGGCAACGACCCGTACCGGGACCTTGGTCCTCATCCTGTGGGCTTGATCACCGTCGCGCCCTCGCGCTGAGTCGCCACGGGGGTGCGGTGCGTTCCCGCTCCGGAGGCGGTAACCCGGACCGCCGGCGTCAGAAGGGGCGTCCCCCGCAGGCCGCCGTCTCCGGCCAGGCGCTGCCCCCGTCGGCGACGGTGCGGATGTGGTCGGTCAGGGCGTCGGAGTCCTCGCCCTTGGCGAGGAAACCCGCCGCGCCCAGCGCCCTGGCCTCCGCCACGAGACCCGACCCGACGGTGCCGGTCAGCAGCACGACCCTGACGTCGGGGCACTCCTCGCGCAGTCGCGCGGCGGCCTCCAGCCCGGTCATCCGGGGCATCACGTGGTCCAGCAGCGCGACGTGCGGACGGGTCGACCGCGCGGCCGGCAGGACCTCGTCCCCGTCGGAGCAGGCGGCCACGACCGCGATGTCGGGGGTGGACCCGAAGAGGTCCACCAGCGCGAGCCGGACCCCCGTGTGGTCATCGGCTATCAGCAGGCGGATCACGTGCACCCCTGTTCTGAGGTGGCAACCGCGGGCGCCGGTGGTTCCAGCGCGGCGGCGGCAGCGGGTGTGGCCGGGTGGCAGTCTGCTTGCCCGGTCGCCGGGGTGCCAACCGGGGCGGGGCGGGCCCGCGCGCTGCGCGGGTCGCGGATCGGTCGGTCCCGGCCCGGGTGGTGGTCCGCTACGGGACCGCGACGAGGACGGCGGGGCGGTTGCCGGGCCGGAGGCCCGGAGGACCGGACGCGCGAGCGCCGGACGGTGCCGACGGGCGCCGGCTCACGGTCGCGCGGTCGGGCGGTGAGTGGGTGCGGGGCGGCATGCGGTGCTCCTGGGCGGGCGGGTCCGGTGCCCCTCCGGCGGGGGCGGGACCATGCGGAGAGTCTCGACGCGCCGGGGGGCTGCGGACAGCCGAGGGGTGGGGAGTCCGTGCCCCCAAAGTGAGGGGCCGATCACACTGCCGTCGGTCGTCCGCTCAGCGGGCGGCGAGGACCTCCGCGTAGACCTGCACCGTCTGCCGGGCGATCGCCTCCCAGCCGAAGTCGGCGACGACCCGCTCCCGGCCCGCGGCGCCCATGGCGGCGGCGCGGTCGGGGTCGGCCAGCAGCTCACCCGTGCGGGCGGCCAGACCGGCGGCGAACCCGGCCGGGTCGGCCTCGTCGTAGGGCACCAGCAGACCCGTGCGGCCGTCGTCCACGACCTCCGGGATGCCGCCCACCGCGCTGGCGACGACGGCGGTGCCGCAGGCCGCGGCCTCCAGGTTGACGATGCCGAGCGGCTCGTACACCGAGGGGCAGACGAACACCGTGGCGCCCGTGATCAGCGGGACCAGCTGCTCGCGCGGCAGCATCTCCTCGATCCACACGACGCCGTCGCGGCGGGTCTGCAGGTCGGCGACCGCATCGGCGACCTGCTGCCGCTCGGCCGGGGTGTCGGCGGCGCCGGCGCACAGCACCAGCCCGGCGTCGGCGGGGAGCTGGTCGGCCGCGGCCAGCAGGTGCACCAGCCCCTTCTGCCGGGTGATCCGCCCGACGAAGAGCGCGTACGGCCGGTCGGGGTCCACGCCCAGCCCGCGGACGACGTCGGGTGAGTGCACCGGCCGGTAGGCCTGCGCGTCGACGCCGTTGCGGACCACGTGCACCCGCGCCGGGTCCAGCTCCGGGTAGACGGCCAGCACGTCCTCCCGCATGCCCGAGCTCACCGCGACGACGGCGTCGGCGGCCAGGTAGGCGGTGCGCTCGGCCCACGAGGACAGCCGGTAACCGCCGCCGAGCTGGTCGGCCTTCCACGGCCGCCGCGGCTCCAGGGAGTGCGCGGTGACCACGTGGGGGACGCCGTGCACCAGCGAGGCGAGCAGACCGGCGGTGTTGGCGTACCAGGTGTGGCTGTGCACCAGGTCGACGCCGGCCAGCGCGGCGGCGATGCCGACGTCGACGCCGACCGCCTGCAGCGCGCCGTTGGCGCCGGCGAGCTCCGCGGGGACGGCGTGCGCGGTCGCGTCCGGACGGGGTCCGCCGAAGCAGTGGACGTCGACGTCGACGGCCTCCCCGCCCGGCAACGTGCGCAAGGCCGCGACCAGGTGCTCGACGTGCACTCCCGCGCCGCCGTAGACGTCCGGCGGCCATTCTCGCGTGACGATCCCGATGCGCACGGCGACACCCTAAGAGGACCCCGCTGCCCCCCGCTGCTCGCGAGCTCGCAGCGGCCCCCTGCAGCGGAGCCGTTCCGACCGGTCACCGGCTCGGGGCGGGCCCCGGACGGGGCCGTTCCACCCGGTCACGGGCTCGCGGTGGCCCGGGCGGCGCATCACCCGTTCGGACCGGGGCGCGGGGCGCGTGCGGCGGGGGGACGGCGCAGCCGCTACGTTGCGGACATGCGCGGCGGTCCACGGGTTCTCGGCATCGTCCTGGCGGGCGGTGAGGGGAAGCGGCTGGCTCCGCTGACCCAGGACCGCGCGAAGCCGGCGGTCCCCTTCGGGGGCAACTACCGGCTCATCGACTTCGTGCTCTCCAACCTGGTCAACGGCGACATCCGGCACATCGCCGTCCTCACCCAGTACAAGAGCCACAGCCTCGACCGGCACATCACCCAGACCTGGCGCATGTCGAGCCTGCTCGGCAACTACGTCACCCCCGTGCCGGCGCAGCAGCGGCTGGGCCCGCGCTGGTACACCGGCAGCGCCGACGCGATCTTCCAGAGCCTCAACCTGATCTACGACGACCGCCCGGACGTCGTCGTCGTCTTCGGGGCCGACCACGTCTACCGGATGGACCCGGCCCAGATGGTCGACCAGCACCTGCAGACCGGGGCGGGCGTCACGATCGCCGGCCTCCGGGTGCCGCGGCGGGAGGCGACGGAGTTCGGCGTCATCGACTCCGACGCCGAGGGGAAGGTGCGGGGCTTCCTCGAGAAGCCGGCCGACCCGCCAGGGCTGCCCGACTCGCCCGAGGAGAGCTTCGCCTCCATGGGCAACTACGTCTTCACCACCGACGCCCTGCTGGAGGCCCTGCGCGCCGACGCCGAGGACCCCGACTCGGTCCACGACATGGGCGGCTCGATCATGCCGATGCTCTCCGAGGCCGGGGAGGCGTGGGTCTACGACTTCTCCACCAACGTGGTGCCGGGGGCCACGGAGCGCGACCAGGGGTACTGGCGCGACGTCGGGACGATCGACTCGTACTACGACGCGCACATGGACCTGGTGTCGGTCTCGCCGGTGTTCAACCTCTACAACGACCGGTGGCCGATCTACACGCTGGCGCCGCAGCGCCCGCCGGCGAAGTTCGTCCTCGGCGGACGCGCCGAGGAGTCGATGGTGAGCGCCGGCGCCATCATCGGCGGCGGCTCGGTGCACAACTCGGTGGTCTCCCCGGGGGTGCGCGTGGAGCGCGGCGCGCGGGTCGAGGACAGCGTGGTCATGGACGGCGCGTACATCGGCGAGGGGGCGCACGTCCGCCGCGCCATCCTCGACAAGAACGTCGTCGTCCCGGCCGGTGCCCGGATCGGGGTGGACCACGACCTGGACCGCGAGCGGTACCACGTCAGCGCCGGGGGCATCACGGTCCTGGGCAAGGGCACCCGCGCCTACCTGTGAGCGCGGGGCCGGCGCCGCTCGTGGTAACCCTCCTGCTCGACGAGGAGGACCAGGCCCGGTTCGACCGGCTGCGGGCCGAGCACTTCCCGCCGGAGCGCAACTGGCTCCAGGCCCACGTGACGCTGTTCCACGCGCTGCCGGGGGAGCACCAGGAGCAGGTGGCGCGCGACCTCCTCTCGGCCGCCGGCCGCGAGGCGTTCGACGTGGCGGTGACCGGGCTGCGGCTGCTCGGCCGCGGGGTGGCCTTCGAGCTCCGGGCCGCCGAGCTGACGGCGGTGCGCGCCGGGCTGGCCGCCGGGTGGGACCCGTGGCTGACCCGCCAGGACCGGCAGCGCTTCGCGCCGCACGTCACCGTGCAGAACAAGGTGGACCCCGCCGTCGCCCGCGGCCTGCACGAGCGGCTGCTCCCCGGCTTCGTCCCCTGGACGGTGCGTGCCCGGGGGCTCGGCCTGTGGCGCTACCTCGGCGGTCCCTGGTCGCCGGTGCTGGCCGCGCCGTTCCGCGGCGCCGGTTAGCCTCGCCGGGTCGCGACCAGCAGGCCGGTGCCGATCGGCAGGACGGCGGGCAGCAGGGTCTCGTCGTCGCGGATGGTCCGGGCGATCTCGCGCCACGCCACCGACTGCGGGTCCCGCGCGGTGCGGTCGGCGACACGGCCGCTCTCGAGCAGCCCGTGGAAGGTCGCCGTGCCACCGATCCGGACCAGGGCGAGCAGCCCGGCGAGGTGGTCGGAGTACTCACGGGGCGGACCGGCGCAGCAGACCATGTCGTAGGCGCCGGGCGAGAGCCGGGGCAGGACCTCGCCGGGGGTGCCGAAGATCAGCCGCGCCCGGCTGGCCGGCACCTTGGCCTCGGCGAGCGCGGTGCGGGCGGCCCGGAGCTGCTCCGGGTCGCCGTCCAGCGCGGTGAGCACCCCGTCGGGCCGCATCCCGCGCAGCAGCCACAACGCGGCCAGCCCGCCGCCGCTGCCGATCGAGACCACCGAGCGGGCGCTGCTCGTGGCGGCCAGCACGGCGAGGGTGGCGCCCACCGGAGGCTCCACGGGGGTGGCGCCCGGGAGGAAGTGGGCGCGGTGCCGCGCCGCCACCATCTCTGGCGACTCGGCGGCGAAGCGGTCGGCGTAGGCGGCGCCCGGGTCGGTGCCGCCCGTGGGCGGCGGCTGATCGGCGCTCATCACCGGCCGAGGGTAGTGGCCCCGGCGTGCGCGCCCACGTGCGCGGGCGCACCTGTGCGTCTCCTGGGAGTCGCGGTGCGCGGGAACACGGGTGTGCCCACCGCCCGTTGACCAGGACGTGCGCCTGATGCGAGCCGTGTCCCGACCCGCCGACTCCGGAGAGGTCGCGGGCGCCCCCGTCTGCGATCCTGGTGCCGTGCCCGAGGCCACCGCCCCCGCGTCCACCGCTGCCGCGGCGGAGCAGGACGCCTGGGTCGCCCCCACGTGGGAGCAGGTCGTCCGGGACCACTCGGCCCGGGTGTACCGGCTGGCCTACCGCCTGTCGGGCAACCCCCAGGACGCCGAGGACCTGACGCAGGAGACCTTCGTCCGGGTGTTCCGCTCGCTCGCCGACTACTCGCCGGGCACCTTCGAGGGCTGGCTGCACCGCATCACCACCAACCTCTTCCTCGACATGGTCCGCCGCCGGCAGCGGATCCGGTTCGACGCGCTGCCCGACGACACCGAGCGGCTGCCGGGCCGGGCGCCCAGCCCCGAGCAGGTCTACGCCGACACGCACCTCGACCCGCAGGTGCAGGCGGCGCTCGACGCGCTCTCGCCGGAGTTCCGGGTGGCGGTCGTCCTGTGCGACATCGAGGGCCTCACCTACGAGGAGATCGCCGCGACGCTGGGCATCAAGCTCGGCACCGTCCGCAGCCGCATCCACCGGGGCCGCGTCCAGCTGCGCGAGGCGCTGGCCCACCTGGCCCCGCGCCGGGCGGGTGTCCCGCGGGAGGTCGGGGCATGAGCATGTCGGAGAGCCACCTGGCCCAGGAGGCGATCGCCGCGCTGGTCGACGGCGAGCTCGCCGCCGGCCCGGCCGGCCGCGCGGCCCGCCACCTCGCCGGCTGCGCGACCTGCCGGATGGCGGTGGCCGCGCAGCGGGAGGCCAAGGAGGCCCTGCACGGCTCCTCCGACGTGGCGATGCCGGGTGACCTGATGTCCCGGCTGTGCGCCATCCCGTTCACCGCCGAGGTGCCCGGCTCCAGCGGCCCCGGTGCCATGAGCGCCTCGGCCGGGGAGCTGACCGTCACGGGCAGCTCCGGTGCCTTCTCCCTCGACCTCACCGACGGGCCCCGGCGACGCGGTCCGGCGGGTGGGCGCTGGTTCCGCCGCGGGGTCGCCGGCACGATCGTCGGTCTCGGGGCCGGCGTGACGGCGCTCGCGCTCACCCTGCCCGCCGACACCGCGCGGGTGCCCGCGGCCGACCCGGTCCGGCCCCAGCAGCAGACCGAGGTCGCGCCGCCGGTGCCCCGCCGGCGGAGCCGGGCCCCGCCGACGCCGCCGCGTACGCCCGTCCCGACGGGCAGTCGGGCGCCTTCGACGAGACGACGGCGCCCCGGCTCGAGGCGCGTCCCGTGCACGCCCCCCGGCCCACGCCCGCCCAGGCCGGTGCGTTCGGCCGGCCCGAGCAGGTGGCGGGCAGCTTCGCCGGCGACCGCCCGCCGCCGGCACCGCGCCCGGTCCCGCCCCCACCGCCCGAGGCGCTGCTGCGCGCCTTCGGCCCGCCGGCCCCCGGCCGGCGCGGGCTGGAGGAGCCGCCCGGGGGGCGTCCCGGGCGGCGTCGCACCGCCACCGGGCCGTGGTGGAAGGCCGACGCCCGCGTCGACCCGTGGCGTGATCCGGCATCCCCGGCCGGCCTGGGCGCCCCCGCGGTCTACGACGACGAGGAGAGCCAGCCCGGTCCGCTCGTCGTCGACCCCCGGGGCCGCCGCAAGGTGCGCCTGCGCGACCTGTCGGTGCGCCTCACCACGCTCGTCGTCCTCGGGCTGCTCGTCGTCGGCATCCTCGGCGGCGGCGTCGGCTGGTACCTGACCCGCACCGCGGACGAGGCGCCGCTGTTCACCCCGGGCACGACCCTCGCCCAGGTCGAGCCGCGCGGCACCGGTGAGCGGAGCGCGGTCTCCGACATCGCCGAGGCCGTCATCCCGGCCGTCGTCTCCATCGAGGTGCGCGTCGGCCAGGCCGGCGCCACCGGCTCCGGCGTGGTCATCGACGGCGAGAACGGCTACATCGTCACGAACAACCACGTCATCTCCGGCGCCGACGGGGTCGAGGGGGCGGAGATCCGCGCGGTCTTCTCCGACGGCAGCGGGTCGGCCGCGCGCATCGTCGGCCGCGACCCGGCCAGCGACCTCGCCGTCATCAAGGTCGAGAAGCCCGGTCTGGTGACGGCGGCGCTCGGCCGCTCCGGCGACGTCGTGGTCGGCGACCCCGTGGTGGCGATCGGCTCGCCGCTGGGGCTGGCCGGCACGGTCACCAGCGGGATCGTCAGCGCGCTGGACCGTCCGGTGCGGCTGTCCGGCGAGGGCACCGACACCAACGCGGTGATCAGCGCCGTGCAGACCGACGCCCCCATCAACCCCGGCAACTCCGGCGGGGCGCTGGTCGACGCGACCGGCGCCCTCGTCGGCATCAACACCGCGATCGCCTCGACGGGCGCCGGTGGCTCGATCGGCCTGGGCTTCGCGATCCCGGTGGACACCATGAAGCGGATCGCCGAGCAGTTGATCGCGACCGGCTCGGCGGTGCACGCGACCCTGGGGGTCAACGCCCGCTCGGTCACCGACGGCACCCGCGACGGCGCGCTGGTGGTCAACGTCGAGCCGGGCAGCCCCGGGGCACAGGCGGGCATCCGCGAGGAGGACGTGATCATCGCCGTCGACGAGACGCCGGTCGGCAGCTCGGAGGAGCTGTCCGTGGCGGTCGACGCACGCCAGCCCGGTGACGTCGTCACGGTGGAGCTGGTCCGCGGGGGCAGCTCGCGCACGATCGAGGTGACGCTCGGGGCCGCATGACCCCGGAAGGCGGCTACGCTGACCCCGGCAGCGCTGGCGGTCGGAAGGACGAGGAGCGGTGTTCGACTCGATCGGCTGGGGCGAGATCGCCGTCCTGGCTCTCGCCGCACTCTTCATCTTCGGTCCCGAGCGGTTGCCCGACCTCGCGAAGGAGGCGGCCGCGGGGCTCAAGCGGATGCGCGAGGCGATCACCGGCGTCCGCGCGCAGGTGAACGACTCCCTCGGCGACGACTTCGACGGGCTGCGCGACCTCGACCTGCGCAAGTACCACCCGCGCACCTTCATCCGCGAGCAGCTGCTGGGCGACGACGAGCCACCGGTCTCCCCGTCCCGGGCCGGGGGCGCGACGGCGGCCACGGTCGTCGCCGCCCAGGTGCGCGACCGCAGCGTGCCGCCGCCCTTCGACGTCGACGCGACGTAGCCCTCGCGCACCGCGCCGACCGCGGCGCACGCCCTGCGCCGGGGTCAGGTGCCCTGATCGTGGGGCGTCCTCCCTCGGCGCAGACGGTGCGGGGGGACGCCGTGCGGTGAGGGAGGACGCCGCCGCGCCCGGGTCCGGACGCGCTGAGGGGGCGCGACCCCCGCTCCCGCACGGCCCCGGACGCACCGCGGGGGCCGATCCCGGGTGGGACCGGCCCCCGCGGGGCGTGCTGCGGCCGCTACCGGCGGACGGGGGTGAGCCCCAGGGACATCCCCTGCAGCCCGCGCTGGCGGACGGCGAGCCCGTCGGCGATCTTCTCCAGCGCCTTCGCGGCCGGGGTCTCCGGGTCGGCCAGGACGATCGGCGCACCGGCGTCGCCGGCCTCGCGCAGCCGGGTGTCCAGCGGGATCTGGCCGAGCAGCGGCACGCGCGCACCGAGGGTGCGGGTGAGCGCGTCGGAGACCGTCTGCCCGCCGCCGGAGCCGAAGACCTCGACGCGCGAGCCGTCGGGGAGCTCCATCCAGCTCATGTTCTCGATGACGCCGACGACCTGCTGGTGGGTCTGCGTGGCGATCGCGCCGGCCCGCTCGGCGACCTCGGCCGCGGCCAGCTGCGGCGTGGTCACGACGAGGATCTCGGCGTTGGGCAGCAGCTGGGCGATGGAGATCGCGACGTCGCCGGTGCCCGGGGGGAGGTCGAGCAGCAGGACGTCGAGGTCGCCCCACCAGACGTCGGCGAGGAACTGCTGCAGCGCGCGGTGCAGCATCGGCCCGCGCCACACGACCGGGGTGTTGCCGGGGGTGAACATGCCGATCGAGATGACCTTCACGCCCAGGGACTGCGGCGGCATGATCATGTTGTCGACCTGGGTGGGCTTGTCGTCGACGCCCAGCATGCGCGGCACCGAGTGGCCGTAGATGTCGGCGTCCACAACGCCCACCGAGAGCCCGCGCTTGGCCAGGGCGGCGGCGAGGTTCACGGTGACGCTGGACTTGCCGACGCCGCCCTTGCCGGAGGCGACGGCGTAGACCCGCGTGAGCGAGCCGGGCTGGGCGAAGGGGATCACCGGGTCGGCGGCGTCGGTGCCGCGCACCGTCTTCCGCAGCTCGGCCCGCTGCTCGTCGTTCATCACGTCGAGGGCGACCTGCACCGAGGTGACCCCCGGCACCGCGCCGACGGCGGAGGTGACCCGGTTGGTGATCGTCTCGCGCATCGGGCAGCCGGCGACGGTCAGGTAGACCTCGACGGCGACCGAGCCGTCGGGCCCGATCCGCACGTCCTTGACCATGCCCAGCTCGGTGAGCGGCCGGTTGATCTCGGGGTCCTGGACGGTGGCCAGAGCGGCGTTGACGGCGTCGAGCGCCGGCGTGCCGGTCAGCTGGTCGGACATCGTGTTCGTTCGTCTCCTCACGAGCGGGGGACCGGCGTCCGGTGGTCGCGGCCGGAGCGGCGACCCGCGCGATCGGTCGCCTGCCACTCTACGGCGGCACGCGGACCCGACGGCCCGGCGGAGGGTGATCTGGGGCGCAACTAGGGTCGTCGCCGTGCAGCCCGACCGTGCGGAGACCCTGCGGGACGCGGTGGGCCTCGGGCTCGCCGTCGGCCTCTACGGGGTGGCGTTCGGCGCCGCGGCCGACGCCGCCGGGCTCGACGTCTGGCAGGCGGTGGTCCTCTCCGCGGTGATGTTCACCGGCGCCTCGCAGTTCGCCCTCGTCGGCGTCGTCGGTGCCGGCGGGAGCCCGCTGGCCGCCGTCGGCAGCGCGCTGCTGCTGGGTACCCGCAACACCGTCTACGGCGTGCGGCTGGTGCCGCTGCTGCGGCCCCGGGGCCCGCTGCGCCGCGCCGGGACGGCGCACTGGGTCATCGACGAGACGACGGCGCTCTCGCTCGCCGCCCCCGACCGGGCGCTGGCCGGGCTGGCCTTCCTCGTGGGCGGGGCGACGCTCTACCTGACCTGGAACGCGACGACCGTCGTCGGCGCGCTGGGCGCCGCCGCGCTGGGCGGCACGGCCCGGGCGGCGCTGGACGCGATCGTCCCCGCGGCGTTCCTCGCGCTGCTGTGGCCGCGGCTGGGCGGGGCCTTCCCCGAGCCCGCGGTGCAGCGCCGGGTGGCGCTCGGCGGCGCGGTGGTCGCGCTGGCGCTGACGCCGTTCGTCCCGCCGGGGGTGCAGGTGGTCGCCGCGGTGGTGGCGGTGGCCCTGGCCGGCCGGCCGCGCCGGGCGGTGGCCTCGTGAGCGGCACCTGGACGGCGGTGCTCGTCGCCTCCGTGGGCTGCTACCTGCTCAAGCTGGCCGGGATGTCGGTGCCGGCGTCGTGGGTGGAGCAGCCGTGGGTGGCGCGCGTCGTGGACTTCGTGCCCGCGGCGCTGCTCGCGGCGCTGGTCGTCGTGCAGGGGCTGACCAGCGGCGCGGAGATCGTCGTCGACGGCCGGCTGGCCGGGCTCGCCGTCGCGGCGCTGGCCCTGGCGCTGCGGGCCCCGTTCATCGTCGTGCTGCTGGTCGCCGGGGCGGCGGGCGCGTCGGTGCACCTGCTCACGGGATGAGGCGCGGTTCGTCAGCCCGGGGCCGCGCCGCCGCGTGCCTCGGCCTCCTCGCGCTCGCGTTTCCTGCGCTTCCTCTCGCGCTTCTCGGCGTCCTCGCCGTCGTCGCTCGCGAGGCGGTTGAGCTCGCCTCGGATGAAGTCGCGGGTGGCCAGCTCGCCGACGGCGACGCGCACCGCCGCCAGCTCCCGGGCGAGGTACTCGGTGTCGGCGCGGGTCGACGCCGCCCGGGCGCGGTCCTCCTCGGCCTGCACGCGGTCGCGGTCGGCCTGCCGGTTCTGCGCCAGGAGGATCAGCGGCGCGGCGTAGGCGGCCTGGGTGGAGAAGGCCAGGTTGAGCAGGATGAACGGGTAGGGGTCCCACCGCAGCCGGACGGCGAAGACGTTGAGGGCGATCCAGATCGCCACGACGATCGTCTGGACGGCGAGGAACCGCCCGGTGCCCAGGAAGCGGGCGATGCCCTCGGCGAACTGGCCGACGGCGTCGGGGTTCAGCCGCAGGAAGCTGCCGAACCGGCGAGCGCCGCTGCGGGGGACGTCGAGCCGGGGGCCCTCAGCCACGGCGGGCACGCTCCCGCCAGTCCTCGGGCAGCAGGTGGTCCAGGACGTCGTCCACGCTCACCGCGCCCACCAGCCGGCCCTGGGCGTCGACGACCGGGGCGGCGACGAGGTTGTAGGTGGCGAAGTAGCGGGTGACCTCGGCCAGCGGGGCCTCGGGCTTGAGCGGCTCCAGGTCGTCGAGCACGCCGCTCACCAGGGTCGAGGGGGGTTCGCGGAGCAGCCGCTGGATGTGGGCCAGCCCCAGGTAGCGGCCGGTCGGCGTGGCCGACGGCGGCCGGCACACGTAGACCTGGCTGGCGAGGGCCGGCGTGATCTCCTCCTCGCGCACCCGCGCCAGCGCCTCCGCGATGGTGGCGTCGGGCGCGAGGATCACCGGCTCGCTGGTCATCATGCCGCCGGCGGTGTCCTCGGAGTACTTGAGCAGCTGGCGCACCGACTCCGCCTCGTCGGGCTCCATCAGCTCCAGCAGCCGGTTCCGGTCGACGGCGTGCAGCTCGGAGAGCAGGTCGGCGGCGTCGTCGGGGTCCATCTCCTCGAGGACGTCGGCGGCCCGGCTCTCCTCGAGGGTGCCGAGGATGGTGATCTGCTCGGCCTCGGGCAGCTCGCCCAGCACGTCGGCCAGCCGGACGTCGTCCATCGCCTCGGCCACCTCGTGCCGGCGCTTGATCGGCAGCTCCTGCAGGGCGTGCGCCATGTCCGCGGCGTTCAGCTCGCGGTAGGTGGCGATCAGCGTCTCGGCGCCCTGCCCGGCCTGGGGCAGCGCCAGCCCGGTCACCTCGTCCCACTCCAGCTGGTGCAGCTGCCCGCGCCGGCCCAGCCGGCCTGGCTCCTGGACGGCGACCCGCGAGAGCAGCCAGTCCCCGGTGCGCGTCTGCTCCATCCCGGCGTCGACGACCGTCGCCGGCCGGCCGGACTCGTTGATGGTCACCCGCCGGTCGAGCAGCTCGCCGAGCACGAGGGTCTCGCCGGCCCGCTGCTCGAAGCGCTTGAGGTTGAGGGTGCCCGACGCGAGCAGCACCGCACCCGGGTCCAGCGCGGTCACCCGGCCCATCGGCACGAAGATCCGCCGCCGGGCGACCACCTCCACCACCAGGCCCAGCACGCGGGGGCACGCCGTCCCGACCCGCAGGCCGACGACGACGTCGCGCACCTTGCCGACCCGGTCGCCGTTGGGGTCGAAGACGGTCAGCCCGGCGAGCCGGGAGACGTACGCCCTGGTCGCCGTGGTCACGGTCGGAAAGGCTACCGTCGGGGCCGTGGCTGCCCCGGTCGAGCTGGAGTACGAGGTCGTCGACGTGTTCGCCCCGCGGGCGTTCGCGGGGAACCCGCTGGCCGTGGTGTTCGGCGCCGACGAGCTGACCACCGAGCAGTGCCAGGCGCTGGCCAACGAGTTCGCGCTGTCGGAGACCTCCTTCCTCTGCGCCCCCACCGAACCCGGCGCCGACCACCCCGGTGCACCCGGCGGTCCGAAGGCCGACTACCGGGTGCGGATCTTCACGCCCTACGCCGAGCTGCCCTTCGCCGGCCATCCCAGCGTCGGCGCCGCGCACACGCTGGTGCGCACCGGGCGGCTGCCGGCGGGGACGCTCCGCCAGGAGTGCGGCGCCGGCATCCTCGACGTGGTGGTGGACGGCGACGGCGCCACCCTCTCCGGCGGCTCGCCCACCCTCCAGGACGGCCCGGCGCCCGACCGGCTCGCCGAGGCGGTGGGGCTCGACGCCGCCGACCTCACCGGCGTGCCGTCCGACGTGGCCGGCTGCGGGCTGCCGTTCGGCTACCTCTCCGTGTGCCCCGACGCCGTCGACCGCGCCGAGCCCGACCCGAGGGCGCTGGCCGGGCTGGACGTGGGCGAGGGCGTGTCGGTGCTGTCGTGGGACGCCGCGACCGCCACCGCCCGCGCCCGGGTGTTCGCCCGCGACCTGGTCTGGGGCGAGGACCCGGCCACCGGCTCCGCGGCCCTCGGCGCCGGGGTGTGGCTGGTCGAGAGCGGGCTGCTGGCCGGTGAGGGCACGTCGGGCTACACCGTGCGGCAGGGCGAGCGGATGGGGCGGCCCTCGGTGCTCGAGTGCACCGTCACCGCCGCCGGGGGCCGCGCGGTCGCCGCCACCGTGCGCGGCGCCGTCGTGCCGGTCGCCGCCGGCCGCATCCGGGTGCCCAGCTGAGCGCCGCACCCGCGGCCACCGCCTGGGCGCTGCACCGGCCCGGGGGACGGGACTCCGGGCTGATCGTCCTCGCGGTCCTCGGCGTCTCCCTCTCCGCCCCGCTGACCGCGATGGTCACCGCGCCGATGCTGGCGCTGGCGTTCTGGCGCAATGCCGCGGCCGCTGCCGCGCTGCTCCCGGTGCTGCTCACCAGCGAGCGCGCCACGCTCGTCGGGCTCCGGTGGCGCGACCTGGGCAGCTCCGTCGTCGCGGGGCTGTTCCTCGCCGCCCACTTCGCCGCCTGGCTGCCCAGCCTGTCGATGACGACGGTGGCGGCCTCGGTCGCGCTGGTCACGACCACGCCGATCTGGACGGCCCTCGCCGCGCGCGTCTCCGGCGTCCGTCTGCCGCCCGCGGTGTGGTGGGGCCTGCTGCTGGCCTTCGCCGGTGTCGTGCTCGTCGTCGGGGTGGACGTGACCGTGAGCGCCGAGGCGCTGGCCGGTGACGGGCTGGCCCTGCTGGGCGCCGTCTGCGCCGGGGGATACGTGCTGGCCGGGGCCCGTGCGCGGCAGCGGCTGGCCACCTCGGCGTACGTCATCGTCTGCTACTCGGTCTGCGCGGTGGTGATCGCCGTCGCGGCCGTGGCCCTCGACGCGCCGCTCACCGGCTTCGCGGCGCGCGACTGGTGGCTGATCGCGGGCGTCACCGTCTCCGCGCAGCTGTTCGGGCACACCCTGCTCAACCTTGTGCTCTCCTCGGTGGGCCCGACGGTGGTGAGCCTCGCCGTGCTGCTCGAGGTGCCCGGCGCGCTGCTGTTCGCGCTCGTCCTGCTGCAGCAGGTGCCGCCGCTGCTGGCCCTGCCCGGGGTGCTGCTCGTGGTGGCCGGGGTGGCGATGGTGGTGCGGGCCGGCCGCCCGGCGACGCTGGTCGAGCCGGCGACCTGAGGAAGGACCCCGTCGCCCCCACCACTCACAGGCTCGCGGCGGGCCCCTGCGACGCGGCCGGCTGGCGCTCGTCGATGGGGGTCGGGGGCCGCGGAGCGGCGTCGCTACCCTCCGGTAGCCGAGATTTCCGATCCCTAGCGGAGGCACCGTGGCCGAGCTCCGATCCCGTCGTTCCAACCTCGCCGTCCCGGGCAGCAACCCCCGGTTCCTGGAGAAGGCCAAGGGGCTGCCGGCCGACCAGGTCTTCCTCGACCTCGAGGACGCGTGCGCCCCGCTGGCCAAGCCCGGCGCCCGCAAGAACATCGTCGCGGCCCTGAACGAGGGTGGCTGGGGCGAGAAGATCCGCACCGTCCGGGTCAACGACTGGACGACGGAGTGGACCTTCCAGGACGTGCTGGAGGTCGTCGGCGGGGCCGGCGCGAACCTCGACTGCATCATGCTGCCGAAGGTCCAGGACGCCGCCCAGGTCAAGGCGCTGGACATGCTGCTGACCCAGATCGAGAAGGCCAACGGCTACGAGGTCGGCCGGATCGGCATCGAGGCGCAGATCGAGACCGCGCAGGGCCTGATCAACGTCAACGACATCGCGTTCGCCAGCGACCGCATCGAGACGATCATCTTCGGCCCGGCCGACTTCATGGCCAGCATCAACATGAAGTCCCTGGTGGTCGGCGCCCTGCACCCCGACTACCCGGGCGACCCGTTCCACTACATCCTCATGCAGATCCTCATGGCCGCCCGCGCCCGCGGCGTGCAGGCCATCGACGGCCCGTTCCTGCAGGTGCGCGACGTGCCCGCCTTCGAGGAGGTCGCCAAGCGCTCGGCGATGCTCGGCTTCGACGGCAAGTGGGTGCTGCACCCGGGTCAGATCGACGCCGCCAACGAGATCTACGCGCCGTCGCAGGAGGACTACGACCACGCCGAGCTGATCCTCGACGCCTACGACTGGGCGACGTCGGAGGCCGGGGGCAAGAAGGGCTCGGCGATGCTGGGCGACGAGATGATCGACGAGGCCAGCCGCAAGATGGCGCTGGTCATCGCGGGCAAGGGCCGGGCCGCCGGTCTGCAGCGGACGTCGTCCTTCACCCCGCCGGAGAGCTGAGCTCTCCCTCCGGACGGGGCCCGGGTCGGCCCCGTCCGGAGGCTCGGCCCGAGCGCGTGAGGGCTGAGGGTCGGGCTCAGGGGCCGAACCCGGTGCTGGTCAGGGTCGCGAAGGCGGCGATCCAGAGCAGGACGACCAGCACGAAGAAGCCGGTCACCACGGCGCCGACGATGATCCCGGCCAGCGCGAGCCCGGCGCCGTCCTCGCCGGTCCGGCGGATCTGCCTGCGGGCCACGATGCCCAGCACCAGCCCGGCCGGCGCGAAGACGAACGCCATCACCAGGGCGAGGATCGCCAGGGTGTTGGTCGGCCGGCCCCACTGCGGAGGGCCGTACCCCGGGGGCAGGCCGTAGGGCTGCCCGTAGCCGGGCGGGGGGCCGTAACCGGGGGTGGTGCCGCCGTACGGCGACTCGTCGCGGGAGGTCACCCGCGGCACGCTAGCCCGCGTCCTCCGCGGGCGGTCGGACCACCGCACCGCCGCCCGGCATCCCGCACTCGCGTCCGGCCGCACCCGGGAGTGACCGAGCGCACGCCGAGGGCGCCCTCCCGGTGGCCCATACTCACCGGTAGCCCGGACACCGAGGTCCCCCGAGGAGCGAACCTGTGACGCGACTGGCCCAGACCGCCGACCTGACCGACATCCAGCAGGAGATCCTGTCGACGGTCAGGAACTTCGTCGACAAGGAGATCATCCCGCACGCGCAGGAGCTCGAGCACGCCGACGCCTACCCGCAGGAGATCGTCGACGGCCTCAAGGAGCTCGGCATCTTCGGGCTGATGATCCCCGAGGAGTACGGCGGTCTCGGCGAGTCGCTGCTCACCTACGCGCTGGTGGTCGAGGAGATCGCCCGCGGCTGGATGAGCGTCTCCGGCGTCATCAACACGCACTTCATCGTCGCGTACATGATCAAGCAGCACGGCACGCAGGAGCAGAAGGACCACTACCTGCCCCGCATGGCCACCGGCGAGGTGCGCGGCGCGTTCTCGATGTCCGAGCCGGGGCTGGGCTCCGACGTCGCCGGCATCCGCACCAAGGCGGTCAAGCAGGCCGACGGCGGCTACGTCATCGACGGCCAGAAGATGTGGCTGACCAACGGCGGCAGCTCCACCCTGGTCGCGGCGCTGGTGCGCACCGACGAGGGCGCGGAGAAGGCGCACCAGAACCTCACCACGTTCCTCGTGGAGAAGCCGGCCGGCTTCGGCGAGGTCAAGCCGGGGCTGACCATCCCCGGCAAGATCGACAAGATGGGTTACAAGGGCGTCGACACCACCGAGCTGGTGTTCGACGGCTACCGCGCGGAGGCGTCCGACATCCTCGGCGGTGAGCCGGGCCGCGGCTTCGCCCAGATGATGGACGGCGTCGAGGTCGGCCGGGTCAACGTCGCGGCGCGCGCCTGCGGCATCTCCATCCGCGCCTTCGAGCTCGCCGTCGCCTACGCCCAGCAGCGGGAGACCTTCGGCAAGCCCATCGCCCAGCACCAGGCGATCGCCTTCCAGCTGGCCGAGATGGCGACCAAGGTCGAGGCCGCCCACCTGATGATGGTCAACGCCGCCCGCCTCAAGGACGCCGGCAAGCGCAACGACGTCGAGGCCGGCATGGCCAAGCTGATCGCCAGCGAGTACTGCGCCGAGGTGACCACGCAGTCCTTCCGGATCCACGGCGGCTACGGCTACTCCAAGGAGTACGAGATCGAGCGCCTCATGCGCGAGGCGCCGTTCCTGCTCATCGGCGAGGGCACCAGCGAGATCCAGAAGACGATCATCAGCCGGGGTCTGCTCAAGACCTACAAGCTCAAGGGCTGAGCACCCGGACCCGGCCCCGCTCCTCGACGAGGAGCGGGGCCGAGCCGTGTGCGGGGGCAGTAGCGTCCTGCCCCTCGAGGGTGGGCAGAGCGCCACTGCCCGTCGGCCCTGTCCGGCCCCTCGCGGGCGGGGGTGTAGGCAGGGGGGCATGCGTGCAGCGGGAGTGACCGAGTTCGGCGGGCCGGAGGCCCTGCGCATCGTCGACGTGGAGCCCGAGCCCCTGGGGCCGGGTGAGGTGCGGCTGCGGGTCCAGGCGGCCGCGGTCAGCCCCACCGACACCCACGCCCGCAGCGGCGCCTACGCCGAGCGCGACCCGGTGAAGACCCCGCCGTGGGTGCCCGGCATGGACGTCGCCGGCGTCGTCACCGAGCTCGGCGAGGGCGTGGACCACCTGTCCGTCGGCGACCTGGCGATGGGCATCGTCGTGCCCTTCGGCCCGTTCGGCGCCTACCGGGAGGACAAGGTGCTGCCCGGCGACTCCGTCGTCCGCGCGCCGGCCGGGGCGACGGCGGTGGAGGCGTCGACCCTGCCGATGAACGGGCTCACCGCCCGCTTCTCGCTCGACCTCATGGGGCTGCGGTCCGGCGAGGTGCTCGCGGTGACCGGCGCGGCCGGGGCCTACGGCGGGTACGTCGTCCAGCTGGCCAAGGCCGACGGCCTCACCGTGGTCGCCGACGCCTCGGCGGCCGACGAGGAGCTGGTGCGCGGCCTCGGTGCCGACGTGGTGGTCCGCCGCGGGGACGACGTCGCCACCCGCATCCGGGAGCACGTCCCGGACGGCGTGCACGGGCTGGCCGACGGCTCGGTCCAGGGCGAGGCGGTGCTCCCTGCGGTGCGCGACGGGGGCGCGGTCGCGACGGTGCGCGGCTACCGCGGCAACGGGGAGCGCGGGCTGCGCTTCTTCCCGACGATGGTGCGCAAGGTCGCCACCGACCGCGCCGCCCTCGACCGGCTCCGGCAGCAGGTGGAGGAAGGTGCGCTGACCCTCCGCGTGGCACGGACCTTCCCGGCCGAGCAGGCGGCCGAGGCCCACCGCGTGCTGGAGGCCGGTGGCGTGCGCGGCCGGCTCGTGCTGACCTTCTGAGCAGCCGGGCCGGTTGAGCGCCGCGCGGGAGGGGCAGGAGCGGCGGGACGACCAGCGACGGACGGAGACCCGGCATGACCTTCTCGATCGTGGCGCGGTGCCCGCACACCGGCGAGTTCGGCGTCGGCGCCCTGACCGCGCTCATGGGGGTCGGCAAGCTCGTGGGGCATGCGTCGCCGGGCGTCGGCGCCGCCGCGTCGCAGGCGTCGATGAACCCCTACCTCGCGCTGGACGGGCTCCGCCTGATGGCCGAGGGGCTGGAGGCGCCGGCCGCCCTGGGGGAGGTGCTGCGGCGCGACCCCGGGCGCGACGTGCGCCAGGTCGGGATCGTCGACCGCAACGGCTGCACCGCGGCGTGGACCGGCGAGCGCACGCCGGGCTGGTCGGGCCACCTGGAGGACGACGCGGTGGTCGTGTCGGGCAACCGCCTGGTCGGCCGGCACACGCTCGAGGCGGCGTCGGAGGCGTTCCACGCCCACCGCGACCGGGAGCTCGCGGAGCGGCTGGTGCTCGCCGTGGAGGCCGGCGAGTCCACCGGCGGCGACACCGAGGGAGCCCGCTCGGGGCACGTGCTGGTGCTCGGCACGGAGGCCTACCCGCTCTGGGACATCCGGGTGGACTCGGAGAAGGACCCGGCCGTGCGCCTGCGCGAGCTGTTCGAGGAGTACCGCACCGACTTCCTGCCCGAGGTGCAGCGGCTGCCGACCCGGCGGGACCCGGTGGGGGCGGCCACCCGGGAGCTGCTGGGGGAGGACGCCGGGAACTGACCGGCGCCCGCGCCCCGGGGTTTTCCACAGCCGCGCCGGCCCGGTACCGGCGCGTCCGCCTACCGTCCGGACGTGCGGGTCCAGCTGAGCATCGCCCAGGACGACGGCACCTCGCTGGACGTCCTCGCCGACGTGGACGACGACCTGCCGGTCGGCCGGTTCGGCGCGGAGCTGGCCCGGGTGGCCGGCGTGCCCGCCCGCGGCGTGTGGCTCTCCGGGATGCGGCTCGACGCCGGGCAGCCGGTGGGGGACAGCGACCTCGTCGACGGCGCCGTCGTCCACCTGACCCCCGGCGCCGCCGCGTCACCGCCCCGCGGCTGGCAGCTGCGGGTGCTCAGCGGCCCGGGCAGCGGTCTGGTCGCCGAGCTGCCGGTCGGGGAGCACGAGCTCGGCCGCAGCGGCCCGTTCGGCCTCGCCGACCCGGCCGTGTCCCGCCGGCACGCGCTGCTGCGGCTGGGGGCGGACGGCGCCACGTTGCGCGACCTCGGCTCGGCCAACGGCACCACGCTCGAGGGCGCGCCCGTGCCGGAGGACGACGACGTGCCGGTGGCACCCGGGCAGGTCGTGCAGCTCGGCGACACCCAGCTGGTGGTCGGGCCCGCCCCGGTCGCCGACGCCGCGGTCGAGCCGGCCGGCCCGGGGACGCGCGCTCTCGTCCGCGCCCCCCGGCTCCTGCCGTCGGCGCACGAGGTGCGGGTGCAGCTGCCGCAGGCGCCGACGGGCCGCGATCCCCGCCGCCTGCCCTGGCTCATGGTGCTGGCACCGCTGCTGGTCGGCGTCGTGCTCGCCGCCGTCATGCGCTCGCCGCTGTACCTGGTGTTCGCCGTGGCGAGCCCGGTGATGCTGATCGGCAACACCGTCGCCGACCGGCGGCAGAGCGCCCGCGAGCAGCGCCAGGAGCGGGCCGGTCACGAGCGGGAGCTCGCCCGCGCCCGGGAGCGGATCGACGCCGCGGTGGCCGAGGAGACCGCCCGCCGGCGCGACGCCCACCCCGATCCGGCGACCGCCCTGCTCACCGCCGTCCTGCCCGGCCGGCGGCTGTGGGAGCGGCGCCGCACCGACCCCGACGCCCTCGACCTGCGCCTGGGCGCGGCCGACCTCCCCGCCCGCGTGGTCGTCGACCGCGCCGGCGGTGGCGAGCCGCCCGAGCAGCGCACCGTGCACGCCGTCCCCGTGGTGGTGCCGCTGGGCGAGGCCGGCGTGGTCGGGCTGGCCGGGCCCGCCGGGCCGCTCGCCGGGCTGCTGCGCTGGGTGGTGCTCCAGCTCGCGGTCACCCACCCGCCGCGCGACCTCGGGCTCACCCTGCTCGCGCCGGGGGGCGGGGCGGGCTGGACCTGGGTGCGCTGGCTGCCGCACGCCCGCCCGGCCGACGGCGAGGGGCCCGTCGCGCTCGTCGGCACCGACACCGAGACGGTGGCCGCCCGCGTCGCGGAGCTGACCGCGCTGGTCCGGGCCCGCCGCGCCGCGAGCACCGGCCGGGCCCTCCCGGAGTCCTTCCCGGCGCACGTGCTCGTCGTCGACGGCTACCGGGCGCTGCGGGCCACCCCCGGGCTGGCCCAGCTGCTGCAGGACGGCCCGGCGGTCGGGGTGTACGCCGTCTGCGCCGACGAGGAGGAGCGCTTCCTGCCCGAGTCGGCGACGGCCACGGCGCTGCTGGACCCGGCGGACGAGGCCCGGCTGGTCCTCCGTCGCAGCGGGCACGATCCCGTGCCGGCGGTGCTGGCCGAGCCGGTGCCGGTGGAGCTCGCCGAGCGGGCGGCCCGGGCGCTGGCCCCGCTGCGCGACGTGGCCCCGGAGGACGACGCCGTGCTGCCGGGCAGCGTGCGGCTGCTCGACCTGCTGGGCCTGGAGCCCCCCACCGCCGACGGCGTGCGGGCGCGCTGGCAGCTGGAGGGGCGCAGCACCCGGCTGGTCGCCGGCGCCGGGCTGCACGGCCCGTTCACGCTGGACCTGCGCACCGACGGGCCGCACGGGCTGGTCGCCGGCACCACCGGCGCGGGCAAGTCCGAACTGCTGCAGACGGTGATCGCCTCGCTGGCGGTGGCCAACCGCCCGGACGCGCTCAACCTGGTGCTCGTCGACTACAAGGGCGGCAGCGCGTTCGAGGACTGCGTGCACCTGCCGCACACCGTCGGCATGGTCACCGACCTCGACCCCCACCTCGTGCGGCGGGCGCTCACCTCGCTGCGGGCCGAGCTCACCCACCGGGAGCACCGGCTGGCCGACGCCGGGGTCAAGGACGTCGAGGACTACGTCGCGCTGCAGGCCCGCGAGCCGGGCCGGCCGCCCCTGCCGCGGCTGCTCATCGTGATCGACGAGTTCGCCTCGCTGGCGCGGGAGCTGCCCGAGTTCGTGACCGGCCTGGTCGACGTCGCGCAGCGGGGGCGGTCGCTGGGCATCCACCTGCTGCTGGCCACCCAGCGGCCCAGCGGCGTGGTGTCACCGGAGATCCGCGCCAACACCAACCTGCGCATCTCGCTGCGGGTGACCGACGGCGCGGACAGCAGCGACGTGCTCGACGCGCCCGACGCCGCCCGGATCGCGAAGTCCGCGCCGGGCCGCGGGTTCGCCCGGCTCGGGCACGGCGCGCTGGTGCCCTTCCAGGCCGCGCGGATCGGCGGGCGCCGGCCGGGCCGGCGCAGCACCGCCTCGCCGGCGCCGTCCGTCGTGCCGGTGGGCTGGCACCAGCTCGGGTACGCGCCGCCGCGGAAGCCGGCGACGGCGGCCCGCGCCTCCGACGACGAGGTCACCGACCTCTCCGTGCTGGTCGGGGCAGTGCGGGCCGCGGCCGAGGCCGACGGCGTGCCCGCGCAGCGCAGCCCGTGGCTCCCGGCGCTGCCCGCGCGGGTGCCGGTCACCGACCTCGGGGCACCGGAGGGCGGGGCCTCGCCCACCTGGCTGCCCTACGGCCTGCAGGATGTCCCCGCGACCCAGGAACGGCGGGTGGCCGCCTTCGACCCGGCGGCCGACGGGCACCTGCTGGTGGTCGGCTCGCCGAAGAGCGGGCGCTCGCAGCTGCTGCGCACCCTGGCCGGGGCCGCCGGCTCCCGCTGCTCGACCGCCGACCTGCACCTCTACGCGCTCGACTGCGGCAACGGTGCGCTGCTGCCCGTGGCCGACCTGCCGCACTGCGGCGCGGTGGTCACCCGCACGCAGACCGAGCGCGCCGCCCGGCTGCTCGACCGGCTCGCCCGGGAGCTGGAACGCCGCCAGCAGGTGCTGGCCGAGGGCGGCTTCGCCGACGTCGCCGAGCAGCGCCGCTCGGTGCCGGCGGGGGAGCGGCTGCCGCACGTCCTGCTGATGCTGGACCGGTGGGAGGGCTTCACGCCGGTGCTCGGGGAGCTCGACGGCGGCCGGCTCACCGACGTCGTGACGGCGCTGGCGCGCGAGGGCGCCTCGGCGGGGATCTCACTGGTGATCACCGGCGACCGGTCGCTGGGCACCGGGCGGTTGTCGTCCCTCACCGACGGCCGGCTGGTGATGCGGCTGGCCGACCGGGGCGACTACCCGCTGGTCGGCGTGCCCGGCCGGCAGGTGCCCGACTGGCTGCCGCCGGGCCGGGCGGTCACCGTCGAGGGTGCGGTGGAGACGCAGGTCGCGCTGCTCGGCGAGGACGCGTCCGGGCAGGGGCAGGCGGCGGCGCTCGCCGCGATCGCGGAGGAGGCGCACGTCCGGGACGCGCTGGTGCCACCGGAGGCCCGCCCGTTCCGCGTCGACGTGCTGCCCGCGCGCCTGGGCTTCGAGGCCGCCTGGGACCTGCGCCCGGCCGACGCCGGACCCGGCTTCGCGCTGGTCGGCGTCGGCGGGGACGAGCTGGCCGCGGCCGGGCCCGACCTGGTGGAGCGGGGGCCGGCGTTCGTCGTCGCCGGTCCGGTGCGCTCGGGCCGGAGCACGCTGCTGGCGGTGATGGCGGAGTCGCTGCTGCGGCGGGGCAGCGCGGTCGTCGTCTGCGCGCCGCGGCCGTCCCCGTTGCGGGCGCTGGCCGGCCGCCCCGGGGTGCTCGACGTGGTCGTCGACGCCGCGGCGCCGGCCGATCGGTGGCGGGAGCTGCTGGCCGCCGAGCCGGCCCGGCCGCTGGTGCTGCTGCTCGACGACGGCGAGGTCCTGCGGGACTGCCCCGCGGGGGAGGTGTTCCGCGCGGTCGTGCGCGGGGAGGTGCCGGGCCGCGGGCTGGTGCTGGGCGGGAACGCCGACGCGCTCTGCACCGGGCTGTCGGGCTGGCAGGTGGAGGTGCGGAAGGTTCGGCAGGGGGTGCTGCTCTCACCGCAGGGCAGCACCGACGGCGACCTGATCGGGGTGCGGGTCCCGCGCGGCGCTCTCGGCGGGCCGGTGCGGCCCGGGCGCGGGCTGCTGCACCTCGGCGACGGCGCCCTGCGCACGATCGCCGTGCCCACCGTGCCCTGACCGTCTCGGGGCCGGGACGCCGCCGGCCGCCTCGCGCGGGGCGGGGCGGCCGGCGGCGGTGCGCTGGTGGCGGTCAGCGGCCGAGGGCTCCGGCGAGCTGGGCGTCGGCGTCGCGGAAGGTGGCGGCGGCCTGGGTCAGGTACTGCGCCATGCCGTCGAGGCCGGCGACGGTGTTGCGGGCGCCGGCGGTGAACTCGTCGTAGGCGGCGGCGAAGCTGCGGCTGGAGGCGTCGGTGACGTAGCCGTCGGCGACGAGCTGGTCGACCAGGCCCTTCAGCTGCGCGAGCATGCCGTCGATCTCGGCCCGCCCGCCGGTGAGCCGGCCACCGGCGTCTTCCATCTGCTGGTAGGTGACGTTGACGTTGGCCATCGCGGGTTCCAATCGGGAGATCCGGGTGCACCGGGCACCGGCGGAAGCGGATACGCGGCGGAACGTAACAGCGCTGACCGGCGGGTCCGCCCGCTCGGCGGGGGCCTGTGGACAACCGTGCGGCGGTGGACGGCGGACTCGCGCCGCGGGCGGAAGCCCTGTTTGCTGACGGGCGGTAGGACCTGCGGAAGGAGTTCGGGATGGTGCACAGGCTCGTGGTCAGCTACGGACAGCCGGGGGACCCGGCCGCGTTCGACGCCTACTACCGGGAGACGCACACGCCGCTGGCGCTGCGCCAGCCCGGCCTGGTGCGGCTGACCTACGGCAAGGCGGCGTCGCTGGACCCGGCGCAGCCGGCGCCGTACCTGGTCGCGGAGCTCGACTTCGACTCCGAGGAGGCGATGACGCAGGCCCTGGGGTCGCCGGAGGGGCGCGCCGCCGGGCAGGACCTCGCCAACTTCGCCACCGGCGGCGCCACGTTCGCCCACTTCGACGTCCAGCAGGTGAGCTGACCCGGTGAACGGCGCACAGGCACTGATCCGGACCCTCGTCGACGCGGGCGTCGACGTCTGCTTCGCCAACCCCGGCACGTCGGAGATGCACTTCGTCGCCGCCCTGGACGACGTCCCGGAGATGCGGGGCGTGCTGACGCTGTTCGAGGGCGTCGCGACCGGAGCGGCCGACGGGTGGGCGCGCATGACCGGTCGACCCGCCGCGACGCTGCTGCACCTGGGCCCGGGCATGGGCAACGGGCTGGCCAACCTGCACAACGCCCGCCGCGGCCGGGCACCGATGCTCAACGTCGTCGGCGACCACGCCCGCTCGCACAAGCGGCTGGACGCCCCGCTGGAGTCCGACATCGACGCCGTCGCCGGCACCTTCTCCACGTGGGTGCGCCGCTCGCTGTCCCCGGCCGACGTCGCGGCCGACGCCGCCGACGCGGTGGCCGCGGTCGCCACCGGCGGCATCGCGACGCTGGTCCTGCCCGCCGACGTGTCGTGGGAGGAGGGGGCCGAGGTCGCCGCCCCGCGCCCGTCCCGGCCGCGGCCGCGGGTCGCGCCGTCGGTGGTCGACGACGTCGCCGCGGTCGTGCGCGCCGACGAGCCGGTGGTCCTCCTGCTCGGCGGCGACGTCATGGGGGAGGAGGGGCAGCTGGCCGCCGCCCAGGTCGCCGCGGGCACCGGGGTGCGGCTGATGGTGGAGACCTTCCCGGCGCGGTCCACGCGCGGCGCGGGGCTGCCCGACCTGCACCGGCTGCCCTACCCGCCGGAGATGGCGATGGCCGCCCTCGCGGGCACCCGCCACCTGGTGCTGGCCGGCGCGACCGCACCGGTGCACTTCTTCGGCTACCCCGGGGTGCCCGGCCACCCGGTGCCCGAGGACTGCACGGTGCACGTGCTCAGCGGGCCGGGCGAGGACGGCACCGCGGCGCTGCGGGCGCTGGCCGACCTGGTCGCCCCCGACGCCAAGCCGGAGGTCGCCGAGTTCGAGCGGCCCGAGCTGCCCACCGGCCGGCTGACCCCGCGCACGATGGCCGCGGTCGTCGGCGCGCTGCTGCCGGAGAACGCGATCGTCGTCGACGAGGCGCTCACCTCGGGGGCGGGGCTCACGGAGATGACCTCCGCCGGCCCGCGGCACGACTGGCTCGCGCTGACCGGCGGGGCGATCGGCGACGGCCTGCCGATGGCGCTGGGCGCGGCCGTGGCCTGCCCGGACCGGCCGGTGATCGGCATCCAGGCCGACGGCAGCGCGATGTACACGATCTCGGCGCTGTGGAGCTACGCCCGCGAGCAGGCCGACATCACGACCATCATCTGCGACAACGGCTCGTACAAGATCCTCGAGCACGAGCTCTCCCGGGTGGGCGCGGCCAACGACGGCGAGCGCGCCCGCAAGCTGCTCGACCTCGGCGGCCCGCGGCTGGACTTCGTCGGTATCGCGCAGGGGATGGGTGTCCCGGCGAGCCGCGCGGGGACGGCGGAGGAACTGGCGGAGCAGCTGAGCCACGCGCTGGCCGAGCCCGGCCCGCACCTGGTCGTCGCCGCGCTGGGCGGCTGACCGGCCGGGCGAGGAGGTCGTGATCGCCCGACGAGCCGCGACCGGACCGCTGTCCGGCGGGTGGCCGCGGGTATAGCGTCGCGCTCGCGGCGGGGGCCCGACCCTCGCGGACGGGCTCTCGACCTCCTCGCACCCGGCAGCGGGCACCCCGCGGGAGTCGACGATGGCCTCAGGTGACGGCCTGCCGAGCAGGCTCGGGATCTTCCTCGTCGACGCCGCTACCGGTGCCGTGCTCACGCGTCGGGCCGTCTACGCCGAGGTCGAGGTGCCGGTGCGCCCCGCGCGTGGATCGCTGCCCGTGCGCCTGAGGTCGGTGCTCGACGAGGCCGTGCACGGGAGCGGCGCCCTCCCGGCCGACGAGGCCGATCGTGTGGTGGCGGCGATCGAGGACGCCCTGGCCGAGACCCTGCCCCAGGACGAGCTCGAGCGACTCGAGACCCAGCCCGACGAGGTGCGGGAACTCGTCGAGGAGATCGTGCACGGCATCCTCGAGCACGTGCCGGGGGGCAGCACCGACCAGCTCTCGGACGGTGAACTCTCCGAAGCGACCGCGACGGTGCTGCGCCGAGCGGCCGAGGCGCGGGGGCTGCCGGTCCGCCCGCCGGTGTCCGGTGCGTGGCGCAACCCGCTGGGGGTGCTGGTCTCCGACCACGCCGGCTACGTCAGCTTCGACCTCACCCGGCTGGCCCCCGCAGCCCGGGGGCTGCTCGCGGGCGCGGTGGCGGAGCTGCGCTCCGGGGGCGCCGGACCCCTCGGGGTCGCCGTGCGCGTGCACCCCTTCGGCGGGGAGCGTCTCGACGTGCTCCCCCAGGGCAGGCTCGCCGACGACGCCGTGGTGGGCCTGGTCCACGCGCTGGGCGCCGACCTCCCCGTGGAGGCGGTCAGCGGCCTCCCGGCCATGCAGCGGCCCGGCCTCACCGACTGGCTGCTGTCACCGGGGTCGTTCGCGGCCAACCCGCAGCAACTGGTCGGTGGAGACGGCTGCGAGCACCTCTTCCCGGCGGCGCTCGCGCTGCAGGAGTTCGTGCTGCGGCAGGTCGTGCGCATCGTCGACCCGAGCGACGACCTGCGGGTCCCGGACGGGTTCCGGGCGGCGTACGTCGACGAGTACAAGGTCACCTGGCACGCGCTGGGGCACTCGCTCGGGGAGATCCGCTACAGCCTGCCCCTGGCCCCCGGGGAGAGCGTCCGGCTCGCGGTCATCGACTGGTCCTGGCAGGCCGGCACCACGCGTACCGAGGACACCGCGCTGGAGGAGACCCTCCGGCACGAGACCTCCCGGGACCGCACCGTCGCCGAGACCGTCCAGGCGGCGCTGCGGGAGACCCAGCGCGGCTCCTCGTTCATGGGCGGGACGGCCGGGTCGGTCGGGGGCAGTGCCGGCGCGGACGTGGGCGTGGTCGGCATCGGCGCGGCGGCGGGCAACACCTTCAGCCTCGGCGGGTCCACGGCCACGACGTCGGGCAGCCGTGACCTGGTGGCCGAGAACGTGCAGCGGCTCTCCGACGACTTCGCGCAGACCAGCGCCGCGCGGCGGGAGCTGCAGTCGACCGTCGTCGTCCAGGCGCAGGAGACGCAGAGCCAGACCATCCAGACCCGCACCTTCACCAACTACAACCGCGCGCACACCCTCACCGTCCTGTACCACGAGGTGCTGCGGCACTACCGGGTGACCACCGAGTGGGTCCGCCGCAGGCACGCCGTCCTGGCCAAGCTCCCCGCCCTGGTGGACTTCGACGCCGACCGGGCCAGGCAGCACCGCTGGCAGCTGGAGCCGGCACTGCTCGACCCCACCGTCGCCCCGGGCTTCGCGGCGATCGAGAAGCTCCGCGCCGCGAAGGCGGACCTGACCCGACGGGGCATCCCGAACGGGGTGGCACCGACGCCCGGGTTCTGGGAGGGCGACCTGGAGTTCGAGATGTTCGAGCTCGGCATCAAGTCCCGCGACGGGGAGGGGACGGAGGAGCCCGTCGTCGGCTACGTCGTCGTCCCCGGGACCGGGCTGGCGGAGAAGAAGTACGAGCTGCACTACGTCTACAAGGGCGCCTCGCCGGTGGGTGGGCTGCACGACCTGAACAAGGGCGGCCGGTTCGAGAGCAGCGCGACCATCTGGACCTTCGTGAAGCCGCACGACCCGGTGACGGGGCGGCACGTGCCGGTGCGCTGGGGCGACATCCTGGGCTTCCAGTTCGAGAAGTGGGGGGACGACGACGTCTGGCGGGTCGACTGGCTGACCATCAACGGCCTGGGCGCGAACGGGCTGTTCGTCTCACTGACCGAGGGCTCCCGCGACGTCGACCTGTGGTTCGAGGACGAGGAACCCGGGGGCTCGGAGGCCTTCACCTGGATCAAGCGGCCCGCCCCCCGGCAGCCGGACAACCCCGGGATCCCCGGGGCCGACGCCGCGCTGACCCCGGAGGAGCACGCGTCGATCGACCGGCTCGTGACCCACCTGCAGTCGGCTCGCGAGCACTACAACCGCGTGCTGCGGCTCACCACCGACCCCGGCGCTCTCGCCCGGGCATTCGAGTCCCAGCAGTGGACCGCCGGCGTCTCGATGGACGAGGCGGTCCTGCCGCGGCCGCTGGAGGTGTTCGGCAGCTACGTCGCCTACCCCCTGGCCCGCCAGCCGTCCGACGAGGAGGTCGAGCGCCGGGCCGGTGCCCTGCGGGCACGATCCGAGGTGCTGATCACGATGCCGACCCGCGGCGTCTTCGCCGAGGGGAAGCTGGGCCACTGCAGCGTCGCGGAGGAGATCGACAACACCCGCTTCTGGAAGTGGGAGGAGCACCCGCTGCCGATCACCCCGTCGGAGATCGCGCCGGCCGTACCCGTCGCCCCCACCCCGCAGCAGCAGGACGCCACTCCCACGGCGTTCCCGGCGCCGGTGGTCACGGTCGTCGCGCCCGGCCAGGCCCCCGACCCGACCGGGCTCGCCGCCGCCCTGGACCTGCTGGGTCGCCCGGAGATCTTCCGCGACATGTCGTCCCGGGCGGAGGTGGCCGACCTGCTGGCGCGGCTCTCGGACAACACCATCTCCATCGCCGAGGCGGCCAACCGGGCACGGCAGATCACCGGCGGTGGCGGCCGGTGATCTGCCGTGCCCGGTTG
>NZ_SSXC01000068.1 GCF_021699055.1 Blastococcus sp. MG754426 | reverse complement strand
CGGGAGATCAAGCGCTGCCTCAAGCGCTACATCGCCCGCGAGCTCTACCGACGCCTCGAATCACCACCCGCAGCGGCTTGACCCGGCATAGGAGCGTCCTGGCGTTCCCACGTGTCGGCCGGGCGCCGGTCGGGTAGGTGGGGCACGACCGATCAAGCGACACGAGGAGCTGAGAACGTGGCCAGCGTGCAGGAGTCCGTCGACGTCGACGTCCCGATCCGCGTCGCCTACGACCAGTGGACGCAGTTCGAGACGTTCCCGCAGTTCATGGGCGGGGTCGAGAAGATCACGCAGATCGACGACACCCACACCCACTGGGTCACCAACATCGACGGCGTCAAGCGCGAGTTCGACGCCGAGATCACCGAGCAGCACCCCGAGGAGCGGGTGGCCTGGACCAGCACCAGCGGTGAGGCCAAGCACGCCGGTGTGGTGACGTTCCACCGCCTGGACGACGCGAAGACCCGCGTGATGATCCAGATCGACTGGGAGCCCGAGGGCCTGGTCGAGAAGGCCGGCGCAGCACTCGGCTTCGACGACCGTCAGGTCAAGGCCGACGCGAAGAAGTTCAAGGAGTTCATCGAGAGCCGGGGCAACGAGACCGGTGCCTGGCGCGGTGACGTGCAGCGCCCCAGCTGATCCCGGACCACGACGGCGCCCACCCCACGGGGGCGGGCGCCGTCGGTGTCTCTCGGCTCACTCCGCGTCGAGGTCCTGGGCCACCAGGTCGGCGATGCGGGTGACAGCTGCCTGGTCCTCGCTGGAGACGACGACCTCCGAGCCCTGTTTCGCGCCGAGAGTCATGATCATCAACGGCGATCCGGCGTCCACCGGGTTGCCGCCCGGGGTGGCCAGGGTGACGGGCACCCCGGCCTGCCCGACGGCCTCGGCGATCAGTGCGGCCGGGCGGGCGTGCAGCCCCACCCGGGAGCCGACGGTCACGGTCTGACTGGGCATGTGTCCTCTTTCTCGCTGTCGTGCGGGGGGTGGTCGCAGCGTGGCGGTCAGGTCGTGCCGGCGCGCGCCGGCACGGGCGTCGGGCTGTGCGCGTGCGCCAGGTCGACGGCGTCCTCCGGGGCGTCGTCGGCATCGCTGCGCCCGACGCTCTTCGCGACGGTGACCGCGAGGCCACCCACGACGGCGCCGATCGCGATGGCCAGCAGCCACAGCAGGAAGTTGCTGATCGCGAAGAAGACGAACACCCCGCCGTGCGGCGCCCGGGCCTCGATGTCCAGGACGGCCACGAGAGCGCCGGTGGTCGCGCCGCCGAGCATCATCGACGGGATCACGCGGACCGGGTCGGCCGCGGCGAAGGGGATGGCGCCCTCGGAGATGAACGAGAGACCGAGCAGCCAGGCCGCCTTGCCGTTCTCGCGCTCCGCGGCGGTGTAGAGCCGCGAGCGGACCGCGGTGCTGAGCGCCATGGCCAGCGGCGGCACCATCCCGGCGGCCATCACGGTCGCCATGATCGTGAACGAGCCGCTGGTCTGCGAGGCCAGCCCGGCGGTGGCGAAGAGGTACGCCGCCTTGTTGACCGGGCCGCCCAGGTCGAAGCACATCATCAGGCCGAGGATGATCCCGAGCAGGATGGCCGAGGACCCGCTGAGGCCGTTGAGCCAGTTCCCCAGACCCTCGAGCGCCGCCGCCAGCGGGCGGCCCAGCAGCATCACCATGATCCCGCTGGAGATCAGCGTCGCCAGCAGCGGGATGATCACGACGGGCTGCAGCCCGCGCACGCCGGAGGGCAGCTTCCAGCGGCTGATCCACAGGGCCACCAGGCCGGCGAGGATGCCGCCCACCAGGCCGCCGAGGAAGCCGGCGCCCACGGTCAGGGACACCGCCCCGACGACGAAGCCGGGGGCGATGCCCGGCCGGTCGGCGATGGCGTAGGCGATGTAGCCGGCCAGGGCCGGGACGAGGAAGGCGAACGCCGCCTGGCCGAGGACCGTGCAGACCGCACCCAGGTAGCCGAGGATCCCGAAGCGGAGCTCCTCGGTGCTGTCGCCGACCGGGAGGTCGAGCAGCGAGTTGTTCAGCACCCAGCTCAGCGCGTAGCTCTGGCCGTCGGCGTCGGGGTTGCCGCTGACGATCTGGTAGCCGCCGAGCGCGAACCCCAGCGCGATGAGCAGGCCGCCCGCCGCGACGAACGGGATCATGTAGCTGACGCCGGTGAGCAGCCAGCGGCGGATCTCGGTGGCCGTTCCCGGTCGCCCCCCGCCGCCGGACGGGGCCGCGGCGCCCGAAGCGCTGCCGGGCACGCGGCGCGCGCTCGGGTCGTGCGCGGCGGCCAGCGCCTCGCGGATCATGGCGTCGGGTTCGTTGATGGCCCGCTTCGTGCCGCTCTGCACGAGCGGCTTGCCGGCGAACCGGTCCTGGTCCCGCACCCCGACGTCGACGGCGAAGATGACGGCGTCGGCGGCGCGGATGACGGCCGGGTCGAGCGGGGTGGACCCCGAGGAGCCCTGCGTCTCGACGTGGACGTCGACCCCGGCGGCCTCTCCGGCGGCGGCCAGCTTGTCGGCGGCCATGTAGGTGTGCGCGATGCCCGTGGGGCAGGCGCTGACCACCACGACGCTCGCGCGGGCGGCGGGCTCCGGCGGCGGCCCCCCGGAGGGCACCGCGGCCGGGGCGGTCGCCGCCGAGCCGGCGGTCGCCCCGGCCGGTGCGGTCGCGGGCGCCGGGGAGACGACCTCCTCGACCAGCGCGACGATCTCCGCGTCCGAGGTCGCCGACCGCAGCGAGGCGACGAACTCCGGCCGCACGAGGGCGCGAGCCAGCGCGGTCAGGAGGGTGAGGTGGTCGGCATCGCCGTGGGCGGGGGCCGCGATGAGGAAGGCGAGGTCGGCAGGGCCGTCGGGGGCGCCGAAGTCCACCGCCGGGGAGAGGCGGGCGAAGGCGAGCGACGGCTCGGTCACCGCCTCGGAGCGGCAGTGCGGGATCGCGATGCCCCCGGGCAGGCCGGTCGCCGCCTGCGCCTCACGGGCCAGGACGTCGCCCCGCAGGGCGTCGGCGTCGGTGGCCCGGCCGGCGGCGGCGACCAGTTCGGCGAGCCGGCGGACGACGGCGGCCTTGTCCGTCCCGAGATCGGCGTCGAGCGCGACCAGGCCGGGGGTGATCAGTGCGGGCATGGGTCCCCTCCCGGAGGGGTCAGAGGGCGTCCCGGCCGGCGGCCGGGACGGGGTTCGGGGCGATGGGGTTCGTGCTGCCGGGGAGCCCGGCGGTGACCCGTACTGCTGGACCGTCCACCTGGGCCGGGGTGGGGACGGCGGATCCGGGGAGCGACGCACTGGCCGCTCCGTAGGCGACGGCGTTGCGCAGCCGCTCGGCCGGCGGCTCGCCGGCGAGGGAGGCGAGGAGGTGCCCGGCGAGGCTGCAGTCGCCCGCGCCGACCGTGCTGCGGACGGTCACCCGCGGCGGACGGGCCGACCAGAGCTCGCCGTCGGCCGTGGAGAGGAGCGCGCCGTCCGCGCCGAGCGTGAGCAGCACCTCGGCGACGCCGCGATCGTGCAGCGAGCGCACCGCGGCGAGCATCGCGGCCGGGTCGTGGAGCACGTCGTCCTCGGTGAGAGCGGCGAGCTGGGCCAGCTCCTCGGCGTTCGGCTTCAGGAGGTCGGGGGCGGCGTCGGGTCCCGCGGCCAGCAGCGCGACCAGCGGCGCCTCGCTGGTGTCCACGGCGATGCGTGCCCCGGTGTCCCGGAGCGAACGGACCAGGTCGGCGTACCAGTCGGCCGGTGTCGACGGCGGCAGGGAGCCGGAGAGGACGACCCACTCCGCTGCGGCGGCGTGCCCGTGCAGGACACCGCTGAGCGCGCCCCGCGACGTCTCGGTGAGCGGGGCGCCCGGCTCGTTCAGCTTCGTGGTGGTGCCGGCGGGGTCGACCAGGGTGTAGTTGGTCCGCACCGGGGCCCGGACGGGAACCGTGGCCAGCTCGAGGCCGAGGCCGCGCAGCGCCGTCACGATCGGGTCCGACGCCGCCGCCGGGAGGATCGACACCACGTCGCCGCCCGCCGCGGCGATGGCGCGGGCCACGTTGACGCCCTTGCCCCCCGGTTCGGTGCTGGTGCCGGCCAGTCGCACGATGCCGCCCTGGACGAGCGGGCCGGGCAGCTCCAGCGTCCGGTCCAGGCTGGGGTTGGCCGTCAGGGTGACGACGCGGCCGGACCTCCTCGGGCCGGTCACGCGAGCACCACCTCGACGCCGGCCTTCTCCAGCTCGGCCACCACCCCGGGATCGGCCTTGCCGTCGGTGACCAGGACGTCGACGTCCTCGATCGCGGCATACCGCACCAGGTGCTCGCGGCCCAGCTTGCTGCTGTCGGCGAGGACCACCACCCGCTGCCCGGCCCGCACCATGGCCCGCTTCACCGCCGCCTCCGCGTCGTCCGGCGTGGTGAAGCCGTGGTCGGGGGTGATGCCGTTGGCGCCGAGGAAGGCCACGTCGACGCGCAGCTCGGCGAGCGCGCGGACGGTCGTCTCGCCCACCGCGCACTGGGTGACACCGCGGACGCGGCCGCCCAGCACGTGCAGCGTGACGCCGCCGGTCCCGGAGAGCCGGGAGGCGATGGGGACCGAGGAGGTGACGGCGAGCAGCCGGCGGTCGGCGGGCAGGAGCTCGGCGAGGGCGGCCGTCGTCGTCCCGCCGTCCAGGACGATGCTGCCCTCCGGGCCGGGCAGGAGTGCCAGGGCCGCTGCGGCGATCGCGCGCTTCTCCTCGCCGTGCGTGCGGTGCCGTTCGCCCAGGCCCGGCTCGACCAGGGTGAGGGCGCCGGCCGGCACGGCTCCGCCGTGCACCCGGCGCAGCATGCCGGCCCGCTCCAGGACGGCGAGGTCGCGACGGACGGTCTCCGTCGTGACGCCGAACTCCTCGGCCAGGGCGGCGACGGCCAGCCGGCCGCGGTCGGTCACCAGCGCCGCGATCGCCTGCTGGCGTTCCTCGGGATAGAGCACGGGCCCTCCGGGACGGTCGGCGGTGGTGTTCGAATCTGTGGATTCGGTGTTGTGCTTGTGTTGTTTTACGTCCGATCCGTTGACAAGTCAACAGGAATTCGTGACGCTGATCACGCCACCCGCCCTCCCGTGCCACGCCCAGCGAGGTCCCCATGTCCAGCACCGTCTCCCGGCCCGCGACCGCGGGTCCTGCCGTCCTCACCGGCACCCCGGTGGTCCCGGGCGCTGCCGTCGGACCCGTCGTGCGGCCCGTCGGGGTGATCCGCCTGCCCACCGACGACGGCGCCGAGGTGCCCGTCGCCGAGCGGGAGCCGGAGAAGGCCCGCTACGGCGCGGCCGCCGAGACGGTGGCCGAGCGGCTCACCTCGCGCGCCGCGGCGGCGACCGGGGTGAGCGCGGAGGTGCTCAGCACCACGGCGGGCATCGCGCGCGACCGGGCGCTGCGCACGGCGGCGGAGCAGCGGATCGACGCGGGCGCCCCGGCCGCCGTCGCCGCGGTGCAGGCCGCGCAGCAGTTCATGGACATGTTCGCGGCGCTGGGCGGCCTGATGGCCGAGCGCGTGCCGGACGTGCGCGACGTCCGCGACCGGATCGTCGCCGAGCTCACCGGTCAGGGCGAGCCCGGCGTCCCCGCGCCGGACGTGCCGTCGATCCTGCTCGCCGACGACCTCGCGCCGGCCGACACCGCGGGCCTGGACCCGGCGCGGATCCTGGGGCTGGCCACCCGCCTGGGCGGCACGACCAGCCACACCGCGATCATCGCCCGCCAGCTGGGCCTGCCCTGCGTCGTCGGCGTCGGCGGGTTGGACGCGGTCCCCGCCGGGGCCACGGTGCTCGTCGACGGCGAGCAGGGCACGGTGACGGTGGACCCCGAACCGGAGCAGGCGCGGGCGCGCGTGGCTGCTGCCCGGCTGGCCGCGGATGCGCTGGCCGCCTACCGGGGTCCCGGGCGCACGAAGGACGGGCACGTCGTCCAGGTGCTGGCGAACGTGCAGGACGGTGCCGGGGCCCGGGCCGCCGCCCGTGCACATGCCGAGGGCGTCGGGCTGTTCCGCACGGAGCTGGCCTTCCTGGGCCGCGCGGAGGAGCCCTCGGTCGAGGAGCAGGCGACCGGGTACGCCGAGGTCCTGGCGGCCTTCCCGGGCCGGAAGGTCGTCGTCCGGACGCTCGACGCGGGATCGGACAAGCCGCTGGCCTTCGCCACCCCACCCGACGAGGCCAACCCTGCCCTCGGTGTCCGCGGCCTGCGTGTGGCCCGCCGCGACCCGGGGCTGCTCGAGCGCCAGCTCGACGCGATCGCCGAGGCGGCGGCGCGGACGGCCTCGACGCCCTGGGTCATGGCGCCGATGGTGGCCACCGTGCCGGAGGCCGCCGGTTTCGCGGCCGCCGTGCGCGGGCGGGGGCTGGTGCCCGGCGTGATGATCGAGGTGCCCTCGGCCGTCCTGCACGCCGAGCGCTTGCTGGCCCACGTGGACTTCCTGTCCATCGGCACCAACGACCTGTCCCAGTACGCCCTCGCCGCCGACCGGCTCTCCGCCGATCTCGCCGAGCTCACCGACCCGTGGCAGCCGGCGCTCCTCGAACTGGTGGCGCTCACGGCGGCTGCCGGTCGGCGGGCCGGGAAGCCGGTGGGCGTCTGCGGGGAGGCCGCCGCCGACCCCCTGCTGGGGTGCGTCCTCGTCGGGCTCGGCATCACCTCGCTGTCCTGCGCCACGTCCGCTGTCGCCGGTGTGGGTGCCCGCCTGTCCACCGTCGAGCTCGATGCGTGCCGGCGTGCTGCCGAGGCGGCGCTGGCGACCGACGAGCCGCTGGCGGCCCGCACGGCCGCGCGGGAGGCCCTCGCCGGGACGTGACGACTCTCACCCGGTGGGGTGACGAACCTTCGGTGACTCCTCATGACGGCCGACGTTTCGACGGATTAGAGTCATAGACGCCTGCGTTACTACGGCTGCAGGCGAGACACTCCGACGAAAGAGGCAGTAAGCGATGAGCAGCGTGACGGCCAGCTGGCGGCGGCGTCGGCAGGTGGCGCGTACCCGGCGGGCCCTGGACAGGGCGCTGGCCCGCACCAGCAGCCCGGCGATGCGGGACGAGCTCCTGACGATGGCGAACGGCAACCACTTCCTCGGCCGCTGAGCCCCGGCCGCGCCCCGCGCGGCCCGTAGAACCGACCCCGGTCTCCCTTCAGGGACCGGGGTCGCGTGCGTTCCGGAGCAGGCCCCCGACCTGCGACCGCCTCACCCGAACCGGTCGGTTCCGCTCAAGCAAGGCCCGGGCGCGCCGATCACCGACCCGTGGGCACAGGAGAACCCGGCAGCGGCGGCGCGACCGCCGCGCCACCGGACGAGCCGCGGGAGACCCCGGGCATCACCGTGGTCGGGCTGCTCGCCTACGTCCGCCGGCACGGTGGGGACGAGGCCGTCGCCGCGGTGCTCGCCCGGGCCGGCCTGGGCGACGTCGCCGACCAGGCGGCGGACCAGGCCCGCTGGTGGAGCTACGACACCCGGATCCGGCTCTTCGAGGCGGCGACCGAGGTCCTGGGCGACCCCGGGACGATGTTCCACGTGGGCACGGCCGCCCTGCGCAGCGGCCTCGGGCACTCCCTCCTCCTCGTCCTGCGCGCGCTCGGCACCCCCCGGCAGGTGTTCCGCCAGCTGCCGCGCGCGGCAGCCAAGTTCACCACCGTCTCCCGCATGGAGGTCCTCGAGACCACCGCGACGTCGGCGACCGTCGCCCTGCACCTGGCCGACGGCTACGCACACTCGCCGCTGGACTGCGCGTACGCGCGGGGCCTGGCGGTGATGGTGCCGGTGATCTTCGGTCTGCCCCGAGGCGTCCTGGCGCGTGCCGAGTGCTGCGTCGACGGGACCCGCACCTGCGTCTACCGCCTGACCTGGGAGCGTCGCTCGCTCCTGCGCCGCCGGCGACCGGACGCCGGCGGGGCCGATCCCGAGCGCGCGGCGCTGCGGGGGCAGTTGCGCACCCTCCAGTCGGCCGCCGCCGACCTCGTCGCCGGCGAGGAGCTGGACACGGTCCTGCGCCGCATCGTGACCCGAGCGGGAGAGGCGGTGCTCGCCCCGGCACACCTGCTCGTGGTCACCGCTCCGGACGGCGGTCCGCCGCTGGTCCACGGCGCCGGCATCCCCGCGGCCCGGCTGCCCGGCCTGGCCGAGCGCATCCTGGCCGGCGACGACCTGGGCCGCACCGCCGTGGTGGTCGACGTCGCCTCCGCACGTCGCCGGCACGGCAGGCTGGCCGCGATCTACCCCTCCGCCGACGGCGAGATGGCCGACGAGCAGGCCATGCTGGCCGCTTACGCCGGGCACGCCGCCGCGGCGATCGACCTGATCACCGCCCTGGAGGCCGCCCGCACCGAGGCCGACCGGGCCGGGGCCCTGCTGGAGCTCTCGCACGAGCTCGCCGGCGCGGCCGACCCCGCCGAGGTCGCCGAACTGGTCACCGCCGCGCTGCTGCGGGTCGTCGGCTGCTCCCGGGCCAGCCTCCTGCTGTGGGACGCCGGTGCCGGGCTGCTGCGGACGTCCGCGACCGCCGGCTTGTCCGACGAGCAGGCGGCGGTCATGCGCTCGGCCGCGCTGCGCCCCGAGGACATCCCGGAGCTGATGGGGCTGCTGACCGACCGGGACCCGCTCGTCCTCGACGCCGCGACGTCCAGCCCTCCGCTCCGCGCCCTCCTGCGCGGTGTGGGTAGCGCGCGGGTGGTCGCCGTCCCCCTGCTCGCCGGCTCGGCGTTCCTCGGGGTGGCGACGGCCGGCTGGCCGGCTGCCGCGGCGCCCGCTGAGCCCGGCGGGGACGTGCTGGCGCGGCTGTGCGGTGTCGCCGACCAGGCGGCCACGGCGCTCCAGAAGGCCCGGCTGCTGGACACCGTCCGGCACCAGGCCACGCACGACGCCCTGACCGGCCTGCCCAACCGGGTGCTGTTCGCCGAGCGGCTGGAGACTGCGCTTGCCGGCGCGGGAGCCGGCGGCGGTCTCGGCGTGCTCTTCTGCGACCTGGACGGCTTCAAGGCCGTCAACGACTCGCTCGGTCACGCTGCCGGCGACGAGCTCCTGCGCCAGGTGTCGGCGCGGCTGCGCGCCGCCGTGCGCCCGGAGGACACGGTGGGCCGGCTCAGCGGCGACGAGTTCGCCGTCGTGCTCCCCGACCTCGCCGGGGACGGCGACGCGCGGGCGGTCGCCGACCGGATCAGGGCCTGCTTCGACGAGCCGTTCCGCCTGGAGGGCACCCCGGTGCGGGTGGGCACCAGCGTCGGCGTCGCCGTGCTCGGTGCGGACGGCGGGCGGGACGCGGACGCGCTGCTCCGCCAGGCGGACGCGGCGATGTACCGCGAGAAGCAGCGGCGGGCCGGGCCGGCGCCCGCCGCCCGCTGACCCCTCACCCCCGCAGCCGCGCGCGCAGCGCCCCCTGCTCGTCGGCGCCGAAGCCGTGCGCGTGCAGCCAGCCCGTCGGGCCGTCGAACCGCTCGTCGAGCAGGGCCAGCAGCCGTTCCATCGTCTCGGCCCGCGGGGTGTGGCTGGCGACGTCCCGGGTGACCATGTCCTCGGCGTACGTGGGGGAGGCGGCCAGCTTCGCCACCAGCGCGTCGATGATCTCGGCGGTCAGCGCGTAGTCGGCGACGATCTCCTCGTGCGGCACGCCGGCGACCGCGAGCGCCAGCGCGCAGACCACGCCGGTGCGGTCCTTCCCTGCGGCGCAGTGCACCACCGACGCCCCGCCCGGGGCCCGGGTGAGCGCCCGCAGCGCCCCGACGACGTTCTCCGAGCGCTGGCCGAGGTACCCGAGGTACGAGCGCACGGCGGGCGGCTCGCCCTCGTCGTGCGCCGCGACCTGGCGGGGCAGCAGCGACTCGGCCCAGCCGGCCCCGAGGTCCAGCTGCGGGTCCTCGTCCTCCACCGCGAAGACGTCGGTGTGGTGGCCCCGCTCGGGCAGCAGGGTGAAGTGCCGGTGGGTCACCTCGGGGACGGCGCGCAGCGGACCGCGCCCCTCGAGCAGGATCTCCGCCGTGGTGCGCAGGTCGACCACCTGGCGCAGCCCGAGCTCACCGACCAACCGCCGGACGTCGGCGTCGGTGAGCGTCTGCAGGTTGTCGCTGCGCAGGATGCGGCCGCTCGCCGTCCGCCCGCCGTCGCTGGTGGGCAGCCCGCCCAGGTCACGCATGTTCGTGGTGCCGTCGAGCCGGATCCAGCGGTGGGCGTGCGGAGAGGTCACGGCTGCGACGGTACGGCGTCGCCCGGGACGTCGGCGAGGAGCGCCGAGCACACCGCGATGAGCCGTCGCCGCAGCTCCGCGCCCCGGGCGGTGAACCCCCGCTGCGCGGCCGCGTACGCGGCCTTGCCCTCCGGCGTCTCGACGGCGACCGGCTCGTACCCGTGGTCGCGCAGGTCGTACGGCGAGGCCCGCATGTCCAGTTCCCGGATCTCCACGGCCAGCTCGAAGCAGTCGGCGACCAGCTCGCCCGGGGTGGCGGGGCTCAGCTTGTAGGCCCACTTGTAGAGGTCCATCCCCGCGTGGAGGCAGCCCGGTTGCTCCAGCCGGAGCTGGTCCTCGCGGGTGGGCTGGAGCCGGTTCCGCGGCGCGGCGGCCGGGGTGAAGAACCGGAAGGCGTCGTAGTGGCTGCACCGCACGGGGTGCGCCTCGACGACGGCGTCGGTCCCCGCCCGGCCCAGGCGCAGGGGGACGGGGTGCCGGGTGCCGGTGTCGCGGTAGACCATCGCCCACTCGTGCAGGCCGAAGCACCCCGTGAACGCCGGGCGGGACGCCGTCGCCTCCAGCAGGCGGTGGACGAAGCGCACGGTCCCGCCGCGGTCGCCCAGGAAGGCCCGGGTGTCGAGCTGCACGGCCGCACCGTCGCGGACGTACCAGCGCCGGCCCTCGTGCGGCGCAGGGGCCGCGAGGGCGACGCCCGCACCGGGGTGCCAGCGACGCAGCCGGCCCGGGGTCTCGGAGTAGTAGGTGAAGAGGAAGTCCAGGACCGGGTGGGTCTCCCCGCGGAGGCGGCGCTCGCGGTGGGGGGTCGCCCACCGGTCCACCCGCTCCTCGTGGGCAGCGGTCCGGGCCTGCCACTCGTCGGCCGTCAGGACCGGCGGCTGTTCGAGGGGCGGCTGCACCCGCTCAGGGTAGGAGCCCCTCCGGGGACGGGGGCCGTGATGCCCGGCGCCGACCGGCTGTCGGCCGGAGGCGGTGGTCGTCCCCCTCAGTCGGCCTCGTTGCCGGGGCGGGTGACCGAGTCGTCCTGCTGGGCCTCGTCGTCCGTGGTGAGCGTGACGTCGTCGGCGTCCGTCGGGGCGGCGGCGTCGCCGGTGGTGTCGGGGGACTCGCGGTACCCCGTCGGCTGCGATTCGCTCATCGGCCGTCGTCCCCCGATCGCCCGGTCGGGCCCGCGACCTCACCGGAGGCGCCGGCCCGGGTGGCGCGCGCGACGTCGCCGTCCGCGCGGGCGGGCAGGTCGTCCCCCTGGGCGGCGTCCCGCTCGACGCCTTCCTCGGCGGTCAGCGGCACGTCGTCGAAGGAGGAGGCGAGGTCGCTGTTGGCCCCCGTGCCCGACGCGGTCGGTACGTCCTGCTGGATGCGGTCGCTGCCCTGCGGATCGGTCATGCCGGCCTCCTGTCCGTCGGCTGTCCTCTCGCCCATGCCCGTCGTCGTCTGCCCCAAACGACCGAGGCCGCCTCCCGGTGGGGGAGACGGCCTCGGCGCGAGGACCCGGTGCGTCAGGGGGACGGCACCTGGTGGCGGTGCCGTCCGGAGGACGACGTCAGAAGGCGGCCTCGTCGACCGCCATCAGGGCGTTGTCGGTGGCCTCGACGATCGCCCGCTCGCCGGCCAGCCTCGGCAGCACCTGGGTGGCGAAGAAGCGGGTGGCCGCGAGCTTGCCCTCGTAGAAGTGGCGGTCCTTCTCGCCGACCTCGCCCGACAGCGCGGCCAGGGCGACCTCGGACTGGCGGACCAGCAGCCAGGCGGTGATCAGGTCGCCGGCGGCGAGCAGGAGGCGGGAGGTGTTCTGCCCGACCTTGTAGAGGCTGGTCATGTCCTCCTGCGCCGCGGTGAGCTGGCCGAACATCGCCGTCAGCATGCCCTGCACGTCGGCGAGCGCGGTCGCCAGCAGCGCCCGCTCCTCCTTGAGCCGCCCGTTGCCGGCCTCGGCGTCGATCGTGGCCTGGATCTGGCCGGCCAGCCAGGTCAGCGCCACGCCGCCGTCCTTGACGATCTTCCGGAAGAAGAAGTCCTGGCCCTGGATCGCCGTCGTGCCCTCGTAGAGGGTGTCGATCTTGGAGTCCCGGATGTACTGCTCGATCGGGTAGTCCTGCAGGTAGCCCGAGCCGCCGAGGGTCTGCAGCGACTCGCTCGTGAGCAGCTGGGTGGCCCGCTCGGAGCCGAAGCCCTTCACGATCGGCAGCAGCAGGTCGTTGACCCGCTCGGCGAGCCGCGCCTCCTCGCTGTCGGCGGTGCCGGCGGCCTGCGCCTCGGTGACCTGGTCGCGGAAGCTCGCGGCGTACAGGTACAGGGCGCGCATGCCCTCGGCGTAGGACTTCTGCAGCATCAGCGAGCGGCGGACGTCGGGGTGGTGGGTGATGGGAACGCGCGGGGCGTCCTTCGACGTCGCCGTCAGGTCGGCGCCCTGGACGCGGTTCTTCGCGTAGTCCAGCGCCACCTGGTAGCCGGCCGAGAGGGTGGCGATCGCCTTGGTGCCGACGAACATCCGGGCGTACTCGATGATCTTGAACATCTGCGCGATGCCGTCGTGCACCTCGCCGACCAGCCACCCCTGGGCGGGGACGGGGCCGTCGCCGAAGGTGACCTCGCAGGTCGTGGAGACCTTCAGGCCCATCTTCTTCTCCACGTTGGTGACGTAGGCGCCGTTGCGCTCGCCCAGCTCCCCGGTCTCGAGGTTCACGTGGAACTTGGGGACGACGAACAGCGACAGCCCCTTGGTGCCCGCCTTCGCGCCCTCGGGGCGGGCCAGGACGAGGTGGATGATGTTGTCGCTCAGGTCGTGCTCGGCGGAGGTGATGAAGCGCTTCACGCCGGTGATGTGCCAGGAGCCGTCGGCCTGCTGCACGGCCTTCGTCCGGCCGGCGCCCACGTCCGAGCCGGCGTCGGGCTCGGTGAGCACCATGGTGGCGCCCCAGCCCTTCTCGATCATCAGCCGGGCGAGCTTCTTCTGCTCCTCCGTGCCGAGGTCGAACAGCGTCTGGGCGAAGCCGGGGCCCGAGCCGTACATGAAGACGGCGGGGTTGGCGCCGAGCACCATCTCGTAGGCGGCCCAGGTCAGCGCCGCGGGGGCGCCGAAGCCGCCGAGCTCCTCGGAGAGGTCCAGCCGCCACCACTCGCCGTCGGTGAGCGCCTGCACCGACCTCTTGAAGGACTCCGGCAGGGTCACCGAGTGGGTCGCCGGGTCGAACACCGGCGGGTTGCGGTCGGCGTCGGCGAAGGAGGCGGCGATCGGCCCCTCCGCCAGCTTGCGGATCTCGGCCAGCACACCACGCGCGGTCTCGGCGTCCATCTGGGCGAACGGCCCGGTGCCGAGGCGGTCCTTGGTGTCGAGGAACTCGAACAGGTTGAACTCGAGGTCCCGCAGGTTGGCGGTGTAGTGCGTCATGGCGCTCTGGGCTCCCGTGCTCCGTGCCGGCGTGCGGCCTGTTGCTACTCGCGAGTAACAAACGCTATTACTCGCGGGTAGCAACGGCAAGCACCCCGGCCGCGGACACCCGGGAACCGGGCGCCTGACCCGGAGGGGTCAGCGCTTGCGGCGCCGAGCGCGCGTCACCGCACCGGCCAGCCACACCAGCAGGCCGCCCAGCGCCGCCGCGACCAGCAGGGCGACGACGAGCGGGCCCTCCACGTCGGTGAAGACGAGGCTGATCTGCACCGACTGGCCGTTGAAGACCACGAAGAGCACGAGCACGACGGTGACGAAGATCAGCAGGGCCAGCGCCAGCGAGCGGCCGATGGCGCGCCCGGTGTGCCGTTCCCGGGCCGGGGCCGGCTGCTGGGGCGGCCGCTCGGCGGTGCCGCCCGGCTCGGTGGCGGGGTCGCCGGAGGTCGGGGAGCCCAGGCCGACGCTCAGCGGGTCGCGCTGCGTGCCGGCGGGGTCCCGTCCGGGGCCGGTCACCGGGCGTCCGGTTCGGTGTCGGCGGGCGGGTAGGCCGGGCCGGCGATGCCGTCGGCCGGGCCTTCGGTGGCGCCCAGGGAGTCGCGGTCCTCGCCGGGCGCCTTCTGCGCGCCGAGCGGCTGGGCCTCGCGGTCGGATCCAGCGTTGTTCTCGTCCGGCATGGTCATGCGCAGTGATCTTCCCGCCGTCGCGGGCGGGGAAACGGGGAGGCCGCCGGCCCCTCCCCCGGTTCGGTGCGACATCGGCGCTCTCGGGCCGTCGGGGAGCGCTTCGGCCCGAGATCGCCGATGTCGGGGATCCTCGCCGTCAGTCGGCCAGCGCCGGGCCGGCCTGGTGCGCCGGGTGGCCGTCGGTGCGCTCCCGCTGCTTCATGCGGGCCTCGAACACGTGCCGGTCGCCGCCCGCGAGCTCGTCCCGGGCCCGGGCGTCGTAGTCGCGGAAGGTGCCCCAGTAGTTCTCGTCGAAGTCCTCGACGATCTGGAAGGTCCACCGGTCGGCGATGACGTTGCGCCCCACCAGGTCCCGGTCGAGGTCGTCGGCGAGCCGGGCGGCACCGGCGGCCCGGAAGAGCTCGACGGACTCCTGCAGGAGACGGTCGGCCTTGCCGGTCAGCTGGTGGAAGGCGTACAGGAAGCCCCGGGCCTGGTCGACGGTCTCCAGGGCCTCGGACAGCTTGCCGAGCGCCTCCACGGTCCGGTCGTCGAGGTCGGGGCGGGTGCGGTCGTCGGTCACCGGCCCATCCTGCGGTCAGGCGCGGGCGACCGCGATCTCGATGAGCCGCTCGGCCAGCTGCCGGCCGTGGGCGGCGGGGCCGTCGGGGCCCAGCAGCCCGCCCGACAGGTACATGCCGTCGATGATCAGGTGGACCTGCGCGGCGAGGTCCTCGCCGTTCCCCGGCACGATCTCGTCGGCGAGCCGCTCCAGGCGGGCGTGCAGCTCGAACTTGTAGTCGGCCGCGGCGCTGCGGGCGGGGTGCTGCGGGTCGTCGTACTCGCTGCTCACGTTGGTGAACGGGCAGCCGCGGAACCCGGTGCGGGTGACGTCGCGCTCGACGGCGTCGACGACCGACAGCAGCGCCGCCCGCGGGTCGCCCTCGAGCCGCTCGAGCTCGGCGTCGATGAACGCGAGCACGGTGGCCGCCTTGCGGCTGAGGTACGCGCCGACCAGGTCGTCCTTGCTCTTGAACAGCCGGTAGACCGTCATCTTGCCCAGGCCGGTCTCCCGGACCAGCTCGTCCATGCCCACGCTGCGCGAGCTGCGCCCGGCGAAGAGCCGCTCGGCGGTGTCCAGCACGATCGCCTGCCGCTCGGCGCGGCTGCGGCGAACCGGCGCCGTGGCGTCGTCTGCGGTGGACAGGGGCATGGCGGCGGTCACGCCAGCGATCGTGCACCAGGTCGTGACGGAGCAGTTCGCGGCACGCCGACCCTGCTCGCTGTGGGTGACGAGAGGCCCCAGGGCTCCGCGGGGCGCCGGGGGAAGGAGGTGACGGTGTGGCGACGCTGCGTGACGGCGACGCCGCGGGGTCAGGCCCGGCGGGTGCGCCGGGGGTTGGCCAGCAGCCGGGCGACGGCCCGCGCCGCGGCGTCGGACGAGGAGTCGCCCCGCGCCTCGTCGCTCGGCTCGTGGGTGTCCCGGGCGTGCTGCAGTTCGTCAGCCATGGGCCGAGGCGTGCCCGGGCGGTGACGGCGGGAAACCGGCGCGCGCCGACCAGGGGGTGAGACGTCGGTCACCGCGGCCGGGTGCCCGGTCAGGTGTCCGGGGTGTCGGCGCCACCGCCGGCGGTGTCGGTGCCGCCCTCGGCCGGTTCCTCCGGGTGCGGCGTGCGGCCGCTGCCGGGCTGCTCGCCGGCCGGGTCCCCCTCGGCGCGCTCGGCGCTGCGGGGCGTGCGGTGGGATTCGCTCATCGCGGGTTCCTCCTCCGTGGGTCGGGGAGCCTGTGCCCGGTCCGGCGGCGCGGAAACCGGCGGTCAGCCCACCGGCATGGCCAGCGGCACCCGTGGGAGCAGGTCGCGCAGGGTCTCCTCGTCGGGCAGCGCACCGCGCGCTCCGGCGCCGGTGGTCGACGACGCCGCGGCCGCGACGGCCTGCCGGACGGCGGTGGGCAGGTCGGCGTCGGTGGCCAGCGCCTGCCCCAGCGCACCGCAGAAGCAGTCGCCCGCCCCGGTGGTGTCGACGGCGGTCACCGGCGGCGGCGCCTGCAGCAGGGCCGGCCCGCCCGCGGGGACGACCAGGGCGCCGCGCGCGCCCAGCGTGACGACGACGGCGCCCGCCGTCACCCGGCGGGCGAGCTGCACGAGCTCGCCGGGTGAGCGCTCCCCGGGGTCGGCCCCCGCCAGCAGCACCAGTTCGTGCTCGTTCGGGACCAGCACGTCGACCCGCTCGAGCAGGGCGGCCGGCAGCGCGGCGGGCGGCGCCGGCGTCAGCACGACGGTGCCGGTCGCGGCCCGGGCCGCCGCCTCCACCGCCGGCAGCGGCACCTCCAGCTGCAGGAGCACCACCCGCGCGGACCGCACCGACGGGACGTCGACGTCCTCCGGCGCCAGCTCGGCGTTGGCGCCGGGCACGACGACGATCAGGTTCTCGCCGCTGCCCGCCTCCACGGGGATGGTCGCGGTCCCGGTGGGGGCGCCGGTGGTGCGCAGCACCCGGCTGACGTTGACGCGGGAGGAGGCCAGCGCCGCCAGCTGCCGGTCACCGGCCGGGTCGTCGCCCACCCGGCCCACCATGTGCACGCCGCCCCCCAGGACGCCGGCCGCGGCGGCCTGGTTGGCACCCTTCCCGCCCGGGGCGAGCGCGGAGTCGCGGGCCACGACGGTCTCCCCCCGGCCGGGCAGCCGGTCGACGGAGACGAGGACGTCCTCGTTCAGGCTGCCGACGACGGTGACGGACACGGGGACCTCCGGGGACGGGACAGGGGTACCAGCAGTACCAGACGCCCCGTTTCCGCCGGCCGGCGCGGCGGTACCGGGGAGGCGACCGACCGAGCGGAGGAAGCATGGCGAGCGACGACCCCGACACCACCCGGCGGGAGTTCGGCGAGGCGGTCAACATGACCGCGGGCGAACTCGAGCAGTGGCTGGCGACCGAGGAATCGCGGTCGGTCGGGCAGAAGGACGGCGACGGCGAGTCCACCGGTCACGCGTCGGGGCGGCGGATCGTCGAGCTGCTGCGCACGAAGAAGGGCGACCTCGACGACGACGACCTCGCCCACATGCGCAAGGTGCACGGCTACGTGGCCCGCCACCTCGCCCAGCGGCCGTCCCAGGAGGACGTCGAGACCTCCCGGTGGCGCTACAGCCTGATGAACTGGGGGCACGACCCGCTCAAGGAGGGATAGGCCCCCGTGCGAGAGACCGCCCTGCCGCGCAACGACCCCGCCCAGTACGACGACCTCGCCGACCAGTGGTGGCAGCCCGCGGGCGGGTTCGCCGCCCTGCACTGGCTCGCCGCCTCGCGCGCCGAGCACATCCCGCCGGCGAGCGGCAGCGCCCTGCTGGTCGACCTCGCCTGCGGCGGGGGGCTGATGGCCCCGCACGCGGCACGGCTCGGGTACCGGCACGTCGGGGTGGATCTCGGGTTCGAGGGGCTGCGGACGGCGCGGGCCCACGGCGTCCTGCCGGTGCGCGGCTCGGTGCTCGCCGTCCCGCTGGCCGACGGCTGCGCGGACGTCGTCGTCGCCGGCGAGATCCTCGAGCACGTCGAGGACGACGTCGCGGTGCTCGCCGAGTGCGCCCGCCTGCTCCGGCCGGGCGGCGTCCTGGTCGTCGACGCGCTGGCCGCCACCCGCATCGGCCGGTTCCTCATGGTCACCGTGGCCGAGCGGCTGCCCGGCGGCCCGCCGCCGGGGATCCACGACCCGGCCCTCTTCGTCGACCGCGCCCGGTTGCTCGCCGCCGCCGACCGGCTGGGCCTGGAGCTGCGCCTGGTCGGGCTGCGCCCGTCGCTTCGCGACGCCGTCGCCTGGCGGCTGGGCCGCCGCGACTCGGTGCGGATGAGACCGATCCGGTCCACGGCCGTCGTCTTCGCCGGTTACGGGCGCAAACGGTGACCGGGCGACGCCGGGGCCGCGCACGTACCGTCGGCGGCATGATCCCGAGCAGGGCGGCCGTGGGGCCGCGGTCGTGACCGCCGCCGTCCTCACCGGGGCCGGCGCCGCACTGCCCACCACCCTGGAGCAGGAAGCCGCCTGGGACGGGTTCTTCGCCACCCACTACGAGGGCGTGCGCGCCGCCCGAAGGATCTTCCTCGGCGCGGGGGTCGACCGCCGGCACGCGGTGGCCAACCCCATGGACGAGGACCTCAGCGGCTGGGGCACCGGCGCACGGATGGCCCGGTACGTCCAGGAGGCGCTGCCGCTCGGCAAGCAGGCGGTGGCCGGCGCCCTGGACTCCGCCGGGCTGGCCCCCGGCGACGTCGGGCTGTTCGCCGTCGCCACCTGCACCGGCTACGCGACGCCGGGTCTGGACATCCGGCTGGCCAGCGACCTCGGCATGCCCGCGGGGCTGCAGCGGCTGCTCGTGGGGCACATGGGCTGCTACGCGGCCATCCCGGGGCTCGCGGCCGTCGGCGACTTCGTCACCGCGCGGTCCCGGCCCGCGGTGCTGCTCTGCTGCGAGCTGACCAGCCTGCACGTGCAACCGGCCCAGGCCGACCTCGAGCAGGTGGTGGCGCACGCGCTCTTCTCCGACGCCGCCGCGGCCGTGGTCGTCGAGCCCGGCGCGGGGCGCGGCCGCCGGCTGGCGGGGGTGGTGGCGCGCACCGACGCCTCCACCGCCGACCACATGACCTGGGACGTCACCGACCTCGGCTTCCGCATGGGGCTCTCCCCGCGGGTGCCCGACGTGCTGTCGCGGCACGTGGGCGACGTCGTCGACGAGCTGCTCGCCGGGGCCGGGCTGCGCCCCGAGGACGTCGCCGGCTGGGCCGTGCACCCGGGCGGCCCGCGCATCATCGACGTCGTCCGCGACGAGCTGGGGCTGCGCGAGGAGCAGGTCGGGGCCTCCCGCCGGGTGCTGGCCGAGCACGGCAACTGCTCGTCGGCGACGGTGCTGCTGGTGCTGCAGGAGCTCGCCGACGTCGACGGCCCGGTCGTGGCCATGGCGTTCGGGCCGGGGCTGACCCTCTACGCCGCGCTGCTGCTCCCGGCCTGACCCTGGGCGCGGGGGCCCGCCGCGCCCTAGGCTGCCCTCCCGAGGGATCGCGGGAGGAGGCCGCCCATGGCAGCGCCACCGCCGACCGTGCGGGTGTTCCTGGTCGACGACCACGAGGTGGTGCGCCGCGGGGTGGCCGACGTCCTCGAAGAGGACCCGGCCGTCTCCGTGGTGGGGGAGGCCGGCTCCTGCGCCGAGGCGCTGGCCCGCGCCCCCGCCGTCCGCCCGCACGTCGCCGTCCTGGACATGCGGCTCCCCGACGGGGACGGCGCCTCCCTCTGCCGCGACCTGACCGCCCGTCTCCCGGGCCTGCGCTGCCTGGTGCTCACCAGCTACGCCGACCGGGCGGCCCGCGACGAGGCCGTCCGGGCCGGCGCGGCGGGGTTCGTGCTCAAGCAGGTGCGCGGCTCGGCGCTGGTGCAGGCGGTGCGCACCGTGGCGGCGGGCGGCACCCTCCCCGAGATCGGGCCGCCGCCGCGACCGCGGTCGGGGGGTGACCGGCTCGCGGTGCTCACCGACCAGGAGCGCACCGTCCTGGCGCTCATCGGGGAGGGGCTGACCAACCGCCAGATCGGCGAGCGGATGGGGCTGGCCGAGAAGACGGTGAAGAACTACACCAGCCACCTGCTGGCCAAGCTGGGGCTCGAGCGCCGCACCCAGGCCGCGATCCTCGCCACCGAGCTGCGCGACGGGCGCCGCTGACGCCGGTCAGCCCGGCAGCGGCACGGTCCACCGGATCTCGGTCCCCGAGGTCCCGGTGGAGATCTCCAGCCGGCCGCCCCGGCGCTCGGCGCGGTCGGTGAGGTTGGCCAGGCCGCTGCGCACGGTGACCGCCGGCAACCCACCGCCGTCGTCGGTGACGACGACGCGCACCTCGTCGCCCAGGGCCACGCTCACCGTCACGCGGGTGGCGCCGGCGTGCCGCAGCACGTTGGTGACCAGCTCGCGGACCACGGCCACCACGTCGCCGGCCAGGTCCGGCGGCAGGTCCTCGACCTCGCTCCGCACCCGCAGGTCGGGGCGCAGCCCGTGCCCGTCGATCACCGACCGCACGACCTCGGCCAGCCGTCGCCGGACGGCGTCCGACGAGGAGTCCTGCGCGCCGTGCAGCTCGAAGATGGACGCCCGGATGCGGGCGATCGTCCCGTCGAGCTCGTCGACGTGCCCGGCGATCCGGCCGGCGACGTCGGGGGCGGTCTCCCCCAGCGAGCGGCCCAGCCGGTCCAGCGCCAGGGCGGTGGCGAAGATCCGCTGCACCACGTGGTCGTGCAGGTCGCGGGCGATGCGGTCGCGGTCGGCCTGCACCTGCAGCCGCCGCTCGCGCAGCTGGCTGCGGACCAGGCGCATGGCGACGGTGGCGTGGGTGACGAAGGCGGAGGCCGGTTCCAGCACCGCCGGGTCGAACGGGGGCCGGGTGCGCACGCGCAGCGCGACCAGGGTGGTCGGCGGGGACGGGCCGCCGAGCGGCAGGTAGAGGGCGGGGCCGTACCGGTCGGTGAACTCGCCGATCACCGGGGCGTGCGTCGCGCCGGGCTGCGTGCTGGCGACGTCCTCGACCAGCACGGGCGTGCCGGAGCGGTGCGCCTCCCCCAGGCGGGTGCCGGTGAGCGGGATGCGCACGCCCTCCGAGTCGGCAGCCTCCGGGCCGACGGCGGCGCTGATGATCAGCGTGCCCTCGTCGCCGGGCACCGGGACGAGGATGCCGACGGCGTCGGCGCCGGCGAGCTCGGCGACGCGGCCGGCCGCGTCGCGCAGCACCTCACCGGTCGTCCGGCCCGACAGCAGGGCGGTCGCCAGGTCCGTGCCGGCCTGCGACCACGCCCGGCGCTGCTCCGCGTGCTCGAGCAGGCGGGCGTTCTCGATGGCCAGCCCCGCCACCGCCGCCATGGCCCGGGTGATCTCCAGGTCGGCGGGGGTGAACTCGCCGCCGGTGCGCTTCTCGGTGAGGTACAGGTGGCCGAAGGCGGAGTCGCGGGCGCGCACCGGCACGCCGAGGAAGGACCGCATCGGGGGGTGCCCCGGGGGCACGCCGACCGAGGCGGGGTGGGTGCTCAGGTCGCCCAGCCGCAGCGGCGTCGGGTCCTGGACGAGCAGGCCCAGGATGCCGTCGCCCGCGGGCGGCCGGCCGATGCGCCGGTGGTCGTCGGCGTCCATGCCCACGGTGACGAACCGGTCCAGCGCGCTCCCGTCGGGGGTGAGCACGCCCAGGGCGCCGTAGCGGGCGTCGACGTGCCGCACGGCGACCGCCACGATCTCGTGGAGGGTCGCCTCGAGCTGCCCGCCCGAGGCCGCGGCCAGGACGGCGGCGGTCAGCGCCGCGGCGTCGTCGCTCACCGGGAGGACCGGCGGTCGGGCGGGGGCACGGCCTGACCGTAGGAGCGCGGCCCCCCCGGGGGAAGCGCTGCGGCCATCGTGGGGCACGAACTGCACGTTCCCCAGGGACCAAGGGCCCGGTTCCGTCCGGGACGGGGCCGTACCGGGGCGGGGATGGGTCGAGGCCCCGGTCGCAGCGACCGGGGCCTCGGGTGGAGCGGGTGACGAGAATCGAACTCGCACTGTCAGCTTGGGAAGCTGATGTTCTACCATTGAACTACACCCGCGAACGGCGCCGAGACTACCTGGTCGCCCCGCCGCCGCGACAGCCGCCCTCCCTCAGCGCCGCATCTCGGCCAGGAAGCCGGTGGCCTCCGAGCGCAGTTCCTCGGCCATCCGGGAGAGCCCGGTGACGTCGTCGTGGCCGGTGTTGAGCGACGCCGAGCCGTCCACCGCGGCGGCGATGCCGTCGACCAGCCCGTTCATCTCGTCGACGGTCGAGCTCACGCTGCTCATCACGGCCGCGACGTCCTCCGACGCCTGCCGGATCTGCTCCACCTGCGCGGTGACCCGCTCGGTCGCGCGGCCGGTCTGGTCGGCGAGGTCCTTGACCTCGGAGGCCACGACGGCGAACCCCTTGCCCGCCTCGCCCGCGCGGGCCGCCTCGATGGTGGCGTTGAGCGCCAGGAGGCGGGTCTGCGCGGCCACCGAGTCGATCAGCGCGATGATCTCCTTGATCTCGGCCGACGAGCGGGTGAGCGAGCCGATGGTGTCGCGGGCGGTGCCGACCTCGGCGCTGGCCGCCGACGCGGCCTGGGTCAGGCCGGACGCCGAGGCGCTGAGCTCGGTCGCCGCCGTCGCCACCTGCTCGGACATCGACAGGACCACGGACTCGAAGTCGTCGGCCAGCCGCAACCGGCTGCTCTGCGCGTCGGTGACCCGCCCGGCGGTCTCCTGCATCGCGGCGCGGGCGTCGTTGATGTCGACGGCGGTGCGGCGGAAGGAACCCAGCAGGCCCGTGGTCAGCAGCCGCCGGTGGAACCGCCCGTCGGCCGCCGAGCTCAGCGCGGCCGACGACTCGCGCACGAAGGCGTCGGAGACGTCGAGCGCCCGGTTGAGCGCGTGGTGCAGGGCGACCAGCTCGGGCACCTCCTCGGCGGCCGGGTCGATCCGGCTGCGGGCCTCGAGGTCACCGCGGGCGGCGGCCTCGCAGGCCGCCGTCAGCTGGCGGACGAAGGCGCGGTGGAGAGCGAGCTCCGCGGCGTCGGACCGCCGTGCGCCCTCGCCGCGCGCGGTGCGCAGGCCCATGTCAGCTCTCCTCGCGGTTGATGATCGACCAGATGAACTCCTCGTAGCCCTGCCCCTGCTCGGCGAGGACCTCGTCGAGCAGGGCGGAGGAGGCGGCGACCGCGCTGCGCGCGTTCGGGTGGCGGCGCTCCTCGGCGAGCAGCCGCTGGTAGAGGGGCAGCACCCGCTGGACGGCGCCCCGGGCGGGCCGGCGGCGGTTGGAGTGGTAGCCGACCACGGTGCCGCTCGCGTCGTAGGACGGCGTGACGTGCGCCAGCACCCAGTAGTGGCCACCGTCCGCCGCGAGGTTGTTGATGTAGGCGAAGACCTCCTGGCGGGCGCCGAGCGTGTCCCACAGCAGCTTGAAGACCGCGCGGGGCATCTCCGGGTGCCGGATGAGGTTGTGCGGCTGACCCAGCACGTCGTCGAGCCCGTAGTCGCTCACCCGCAGGAAGACGTCGTTGGCGTAGGTGATGATGCCGCGCAGATCGGTCTTCGACACGATCAGCTCGTCGGCGGCGAAGGGCCGTTCGCGCCCGGTGGGGCGGACGGCGGCACGGCTGCCGCGCGGGGCCGGTGCCGCCGGTCGGGTGTCGAGCACGTGAGGGGTCTCCCTGGGATTCGTCCGATCTCGTGCTCTACATCGGCAGACCGGGGGAGATGCGTACGGGCCGAAGGTCCCGTCCCGGCGGGTCGTCCGGAACTGCACCGCGCCCCGTCCGCATGGGGAAGTCGGACGGGGCGCGGTGGCTCAGGGGCGCCGGCGCGGCGCGGCGGGCGTCAGAGGGCGACGCCGGTGCACGAGGAGGCGCAGCCCACCGACCAGATGCCGCCCAGCGCGGCGAACCGGTCGGAGCGGACCAGCCGCTCCCCGTGGGGGCCGGTGCGCACCGCCGGAGCGGCGTCCGGTCCGGTGCCGACGCCGGGGGTGCCCGGTGCCGGGTTGCTGGGCGTTCCTGGTGCCGGGGTTCCCGGTGCCGGCGTGCCCGGTGCCGGCGCCGTCCCGCCGGGCGTGCTGCCGGAGGGGTCGTCAGCCGTGGCGTCGGCGTAGGTGAGCGCGCCGGCGAGCACCGTGGACCGGCCGTCCCGGGCGAGGACGGAGACGTCGTAGGTCCCCGCCGCACGCGCCGGGACCCGGACGCTGAGGCTCGTGGCGCTGCTGTGCACCACCGTGGCGGTGGCCGACGAGCCGATGCGGACCGTCGGCGTGCTCGGCAGCGACAGGCCGGTGATCGTCACCAGCGTCCCGCCCGCGGAGTCGACCAGGTTCGGGCTCAGCGAGGTGATGCGGAACGCGCCCACCTCCGGGTAGGTCGTCGTCCGCGACGGCGACGGCGCGGTGTCGGGTTCGGTGCCGCCCGGTGCGGTCGTCCCCGGGGTCCCGGGGGTCGGCGTCGTGGTGCCCTCACCCGGGCCGCCCGGAGCAGTGCCGCCGGGAGACGGCGCGGGCGCCGGGGTGGCCGGGGACGGCGCGGGCGCCGTGCCGGGGTCGGTGCCGCCCGGGGTGGGCG
>NZ_SSXC01000067.1 GCF_021699055.1 Blastococcus sp. MG754426 | reverse complement strand
GCGGCCAGCCGGTTCGACGCGGTGAGCAACGCCCCCAGCTGCTCGATCAGCTGCGACCCGAACCGGCCGGCCAGCTCCTCACCGGCCAGGTCGTCCAGCACGGCACCCAACCGGGCCACCGGATCGGACGAACCTGTCGAACACATGTACGCATGCTACCGCCGGACGCCGACACCCGCGACCCGAAAGCCCAGGTCAAAGCCCTGTCCACAGATGGCGCAGAGCCCTTGACGGCCCCGCCGACTCCGGGTCGGCAGCCGGCGCGCTCGACAGCGACCGACCCACGTCAGCGACCGGGCGGCGGCAGCAGGCCGCGCTCGACGGCGACCAGCACCGCCCGCGTCCGGTCGTCCACCCCGAGCTTCGCGAACACCCGCAGCAGGTGGGTCTTCACCGTCGCCTCGCCGATGAACAGCTCCCGGCCGATCTCGGCATTGGTCAGCCCGCGCGCCACCCCTCGCAGGACCTCGAGCTCCCGGGCGGTGGGCGCCTCGGCCGCCGGGGCTCGCAGCCGCGACACGAGCCGGGCGGCGACCGGCGGCGCCAGCACGGTCTCCCCGCGCGCCGCCGCTCGGACGGCGTCGGCGAGCTGCGGCAGCGGGACGTCCTTGAGCAGGTAGCCGGTCGCCCCTGCCTCGACCGCCCGCACGATGTCGGCGTCGGTGTCGTAGGTGGTCAGCACGAGCACGCGGACGCCCGGGTGCGACGCGGCCAGCCGCTCCGTCGCGGTCGCGCCGTCCATCCGCGGCATGCGCAGGTCCATGAGGACGACGTCGGGCGCCGTCCCCGCCACCACCGCCAGCGCCTCGAGGCCGTCGCCCGCCTCGCCGACCACCGCCAGGTCGTCCTGCGCATCCAGCCACCCGACCAGCCCGCCGCGGACGACGGGGTGGTCGTCCACCACCACGACGCGGATCACGACCCCGGCACCCGGACGGTCACCCGCGTGCCGGCGCCGGGCGACGAGGCGACGTCCACCTCTCCGCCGACCGACGCGACCCGGTCGCGCAACCCGTCCAGCCCGGCCCCTTCCGCGCGGACGGGGTCGAAGCCCACGCCGTCGTCCTCCACGTGCACCGACACCCGGCGAGCGTCCCCCTCCCCCACCGCCGACAGCCGGATCGCCACGCTGCGGGCACCGGCGTGCCGGCGCACGTTGGTCAGCGCTTCCTGCGCGCCGCGCAGGAGGACGACCTCCTCGTCGCGGCGCAGCGCCACCCCGCCGTCCAGCGCGGAGGTGTCCACCCGCACCGCCAGCCCGGTCTCCCGGCCGAACCGCTCGGCCAGCCGGGCCAGGGCCTCGACCAGGGTGGAGCCCTCCAGCGCCACCGGCGCGAAGGCGGCGACCACCGCCCGCGCCTCCTGGAGGTTGTCCCGCGCCACCTCCTCGATGACGCCCAGCCGGTCACGGGCGGCGTCGGCCCCTTCCGGCAGCTGCGCCGCGGCGGTCTGCGCCAGGACGACGATGCTCGTGTAGCCCTGCGCGAGGGTGTCGTGCACCTCGCGGGCCAGCCGCTCGCGCTCGGCCAGCACACCGCGCTCCCGTTCGGCGGCGGCCAGCTCGGCGCGGGTGCGCTCCAGCTGCTCGATGAGGTCGGCGCGCCGCGCGCTCTGGTACAGCACCCGGCTGACCCACAGCCCCAGCGCCAGGCTGAAGACCATGCTCACCCCGGTCGAGAGCAGCACGTCGCGCGCCTCGTCACCCGACCCCGCCCGCAGCACCGGTCCGACGGCGCTGGACACGGCGAGCAGCACGGTCCAGGCGATGCCGGTCGCCGTCCCCTGGACGACGAACCACACCTGCGGGTAGGCGAGGAAGAGCATGAAGAACAGCACGGGCGCGGTGAAGCCGAGCGCGGCGAACGACGCGACGAGCACGCTCAGGTAGACGACCGCGTGCACCGGCCGCCCGCCGCCGATCGCCCGGGCACCGAAGAGGGCGTAGGCCGCGGCGAGGACGCCGAGGACGGTGAGCGCGGCGACCGGCCGGCCCTCGCCGTCCTGCAGCCCGACCGCGGTCACGACGGCCAGCACCCAGACGGCGACGGCGACGACGTGCAGGCCGGCCAGCGTGGCCTGCCAGCCGCGCTCGGTCAGCGGCTCGCCGCCGCCCTCCTCCACCGGCTCGGGGAGGAAGGCGGCAGCCAGCCGGTCGCGCAGCATCATCCGCCGCTCCTGCGCCAGCGGAAGGTCCGGACCACCACCACGACGCCGATGATCACCCATGCGGCCAGCACCGCGGCAGTCATCGGGTGCTCCCAGCTGCCAGCGGGCTCGGCGGCGGCCGCCGCATCGGGGAGGAACACCGACCGCATCCCCTGGGTCATCCACTTCAGCGGGAACAGCGCCGCCACCTGCCGCATCACCTCGGGGAGCTCCGAGTAGACGAAGAAGACGCCCGAGACGAACTGCAGCACGACCGCGATCGCGGGGATGCCGGTGCCCGCCGACCGCGCGCTGCCGACGAACGCCGACACCGCGATGCCGAGAACCGTGCCGGCGAGCGCGCCGAGCAGGGTGATCCAGGCGAAGGTGAGCCACCGGCCGGCGTCGGTGGGCAGCGGGATGTCGTACACCAGCGCGGCCACCGTGAGCAGCACCGCCAGCTGGACGACGGTGGTCACGAGCACCTGGCCGGCCTTGCCGATCGCGTAGGCGGCCGGCGGGGTGCCGAGCACCTGCAGCCGCCCGAGGTCGCCGCGGTCCCGCTCCTCGGCGATGGCGATGCCCACCGCCTGGAAGCTGGTCAGCATGATGCCGGTGGCCGCAATGCCGGCCAGGAAGTACCGGTCGAAGCCGACCCCGGGCGACACCTCCTGGTCGCCGAACACCGACGCGAAGATCAGCAGCATCACGACCGGGTAGGCGAACGAGAAGACGACCTGCCCGGAGTCACGGGCGAAGAGCCGGAGCTCCAGGCCGATGCGGGCCCGGCCGATGGTCGCCGCACCCGGCGGCGCGGGTCGGGTACCGGGCGCGGCCGGGTGCGTCGTCGCGGTGGTCATCGGGGGTCTCCCTCGGAGGTGCCGCCGACGAGCCGGAGGTAGACGTCCTCCAGGTGCGGGCGGGTGACGGACAGGTCGGGGATCTCGCCGGAGGGGGTCGCGGCCAGCAGGTCACGCAGGACGGCGGACGGTTCGGGCGTGACGACCGAGCGCGGTGCGCCGTCCTCGGTCCAGCGCACGGTCGCCTCGCGCCGCAGCGCGGCACCGAGCGCATCGGGTGGGGCGACCTCGACGAGGCGTCCGGCGGCGATCACGCCCACGCGGTCGGCCAGCTGCGCGGCCTCGTCGAGGTAGTGGGTGGTGAGGAGGACGGTGGTGCCGGCCTCCCGCAACCCCTCCACCAGCGTCCAGAACTGCCGGCGCGCCGCGGGGTCCAGGCCGGTGGTCGGCTCGTCGAGGAAGAGCAGCTCGGGCCGCCCCTGGACGCCGAGCGCCACCTCGAGCCGGCGGCGCTGCCCGCCCGACAGCGCGTCGACGCGGGTGCGCGCCGCGGCCTCGAGCCCGACCGCCCCCAGCAGCTCGTCGCTGCCCTGCGGCTGGGCGTGGTAGCGCGCGTAGTGGTCCACGGTCTCCCGGACGGTGAGCGCGTCACCGGCGCCGGTGGTCTGCCCGACCACGCCGACGCGGTCGCGCCAGCGGCGGTCGCCGGTGGCGGGATCCTCCCCCAGCACCGCGACGTGGCCGGCGTCGCGGCGGCGCAGACCGGCGAGGATCTCGACCGTCGTGGTCTTCCCCGCCCCGTTGGGCCCGAGCAGCGCGAAGACCTCGCCGCGCCGGACGTCGAGGTCCACGTCGTCCACGACGGCCCTGCCGCCGTAGCGCTTGACCAGCCCGCGCACGCGCACGGCCGGTGCCCCGTCGGTCGCCGTCCCCCGGAGGAGCGGCGCCGGTCCTGTCGTCGTCATGCCAGGAGCATCGCGGCGGGCGGCCGGCGCGCGGGACGACCGACCTGCTGGGCCGCCGTCCACCGACCGGTGGACCCCGGGCGCCACGGCCGTGTCCGAAAACCGCCGGAGCCGGTGGCTCCGCGCTGGCATGCTCGGCGTCGTGAGCGAGCTGCTGGACCACGAACGCTGCTACCGCGCCGTCGCCGGCCGGGACGCGCGCTTCGACGGCTGGTTCGTCACCGCGGTGCGCACCACCGGCATCTACTGCCGTCCCTCCTGCCCGGCCCGGACGCCGCTGGCCCGGAACGTCTCCTTCTTCTCGACGGCGGCCGCCGCGCAGGGCGCCGGCTACCGCGCCTGCCGCCGCTGCCGCCCCGACGCCGTCCCCGGGTCCCCCGAGTGGGACGTGCGGGCCGACGTCGTCGCCCGGGCCATGCGGCTGATCGCCGACGGCGAGGTCGAGCGGTCCGGGGTGCCGGGGCTGGCCGCCCACCTCGGGTACTCCGAGCGGCAGCTGCACCGGCTGCTGGTCGGCGAGCTCGGCGTCGGGGCGCTCGCGCTGGCCCGCGCCCGGCGCGCGCAGACCGCCCGGGTGCTGCTGGAGACCACCGGCCTGCCGGTCACCGACATCGCCTTCGCGGCCGGCTTCGCCAGCGTGCGGCAGTTCAACGACACGGTGCGCGAGGTGTTCGCCACCACGCCGACCGAGCTGCGCCGCGCCCGCCGGTCCGCCCCGGCCGGGCAGCCCGGCTGGCTGACGCTGCGGCTCGCCGCGCGGGCGCCCTACGCCGCCGAGGAGGTGCTGCTGTTCCTGGGCGCGCACGCCGTCCCCGGCCTCGAGGAGTGGGACGGCACCACGTTCTCCCGCGTGCTCGACCTGCCGCACGGGCCGGCGGTGGTGCGGCTCTCGCCGTCGGCCGACGGGGGGCCCGGGGTCACCGCGCAGCTGCGGCTGACCGAGCTGCGCGACCTCGGTGCCGCGGTCACCCGGTGCCGCCGGCTGCTCGACCTGGACGCCGATCCGGCCGCGGTCGACGGCGCCCTCGCTGCCGACCCCGCGCTCGCCCCGCTCGTCGCCGCCGCCCCCGGGCGCCGGGTGCCGGCCTCGCCCGACGCGGCCGAACTCGCCGTCCGGGCCGTGCTGGGGCAGCAGGTGTCGATAGCGGGTGCCCGCACGCTCACCGCGCGGCTGCTGGCCGCCGGCACGCCGCTGGCCGAACCGGTCGGCTCCCTCACCCACGCGTTCCCCCGCCCCGCCGCGCTCGCCGACGCCGACCTCACCGCGGTGGGGCTCACCGGGGTGCGCCGCCGCACGGTGGCCGCCCTCGCCGGGGCGCTGGACCGGGGCGCCATCGCCCTGGACCCGGGTGCCGACCGGGAGGAGGCCGGGCGCGCGCTGCTCGCCGTACCGGGCATCGGCCCCTGGACGGCGGCGCTCGTCGCGCTGCGCGGCATGGGCGACCCCGACGTCTGGCTCCCCGGCGACCTGGCGCTGCGCCGGTCGCTGGCCTCGCTCGGCAGCTCCGACGCCGAGGCCGCCACCCGCTGGCGCCCGTGGCGGTCCTACGCCGTGCTGCACCTGTGGGCGCTCGCCGCGCCGTCGTTGTTCACCCGCACGTCCAGCCTCCCGAGGAGCGCCTGATGACCGCATCCGCCCGCCACGCCACCGTCGCCACCCCGCCCGGCCCGTTCACCGTCGTCGTCGGGACCGACCCCGACGGCCGGGACGTCGTCCTCGCCAGCGGGTGGACCGCCGACGTCGCCGACCTCCTCGCCGTCGTGCACCCCGCCCTGCGCCCCGAGCACAGCGAGGCCTCCCCCCGGCTGGCGGTGCTCGACGCGGTCGAGGAGTTCCACGCCGGCCGGGTGGGCGCGATCGACGGCGTCACCGTCCGGCAGCGTTCCGGCCCCTTCCTGCAGGAGGCCTGGGACGTGCTGCGCACCGTGCCGGCCGGGCGGCCGGATACCTACGCGGCCTTCGCCGCACGCTGCGGCCGGCCGGCTGCGGTGCGCGCGGCGGCCAACGCCTGCGCCCGCAACGCGGCGGCCCTCTTCGTGCCCTGCCACCGGGTGCTGGGATCGGGCGGCGGCCTGGGCGGGTTCCGCTGGGGGACGCCGGTCAAGCGCTGGCTGCTCGACCACGAGGCGGCGCACGCCGGCGCGGCCGTCGGCTCCCGGGTTCGCGGGGCCGTGCGCTGAATCGTCGGACCCCTCCGGCAGGGTCTGGCCCATGGACGCCGCTTCCCTCTTCCTCGGGCTCCTCCTCGGCGCGCTGCTCGGTGCCGCCATCGCGCTGGGCGTCGTCACGCTGCTCGCCCGGCGCCGTCCGGAGGAGGCGGGGCTGGAACCGGTGCACGAGTCACTGGACCACCTGCACCGGCTGCTGGCCGGCATGGAGCGGGCCCGCGCCACCGCGCACGGGGAGCTCCGGGAGCAGATGGGCAGCGTCGGCCAGGCCTCGGCGCAGCTGAAGCACGAGACGGCCGCACTGGTCACCGCACTCCGCACGCCGCACGTGCGCGGGCGCTGGGGCGAGGTGCAGCTGCGACGCGTGGTCGAGGTCGCCGGCCTGCTGGAGCACTGCGACTTCGTCGAGCAGCCCGCCGGCACCAACGACGAGGGCGCCGGCGTCCGCCCCGACCTCGTGGTCACCCTCGCCGACGGCCGGCAGGTGGTGGTCGACGCGAAGGTGCCCTTCACCGGCTACATCGAGGCGGTGCAGGCCGAGGACCGTGACGTCCGCGCCCAGCGGGTCGCCGCGCACGCCCGGCAGCTGCGCACCCACGTCGACCAGCTGTCCGCCCGCCGGTACCCCACCGCGTTCCGTCCGGCCGCTCCGTTCACCGTCCTCTTCGTGCCCTCCGACGGCTTCCTGACGACGGCGCTGGAGGCGGAGCCCGGGCTGCTGGAGTACGGCTTCGCGCGGGACGTCGTGCTGGCGACGCCGAGCACCCTGCTGGCGCTGCTGCGCACGGTGGCCTACTCGTGGCGGCAGGAGCGGCTGGCCCGCGACGCCGACCAGGTGCTCGAGGTGGGCCGGCGCCTGCACGCCCGGCTCAGCACGCTGTCCGGGCACCTGACCCGCCTGGGGTCGGCCCTCTCCACCACGCTGACCCGGTACAACGAGACGGTGGGCTCCTACGAGCGCTCGGTGCTGACCGCCGCGCGGCGGTTCGACGACCTCGGGGTCGCCGAGTCGCCCGTGCCGGAGCCCGATCCGGTCGAGGCGACGATCCGCGCGCTGCGCCCCTCCGGGGACCTCGGGCACCTCGCACCGGCAGCTGCTCCGGCCCCAGCGGAAGAGCGCGACGGCACCTCCGGCTGACGCCCGGGCATGCCCGGCCGGACGGACTCGTCCACCCCGCGCGTCACAGCCACCACGCTGCGTTGCTGGGTCACCACCGGTTGCCTGCGACGCGACGGCGTCCTCCCACGAAGTGCCAGCTCGGGTCGCTACCGTGGCCCCCGTCGGTCGGCCAGCCGGGTCGTCCAGCGGAGCGGGACGGAGGTGCGCCATGGCCACGGCGAGCACGGCGGGCGCATGGCAGGGCGGCGGACGCCCCGAGCGGCCGTACCCCGCCCGCACCCCTCGTCCACCGGTCGGCAGCGAGCGGCCCGGTCGTCCGGCGCGCCCCGCGCGGACCGGACGCCCCCCGGTGCCCGGTCGCGCCGGAGAGCGCCTGCGCGCCGCGGAGCGCGAGCGCGCCGCCGAGCGGGACCACACCGACGACCGCTACGACCGGCCCGAGCCGTCCGCGCCCCGCCGGCGCGAGCCCGGCCCGCCGCGGCCGACCGCCGGCCGCCCCGCGCCGGAGCGCGCCCGGTCGCGCACCGCCGCGCCGGCGGCGGCGCAGGGCAGCCGGCTGCGCGGCTCGCTCGCCGTCCTCGGCGTCTTCCTGCTGACCCTCGCCGGCGGCGCCGTCGACTCCTTCCTCGGCATCGGCCTCGGCACGATCACGCTGGTGGCCCTGGCGCTCGGCACCTCGGCGGCCACCCTGCTGGTGCGGCGCCGCGACCTGCTGACCGTCGTCGTCGCGCCGCCGCTGGTGTTCACGCTCGTCGCCGTCGTCAACATCGCCCTGGCGCCGTCGGCGTCGCTCAACCTGCCGACGATGGCCACCCTGCTGGTGCGCGGGTTCCCGACCATGGCCGTGGCGACCGGCATCGCGGTCGTGCTCGCCGTCGTCCGGCTGGTCACCCGGCGCTGAGACACCCCGTCCACGACGAAGCCCCGGTCCGCGCAGCTGCGCGGGCCGGGGCTTCGTCGTACGGGGCGTGCGGGGGTCAGTCGCCGGCGCTCCGCTTCGCCTTCTCCGCGCGGCGCAGCTCGTGGGGCAGCGCGAAGACCAGGCGCTCCTCGGCGGCCTTCACCGTCTCGACGTCGGGGTAGCCGCGGGCGGCGAGCCAGTCCAGCACCTCGCTGACGAGGATCTCCGGCACCGAGGCGCCGCTGGTGACCCCGACCGTGCCGACGCCCTCCAGCCAGGCCTCGTCGATCTCCGACGCGTAGTCGACCAGATGCCCGGCGCGGGCACCGGCCTCCAGCGCCACCTCCACCAGCCGCACCGAGTTCGACGAGTTCGTCGAGCCGACCACGAGGACCAGATCGCACTCGGCGGCCATCTGCTTGACGGCCTGCTGGCGGTTCTGGGTGGCGTAGCAGATGTCGTCGCTCGGCGGCGACTGCAGGCCCGGGAACCGGGTCTTCAGCTGGTCGACCGTCGCCAGCGTCTCGTCCACCGACAGCGTCGTCTGCGACAGCCACACGACCTTCTCGGGGTCGCGCACCTGCACGTTGGCGACGTCCTCGGGGCCGTCCACGAGCTGGATGTGCGCCGGCGCCTCACCGGAGGTGCCCTCGACCTCCTCGTGCCCGCGGTGACCGATCAGCAGGATGTCGTAGTCGTCCCGGGCGAACCGCTTGGCCTCCTGGTGCACCTTCGTGACCAGCGGGCAGGTGGCGTCGATGGTGCGCAGCTGCCGGGCGGCCGCCTCCTCGTGCACCGCCGGGCTGACCCCGTGGGCGCTGAACACGACGACCGAGCCCTCGGGCACCTCGTCGGTCTCGTCCACGAAGATCGCCCCGCGCCGCTCCAGCGTGGCGACGACGTGCTTGTTGTGGACGATCTGCTTGCGGACGTACACCGGGGCACCGTGGATCTCGAGCGCCCGCTCGACGGCCACCACCGCCCGGTCGACGCCGGCGCAGTAGCCCCGGGGATCGGCCAGCAGGACACGTCCGCGCTGATCAGCCATGCCCACCACTGTAGGTGCGTCCGCGGACGGGGACCCGTACGCCGAGGTGGGACCGGACACGCCACCTCCCGGGTGGATCTGCCCACATCGCGTGTCGGCCCGCGAGTTGTGGGGCACGCTGTGCGGCATGGCCCGTGAGATCCCCGAGGTTGTCCGCGCCGCTGCCGGTCTGGCGGCCACCGTGCTCGACGAGGCGCGCAAGCTGCCCGAGACCCTGCCCGGCCTGCCGGTCCGCGCCATCGGCGCGGCCATGCAGCACGCGATGAAGGTGCAGCAGGCCTACGCCGGGCTGGTCGCCCGCGGCGACGAGCTGCTCGTCGGGCTGCGCGGCGAGGCCGAACCGGGGCTGGCCACGTTCGACGACGACGACGAGCCGGCCACGGGCTTCCGCGGCTCCGCGTTCGACCGCGCCGGCGGCATGAGCGACCAGGAGGTGGCCGACCTCCCCGACGACCCCGCCGCCGATGCGGTTGTGGCCGCGGTCGACGACCTGAGCCGCGACCTGGTGGAGGACCTGGCCGACGACGCCGCGGATCTCGCCGACGGGGCCGACCGCGCCCAGGAGGTGCTGGCCGACGAGCCCGTGGACGCGCCGGGCACCGAGGCGGTGCTCGAGGAGCTCGCGATCGACGAGGTCGTCCCCGAGGTGGCCGAGACCGACCCGCTCGACCGGGCGGACGAGGGGACGACGACCGCGGACGACGCGGTGGTCACCGAGGACGCCGGCGCCCTGGAGCGAGCGCTGCTGGAGTCCGAGCCGGCACCGGCGGCCGCGGCCGAGCAGCCCGACGGCGGCGAGAGCGTCGACGTGCTGACCCCCGACGGCGAGGTGGCGACCGTCGAGGCCGCGATCACCGACGAGGGCATCGCCGCCGTCGAGGGTGCCGGCGCCGACGTCGCCGTCGACGAGGGCGGCAGCCCGGTCGCCGCGGCCACCGGCGTGCGCACCGACGAGGGTGGCCCCGACACCGGCGAGACCGACGCCGCGATCGCCGAGGGGGCGGCCGTGGACGCCGTCGGCGAGACCTCCGACGCGCCGACCGACGACCCGCAGGGCGGCAGCGAGGTCTCCGGCGCGCAGGCCGCCGGCGCCGCCCCCGTCGACGGCTACGACAGCTTCTCCATCGCCCAGCTGCGCGGCCGGCTCCGCGGCTACCAGCTCGCGACGGTGTCCGACCTGCTGGCCTACGAGGAGGCCACCCGGGCGCGCGACCCGTACCTGCGGATGCTGCGCAACCGGCTGGAGAAGCTGGAGGAGCAGGCGGTCGAGTCCAGCCCGCTCGCCCCGCGCGGAACCTGAGCAAGGGCCCCTCTGCCCCCACGCCTCGCGAGCCCGGCGCGGGCCCCTGCAGAGGGGCCGTCGGGGGCGCCGGGGCGGTGTCGGCGGCATCTGACACCCTCGGGGCATGACCGCGCCGTCGTCCCCCGAGTCGCCGTGGCCGGTCCGCACCGTGGCCCGCAAGGTGGCCGACTGGATCGGCCGGCTGGGCGAGGTCTGGGTCGAGGGGCAGGTCGCGCAGCTGTCCCGGCGCGGCGGGGCGGCCACCGTGTTCATGACCCTGCGCGACCCGGCGGCCGACCTGTCGGTCCCGGTCACCTGCCACCGCGACGTCGCCGAGCGCCCCGGCCTCGAGCTGACCGAGGGTACCCGCGTGGTCGTGCGGGCCCGGCCCGACTACTACGTCGCCCGCGGGTCCTTCTCGCTGCGGGCCACCGAGATCCGCGCCGTCGGGCTCGGGGAGCTGCTGGCCCGCATCGAGCGGATCCGCCGGCTGCTCGCCGCGGAGGGCCTCTTCGACACCGCCCGGAAGCGGCCGCTGCCCTTCGCCCCCGGGGTCGTCGGGCTGATCACCGGCCGGGACAGCGCCGCCGAGCGGGACGTGCTCGTGACCGCGCGCCGGCGCTGGCCCGCGGTGCGCTTCGCGGTGCACCACTGCGTCGTGCAGGGGCCGCAGGCGGCGGGCAACGTGATCGAGGGGCTGCGGAAGCTGGACGCCGATCCCGCGGTGGAGGTCATCGTCGTCGCCCGCGGCGGCGGCTCGGTGGAGGACCTGCTGCCCTTCTCCGACGAGGGGCTGGTCCGCGCGATCGCCGGTTGCCGCACCCCGGTGGTCACCGCCGTCGGCCACGAGACCGACACGACGCTCGTCGACCACGCCGCCGACGTCCGGGCCGCCACCCCCACCGACGCGGCGCACCGGATCGTCCCCGAGATCGGCGAGCAGCGGCGGCTGGTCGACGGGCTGCGCGCCCGCGCCCGGCACCTGGTCGCCACCCGGCTCGAGCAGCAGGAGCGCTGGCTGGAGTCGGTCCGCACCCGCCCGGTGCTCGCCTCCCCCGACCGGCTGCTGCACGGCCGGGAGGACGACGTCCTCGGGCTGCGCACCCGCGCCCGCCGGACGCTCACCCACCGCGTCGAGGGCGCCGAGCGCGACCTCGAGCACGCCCGCGCGCGGGTGGCGGCGCTCTCCCCCGCCGCGACGCTGGAACGCGGCTACGCCGTCGTGCAGCGGGCCGACGGCGCGCTGGTGCGCGACCCCGCCGAGGTCGCCGACGGCGAACTCCTGCGCGTGCGGGTCGCCGGCGGCCGGCTGCCCGTCCGCGTCGACCGCACCGCGGCCCCCGACCCCGTCGCCACCACCCTCCAGGAGGACCCCGCATGAGCGCCGACGAGCGCACCCCCGAGCCGACGACGACCTACGAGCAGGCCCGGGAGGAGCTGGCCGACGTCGTCCGGCGGCTCGAGGCCGGGGGTCTCACGCTGGAGGAGTCGCTGACCCTCTGGGAGCGCGGCGAGGAGCTGGCCGGGGTGTGCCAACACTGGCTGGACCGGGCCCGCGAGCGCCTGGCGGCCGCCGCGCCCGCCGAGGAGGGCTGAGCCACCGGCCCGTCCAGGGTGGTCCGGCGGGGCGACCGGTGCCGGGGCCTCAGGCCGGGCGGCTGAGACCGGGTTCCGGGGTGACCGCGAAGCCGGCGTCGGCCAGGGCCGCGAGCAGCCGGTCCACCCGCTGCTCCACCGCGGGCGCCGACGAGGCCTCCACGCCGCCGGCCGCCTCGTCGAGGCAGCGGGCCAGCACCGTCCGCACGTCCACCGGACCGGCGGCCGGGGCGCCCACCGGGATCCGGGTCACCATCCCGCAGTCGCACGCGCCGCCGTCGACCGGCGGCCGGTGGTCGCTGCCGGGGCAGTCCTCGCGTGCAGGCATCCGGGTTCTCCTCGCTGCGGTGGGTTCCACGGGCGTCACCCCAGACTGCCCTGCGGACCGGCCGCGGCCGCCCGGACGCACCGGGTGTTCCCATGTCGTGACCTGCGCGACAGCGCAGCGGCTCAGCCCGTGAAGGGCTCCACCGCCCCCGCCACCTCGCGCAGCTCGCCGTCCCCGGCCGAGCCGGTGACGACCACGGTGACGCCGTCGGCGACCCGGGTGAGGGCGGTCTCCCCGCGCTGCGTCGTCGACTCGGTCCACTCCTCCCCGTCGATCTCGACCACGCCCTCCTCCGCGGCGCCGGCGAGCACGTCGAGGGCCTCGGCGTCGGCGTCGTCGGTCACCACGTATCCGGCGTAGTCGCCCGCCGGCGTGACGTAGCCGAGCTGCACCGTGACCGGCGACCCCTCGGGGGCGGTGCCGGCGTCGGTGCGCACGCTGGTGGGGCGGTAGTCCTCGCCCAGCGCGGGGATCAGCAGCGGGTAGACCGCGCGCGCCTCGGCGAGCCGCAACGTGCTCGTCGGGTCCACCTCGATGACCGGGTCGTCAGGGTTGCTGCGGAAGGCCTGCCACCACACGATCAGCAGGCAGATCACGACCAGCGGCAGCAGCGAGCGGAGCATGTTCGCCGCGCTCAGCCGGTTGGCGCGCTCGACGGCGGAGACCGGGGGCGGCAGCACCTCGGCCCCGGGCCCGGCTGGGTCCTCGGTGCGCGGGGGGTGCTGGCTCGACGGGCCGGATCCGGTCATGCCCCTAGGATCGCAGGCGAGCTCGCCCCACCTCGTTCGCCCATGGTCCCGTCCCGAGCGTTCCCGGGTGGGGGGCCGGGGTCCAACTGCCGGAGGTCCCGTGTCGCTGCCCCTTCCCGACGGTCCGCTGCCCACCACGGCCGGGCACCCGTTCAGCGCCGGCCGTCCGGCCCCCGACCGCAACCTGGCCCTGGAGCTGGTCCGGGTCACCGAGGCCGCCGCGATGGCCGCCGGGCGCTGGGTGGGCCGCGGTGACAAGAACGGTGGCGACGGCGCGGCGGTCGACGCCATGCGCGCGCTCATCGGCACGGTGAGCATGAAGGGCGTCGTGGTCATCGGCGAGGGCGAGAAGGACGAGGCGCCCATGCTCTACAACGGCGAGCAGGTGGGCGACGGCAACGGCCCGGAGTGCGACGTCGCGGTCGACCCGATCGACGGCACCACGCTGATGGCCAAGGGCATGCCCAACGCCATCGCCGTCATGGCCGTCGCCGAGCGGGGCGCGATGTACGACCCGTCCGCCGTCTTCTACATGGAGAAGCTGGCGACCGGCCCGGCGGCGGCCGACGCCGTCGACATCACCGCACCGGTCGCTGAGAACATCCGCCGCATCGCCAGGGCGAAGAAGAGCTCGGTCGGCGACGTCACCGTCTGCATCCTCGACCGGCCCCGCCACGAGCAGCTGGTGCAGGAGGTCCGCGAGGCCGGGGCGCGGATCAAGTTCATCACCGACGGCGACGTGGCGGGCGCGATCGCCGCCGCGCGCGAGGGCACCGGGGTCGACCTGCTGCTCGGCATCGGCGGCACGCCGGAGGGGATCATCACCGCCTGCGCGCTCAAGTGCATGGGCGGGGCGCTGCAGGGCCGGCTGTGGCCCAAGGACGACGACGAGCGGCAGAAGGCGATCGACGCCGGCCACGACCTGGACCGGGTGCTGCACATCGACGACCTGGTGCGCGGCGACGTCTTCTTCGTGGCGACCGGCATCACCGACGGCGAACTGCTGCGCGGCGTGCGCTACAGCGCGGGCGGCTGCACGACCCAGTCGCTGGTCATGCGCTCCCGGTCGGGCACCATCCGCTCGATCGACAGCCTGCACTCGCTGGAGAAGCTGCGCGCCTACTCCGCGGTCCCCTTCGATTCCTGACGCCATGACACTGCGGTCCTCGGGATCGCCCCGCCGCCGGGTGCCGTCCCCCGGTCGCGATGAGCCGCTGCGTCGCGCCTGCGCGGGACCCTCCGGGCCCCACTCGGCGTGACAGGACCCGTCCGGTTCGGGGCGGTGCCGGTCAGAACCGCGGCGGCGGGAGCGGCGGCGGAGCACCCGGCGCCGGTGGCTGCGGGGGCGGCTGGCGGTTCTGGGCGAGCCGGTCCATCAGCGCCCGCCAGCGGCTGGGCGACTCACCGGGGGCGAGGCTGCGCAGCCGCAGGTCGCCGAAGACGGCGCGCGCGTGGACGACGACCAGCGGCGTGCCCGCCAGCCGCGGCACCGGGGCCAGCTCCAGCTTCCGGTCGCCGAAGACCGTCCGCCCGTGCAGCTCACCGTCCACGCCCTCGGCGAGGATGACGTCGATGTCGCCGAAGACGGTGCTCACCGTCAGGTCGACCCGGTCGGCGTCGGTGCGGAGCCCGCGCAGGTCGATGCGGACGTCGCCGAACACCGTGCCGACCCGCCGCGGCGGCGTGGTGGCGACCGCCAGCGTGATGTCGCCGAAGACGCTCGTCACCTCCTCGGCCGCGCGCTGGCCCACGATCTGCACGGGCGGCAGGGCGTCCGGCGGCAGGTCGGCCACCAGCGCGTCGAGCTCTGCGCGGGTGACCGCCTCGTAGGCGGCCGCGGCCCGCTGCCCGAACTCGTCGAGGTCGATCCGCCCCTCGCCGACGGCCCTCTGCAGCTGCGCCACCACCGCCTCCCGCTCGGCGTCGGAGACGCGCACGGCCGGCGGCGGAGGGAGGTCCTCGGGAGAGCTCACGCACCCGGAGGCTAGCCGAGGAGGGCCCCGCTCAGGTCCCGGCGCTCACCCCAGCTCGGTGCAGGCCATGACCGTGTAGGCCTTGACCCGGCCCCCGCAGGTGCTGGCGTACTCCTCGTACGCCGACAGCGGCGGCGACTCGTACATCAGGTCGTCGCAGGCCTGCAGCTCACCACCGAAGCAGCTGTCCGCGTAGGCGTCGAGGGTCTCGTCGGGCCCGAGGTCCGCGGGCGCCACCGGCGGGAACTGCTCCACCGCCCCGCCCGGGACCCCGCCGTACCAGCCGCCGGCCTCCTCGCCGTAGGCGTCCATGGCGTCCTCCATCTGCGCCTGGCTGCCCTCGACCATCCCGTCGCGGATGCCCTCGGTCAACGCAGGCCCCAGCTCGGCCGCCACGGCGCGGCCGACGTCCTCGGCGCCACCGGCGACGACGACGCCCAGCAGCAGCGCCGTCGCCGCGGTGCCGACCACCAGCCCGCCCAGGGCGGCGCCGGCGAGCACCCAGCGGCCGCGGCGCGCGGACCCGGCGGCCGCCGGCGCGGGCACCGCCGGCGCGGCGGGCTGCCACGTGGCCCCCGCGGCCCAGTCGGGCACCGGCTGCCCGCCCGGCGCCGGCCAGCCCGGGGTGGGCGCCGGCCAGCCCGGACCACCCTGCGGCGGCGCCGACGACGGGCCGGTCTCCGGGGGCAGCGGCGGCTGGGACATGGGGCCCTCCTCGGGGCTCGGGCCGGCTCGGCACCGTGGCTCGCGCGCACGCTCCGGCGTGCACGCACCTCCTCGGCGGCCGCGGGCGAGGGCGGGACCGGCGGCCTCCCCCACGGGTGTCTAGGGTCCCGTGCGGAGCACTGTCACCATCCACACCACCGGGAGCACAGCGTGGCCCAGCAGAACGGCGCAGCGCAGGACGGCGGGGACTTCCGCATCGAGCACGACTCCATGGGGGAGGTCCGTGTCCCCTCCTGGGCCAAGTGGCGCGCGCAGACCCAGCGCGCCGTCGAGAACTTCCCCATCTCCGGCACGCCCATCGAGCGGGAGCTGATCGGCGCCCTGGCCGCGATCAAGGGCGCGGCGGCCACGGTCAACGCCGACCTCGGCGTCCTCGACCGCGGCATCGCCGACGCGATCGCCGCCGCGGCCGGCACGGTGGCCCGGGGTGACTGGGACGACCACTTCCCGATCGACGTCTTCCAGACCGGCTCGGGCACGTCCAGCAACATGAACACCAACGAGGTCATCGCCACGCTGGCCACCGAGTCCCTCGGCGCGCCGGTGCACCCGAACGACCACGTCAACGCCTCGCAGTCGTCCAACGACGTCTTCCCCTCGGCGATCCACATCGCGGCGACCCGCGCGATCGTCGTCACGCTGATCCCGGCGCTGCGCCACCTGGAGGCCTCGCTCACCCGCAAGGCCGAGGAGTTCGCAGAGGTCGTGAAGAGCGGCCGCACCCACCTCATGGACGCCACCCCGGTCACCCTGGGCCAGGAGTTCGGCGGGTACGCCGCGGCCGTCCGGTACGGCGTGGAGCGGCTCGAGGCGTCCCTCCCCCGCATCGGCGAGCTACCCCTGGGCGGCACCGCCGTCGGCACCGGCATCAACACCCCGCCCGGGTTCGCGGCCGCGATCATCGAGAAGCTCGCCGCCGAGCTCGAACTGCCGCTGACCGAGGCCCGCGACCACTTCGAGGCGCAGAGCTCCCGCGACGCCCTGGTCGAGGGCTCCGGCCAGCTGAAGACCATCGCCGTCGGCCTGGTCAAGATCGCCAACGACCTGCGGTGGATGGGCTCGGGCCCGCGCACGGGCCTCGGCGAGATCCAGCTGCCGGACCTGCAGCCGGGCAGCTCGATCATGCCGGGCAAGGTCAACCCGGTGATCCCCGAGGCGGTCATCCAGGTGGGCGCCCAGGTCATCGGCAACGACGCCGCCGTCACCTACGCCGGCACCACCGGCGTCTTCGAGCTCAACGTGACGCTGCCCCTCATGGCCCGCAACGTGCTGGAGTCCATCCGGCTGCTGGCCAACGTCAGCCGGCTGCTGGCCGACCGCTGCGTGGACGGGATCGTCGCCAACGTCGAGCAGTGCCGCACCTACGCGGAGTCCTCGCCGTCGATCGTCACGCCGCTGAACAAGTACATCGGCTACGAGGAGGCGGCCAAGGTCGCCAAGCAGTCGCTGGCCGAGCAGAAGACCATCCGCCAGGTCGTGGTGGAGCGCGGGTACGTCGAGCAGGGCAAGCTCACCGAGCAGCAGCTCGACGAGGCGCTCGACGTCCTCTCGATGACGCACCCCTGAACCGGCTCCCGGGCGGGTCGGCGACCCGCCGGCCCGCCCGGGACACGCCCCGGCGGTGGTCCGGGGAGAGCGCGACGGCCGGTGTAGGTTCCCCCGGTGCCGACCGGCCCCGAGGACGACACCACCCTGCCGATGCAGTGGGACAAGCTCGGGTTGGTCTGGACAGCGCCCGCGGAGAGCCGGCGCACCGGCGCGCTGCAGCCCACGCCCCTGCTGCTGGGAGACCGCATCCGGGTCTTCACCGGTTGCCGCGATGCCGCTGGCGCCAGCAGCGTCTGGTGGGTCGACCTCGACGCCGACGACCCCACCCGCGTGCTCGGTGAGGCGCGCACCCCGGCCCTGACCGCGGGCACCCCCGGCACCTTCGACGCCGCCGGCGTCGTCCCGTGCGCCGTGACCGTGGTCGACGGCACCGTGCGGCTCTACTACGCGGGCTACCAGCCGCCGGGCTCCGCGCAGGAGCGGTTCCGGGTGTTCTCCGGCGTGGCCACGGCGCCGGCGACCGACACCGCGTCCTTCACGCGGCTCCGGGACCAGCCGCTGCTCCGCACCAGTCCGGACGAGCGGCTGTTCCGCGTCGTGCACTCGGTGGCCCGGCTCGACGACGGCAGCTGGCGCTGCTGGTACGGGGCCGGCCACGAGTTCCGCCAGGGCCGCACCAAGCTGCTGCCGGTCTACGACATCCGGCAGATGAGCTCCCCCGACGGGCTGGACTTCCCCGACGCCGGTGACGTCGCCGTGCCCCTGGGCTCCCCGCAGGAACACCGGGTCGGCCGGCCGTTCGTGGTCCCCCACGAGCAGGGCTGGCGGATGTTCTTCGGCGCCGGCACCGAGGAGACCACCTACCGCCTCACCTTCGCCGACTCGGCCGACGGCGTCACCTGGCGGCGGCACGACGGCCTGCTCGGTCTCGACGTCGCCCCCGCGGGCTGGGACTCCGAGATGGTCGCCTACCCGGCCGTTGTCACCACCGGCGCGGGCACGTTCCTGCTCTACAACGGCAACGGCTACGGCCGGGACGGGTTCGGCGTCGCCGTCCTCCGCCGGGCCTTGCCGCTCATCCCCTGACCGGAGGACCCGTGACCGACCGCGCCAAGCCCCTCGTCATCGTCGGCGCCGGCGAGACCGCCGAGATCGCCTACGAGTACTTCACCGTGGACTCCGACCGGGAAGTCGTCGCCTTCGCCGTCGAGCGCCGGTTCCTGCCCGAGGGTGGCGAAGGACCCGACGGCGTGCCCTACGTGGCGCTCGAAGACCTGGCGGGCAGCCACCCGCCGGCCCGGGTCGACGCCTTCGTCGCGCTCTCCTCGACCTGGCTCAACCGGCTGCGCGCCCGCCTCTTCCACGAGGTCAAGTCCCAGGGCTACACCTGCGCCTCGTTCGTCAGCCCGCACGCGTTCGTGTGGCGCAACGTCACGATCGGCGAGAACGCGTTCGTCTTCGAGAACAACGTGCTGCAGCACCACGTCTCGGTCGGCGACAACGTCGTCCTCTGGAGCGGCAACCACATCGGCCACCGGACGGTCATCGAGGACCACGTGTTCGTCTCCTCGCACGTCGTCGTCTCGGGCTTCTGCCGGATCGGCTCCTCGTCCTTCGTCGGGGTCAACACCTCGGTGGGCGACAACGTGACCATCGGCGCCGACAGCGTCGTCGGTGCCGGTGCGGTGGTCGTGAAGGACCTGCCGCCGCGGGGCGTCTACGTCGGCAGCCCGGCCAAGCCCACCGGCGGGGATCCCTTCGATTCGTTCAAGGTGCCCGCCGAGCTTCGTTGACGGCGGTCAAGGCAGCGTCGCCAGCAGCACCTTCCGCGTTCCGGGCCGGGCGCCGACGCTGCGCTTGAAGTGGGCCAGCCCGAAGTTGGGGCTGCCGTCCTTCTCGCTCGAGGGGCCCAGGTCCAGCAGCCGCGCCCCGGTGCGCAGCGAACGCTCGACCAGCAGGTGCGCCAGCAGGTTCATCGGGGAGCGCTGCAGGCCGTGCCCGCCGTCGTCACCCCACGCGACCAGCAGGTCGACGTCGTCCAGCACCCGGTAGACCACCGCGGCCGCGACCGGCCGTTCCGCGTACCTCAGCAGGTGCAGCCGGACCCGGTCGGGGAAGGCCGCGCGGGCCCGCGCCAGGTACTCCGCCGGCAGACCCGCCGGGCGCCCGTGAGCCGCCCGGTTCGCCGCCAGGATGCCGTGGCACAGCGCGATGCCCTCGTCGTCGGCCACGTCCACCAGCTCGTAGGGCAGCGCCAGGTCCGCGCGCACGTCCCGCGCCCGCTTCTTCCCGAGCAGCGTCGAAGGGTCGCCGCCGGGGCCCAGCGGCGCGAGGTCGACCACCTGGTTGAGGTCGCAGTGCTCGACCGTGAACCCTGCCTGCAGCAGCGCGTACTCCAGCAGCGGCTCCGCGGGTGAGTACTCGGGGGGCCGGCACCGGATGCGCACGGCTTCGAGGCCCTCGGCACGGGCCCGTGCCAGCACGCCGTCCACGAAGCCGACGACGTCCCCCACGGTCGGGTCGGGACGGGCGAGGTCGGGCCCACCGAACGGGGCGCTGTGACCGGAGAGCAGCACGCCGTCGGCGACCACGCCGGGGAGAACCCCGACGAGGCGCCCGTCGACCCGGTGCTCGTGACACCAGCGGCGCTCCTCCGGGACGCCGTTCAGGTCGTGGAACCGCGGGTCGCCGAAGAGCAACCCACCACCGTGCACCTGCTCCTCCACCGACACGCTCCCGTCCTCGTCCGTACCGCCGATCCTCCCCTCTGCCGATGAGGGATCCGTGACGACGCACCTGGGAGCTCACACCGACCGCCGCTCGCTGACCCCCGGTCGCCGGGTGACCGACTGGAACCTGCGCCCGGAGGGCTCCGGTGCCGGCTGCCGGATCATCGACCTCCCGCGCGTCACCGACCCGCGGGGCAACCTCACCTTCATCGAGGGCGGGTCGCAGATCCCCTTCGAGGTCGCCCGCGTCTACTACCTCTACGACGTGCCCGGCGGGGAGTCGCGGGGCGGCCACGCCCACGAGAACCTCCAGCAGCTGATCATCGCCGCGGCCGGCAGCTTCGACGTCATCGTCGACGACGGCACCGAGACCTCTCGCTTCCACCTCAACCGCTCGTACTACGGCCTGCTGCTCCCCCGGCTCACCTGGCGGGAACTGGGCAACTTCTCCACGGGCAGCGTCTGCCTCGTGCTCGCGTCGCTGCCCTACAGCGAGGACGACTACTACCGGGACTACGCCGACTTCCTCGCCGCCCGGCGCGCTGCCGACGGCGCCGCCCGGTGACGGCCACCGCCACTGGGCGGCGCGTGCCGTTCCTGGATCTCCGCGCCCTGCACGCCGAGCTGCGCGAGGAACTCGCCGAGGCCGCGCTGCGCGTGCTGGACAGCGACCGGGTGCTGCTGGGGCCCGAGCTCGCCGCCTTCGAGCAGCAGTGGGCCCGCGCGACCGGCGCCGGGCACGCCGTCGGCGTGGGCAACGGCCTGGACGCCCTCGCCCTCGGGTTGCGCGCCCTGGACGTCGGCCCGGGGGACGAGGTGCTCGTCCCCTCGCACACCTTCGTCGCCACCTGGCTGGCCGTGCTGCACGTGGGCGCGATCCCGGTCCCGGTGGACGTCTCCCCGGTCACCGGCGCGTGGGAGGCCGACGCCGTCGATGCCGCGGTCACCGCACGCACCCGCGCCCTCCTCCCGGTGCACCTGTACGGGCACCCGGTGGACCTCCACCCGCTGCTGGAGCTGGCCGCCCGGCACGGCCTGGCCGTGCTCGACGACGCCGCGCAGGCGCACGGCTCCACCTACCGCGGCCGACCGGTCGGCGGGCTGACCTCGGCCACCGCGTGGAGCTTCTACCCCGGCAAGAACCTCGGTGCCCTGGGCGACGGCGGCGCCGTCACCACCTCCGACCCCGCCGTCGCCGACCGGCTGCGTTCGCTGCGCAGCTACGGGTCCACGGAGAAGTACGTGCACACCGAGGTGGGCTGGAACAGCCGCCTGGACGAGCTGCAGGCCGCGCTGCTGTCGGTGAAGCTGCACCACCTGCCGGCGCACAACGCCCGCCGCGACGAGCTCGCCCGCCGCTACACCGAGCGCCTCACGGGCTCCGGCCTGGTCCTTCCCGCCACCGTCCCCTGGGCCACCGCGGTGTGGCACCTGTACGTGGTCCGCACGCCCCACCGGGACGCGTTGCGCGACCACCTCGCCACCCGGGGCGTGGACACCCTCGTGCACTACCCGGTGCCCCCGCACCGCCAGCCCGCGTTCGCGGGCACCCGCCTGGCCGCGGCGCACCTGCCGGCGGCCGACGTCCTGGCCCGCGAGGTGCTCAGCCTCCCCCTGGGTCCCCACCTGACAGAGGAGCAGCAAGACACCGTGATCGACGCGATCGAGAGCTTCCGGCCATGAGCGATCCGCTCGTCAGCATCCTGGTCCCCACCTACAACGGCGAGCGCTTCCTCCGGCCGGCGCTGCGCTCGGCCCTGGAGCAGAGCTACCGGGAGATCGAGGTGCTCGTCGGCGACGACGCCTCCACCGACCGGACCGCCGCCATCCTGGCCGAGTTCGCCGCCGGCGACCCCCGGGTCCGCGTGATCCGCCACGACACCAACCTCGGCGGGTTCGGCAACCCCAGGCGGCTGCTCGAGCTGGCGCGCGGCGAGTACGTCAAGTTCCTCCTCCACGACGACGTGCTGGCCTCCAACTGCGTGCGGGAGCTGGTGCGCGGCATGCAGTCCACGCCCGGTGCCACCATGGCCTTCTCCCGGCGGGTGCTGATCGGGGATGACGGCCGCCCCCTGCCCGGTGGCCAGTTCGAGCCGCTGGTCGACCGGCCCGGCCGGATCGACGGCCGCGAACTGGGCGATGCGGTGCTGGAGAACTGCAACAACGTGATCGGGGAGCTGACCACCGTGCTCTTCCGGCGGGAGGACGTCGACCCCGCCGATCTCTGGCAGGTGGACGGCCGCCGGCTCACCGTGCTCGGCGACCTGGCGCTCTGGCTCCGGCTGCTCGCGCGAGGGTCGGCTTTCTACACCCCGAGCACGCTCAGCCGGTTCCGGTTGCACTCGACGCAGAGCTCCCAGGACCCCCGCATCCTCGCCAGGGGGCTGGGCGACTGGCCCCGGCTCATCGACTGGGGAGTCCGCGCGGGTTTCCTGGGTGACCCCCAGAAGCAGCGTCGCGCCAACGTGACGGCCCTGGCCATGGCCGTCGCGCGTGCCGGCGAGCTCGGCGGTGGCCCCGAGGCCCGGGCGATGCTGGAGGCCGCGTTCCTGGCGACGGCGCGCCTGGTGGAGCTGAACCTCCCGCCGACTGAGGGGGACCCGCGACCGCTCACCGAACGCGCGCACACCGCTCCGCTGCTGGACCGCTTCCGCCAGGAGCTCGACGTGTGGGCCGCGCCGTTCCCCGTCGCGCTCGCGCGGCTGGCCGCTCCGGAGCCGGGTGAGGTGCGGGCGGTGCTGGACGGGTTCCGCGAGGTGCGCTCCGCCGGAGCCGCCGAACGCTTCCTGCTCGCCGTCACCCCGCCCGAGCTTGAGGCAGCCGCCCCGCTGGTCGAGGTGGCCCTGGCCGACGGGGCCGACGTCGACGTGGAGCTGGTCCCCACGGACGAGCCCGCGGGGCTCGTCCGCGAGGCCTGGCTGGCCGTCGCCGAGCGCGGGGCGACCTGGCACGGTGGCCGGGCGGACGCGGTGTGGACGCTGCGGTCCGCGTGCACCGATCGCGCCGGAACCAGTAGCGTGACTCCCCGATGACCGAGACCGAGAGCGCCCCGGACGTATCCCTCCGCTACCCCGGTGGAGAACTGCCCCTGCCCGTCAAGCCCGGGACCGAGGGTGCCGACGGCATCGACACGAGCAAGCTGCTGGCCACGACCGGCAAGGTCGCGCTGGACATCGGCTTCGTCAACACCGCGTCGTGCACCTCGGCGATCACCTACATCGACGGTGACGCCGGGATCCTGCGCTACCGCGGGTACCCGATCGAGCAGCTGGCCGAGAAGTCCAGCTTCCTCGAGGTCACCTACCTGCTGATCTACGGCGAGCTGCCGACCGCCGACCAGCTGGGCGCGTTCGACCAGCGGATCCGGCGGCACACGCTCCTGCACGAGGACCTCAAGCAGTTCTTCAACGGCTTCCCGCGGGACGCGCACCCCATGCCGGTGCTCTCCTCGGCGGTGAGCGCGCTGTCGACCTTCTACCAGGACTCGCTGGACCCCTTCGACGAGGAGCAGGTGGAGATCTCCACGCTCCGCCTCATCGCGAAGCTGCCCACGATCGCGGCCTACGCGTACAAGAAGTCGGTCGGCCAGCCGTTCCTCTACCCGGACAACTCGCTGGGCCTGGTCGAGAACTTCCTGCGGATGACCTTCGGCTTCCCCGCCGAGCCCTACGACGTCGACCCGGACCTCGCCAAGGCGCTGGACATGCTCTTCGTCCTGCACGCCGACCACGAGCAGAACTGCTCCACCTCCACGGTGCGGCTGGTCGGCTCCTCGCACGCCAACCTGTTCGCGTCGGTGTCCGCCGGCATCAACGCGCTGTTCGGCCCGCTGCACGGCGGCGCCAACCAGTCGGTGCTGGAGATGCTCGAGGCGATCCGGGCCGACGGCGGAGACATCCCCCGCTTCGTCGAGCGGGTGAAGAACCGGGAGCCGGGCGTCAAGCTCATGGGCTTCGGGCACCGGGTCTACAAGAACTACGACCCCCGCGCCGCCATCGTGAAGTCGACGGCGGACACCGTGCTCGACAAGCTGGGCGGCAACAACGAGCTGCTCGACCTCGCCCGCCAGCTCGAGGAGATCGCGCTCAACGACGAGTTCTTCATCCAGCGAAAGCTCTACCCGAACGTGGACTTCTACACCGGGCTGATCTACCAGGCGATGGGCTTCCCGACGCGGATGTTCACCGTGCTGTTCGCCCTCGGCCGGCTGCCCGGCTGGATCGCGCAGTGGCGCGAGATGATCGCCGACCCGTCCACGAAGATCGGCCGCCCCCGGCAGATTTACACCGGCGAGACCGCACGGGACTACGTCCCCGCCGACGCGCGCTGAGCGCGGACCCCGTCCACCTCGCGGCGGGGCGCCACCGGGCCGGGTGACCCTGCGGGGTCACCCGGCCCGTTGCGTCCCCGGCCGGGTTCCCTACGGTGGGCGAGCCACCATCTCGAGAGGACCGCGCATGGCCGAGCTCCCCGACGAGGACCTCCTCGTCCTGCCGCCCATGCCCCTGGCCACCGGCCGGCTCCTGGAACCCGAGGGCGAGGGTGCGCCCGTCCGCATCGCGAAGGTGGAGCTCGTCGTCTCCACGGAGGACGGCGGCGAGCTGCGGATCCCCCTGGAGCACCGGCACGGCGCCTGGTGGGCGCCCTGAGCCGGCCACCCGGCCCC
>NZ_SSXC01000066.1 GCF_021699055.1 Blastococcus sp. MG754426 | reverse complement strand
GCAGCTCCACTCCACGCCCGGAGGTCCTCCCCTCACAAGATCCCTCAGTCAGATCCCGGAGTCACAGCTCCTCGACCAACGTCTCCGGTCAGTACAGCTAGCTCGGCAATTTCGGCCAGCTTCGTGAGCGGGCCTTGCAGGCCTCGGACGTCGGGGAGGCCGAGGTCCTTGGTGATGCCCGGCAGGCCGGCGCTGGCTGGCCGGTAATCCAGTCGCAGGCGCTTCTTGTTCTCCTTGACGACGAGGCCGTCGCCGAAGCGGCGGGTGTAGAGCGCCTGGAAGGCGGCGGCGAACTGCTCCGGGCAGCGCTTTACTGGAGTCCGGGTTCGGCTTTCGGGGTGCTGCTGCCACCAGGCTTGGGCCCAGGCGGGCGGAATGGGTCGTCCATCAGCAAGCAGCTGTCCCAAGCCGACGCAGACTTCGAACGGGATCTCATAACTCCAGTCCGTCGGCGCCGGCGGGGGGTTGAGGTATCGGCGGCTGCCGTCGAGGGGTGTCGCCCACTGCAGCAGGTTGGTGGCGTAGCCACCGAAGGAGTGGTTGTGGCCGTAGAGGTCGAGCAGGCGTCGGATCTCCTGCAGAAGGACTGGGCGCTCCGGGTGGCCTTCTGCCAGGTCGTGGGTTAGGCGTCGTTCCAGGCCGTAGAAGTAGAGGAAGACGAACCCGATGGGCGCCTCAGGATGGTTGCGGCCTTCGGCCAGCCACCTCAGATAGCCGCCTCGTTCGCTCGGGTTGAGGTTGCTGTAGGACGGCCAGTAGCCCAGTCCGATTCCGCTGCTGTCGGCGCGGGCCAGGTCGACGGGCAGGGTCGGATCGATCAGCGAGGGTTCGGTCTCGTAGCCGCGAGCGGAGGGGAGGCCGGAGCCGACGTAGAGGAGGCCGCCGTGGATGGGCAGCCGGGCGATCGTGGCCGTCGTGGCGGCCGGTAGCCATCGCCCGGGCTGGGAGGACCGTTTCGGTCGCGGCGGAGGAGGGACGCTGGGTAGCGCCGTGTCCAGCCAGACGGTGTGCTCCCCCGGTCTGTCGGACTCGATGCGCACCCGAGGCTGCAGGACCGGTTGCGGCGGCTGCGGCTGGTCGGCATCTGTGGTGCTCCGGCGCCATTTGGTCAGCCACCCCATGCCGCTCCCCCGTCTGTGCTTCCTGCTGCCTCGCTTGATCGCGGCGTGCATGTGCGGGCAGCGCGGTGCCGCTTGCCTGCCGGGCCAGGGTAGGTCGGGATGCGACTCTGTTCGGTGCTTGTGCTGGCACGGCCGGCTCGTGCGGCTCATTGGTGAGCTGACGACACCTGCGTCACACCAGATCACGCAAGGCAGGCGGCGCTTCGCCTGCCCCGAGGCGGCCAGCGCCCCGTTGCGACCTCCGGGCCGATGACCGGAACTGGCGAGGCCGGCAAACAGGACGGATGCGCCTGACTCGGCGACCGTGTTGCGCGGACGAGCCTCACGGCTGGAAGCGGATGGCGAGGACAGCAATGTCGTCCTCCCGGTCGTCCTTGACCGGGTGGGGCTGTGATCGAGCAGCGCGTCAGACGCGAGGTGCTGGCCGCTGCGAGCGGCACAGCCGCATCGAGGCTCGCGTCGATGCCACGGTCGATGGCGCGGCGTTCGATCAGCCCGTCGGTGTAGAGCAGCACCGTGCTCCCAGCACTGACCTCGCGCGCCCGGTTGGGCGGAAAACGGGCGGATCGCCGCCCGGTCTCGCATGCACCCGGAAGGGGGATCACGGACCGAAACTGTCGCTGGCTGCCAATACCGTCCGGGCTCACCGAGAGGGTGAGGAGCCGACAGCTTATGGACGAGGACGGACTGTTCGACGTACCCAGCCCGGCTGTTGCGCGCGCTCGCGACGGGCGGATCAGCGATGCGCGGCTGTTGCAGCACCTGCGTTCCTTCGTCGCTCCGATCGCGGCCGATGCCGGTGCGGTGGTCGAGGATCCGCGGGCATTGGAGATGGCACGCGATCTGGCCGAGGCGTTCGCCGATCATCCCGGCGTCTCCGGAATGACCAAGGCCCAGGTGCAGGCGGCGGTCGCTCGGCGCCGGCCGGTCGATGCGGCGCTGTTCGAAGCCCGGTTCGACCTGTTCGTCCGGATGGGGCTGATCCGGCCGTTCTTGGAGAAGAAGCACCAGCCGCGGTACGTGCTGGACCCGGCGGGGATGGCCGGTTTGCTCGTGTTCGAGCGGCTCGGCGCGACCGGCGGCGTCGACGAGATGATCATGCTGTTGGACCGCACCCGCTGGCTGATCGAGCACGGCCACGCCGACCGGGAACTGGTCGTCAGTCATCTGCGGCGGTGCCGGCAGCTGCTGTCGGTGTACGGGGCGACGCTGGCCCGGCTGATTCAGAGCGCACCGATCGGGGAGTTGATCGCCGAGCAGCGCCATCACGATCCGCGTCGGGTGGAGGAGCAGGTGCATGCGCTCAACCGGCTGGTCACCGACCGCTTCGGTCGTGACCACCAGTTGGGCGAGCTGGCGTTCGGGCTGGTGGAGGCCGAGCTGAGCTACCGACAGCAGGTGCTAGCCGCGGTCGACCGAGTGCTGGATCAAGGTGGGGCGTCGCTGGATTTCAGCGTGCTTACCCCCGAGCAGTACCTGTCTGCGGCGCTGGAGGCCGATGTACTGCAGCTGGCCGAGGTCGGCGGGCACCTGGTGGTCGACCCGCCGCAGCCGTGGCTGGATCCGGGAGCCGTGGTCGACGCGCTCGATGAGTACGCGCCGCGGCGGCGCATCCGGGTTCGTCCGCCGGAACCGGCCGGCAACGTGGACCCGGATCCGCTGGCGGCGCTGGAGCGCCGGCACGCCGACGACCAGCGGCGCCGCCGGTTGGCTATCGAGGAGCACCTCCAGGGCGGGCAGCAGGTGGAGCTGACGGGGCGACTGCGTGCCCTGGGATGGCCCGCCGCGGCTGAGCAGCTGATGGACCTGCTGGCGGTCGCGCACGACCCGGGGCAGCCGTTCGCGGTGGAGCTGGGGCAGCTGCTGCTGATCGATGCAGAGGGTCCGGTGACCTACTGGCATCCGGTGTTCCTGCGGCGCAGCGATGCGCCGGCGGAATCCGACGCCGTACCCGGGAGCAGGAACGGTGCCGCGGCGAAGCCTGCCGCCGCGATAGACGAGAGCGAGCAGCGGGCATGACCGAACCGATTGCCGAGGCCGCGGTGCTGTTGGCCGCGGTGCGCGCGACCGGCGGGCTGCCGACTAGCGCCAGCGACCCGGCGGCGGTCGGTGCGGCCGCCGTGGCGGCTGCCGCTGCCGGCCGCAGTCTGCTTCGGGTACCGGTCCCCTCCCCCGCTACCAGTCCGCGGCTCGTCGACGGGCTGACGCTGGGCTGGCAGCCGCAGACGACGCCGTCACCGGAGGAGACCCACACCTACCGGGTCCGCCAGGCGGGAACGATGGCCCGACTGACGTGGGCCTGCTGCCTGGGACTGGCCTGGACCGACCGGTCGGCCGATCCGCATCCCGGTGAACCGTTCACCCGGGCCGCGGTCGTCGACCTAGCAGGTCAGCTCGGGGCGCCGGCGATGTGGGTGAAGTCCGCATTGGACCACGAGTTGCGGCCAGCACTGCTCGTCGTCGGCGATGGCGACCGGCTAAGGCTGGGACCTGCGGCCGCCGGACTGCCCGGCGCGTTCGTCGAGGCCCTGCGGCGTTTCCACGACCGGCTCCCGGCCGCGGAGCAACCCGGGAATCGAGAGGGTGCGCGATGACGCCGCTGGCCGCCGACGAGGACGCGGCGGTCCGGGACGCGATCGGCGCGTTGGAAATCGCCGAAGGGATCGTGCCCACCACAGCCTTCATGGCGCTGCGGGAGCCGGCGCTGCGGCGGGTGGTGGCCGACCGGCTGGCCGCATGCGGACGGGTGCTCATTCCGGTCGATCAGGGCTGGGTCAGCGGCTACGACGATGCGGTCGCCAACGCCTTGGTCTCCCGCGGCTACGGCACCGTGTGTCCGGTGGATCGGGCTGTGCTGGCGCTGGTGCTGTTGCGGACCGTGGCGATTCCGCGCGCCCGCGGCGAGGTCGCCGGCGAAGCGTGGGTGGTCGAGCACGGCGCCCGCCCGACCAGCATCGATGAGTTGGCGCAGAACCGGCATCTGACCAAGGCGCAGATCACCACCTCGGTGCGGCGTCTGCGGACGCTCGGGCTGCTGCGTCCCGGTCACCGAGCCGATCTGGTGCCAGGCCCGGCGCTGCTGCGCCTCACCCGGCAGCGGACCACATGGCTGTGGGAGGACCTGCTGCTGCTCGCCGCACCCGACAGCCCGTACGCGCACGCGCTGCGCGCTCGGCGCGCCGGCCCGTCGGGGGCCGACGCGGCAGTCGCCGTCCCGGCAGAGGAGAAGGCTTGATGACCCTGTTCGACACTGCCGCGCCCATCGACACGGTGCCGGCCTCGGGCGACGCGGGCCTCGGGGTGATCGGCACGCGGCAACTGCTCGCCGTGCAGACGTTCGACATTGCCCGGCTGACCAGCCATCCGGTGGTGCTGCGGCCGTCGTCGTTCATCGCGGTAACCGGTCGCGGGCCGCGAGACTCCAACGAATCAGGCAAGACCTCGTTCAACGCGGCGGTCGCCCTGCTGCTGGGCGACCCTGAGTGGCGGGTGTCCGGCGGCGGCGTCGCCGAAGTCGCTCAACTGTTGTTCGAACCTGACACTGCCGGAGTCGCCGCGGCCCGGTTCCCGGCTGCGCAGGTCGGGTTCATCGTCGGTGTGTTCGCTGACCCCGACGAGCCCGCCGGAACCGCCCACACGGTGTGGATGCGCATCGCCTCCACCCCGAAGTATCTGACCGTCCGGCACGCCCCCGGCGTGCACCTGGTGCAGGCCGACACCGACGCCGAGCGGCACCAGTTGGCGCCGAAGGTGTGGCAGTCGCTGCGGTCCGACGAGCTCGGCGCGCAGGGCTACATCGACGCCCTCTACGGGCGCAGCCCCCGCTGCCTGGCCTACGTCGCCGCCCGCGGCAAACAACGCAGCGGCCCGTCCCTGCTGAAAATGGATGCTGGCGCATTCCGACCGGAGGACATCGGTGCCGCGCTGGTCCGGCTCACCGGCCGTAGCGCCGCGCTGGAGACCGAGCAAGCCCAACGCCGCGAACTGGCCACTCAGGAGGCGGCCCTGGCCGAGACGAAGGCCGACCACGAACGCCATCTCAGCCGCGAGGAAGACATCCTCGCCGACGTGCGGCAGCGGAGCCGGGTACGCGACCACCTCGACGAGGGACAGCGGTTCTGGCGTCAGCATCTGGCCCGCGGGCTGCTCGACACGCTGGCCCGGCAGGCCGCCCTACGGCAGGAGCTGGCTGCGGCCCAGGACGCGTTGGCCGAGCAGGAGCAGGCCTACACCGCCACCCGCGACGCCGAACGTGCTCTCGCCGACGACGCCGGCGTGGCCGCCCGCGCCCGCGCCGCACAGGAGGCCTACGCGCAGGCCGACGCCGAGCACAGCGAGGCCATCCGGCGCGAGTCGGGGCTGGCGACTGAGGCCGCTCGGCTCCGCGAAGACCTGATCCGGCTAGAAGCCCGCGGTGCCCTGCGCTCCCGGCTGTCGATAGCCGAGGCCGAGGCCCGACTTGCCGAGGCCCGGCGGGCGCGGGCTCGTGAAGAGGGTCGGGCACACGCCGCCGAGCAAAGCGTGGAGGCGCTGAGCGAGCAGTTGCGCGACACCGAAGCCGGCCGCGGCGGTGACGCCGGGCGCTGCCTCGCCGTGCTCGCCGACGCCGGTGTCGCCGCGGTCGGGCTCCTCGATGCCGTCGAGGTCGAACCGGCTGCCCGCAGTGAGTGGGAGCCCCGCCTGCACCCGTGGCGGGATGCGGTCTGCGTGCACACCGACCAGGTCTCGCATGCGGTCGCCGAACTGGCCGCCGTGCCCGGCGCCATTGTCATCGGCGGCGCGGACGACCAGACAGGTCCGCCCACCGGGCTGCGCACCGCCCCGCCCTGGGCGCACGCCTTCCTCACGGAGCTGGCTGCACGGGTCACCGCGGGACCGCATGCGGTCGACACTGTCATCGATGCCGGCTTGCACGTGACCGTCGTCGGTGGCTTTCCCCATCCGACGACCGGCCGCACGCAACTGGTGGCCGCCCTGCGCCGTCGACTCGACGACGCCGAGGCCGAGCACCGCGCCGCCGACGCGGCCGCCGGGCGCGCCGGGGAGCGCGAGGAGATCGCTGCCGCCGCTCTGGACGCCGCCCGCGCCGCCGCCGAGCATGCGCAGGCGAGCGCGCGGCTGCGGCAGGTCGAGGAGGAGCACTTGCCCGCCGCAGGCCGACGGGTGCAGCAGCAGGCCGAGCGGCGCAGCGCACTGGAGGACGCCTACACCCAGGCGCGGTCGGAAGTGACCGCGCTGGAGGCGGCCCGGACCGCCGCCGCAGCCGCACGCCGCAGTGCCGAGGGCAACCTGACCGCGGCGCGCAGCGCGGTCGCCGAGATCCAGCGCAGCCTCGACGGCATGGGCCTGGACTACTGGCTGGCCGAGTTCGGCGGCAGCGACCGCGACGCCCGCGACGAACTCAACTGGGACGACAACCCACTGCAGTGGGAAGACGGGCATGCCCGCCCGACCGGTCCGGCGGATCCGACCCGAGAGTGGGAACGCCGCACTCGGGACACATTGCGCAACCGGGCCAATGACCGGCTGACCGCGATCGTCACCCTGCTCGACATCGACCGATCCAGCGGCGCGGGCGCGCCCACCGCGGAGATCACCGAGGCGGTCCGTCAGCGCGAACACCTCGCCGACAGCGCCGGCACCCGGCTGGGCCGCGACGAGATCGGCTTCACCGGGCTGGCGCAAGCCATCGACGCCTGGCTGGCGCGCTACGCCGACCGGGACCTACACGCCTCCGAGCAAATCCGCACCACGCGAGCGCAGCGCCAACAAGAAATCACCTTCGCCGAGGAAAAGTTGGCCGGGATGCAGTCCGGCCTGGACAACATCCAAGACAGTCTGGAGCAGCGGATCGAGGGCAACCTCGCCGCCATCAGCGAGGCACTCAACCGGCTCAACCTCTCCGCCCAGGGTTTCGGCGCCCAACTGGACTGGGAGGTGCTGCGCCCTGCTGGGGCAGAGGACGCCTGGACGTGGCGGGTCGTGCCGAAGTGGCGGCGCTCCCCCGGCGGGCGAATGTTGCGCTACGACAACGCCACCAACTCCGCGCAGGAGAAGCTGTTCAGCGTCCACCTGGTCTTGGCCGCACTACTGGCCAGCCCACATCCGCAAGGCCGGGTGCTCATCCTCGACGAGTTGGGCGACTCACTCGGCGATGAACACCGCCGGGACGTGCTTACCGCAGTCGCCGACGTCGCCGCCGAGTACGGCATCACCGTGCTGGGCACCTGCCAGGACGCGGTCATGCCCGACGCGGCCGCCTACTGCGGCGAGGTCCTCTACTTCAGCTATCCGTCCAAGGCCGAGGCGCTCAACCAGCCCACCCGCATGTTCGGCTTCGACGAGCACCGTGCCCGGGTGGAGTTGACCGCCGAGGCGCTGCTCGCCGGCCGGCCATGGACCTGACCGACCCGCACAGGTCACCAGATGAGCCGGCGCTGACCCGCGCCGTCCGCCGCTTCACCGCCACCCTGGGCCCGGCGGTGTCGCTGGACGGGGTACCCGCCGGCCTGGTCGCCCGGTCGGTGCAGCGGGTGGTCGCCGACGGTGCCGGGTGGCGCGTCGTCCCCGACCGGCGCCGGCGGCTGCGGCTGACCGCGGTCGCCCTCACCGCAGCCGACGACGTGGACGCTCCCGCCGCACCGGACCCGGCCGGAGCGGATGCGTCGTTCGTGCTGGGGGCAGCGCGGCGGACCTGGGCGGCGGTACAGCGACGGTTCGGTGCGCGGGCGTGGCCGCTCGCGGAAGAGTGTGCGCGCGCCGGACTTGTCGCCGTGTGCTGCACGGTCACCGAAGACATGCGCTTGGGCGCGCCAACCGGCTGGCACCTGCTCGACCGCGGTGCACGGCTGGCCCAGGCACGGGCCTCCGCGGTGACCGCACGCCGCGAGCAGATCGAACAGCGCCGCGATGACCTGCTCACCCGGCTCGTTGCAGCACACACCGACGGGGATCCCGTCCTGGGCATCTCGTCCGCCGCCGCCGCGTCCCTGGTCCACGCGCTGCGCCACGAGACCGGCCGCGTCCGCCGTTTGGTGCTGCTCGCGGCGGCCACCGACCTGCTCGACGGCGTCACCCACGACGGCCCCCGCGCGTTCTCGCTGGCCCACTTCGCCGACAGCAAGATCCGCGACGACGCGCTCGGGGTGCTAGCCGACGCCGGCGTCGACGCGGAGGTCGCCATCGCCCTCGGCCTGCGCCGCGCACCGCGGCTCGGAGTCGCCGGCGCGGTCGACGCGGAACGAGCCGGCACCCGGGTGGCCTTGTCCGCCCTTGACGGGCCGGTGCTCATCCGGGCCGACCAGCCCGACCTGACGTTGATCAGCCATGCCGAGCATCTGGTGATCGTGGAGAACCTGCAGGCCGCAGAGGCGCTCGCCGAACGCGTCGCCGCGCCGGGGACGACCGTCGCCGTGGTGTACACCGCTGGCACCCCGAGCGCGGCCGCGCTCGATCTGCTTGTCGCGCTCATGAACCAGGTCCCGCGGGTGCTGCTCTGTCCGGATGCCGACCTCGGCGGAGTTCGGATCGCTGCCGCGGTCCTGGATGCGTTGCCCGCCGAGGTGGCCGCGCGGGTGATCTTGTGCGATCCCGGTGAGTGGCCGCACCGCCGACAGCGCCCCTGGCCGATCGACGGTGCCACGGTTCAGGGACTCCGTGAGCGGCTGGACGGGTCGGCTGGACGGTTGGCCGGGGCGTGTCTGGCGCGCGGCTACCGCGTGGAACAGGAAGACACCGTCCGCGTCGCCGTCGAGCACTGGCTGGCCACCGGTCGGGCGCGGCCAGTGTGACCTGTCCGGGTCGCCGGCCTGCCGGGCCGGCCCGGGCGGCGCTGACCAGCGCCGCGCCTTAGCGCCGGTGTGTCTAACCACGTTGGTGAATCGGCGAGGACGAGCCCGACGTCCGCTCGCGGCCCCGGGCGGCCGGACCAGCCACCCGTGCTGGCGCATCGGCTTGGGTGTCGGGGCCCAGGTGGGCGGGGCCATGTCCGGGCGGGTTGGGAGTTTTCCGAGTGAGCGGGAGGACTGTCGGCGCGCGACGCGGTTACTCCGGCAGCAGGTTCCCGACCGGGATGTGCAGGGCGTCGCTGAGCGCGTAGAGGGTGGCGACGGTGGGGTTGGCGGCGCCACGCTCGATGCGCTGCACGTGCTCGGTGCCCACACCAGAGGCTTGCGCGAGCGCCTCCTGGGTCAGGTCCGCGGCGCGGCGCGCCTGACGCAGGCGATCGCCCAGGGCGCGGCTGCGCTCGGAGTTCAGAGTCACGTGGGGGCTGGACTTGCGACCGGACACGGAGAGCAACCGTCCGTGTACTCGACACCCCTTACCACGGCATAAATGCTGTGTTTGGGTGGTGTCGGTCCCACCGCTCCCCGAAGGGAAACCGATGCCCGACGACACCCAGCCCTGCGCTTGCTGGCAGATGGTCGCCGAGGACGGTCAGCGGCACACCGCCGCCTGGCTCGGCATGCACGAGCGCATCGCGGTCACCACCCGCGACGGGCACCGGATCGAGGGACGGCCGGACGGTCCCGTCTGGTTCACCAGAGAGCAGGGCCGGGAACTACCCGGCCTCGGCGTTGAACTGGACGACGGAACGGTCATCGACATGCCCTTGAACGAGGTGCAGACCATCACCCCGCTCGTGGCGCCGGACCCCGAAAGGATCCTGGAGGAGGTGGCGCATGCGGTGCGCCATCCGTTCGCCATCGAGGACGGCCAGACCGGCTGGACGCTGATCGCCGACTCGCATCACACCGTGGAAGTCGAGATCACCGTGCGGCACACCCCGTGCCATGGACACACGCCAGGAGAACCGCCGTTCCGGTTCCTCATCCAGACCCTGCGGCCGTAGCGGACTTAGCCGTCGCGGTGCGATGGCACGGGGGCCTGCCGTGCGCACCGGACTGAGAACGGATCCACCCGTGTTCGCCAGCCTGCAGGTGCCGGGCAGGCGCCGCGCCTGCTGCGCGTGTTGGTCAGGGCGTACGCAGAGCGATGAGCAGATCGATCCGGGCGTTCCGCTCCGCCGGGGCGAGGGTGTCGTGCAGCGTGCGTGCCTCGCCGGGCGTAAAGCCCGCGGCGATGTAGCGGGCGGCGTCGGAGCGCGGCCTGACCCCGGCGCTCCACATGGCGTGCACGGTCTCGACGTGGTCGAGGTCGGGGCCGGTGAGATCGTCGAGGAGGTAGGTGTCCAGCCACGCCTCGCTGCCGTCGGCGGCGGTGACCCACGTGGTCACCTCCAGGACGATCCGGCGAGCCGGCAGGTACTGGGCGCTGGCGATCAGCCGACTGGTCGAGCGCAACTCCCCCTGGTCGGTGAGAACTCGGCCGCGCACCGGAATGTGCAGCACGTCGACTCCCCCGGTGAGCAGATGACGCAGCCGGACCAGGCTGGTACTGCTCATTGTCAGTGTGAACTCGTGATAGGCGGCGCGGCCGAACAGCGAGGGCAGTACCTGCGAGGTCACCGTGACCTCGGTGCCGTCGGTGGAGACGTGCAAGCCGATGCGGCGCATGTCGGCGATCCAGGGCGCTGTGCCGCAGGTTGACGCGGCGTGGCCGGGGGCGGCGGTACGGCGGTGGGACGGCTCGGTGCGGGTCATCCACCGGCTCCCGTCCAGACGACGGGCGCGGCCCAGGGGTCGGGTGTTGCCGACGGGTCGGCGAGAGGCTGCCCGCCGGCCGACTGCGCGGCCTGCTGCTCGAAGGCGTCGTCTTCATCGTCGAGGTCCCGGTCGTCGAAGCCCCAGTCGAACCAGGGCAGGACCACTTCGGTCGCCGGTGGCCAGGGGGCCTGCAGGCTGCGCCGAGCCTGGAGGTGGAGGGTGACCGGTCGGCGGCGCTCGCACGGCAGCGCGGTGATCACGACGCGGGCGACCTCAGTGAGCGCCACAGGAAGCGGGGTCATGTCGCCCCAGGTGCAGGCGACGGTCGGTGCCGCGCTCCGTTCGCTGGCGAAGGCCAGCAGGTCGCTGGCGCATCGGCGGGTGTTCTCGACGCTGTCCACGCTGGCGGTGCGCTTCTCACCGTCATAGACGCCGCCGGGTTGGAAGGCGTAGGGCCGGGCGTGCTCGACGTTGTCGATGAGTACCAGGCTGGGTCCGTGGTCCGGCTCGTGGTCGGCGAGCGCCGCGATGAGGTTGTCCACGGTGGACCGGAACGGTCCGATCAGTGGCAGTCCGCGACGGCGGGCGGTGAAGTGACCGCGCTCAGGCGGGCAGCAGCCACACGCATCGCTGACGCCCGCATAGTGGGGGCCGAGCCGATTGCATCCCTCTTCCGGCCAGTGCTGGTAGGGCTCGTCGGCGCAGGTGTAGACGACCGGACGGCAGCGGTCCACGGTGTCCAGCAGGAGTTGCCCCACCAGGGTCGACCAGGGGCCGCGGCGCACCGATTGCCCTGGCAGTCGCAGGATGGTGAGCGCTGCGGTGGGCAGCCCGTCGGGTAGGTGGTGGGCCAGCGCGCGCACGGTCCACTGTGCAGGCTGCGGCTGCTCGAAGGTCATCTCGAAGGTCATCACCGTGATGGCATCGGCGCGATTCGGTATTGACTTGTCCGACCGCTCAACCTTTTTCTCGGGCGCTGCGGATGGGGAGGGCGTCAGAACGGGGCGGGCTCCCCGGCTGCCCACCGCTGGCCGCCGGGCATGGGCCGCGTGGCCGGCTGCACGTCCGGCTGCGTCTCGGTGGGCACGGCGGTGGGCGTGATCGCCTCTGCGCGGTGGATGCCCGGGGTCCAGCCGCGGCCGGCCCAGTCGTTGATCACCTCCTTGACCGCGCGGTGCCCGGCCTGCTGCTGCAGCGTGGCCGCGAAGTGACCGGCTAGGTCGGCCAGGAGGGCAAGACAGAGTTCCACGTCGGTCTCGGCCAAGGTGGTGACGTCCCGCCGCGCCTGGTCGTAGGCCTCCGCCAGGCGCTCCTCGACCGGCTGATCGTCAGCCTGGTGCGGACGCTGCGTGATCGCGAGGTGCAGCATGACGAAGTCGAGGACGTCGTTTCCGGGGTTGCCGCGCATGGGGACCTTCTCTTGCTAGCCAGCATCGTCACGTCTGGCATCGGCCGAAGTTGCGCGTCGGTGTACCTGTTCGCCGGCCGTAGTTCACGGCGCGTGAAGTAGTGCGCCGTTCGCGTCGAGCGCTGCCGGCCGTCAGGGGTGACCCGGGCACGGTGCCGGACGGGTGGTTCGCGGACGGCGGGGCCCAGCGCGAGGCAGCCGACGGGTCCGGGGGTCGGCGTGAATCCAGCCGCTGGCCGACGGCTGGGAGGTGTGTCAGAGTTTGCCGAGGGTCACCTGCAGTCGCCGCTCGTCGCCGCCGCTGATCACCGTCACGGTGACCGTCTCCCCTACCTGGAGATCGGCCAGGACGGCGCCCAGAACCTGCAGCGACGGGGTGGCGGTGCCGTTGATGGAGACGACGATGTCGCCCGGCCGGACCGGCCTGGTCGGCCGGGCCTCCCGGGTCGACCGAGACCACGCCGACACCTCGGGGTTGTCCGGAGGCGTCCACCACCGTGGTGACCCCCACGCCGAGCGCCGCCCGACCCGACTCGGTCACCGCGCCGGTGGCGATCAACTGGTCGGCCAGACGCCTGACCGTGTTGGACGGGATGGCGAACCCGATCCCGGGAGCCAGGCCACCGGCTTCCGCATTGGTGGCGGCGACGGTGGGAATGCCGATGACGTGCCCGTCGAGGTTGACGAGGGCGCCGCCGCTGTTGCCGGGGTTGATCGCCGCGGACGTCTGGATCGTGTTCGGCAGGGTGGCCGGCGGGGAGAACTCGGTGGCTGGCTCGGAGACCTCGCGGCCGAGCGCTGAGACGATTCCGTCGGTGACCGTGGCCGAGAGTCCGAGCGGATTGCCCATGGCCAGGACGATGTCGCCGACGTGCACGTCGGAGGAGTCGGCGAAGGTGGCCGGCTCCAGCCCGGCCGGGTCATCGACCTTGATCACGGCGATGTCGTCGGGTTGGAAGGTGCCCACCAGGGTGGCCTGCAGCGGAGTGGCCGATCCGGAGGTCAGGACGTCGAAGTCCTTGTCGGCCCCGACGACGTGGGCGTTGGTGACGATGTGCCCCGCGTCGTCGTAGACGACGCCGGAGCCAAGCCCGGTTGAGGACCGAATCTCCACCACGGACGGCAGGACGTTAGCGATGACGCGTTGCTAGGCGTCCTGCAAGCCCTGGACGGAACTGGCCTGACCGCCCGAGGACTCGGCTGCGCTGGTGGTGGACGCAGCCGATGTGCCGTCACCTTGCTGGTGCACCCACCCACGACAGCCACGGCCGCCAGCGCGAGCGCGGTACGGCGGAGGCGGAAGGTGTGCGGTCGGGTGCCGACTGGTTGACGCATGTGACAGGCCTCCTTCCACGGGAAGCGCGCCATGCATGTCCCGTTGCGCGCTTGGCTAATCCCCAGAGGACTCGCTCCTCCACTGCCGGATCCCGAGGAGGCTGAAGAATGGCTCATGCGTTCGCCGTTCGTCCTCCTTTCGGGGACGCGCGAAAGGGGCGTGATGCGTTTTCAGTGGAGCCCGTGATGCGGCACAGTCGCCGAGGCTTTATGACGCAGTCGGCTGTTCTGACTGCTCGACATTCGCCACCGGCTCATTGTCAAGACTATCGAAGTTGTTTTCCGTAAGCGACGGAATGCGAAGCAACGTTTCGGCAAGCGCTGACAGCTCAACCGGGCATGAGTGGCGAATAGGTGCTCCGCTTCTTATTCTTTCGCCGGACGCGGGATGAGGGCCCCGACCAATCCGCTTGCCTGCCACCGAAGGAGGATGCGCGCCGTGAATGACGTACTGAGCCGGTCCGGCCTCTTCCACGGGCTACCGGCGGAGGTCATCGAACCGGTCGCAGCACGGCTGGAGACGCTCGCCGTTCCGGCCGGCACGGTGATCTTCCGCGAAGGGGAACCAGGCGATGCCCTCTACATCGTCCTCGCCGGGAGGATCCGGCTGACCCGTCGCTCACCGGACGGCAAGGAGAAGGTGCTGGCCCAGTTGGGGCCAGCAGAGCACTTCGGGGAGCTCGCGGTGTTCGAGCCGTGTCCGCGCACCGAAACAGCCACCACGGTGACCGACGTACAGCTGGCTCGCGTGCCCCATTCGGTGTTGCGTCCATGGATCGAGTCGCACCCGGAGATCGGAGAGCGGCTCCTGCGCGTGCTGGCCCGCCGCTTGTGGGGGACGAAGCCGTGGGTGCCCGATCTGTTCTTCACCGACGTTCCAGGTCGACTCGCCCGAGCACTGATGCTGCTGACCGACAAGTTCGGTCGTCGGACTCCTGAAGGGGTACGCCTCCAGTTCGACGTCAGCGTGCAGGAGCTGACCGGCTTGGTAGGGGCCTCGCCCGAGACGGTGGAGTCGGCTATGGCCGACTTCGTCGAGCGTGGCTGGATCCGCCGGGAGGGCGGCTCGATACTGATCCTCGATCCCGACCAGTTGCGCCGCCGGGTGCGCTAACCGGGACAACGCCGCCGACGGCGAGCCGCTCGCCATCGACTCGTGGAGTCCTCGTTGACGGCCGCGGTGGTTCCAGGCGGTACTCCGCTGAACGGGCCCGAGGTTGATGCGTGTCGGCGGACGGTCCGCGGCGGCAGGTCGTCGGTGCACTGAGCGCCGACCGGGGTGAGCGTTCCCGGTCATTTGTGATGGCTCTCGGAGCCATTCGCCTCGTTGAGCAGCCGTACCACGGTCCGGTGGGCGCCGACAGTGTCCAAGGATCGGGCGGCGTAGTCCTCGTCGAGCAGCGCGTCAAGCCACCTGTCGTACTTGTTGGACGCTTGCCCTGGACGGAGGCCGCCAGAGCGAGCGGGTCCGCGGGACCGGTCTGAGCCAGCATGGTGAGGACGGCGAGCAGTTGGGAGCGGTCGTTCCGCTCACAGGTGATGGTCGCGCTCGGCCGAGGTGAGTTGGCTGTAGGCGGGCCAGTAGCCGAGGCCCCAGCCACTGCTGTCCGCCCGCAGCAGTCGACCGGTAGCGCTGGGTCGAGCAACGAGGGGTCGACCTTATAGCCGCGCACCGACGGCAGGTCGAATCCGACGTAGAGCAGGCCACCGTGGATCGGCAGCCCGGCGATCGTGGTGGTCGTTCCGTGAGGCAGCCACCGCCTCGGACGGCGTGCCCTCTTCGGACGGTGCGGCGATGGGCGACGGCGGGGCGCGCCAAGTCCAGCCGAACCGTGTACTCGCCGGGTCGATCGGACTCAAAGAGGAGGCGGGGCTGCACCGTCGGCTGCGGCTGCGGCAGGTGGGCGTCTGTCGCGCCTCGACGCAACCTCGCAAGCCATCCCATGCCGCTCCCCCGTCTCCCGGGCGGGACGGCGTCTCTGTCCCGCCTCCCCGACCGCAGCAGAGCCTAGGTCGAGATACGACACCGTCCGGTGCGTCGGCCTCTCGACCGGATCGTGCGGCCCACGCGTGCGCTGACGGCACCTGCGTCACACGCCCGGGCAAGCACGGTCACCTGGCAGCGTCGACTTCTCCTCCGCATAGGGCAGCGGCGGCCGTTCACTGGCAGGAGGTTTCGACGCGCGCGGGTCAGGCGTCTGACGCGCCGCGGGGATCGAGCAGCGTGCGGGCGATCAGACCAGAGAGGGGTGGCCGCGTGTCTGGTCACGGGGAGTCGGACACGGCTCCGGCTTCCGTCCCCGGGCCAGCGCCGCGGGCAGCGAAGAACGGTGCCAGGAAGGTCCGGTCGAGGTCGAGCACGTCGTCGACCTCCCACAGGAGGGCGTCGGCGATCTTGCTGTTGCCGGCCGGTTCGACCGCCAGAAGGATCACTTGGACGCCCAGGGACTGCGCCTCGGCGACGCCTTCGCGGAGATCCTCGTCGCCGGCCAACAAATAGGCGCTGGCGACGGAGCGCTGCCGAGCCAGGGTGGTCAGGTCGCGGTAGACCAGCGCGTCCACGCCCTTCTGTGCGCCTCCGACGAGTCGCCCGAGACGCAGCTTGGTGTAGGGGTGGCCGCGGACGGCCTCGTGCTCTGCGGTGAGCCGTCCTTCGCGGCTGGCGTCGTACCAGTACGTGCGCAGGAGCGGCAGCCGCGCGTGCTCCGCGACGAGTGCGGTCAGCGCGTTGAGCAGTGGCCCGATGCGGACGTCAAGGTCGTGGCGGCGGTTGTTCGCCACGGTCAGGTTGCCGCCCGCTGCGAGCAGGTTGCCTGCGTCCACCAGCAGGACGGTTCGGTCCACGGGGTCCACCCTGTGCGGGGCAGCCAGCCGGCGCAGTGCCGACACGCCGGACGCCCTGCATCCTCGCCATCCGCGGCCGGCACAGCTCCGTTGAGCCTCGTAGACGGTCGTTTCCGGTGCTAGATGGCCTTGCGCGACTCGTCGCTCGGACCGGGCGGGCGTGGCCGTCATGAAACAGAGATCGGCGGCGGCCGCCTCGCGTTAGGTGTGGCTGCGGAGCCGACGGACGTCCGGGCGTGCTGGGGCTGGCGGTCACGGTGAGCGGCAGGACGCGACGGTGTGCAGCGCGGTCATGACCCGCTGCGTGACCTGATCGACCGGACCCGAGGCATCGATGCGTACCAGGACTCCTTCTGCTTCGTAGTACTCGGTGAGCGGAGCCGTCTGCTCGCGATAGACGGTCAGCCGGTGACGGATGGTGTCGGGCTGGTCGTCCGGACGCCGTCCTCCGGCGGTGTCACCCGTCACCCGTCGGGTGGCCAGCCGGCGGATGACTTCGTTCTCCTCGACGACAAGCTCCAGCGCGCAGTCCAGTCGGGTCCGCATTCCGGCCAGGATTGCGCGCAGGGCGTCGGCCTGCCGGACGGTGCGCGGGAATCCGTCGAGCACGAATCCGGCGCGGGCGTCCGGTTGGGTGAGCCGGTCTTCGACCATGGCGATGGTGACCTCGTCGGGCACGAACTCACCCGCATCGAGGTAGGGCCTGACTCGTCGGCCCAGGTCGGTCTGCTCGGCGACATGGGCGCGGAAGATCTGCCCGGTTGAGATCGCCGGAACGCCCAGCCGATCGGCGATTTGCCGCGCCTGCGTGCCCTTGCCTGCCCCGGGCGGCCCCAACAAGACAACCCGCACCGTGTCCACGCTCCTTCGCGCCACCTCGGAATGTCGTGGGCTGCCGCTGCGCCGGTGATGCCCCGGTCGACGGCCGTGCTGCGACTGCACCGGGTTGCCGAACCAGTGCTGCCTGGCCCGGGGCGAAAGCTCGGGTGCGAGGAGGCTCGCGTGCGACGGACGGGACCTCTTCGCGCGTCGTGGCCGCCGACCGCGACGACCAGCACGTCGGCGGACGGATCGCCGTCACCGACCGGGGGCCGCAGCGGCGTCGACGCGGCTGCGACTGTCCCCGTCCACCGCGGCGGGTGTGCGGAGCCGCCGGTCCATGTTCGGTCAGCGGCTCCGCTGCGGTCAGGGATCAGGCCGTCTGGGTCAGACGCATCGCTTCGTCGTAGTAGGCGGCGTCGACCTGGACCTCGTACTCGTCGGCTTCGAGGCCGGTCACGCTGGCGAAGTCGCGTGCTCCGCCGGTGAGCGCGTGCCCAACTGCACCGAGGATCGCGCCGAAGACCGCGCCGATGAGGACGGTGGTGAGCAGAACACCCCACCACACCGGGCCGATCGTGAAGATCGTGAACAGCAGCGCGATGAACAGGCCTAGCCAGGCGCCGCTGCCGGCGCCGTAGAGGGCGGCTCGGCCGGTGGTCATCCGCCCGGTGACCGTCTCCACGGTGCGGAGGCCGTTGCCGACGATTCGGGTGCGTTCGACCGGGAACTTGGCGTCCGACAGCCGGTCCACCAGCCGCTGGGCCTCGGCGTAGGTACCGAAGCGGGCCAGCGTCAGCAGGCGGCCGGTCGCGGCGCTGGTGGTGTTGGGGGAAACGGTGGTCATGGTCGGCTCCCTTCTGGTGGTTCGCTTCCCCATCTTCGGCAGTACTTCGGCTACCGCAGTGGATGAGAGCTGAAACACCGAATTTGGGAGCGACAGGTTGCTGGTTTGCGCGGTCTGCGGTGGCCTCAGTGCGGCGTTCGGATGCGACAGCCGGATCCCTCACGCGCTCCGGTCGGTCTACACCGTTGCCCGCTCCCCCGCCCCCTGGGGCGCGGCGACGACCGTGGTGCTTGACGCTGCAGCGTGCTCTCACCATGCGGACCCACGCTGCCTGCGGGCGTGCTCCTGCTCGTTGCGGGCACCACCGGCGCTGTCACCCCGGCGCCGGACCGAAGGCGGTCAGGCTGCCGGTAAGGCGGCCCAACCTCCGTCCTCCTCCCGTGCCAGCACCGTGATGCTGGCAGCGACGGCTTGCAGCCGTCCGCTGACCAGGTCGCCGGTGCGCGTGACCACGTGCACCTCGGCGCGGGTTGCGAGGCGGGCGAAGACGTGGTCGTTGCTGGCGACGAGAAGGCGTGTGGCTCCGCCCCTGCGTAGGCGCTTGGCCTGGCGCAGCAGCACTCCGTCGGCGCCGGCGGGATCGCGGCTTCCGCAGAGAACTCGAATGCCGTGCGCGCGCAGGTCGTCGCCGTACAGGCGGAACGCACGCCAATTTGCGGCCGCCACCTTCGGCGCCGTGGGCGGCACGAGGGCACTGAGCGTCTGCGCGAAGGAGTTCATCTGGGTGAGGGGGACGGCGACGTTGTCCAGGTCCCACAGCAGCGCAGTGGCGACGAGGTCGGAGGGGCAGCGGGCTCCGGTCGGCGTGGACATGTGCGGACGGTGCCGTACGCCGCCGACAGTTCCGGTGCGACAGGACCCGCCGCTGCGGGGAATAGCGCGGCTGGCAGGCTTGTTGTCCGGCGCGTCCACCTCGTAGGAGGTGGGGCAGGCTGATTCCCGCAGCCACCGCCCTGAACGGGTCGCCGCTCCGGCGGTGTACCTGCGGAGAGGGTCACCCCGTAGGGGGTGCAGCGGTGCCGCGGGGACAGCTGCTGGGTGGTGACGAGGGACCGCCGGGTGCTCGGCGGTCCCTCCTCGTGTCCCGACGTCGACCTCAGTCAGACTGGCGCGGGCTCGTACCTGCTGGGTCCTCATCTGCGGGCCTGATTGCTCTTGACCCGATTGCCTTTCGCCACCGCGCGTCACAGCGCCGCTGCGGCTCGGTCGTGTCACTGGTCAGCCGTGGCCGCAGCTCCCTTGAGCAGCCACTCGTCAGGCAGACCTTCCACAGTGGCCGAGTCCTGAGCCGCGTCGATGCGCACCTGAGTGCAACCCACCGCGAGTCCGTTGAGCACGACGTGCCCCCAGCTGGCCGGAAGCCGGGGCTGCAGCGTCAGGGTGCGGGACGGCACGTCGAGCTCGACGCCCAGCAGCGCCCGGACCAGGAGCAGCGGCGCAGCACTGGCCCAGGCCTGCGGCGAGCACGACGTCGGGTACGGCACCGGCTGGCCGAACCTGTGCCGGGCGAAGCCGCAGAACAGTTCCGGCAGCCGGCCCCCGAACGCTGCGGCCGCATCGAGGAGGCCGTTGGCCAGCCGGTGGGCGAGCTCGACGGCTCCGGGCAGGTGGGCGTACCGGATGAGGCCGGCCACGGCGATCGCGGTGTCGTGCGGCCAGACCGAGCCGTTGTGGTAGCTCATGGGGTTGTAGGCGCCCATGTCCGCGGCCAGGGTGCGCAGCCCGTAGCCGGTGTCCATGCGGGAGTCGGCCAGCCGTTCGATGAGCGCTGCGGCGTGCTCATCGGTGACGATGCCGCTCCACAGGCAGTGACCGACGTTGCTGGTCAGCGCATCCAACGGCCGCTTGTCCCGATCCAGGGCCACGGCGAACCAGCCCTGGTCGGGCAGCCAGAACTTCTCGGCGAAGGCGGTGCGCAGCACGGCGGCGCGGGCCCGCAGGCGCTGAGCGGTGTCCTGGTCGCCGAAGGCCTCGGCGAGCTCGGCGCGAGCCAGGCGCGCGGCATAGGCATAGCCCTGCGCCTCGCACAGCGCGATCGGCGCGACGCCGAGGTGACCGGCGGCATCGTTGATGCCGTCGAAGCTGTCCTTCCAGCCCTGGTTGACCAGCCCGCGGTCGGTGGCTCGCCGGTACTCCAGGAATCCGTCGCCGTCACGGTCGCCGTAGCGGTCCATCCACTCCAGGGCGGCGTCCGCGGCCGGCAGCAGCTCACGGACCACCTGTTCCGGGATGCCCCACCGCCAGGCCTCGGCGAGAAGCAGGACGAACAGTGGCGTGGCATCGACGGTGCCGTAGTAGCGGCTGCCGCCCAGGGCGGTGTCCCGGTCGGGGCCCAGTCGCAGCTCGTGCAGGATCCGCCCGGGTTCTTCCTCGGTGTGCGGATCGACCCGTCGTCCCTGCCACTGGGCGAGCGTCTCCAGCGTGCCCTGGGCCAGTGACGTCTCCAGCGGCAGCGCCATGTAGCTGCTGAGCAGGCTGTCGCGGCCGAACAGCGTCATGAACCACGGAGCCCCCGCCGCGACCACGGGCCGGTCACCGGGCAGGTCGTGGATCTGCAGAACGCCGAGGTCGTCCTCGGTCCGCCGCAGTGTCTCGGCGAGCACCGGATGGTCGGCGGTGATCGTCGTGCTGGCCTGGCGCCAGCGGCGCAGCTGCCGGGCCGGTCCGCTGGTCTCGACTCTTTCCCCGCGGTTGACCCTGGGCTGCAGTACGCGGCCGTCGAGCACCGGCTGTGCGGTGACCTCGGTGCACCAGCTGCCGCGCGGCGGCACGACCACCCGCCAGGTGAAGCCGGCGGGGGGTGACGGTCGGGTTCTCGGTGGCGATGAGTCGCAGTCCGCGGTCGCCGTCGGCCGCGGTCAGGACGAGTGCGTCGGCGTCGACGTGGACGTTCGCCTCCCCCGGGCCGGGTCGGCCCTCCTTCACCGCGAACAGGTCGGCGAAGTCGGCGCTCACCCACAGCGACAGGCTGGCCGTCGTGGCCTCCGTTCCCAAGTTCTCCACGGTCACGACCTCGCGCAGGCCGTCGGCCACCAGCCGCTCCCGGACCAGCAGCAGGGTGCTGTCGGCCCGGCCGGGAACGGGTGGCCGGCGCAGCAGGAACCGGGCGCTGTAGGCCTCCTGGCCCAACACCGACAGCGGGGACGGCGAAGCACCGTCGAGGCGGAGCTCGAATCGGGACAGCAAGCGGGCGTCGCGGAAGTACAACCCCTGCGCGCCACCCGGGATGACGTCGCCGGTGGCCTCGGATAGGCAGAACGTGGCGCCGTCGACCAGGGTGACCAGTCCGCTGCCGGCCGAGACGACCACGGGCTCGCTGGCGTTGAGTGGCGCGGTCATGTCAGCCCACCTCAGCCAGGGCGGTGTCCGCGGCCAGCGTGGACCGGTAACCGGCCGCCTTCCCGGTGTGTGCGGAGATCGCCTTCCGATAGGCGGACACGTAGCCCTCCGCCATTCGGTCGGCCGAGAACCGCTCGATCACGCTGGCCCGGCAGTCGTGCGGGTCCAGGCCGGTCACCGCGGTCAGCGCAGCGGGCAGTTGGTCGGGGTGGTCGCAGACCAGGCCCGTGACGCCGTCGGTGACCACCTCGGCGACCGCGCCGCCGCGGAGGGCGACCACGGGGGTGCCGCAGACCATCGCCTCGATCATGACCATGCCGAAGGGCTCCTCCCACTGGATGGGGAAGAGCAGGCAGCGGGCACCAGCGAGCAGGTCCCGCTTGGTCATCGCGTCGGCCACGCCCATGAGCCGGTCGCTGCTGCGCAGCCGGGGCCGCACCTCGCGGTCGAAGTACTCGTGCTCGATGGGCTCGCTGCACTTACCGGCCAGCACCAGCGGCACACCTGCCGCGTGCGCGGCGTCCAGCGCCAGGTGCGGCGCCTTCTGCGGGTGGAACCGGCCGAGAAACAGCGCGTAGTCACCCTTCTCGGCGCGGAAGGGCCACTCCTCCGGGCGCAGGGCGTTGTGAACCACGCCGAGCCAGTTCAGGTCCGGTGCTAGCTCCCGCTGCCGGTGGCTGATACCGACCAGCCCGACGTCGGCGCCGAGGTCGCGGTAGTAGCGGTACATGTCGGCGTCGACCGGACCGTGCACGGTGAGCACCGTCGGAATACCGCGCCGCCGGAGCAACCCCGCGTTGAGCGGGCCGGCCAGGGTGTGGTCGTGCACGACGTCGAGCTCGCCGGCGTCGGCCAGCCGCAGGAGAGCCTTGCGTGCCGCGGCGGCGTGCACGATCTCCGGCGTCGGCTCTCCCAGCCGCTGCGGCACCGGCTCGGGCCACAGCGGCACGAACTCCGCCCGGGTCGTCGAGCGACCGGCGCCCAGCAGCGTGACCTGGTGGCCCTGGGCGGCCAGCGCGTCCGCCAGGTCGGCCACCACGGCTTCCACGCCGCCATAACCACCCGGCGGAACCTCGAAGTACGGCGGGGCCACCAGCGCAACCCGCAGCGGCTGGGCACTACGGTCGCCGACGCTCCGATGCACGGAGCGGGCCCACAGATCGGGCGACTGCTTCTCCAGGTCAACCAGCACAGGGATCCTCCGCAAAGGACTTCTGAACCAGAAGACGGACGGCACTGTCCGAGGGGCGCGGTGAGCCGGCGACGACACAGGCACGCCGCTCACCTGCGTCTATTGATCTAGCAGTCGAGCGGCGAGCTGAGCAACTCGACCGGCCCGCGATGGCGGTGTCGCGTCACATCACGCGAGTCGCGGACAGCAGCTGTGGCACCGATCACGCTGCGATTGCCGTCACGCCGGCTGGGCAACGCCCGAGGCAACGCCTCATCCGGTGCGCCCTCAGCAGGGACTTTACACTCCGATCAGCTCGACAAGATCATGTTTGCGTAGCCCGTGGAGAGCGTCGATGACCGTGCAGCAGGACTCAGCCACGCCCGCCCAGGTCCAGTCGCCGGCCGCAGAGGAGCCGGCGCCGCCGCCGTCGCCGCAGCGAGGGCGACCGAACCTCTCCGGCGACCTGCCATCGATGCTCGACTCCGGTCCTGCGTTCACCTCAGCGCTGCGCGGCTACGACCGGCTGCAGGTGGACAACTACGTCGCATGGGCCGAGAACGAGTTGTCCGCCTCCCGCCGCGCAATCCGCGAGCTGGTGAAGCGACTGGGCAGCCGCGAGGCAGAGCTGCAGCGGGCCCAGCAGGTACTGGCGCAGTCCCCCCGAAGCCGCGAGCTGACCGCGGTATCCGACCGTGTCGCGGAGATGCTGCGGCTGGCAGCGGAGGAGGCCGATGCCGCTCGGGCCGCAGGGGCGGCCGAGGCCGCCGACATCGTCGCGCAAGCCCACGTCGAAGCGGACCTGATCAAGCGGCGGGCGCAGCACCTGGAAGCGAAGGCGGCCACTCGCTTCGATGAAGCCGAACGCCTCCAGGCTGAGGCGAGGTCCTCGGTGGACAGTGCGCTCGTCGAAGCCGAGCAGATCGGGCAGCAGGCGGCCGTCGAACGACAGCGACTGGATGAGCAGGCAGCCCAGGCCCGGGCTCGTGCCGCGGCTGCCGCGGCGCAGCAGCTGGCCGCCGAGGAAGAGCGGTCCCGCGAGGCTCGTAAGGCCGCCGAAGCACAGGCAGCCGCACGAGTCGCCGACGCCGAGCAGCGGCTGGAGCTGCTGCTTGACCGGCAGGAAAGCGTACGAGAGTTTCTGCGCCGGCTGACCGATCAGCTGGATGAGGCCCTGCGCCTGGTCACCGACGATCCAGCGCGGGAGTTCTCCTTCTCAGCCAACATCGCCCTGGAGCCGGTCGAGGACCGGTCGAGTCCGCAGACCGATAAGCCGGACGTGGCGCACATCTTGGCCAACGTGGGCCACGGTCGCCGGACGGCATCCACGACAGGTGCCCGTACTGCGGCTCTGTCGCTCGCCGCCGCGACGGCACCCGGTAGGGGTCAGGAGGGCACGCCACCGCGGGAGCGGGCATCCCGCAGTGGCACAGCCGACGTTCAGAGGCTGTAGCACTTGGCCAGGGGGTAGGCCGCTTGCACATAACTCGCCACCGGCCCATGGCCGTCGGCAGGCGTGCTGCCCCATGCCTGGCCGGCGTCGGGAAACACATGGTGATGCAGACGGATGGTCGCCAGCGCCCTGCGCAGCCACCGGCCTGCACCCACCACGGTCATCGTTGCACCGTGCCGCAGCGCCCTGCGGTAGGTCACACTGATGGCCCGCAGCCCGCTGACATCGCAGAAGTGCAACCCCCGGGCGTCGATTACCCAGTGGCCCAGTTCGGCAGCAGCCAACGCGCGGGCGCCATCCAACAACTGACGGGCGGTCTGGCGGTCCAGCTCACCCACCAAGGTGATACAGCCGCGGGTTGTGTCCACGCTGACATCCAGCTGCGTGGCCAGCGGCTCATCGACATGATGAGCAGCGAGCCGAACCGGGGACTGCACGCCTGAACCTCCCTGTGCACGCCTCACAGGGGCATGCGCCGGTCGGGTGACCCGGAACTTCGCCGCGCGGACGTTCGTGCCCGCCCTGTTGTGTGGATTCCTCGCCGCGCAGGGTAGCCAGGACCGCCGACGAGGGACTGTCTCGGCGTCGTGACATCTGTCGAGGTCAGCGCAGCTCAACGACAGTTTCTGCTGCCTAGCCTCCGAGCGATGCAAGGCCGAAAGAATCTGAGCTCGGCCGTGCCGCTCTTCGGCGAAGCAGGGACAGCCGGCGGATCAGGCACATGAGCACCGTTCCCATAGCACGGGCACGCCGGGGCCAGTCAGGTCCTCGCAGAAGACCCTGCGTTCGACCATGGCCATCGGCAGCGCCAGAGTCTCGCCTGTGACCAGGGGGCCTTGCCTGCGATGAGGGGCTATCCCTGGCCTCCAGTCGCAGGCCACGGATGACTCAATGTCCCGCCCCGGGTTCAGTGGAGGCTCGAAACTGACGCGGCGACGGTAGCCGCCGCGGGGTTGTGCCGGTAGAAGGTGTCCTCGTGCTCGGCCGGTG
>NZ_SSXC01000065.1 GCF_021699055.1 Blastococcus sp. MG754426 | reverse complement strand
CAGTGTCCCCGCCGACCAGCGAAGTGTCGTACACGGCGGGGACACTGAGCGCGTGCCCGCCCGCCCGACTTCCGGCCCCTCCGCGGGGCCCGGCGCCCTGGCCCGCTTCTCCGAGCCGACGCGCGCCTGGTTCACCGGCGCCTTCGAGCAGCCGACGGAGGCGCAGGAGGGTGCGTGGCAGGCGATCAGCAGCGGCGAGCACGCCCTGGTCGTGGCACCGACCGGCTCGGGCAAGACGCTCGCGGCCTTCCTGTGGTCGCTCGACCGGCTGGCCGCCGCCCCGCCGGCCGACGAGCGGACCCGGTGCCGGGTGCTGTACGTCTCGCCGCTGAAGGCGCTGGCCGTCGACGTCGAGCGCAACCTGCGCGCGCCGCTGGCCGGCATCGGCCAGGCCGCCGCACGGCTGGGCCTGCCCCGGCCGGAGATCAAGGTCGGCATCCGCTCGGGCGACACCCCGGCCGACGAGCGGCGCACCTTCGCCCGCCGCCCGCCGGACATCCTGATCACCACCCCCGAGTCGCTGTTCCTGCTGCTCACCAGCCAGGCGCGGGAGGCGCTCCGGGGCGTGGACACCGTGATCGTCGACGAGGTGCACGCCGTCACCGACTCCAAGCGCGGCGCGCACCTCGCCGTCTCCCTCGACCGGCTGGACGAGCTGCTCGAGCGGCCGGCGCAGCGGATCGGGCTGTCGGCCACCGTGCGGCCGATCGAGGAGGTCGCCACCTTCCTGGCCGGCGGGCGCCCGGTGCAGGTCGTCTCCCCCGGCTCGACGAAGCGGTGGGACCTCTCGGTCGTCGTCCCGGTCGAGGACATGAGCGAGCTCGGCCAGCCCACCGGGGAGCTGGAGGGCTCGGCGGCCGGCCACCAGCCGCGCAACTCCATCTGGCCCGCGGTCGAGGAACGGGTGCTCGACCTGGTCCAGGCGCACCGCAGCACCATCGTCTTCGCCAACTCCCGCCGGCTCGCCGAGCGGCTGACCAGCCGGCTCAACGAGCTCGCCTACGAGCGGCAGACCGGCGAACCGGTGCCGCCGGGCACCAACGCCGCGGCGCTCATGGCGCAGGCCGGCTCCGGCGGCGGGCTGCCGGAGGCTTTCCGACCCGTCGCGGCGGCCCACCACGGCTCGGTCTCCCGCGAGCAGCGGGCCATCGTGGAGGAGGCGCTGAAGTCCGGCCGGCTGCCCGCAGTCGTCGCCACCTCCAGCCTCGAGCTGGGCATCGACATGGGCGCGGTCGACCTGGTCGTCCAGGTCGAGGCGCCCCCCACGGTCGCCAGCGGCCTGCAGCGCGTCGGCCGGGCCGGCCACCAGGTCGGTGCGGTCAGCCGCGGGGTGCTGTTCCCGAAGTACCGCGGCGACCTCGTGCAGTGTGCGCTGGTCGCCGAGCGGATGCAGGCCGGCGCGATCGAGTCCATCCGCTACCTGCGCAACCCCCTGGACGTGCTCGCCCAGCAGATCGTCGCGATCGTCTCCGAGCGGCCGCGCACCGTCGACGAGGTCGGGGCGCTGGTGCGCCGGTCCGCGGCGTTCGCCTCGCTGCCGGAGCCGGCGCTGCACGCCGTCCTCGACATGCTGGCCGGGCGCTACCCGTCCGACGCGTTCGCCGAGCTGCGCCCGCGGCTCACCTGGGACCGCGTCACCGACACCCTCACGGCGCGCGCCGGCGCCCAGCGGCTGGCGGTCACCAGCGGCGGCACCATCCCCGACCGCGGGCTGTTCGGCGTCTTCCTCGTCGGCGGCGAGGGCACCGGCGGCCGCCGGGTCGGTGAGCTGGACGAGGAGATGGTCTACGAGTCGCGGACCGGCGACGTGTTCCTCCTGGGCTCCTCCTCCTGGCGGATCGAGGAGATCACCCACGACCGCGTGCTGGTCACCCCCGCGCCCGGCCAGCCCGGCAAGATGCCGTTCTGGCACGGTGACGCCCCCGGCCGGCCGCTGGAGCTCGGGCGGGCGCTCGGCGCGTTCCTGCGCGAGGTCGGCTCGGCGACCCCGGAGGCCGGCCTGGAGCGGGCGCGCGCCGCCGGCCTGGACGAGTGGGGCGCGGCCAACCTGGCCGCCTACCTCGCCGAGCAGAAGGCGGCCACCGGCCACCTCCCCGACGACCGCACGCTGCTGGTGGAGCGCTTCCGCGACGAGCTGGGCGACTGGCGGCTGGTCGTCCACTCCCCGTTCGGCGCGCAGGTGAACGCCCCGTGGGCGCTCGTGCTGGCTGCCCGGCTGCGCGAGCGGTACGGCGTCGACGTGTCGTCCATGCACTCCGACGACGGCATCGTGCTGCGGCTGCCCGACACCACCGGCGAGCCGCCGGAGGGCGAGCTGGCCGTCCTCGACCCCGACGACGTCGAGCGCGAGGTCACCGCCGAGGTCGGCAGCTCGGCGCTGTTCGCCAGCCGGTTCCGCGAGTGCGCCGCCCGCGCGCTGCTCCTCCCCCGGCGCGACCCGAGGCGCCGCACACCGCTGTGGCAGCAGCGCCAGCGCGCCGCCCAGCTGCTCTCGGTCGCCAGCGAGTTCTCGTCCTTCCCCATCACCCTCGAAGCCGCCCGCGAGGTGCTCCAGGACGTCTACGACGTGCCCGGGCTGATCGAGCTGATGGCGGACGTGCGGGCCCGGCGGGTGCGGGTGGTGGACGTGCAGACCGAGACCGCCTCCCCCTTCGCCCAGTCGTTGCTGTTCGGCTACGTCGGCCAGTTCCTCTACGAGGGCGACGCCCCGCTGGCCGAGCGCCGGGCGCAGGCGCTCGCGCTCGACACCGGTCTGCTCGCCGAGCTGCTCGGCCGCTCCGAGCTGCGCGAGCTGCTCGACGGCGAGGCGATCGCCGAGATCGAGGCGGAGCTGCAGCGGCTCCCCCGGTCACGGCACCCGCGCGACGTCGACGGCGCCGGGGACCTGCTCCGGGTGGTCGGCGACCTCACCGCGGACGAAGCCGCGCGCCGCGGGGTGCCGCAGGAGTGGCTCGACGAACTCGTCGCCGCCCGGCGCGCGCTGGTGGTCCGCATCGCGGGCGAGGAGCGGTACGTCGCCATCGAGGACGCCGGCCGGCTCCGCGACGCCCTGGGCACCGCACTGCCCGTCGGGGTGCCCGAGGTCTTCACCGAGCCCGTCGCCGACCCGCTGGGCGACCTGGTCGGCCGCTACGCCCGCACCCACGGACCCTTCCAGCCGGCCGAGGCGGCCGTGCGGCTGGGCCTCGGCGTCGCCGTGGTGACCGCGACGGTCCAGCGGCTCACCGGCACCGGCCGGCTGGTCTCCGGCGAGTTCCGCCCCGGCGGCACCGGCCAGGAGTGGTGCGACGCCGACGTGCTGCGGTCCATCCGCCGGCGCAGCCTCGCCAAGCTGCGCCAGGAGGTCGAGCCGGTGCCCACCGGCACGCTCGCCCGTTTCACCCCGTCCTGGCAGGCGGTCGGCAGCCGGCTGCGCGGGGCCGACGGCGTGCTGGCGGTCGTCGAGCAGCTCGCCGGGGCGCTGGTGCCGGCCAGCGCCCTGGAGTCGCTGGTGCTTCCGGCCCGGGTGCGCGACTACTCGCCCGCCATGCTGGACGAGCTGACCAGCGCCGGTGAGGTGCTGTGGGCCGGGGCCGGCGGCCTGCCTGGCGGCGACGGCTGGCTCAGCCTGGTGCCCGCCGACCTCGCGCCGCTGCTGCTGCCCGAGCAGCTCGAGGTGCCCGGGGAGGGTCAGCCGGTGCTGGACCTGCTCGCCGGTGGCCAGGCGCTGTTCTTCCGCGGCCTCTCCGACGCCCTCGGCGCCACCGACGACGCCGCCCTGGCCGACCTGGTCTGGGACCTGGTGTGGGCCGGCGCCCTGACCAACGACACCCTGGCCCCGCTGCGCACCCGGCTGGCAGGCGGCGGCACCCACAAGCGGGCGGCCTCCGCCCCGCGGGTCACCCGTACCCGGTACGGGCGGCCGCGGCTGAGCCGCGCCGCCCTGCCCACCCGCAGCGGGCCGCCCACGGTGGCCGGGCGCTGGTCGCGGCTGCCCGACCGCGAGGCCAACGCCACCCGGCGCACCACCGCGCGCGCCGAGGCGCTGCTGGAGCGGCACGGCGTCCTCACCCGTGGCGCGGTCATGGCGGAGCAGGTGGCCGGGGGGTTCTCCGCGGTCTACCCGGTGCTGCGGGCGTTCGAGGAGAACGGCCGGGCCCGCCGCGGCTACTTCGTGGAGACCCTCGGCGCGGCCCAGTTCGGCACCCCCGGCTCGGTGGACCGGCTGCGCAGCTTCGCCTCGCCCGACCGGGTGCCGGCGGGCGCCGTCGTGCTGGCCGCCACCGACCCGGCCAACGTCTACGGCGCCGCCCTGCCGTGGCCGGAGCGGCCCGGGAGCGAGGAGGCGGCCGTCGACATCGGCGAGGGCGCCGGCGCCGGCCGGAAGAGCGGGCATCGGGCCGGGCGCAAGGCGGGCGCGCTGGTCGTCCTCGTCGACGGCGACCTCGTGCTGTACGTCGAGCGCGGCGGCAAGACGCTGCTGTCGTGGACCGAGGAGGAGCAGGTGCTCAAGGAGGCGGCGACAGCGCTGTCCGGGGCGGTCTCGGCCGGAGCCCTCGGCCGCATGGTCGTGCAGAAGGCCGACGGCGCCTCGGTGCACGAGTCGACGCCGCTCAGCGGCGCGCTCCAGGCGGCCGGCTTCGCCGCGACCCCGCGCGGCCTGCGCCTGCGCGGCTGAGCCGCCGCACCAGGGTCAGCGGCGGCGGGAGCCCTGCAACCAGGGGGCGCACCAGCGGCTCAGCCGCGGCATGAGCAGGCGCAGCGCGGTGACGACGTAGACCGCGGACAGCAGCAGCCGCAGCGGCCACGGCCAGCCCTCGACCAGCGGCAGGGCGAGCACCTGGAAGCTCGAGGTGAACGCGAGCACGACGAGGACCGTGAGCAGCCAGCTGCGCCAGGCCGGCCCCGGCCGCGGCGGGACGGCGAAGAAGCTCTCCAGCCCCACCGCCCGCGCGACCCGCTCGTCCTCGACCATCCCCGGCAACCGGGCCAGGAACGCCTGCCGCTCCGGCGAGCGCTCCCACGCGGCCAGCGAGTCGGCGTCGGCGAAGCGGTAGACCAGGTGGTACTCGGAGCTGCCCTCGCCCGGGTGCAGCAGCGACGCGCCCAGGTTGCCCGAGAAGTTCGCTGCCTCGGCCAGCACTGCGCGGGCCGCCCGCTCGAACGCCGCCCGCCGGTCCGGTCGCACCACGCGGGCGACGGTGACGGTGACCGGCTGGTGGTCGGGGGCGGTGGGTGCGCTCCCGAGCCGGGTGCGCAGTCGCAGGGGCACGCTCACGGCAGGGAGCAGCACGCGGCGCGACCTGCCGCTTCCCGGTTGTCGGGCCTCTCACACCCAGGGGGCGGGTCCGTGCGCTGCCGGGGATCATGGTCGGCGTGCCCGAGGGAGACACCGTCTGGCTGGCGGCGAAGCGGATGAACACCGCGCTCGCCGGCAGCACGCTGCGCCGCGGCGAGTTCCGGCTCCCCCAGCTGGCCGCCCTCGACCTCGCCGGCGCGGCCGTCACCGAGGTCGTCCCCCGCGGCAAGCACCTGCTGATCCGGCTCGCCGACGGTCGCACGCTGCGCACCCACTTCCGGATGGACGGCAGCTGGCACATCTACCGGCCGGGCGCCCGCTGGCGGGGTGGACCCGGCTACGACGTCCGCGTCGTCCTGGCCACCGACGAGTGGGAGTGCGTCGGCTACCGGCTGCACGACGTCGACATCGTGCCGACGGCCGAGGAGGACCGGCTCGTCGGCCACCTCGGCCCCGACATCCTGTCCCCCGACTGGAGCCTCGACGAGGCGCTGCGCCGCATCCGCGCCCGGCCCGACGAGCAGGTCGGCGTCGCGATCCTCGACCAGCGCAACGTGGCCGGCATCGGCAACCTCTACAAGGTCGAGTCGCTGTTCCTGCTGGGCCTGCACCCGTGGGCACGCGTGGCCGACGTGGACGCCCGGCTGGCGCCCCTGCTGGAGCGGGCCCAGCGGCTCATGCGGGCAAACCTCGAGCACCCCGAGCAGAGCACCACCGGTGACCTGCGCCGCGGCCACGACCACTGGGTCTACGGGCGGAAGGGCAAGCCCTGCCGCCGCTGCGGCACGCCGATCCTCATGGGCGACCAGGGGCCGCACCTGCAGGAGCGGGTCACCTACTGGTGCCCGCACTGCCAGGCGGCGGACTCCGCCATCTCGCCGACGGCGCGCACCGGCGAACCGGGGAGGCCCCGGCCGGTCGCCACCCCCGGCTGAGACGCCGCCCGCACGGGGCCGCGGGGCCGGACGTGGCCGGTCGGGTCAGGCCGGGTCGGGCCGCTCCGCGGGCTGTGCCTGGGGCTGCGTGGCCTGCTCCGGCGCCGGCGTCCCCTGCTCGATGGCGCCCGCGGCACTGCTGCCCTCGACGGCCGGCGTGCCGCCGCCCATCGACGCGCGGATCTGGTCCAGCCGCGAGGCACCGGCCACGTCGAGGGTGGCCTTCTGCACCTCGAGCATGCGCCCCTCGACCGACGACTGCGCCAGCTCGGCCTGGCCGAGCGCGTTGGCGTAGCGGGCCTCGATCTTGTCCCGGACCTCGGACAGGCTCGGGGTGTTGCCCGGCGCGGAGAGCTCGTTGACCTGCTTCATGGAGGCGGCGACGTGCTCCTGCATCTTCGCCTGCTCCAGCTGGCTCATCAGCTTGGTGCGCTCGGCCAGCGTCGTCTGCAGCCGCATGCGGGACTGCTCGACCGCGCCGCGCGCCTGCTCGGCGGCCTGCAGCGCCTCGTCATGGCTGCGCTTGAGGTCCTCCATCGACTGCTCGGCAGCCACCAGCTGGGTGGCGAACGCCTGCGCGGCCTGCTCGTACTCGGCCGCCTTCGCCGCATCTCCCTTGGCCCGCGTCTGGTCGGCCAGCACCAGCGCCTGGCGGGCGGAGGCCTGCAGCTTCTCGACCTCGCTCAGCTGCCGGTTCAGCCGCATCTCCAGCTGCCGCTGGTTGCCCAGCACCGCGGCGGCCTGGTTCGCCAGCGACTGGTGCCGCTGCTGCTCGGCCTCGATCGCCTGCGCGATCTGGATCTTCGGGTCGGCCCGCTGGTCGATCTGGGCGTTGGCCGAAGCGGTGAGGTACTTCCACAGCTTCACGAACGGGTTGGGCATGGGGTCCTCCTGCTCCGGCGGTTGCCGGCCCGGCGATGCTCGTCACCCAGCATCGTCCCAGGTGATCACCGTCGGCAACCGACGCGGGCCGTCCGCGCCGCGGTTAGGGTGCCCAGCGTGCCGCCTGCCACGCCTGTCCTCTGCGTCCTCGGGGAGCTCGTCGTCGACCTGCTGCCCGTTCCCGGCGCCGCGGCCGGCAGCACCGCACCGCACTACGTCGCCCGCCCGGGTGGCAACGCGCTCAACGTCGCCGTCGCCGCCGCGCGCCTCGAGGCCCCGGTGCGGCTGCTGGCCCGGCTCGGCACCGGCCCGCTCGCCGCGAACCTCCGCCGGCACGCCGAGGCGGCCGGCGTCGACACGGCCGGCTTCGTCGACGCCACCGAACCGGTCAGCCTGGCCGTGGTCGGCGTCGGCGCCGACGGCTCCCCGGACTACGGCTTCCACGTGCTCGGTGCCGCCGACTGGCAGTGGACCGACGAGGAGCTCGCCGGGGTCCTCCCCGAGGCAGTCGGCGCGCTGCACGTCGGCTCCATCTCCAGCTGGACCGAGCCCGGCAGCGGGGCGATCGCGCGGCTGGTCCGCCGGCTGTCGGGCCACGCGTTGATCAGCGTCGACCCCAACGTCCGCCCCCCGCTCGCCGACGGTCCGGTCGGCGCCTCGCTGGGCAACGACCGCGCCGCCGTCACCGACCGCCTGGACGAGCTCGTCCGCCGGGCCGACGTCGTGAAGGTCAGCGCCGAGGACCTCGCCTGGCTGGAACCGGACGCCACCGACCTGGACGACGCGGCCAGCCGCTGGGCCGGCCGCGGGCCCGCGCTGGTGGTGCTCACCGACGGCGGGGCGCCGCTGCGCATCGCCCGGCCCGGTCGGCCCGTGCTGCGCCGGGAGATCCCACGCGTGCCCGTGGTCGACACCGTCGGGGCCGGCGACTCCCTGGCCGCCGGGCTCCTGACCGGCCTGCTGGCCGCCGGGCTCACCACGCGCGCCGACCTGGACGCCGTCACGGACGACCGGTTGCTCGCGCTGGTCGACGACGCCGCACTCGTGGCCGCGGTCAACTGCACCCGGGTCGGCGCCGATCCCCCCACGCGCGCGGAGCTGGCGGCGGCGCGGGGCGACGGGTGATCGCCGGCGACCTGCGGCTGGTGGGCTTCGAGGAGCTCGCGGCCGGTGCCCTGCGCGGCCGGCTGCTCACCCGTCGCGCCGAGTTCTGGGCGGGCTCCCCGCTCGACGGCGACGCCGTCGCGGCGCTGCACGACCCGGTGTTCTTCCACCAGCTGGGCGGCTTCGGCGCGGTCGCCCTCACGCCGGACGACGACGACGCGGGCTACCTGCTCGGCGTCGTGAGCGCCGACCGCCTCGCCGTCGTCCAGGCCGTCGCCGTCCACCCGTCCTGGCGCGGGCGCGGCGTCGCCACCCGGTTGCTGGAGCGCTTCGCCGGCCTGGCCTCGGAGGTGGGCGCGCGCGTCGCGCAGGGCGTCGCCCTGCCCGGGGACGCCGGGCCCACCGCGCTGGCCGCCCGGTTCGGGGCCTCCCCGGCCCCCTCCCCCGGGCACGCCGGTCCCGGCGCCGACCGGGTGGTGTTCACCCGCCGGCTGCCCCTCGCTCAGCCGGTGGGACCCAGCAGCTGACCCAGCAGCGCCGCCTGCCGGCGCCGCTGCGTGGTGAGCCCCGGCTGCAGCACCACGCCGACCAGCCACCGGCCGGCCAGCTGCGCCCCGTCGTCGTCGGTGCCGAGCACGGCGGCCAGCCGTCCGGTGAGCGCCGCCCATGCCGGCTCGCCCGGTGCCAGCAGCTCGACCAGCCGGTCCGGCTCGGTGGCGGCGAGCCGGCGCAGCACGGGGTGGGTGGCGAGCTCGTCGGCGAGCACGGCCAGCCCGGCAGCCGGGGGCAGGCCCCCGGCCAGGTCGGCGAGCCGCTGCAGCTCCGCGGCCAGCAGCGCCCGCGCCACCTCGTCCTTGGTGCGGAAGTAGTTGTAGAGCGTGGCCTTGGCGACCCCGGTCGCGGCCGCGACCGACTGCATGGTGGCGCGCCGCAGCCCCTGGGCGGCGAAGGCCTCGGCGGCCCCCGCGAGGAGCTCGGCCCGGGTGCGGTTCACTCCGCCCGGTGCGGGCGGGTCAGGCGGCGAGCGACACCGCGTCGCGCCGCGGAGCGGTGCGACCCTGCCCGGCGCCGACCAGCGCCAGGGCGGGCTCGGCGGCGTCGGAGGGCTGCGGCGCGGGTGAAGTCCCGTCGGCGGGCGCCGCCTCGGCCGGGCTCGCCAGCGGGCGGACGTCCGCCGTGGCACCGCGCAGCTCGAGGCTCACCTCGGCGAGCAGGTCGGCCAGCTCCACCTCGAGGGCGTCGCAGATGGAGGCGAGCAGCTCGGAGGAGGCCTCCTTCTGCCCCCGCTCCACCTCGGAGAGGTAGCCGAGGCTGACCCGGGCGGCACCGGAGACGTCGCGCAACGTGCGGTGCTGACGCAGCCGGTGGCCGCGCAGCGTGTTCCCGAGCTGGGTGCGCAGCAGCGTCATGGCCGTCTCCTGTCCTGCGAGCGGGGAAGCGGCGGTGCCGTCGGGCACCGTGCGCTCACGGTACGCGGCGCATGCGCCGACGGCCCACCGACGGGGCCGAGTCCGCTCATGGCGTAACGCCGTCCACCCGGTCGGCGTTCCCGGCGAGCCGGTCCCGGAGCGCGGCGAACGCGCTGGCCACCGCGCCGGCGCGCACCGCGGCGCGGTCGCCCGGCAGGTCCAGCCGGACGACGTCGGTCCGCTCCCCGCCGCTGAGGCCGAGGTAGACGGTGCCGGGGCCGTGCCCGTCGACCGGGTCGGGCCCGGCGACGCCGGTGAGCCCGATGCCGAAGGTGGCCGTGCACCGGGTGCGGATGCCCTCGGCCAGCGCCGCCGCCGTCTGCGGGCTGACCGGCCCGTGGGTGGCGAGCAGGTCGGCGGGCACTCCGGCGAGCGTGGTCTTCAGGTCGGTGGCGTAGACGACGGCGCCCCCGCGCAGCGTCGCGCTGGCGCCGGGCACCGCGGCGAGGGTGGCGCAGAGCAGGCCGGCGGTGAGCGACTCGGCGGCCGCCACGGTCGCGCCGCGGGCCAGCAGCGCCCGGTGCACCTCGGCGGCGAGCTCCTCGAGCGCCGCGCCGGTGGCCGGGGCCGCCATCAGGCCGCGGTGTCGCTGCGGGCGCCGGGGCCGGCCCCGGCCGACCGCCGCGCGGCGGCGGCGCGCATGGCGCGGGCGCTGGTCTGCCGCAGCGTGACGGCGCGGTAGACGTAGTCCAGGCCGGTGACCACGGTCAGCAGCACGGCCGCGGCCATGACCCACCAGCGGGTGGTCGCCAGCGCCCCGCTGAGCGGCAGGATGTACAGGCCGATGGCCAGCGACTGCAGGACGGTCTTGGCCTTGCCGCCCCGGCTGGCGGCGATGACGCCGTGCCGGATGACCCAGAAGCGCAGCAGGGTGACCCCCACCTCGCGCACGAGGATCACCGCGGTCACCCACCAGGGCAGCAGCGCCAGCACGGAGAGCCCGATCAGCGCCGTACCGGTCAGCGCCTTGTCGGCGATCGGGTCGGCCAGCTTGCCGAACTCGGTGACCTGGCCGGTACGCCGCGCGATGAGGCCGTCGTAGCGGTCGGTGAGGATCGCCAGGCCGAAGACGAGCGTGGCCCAGTAGCGGCTGGTGTCGTCCAGGCTGTCGTCGTTGAGCAGCAGGACGGCGAAGACGGGCACCAGGGCCAGCCGCAGCACGGTCAGCGCGTTGGGGAGGTTGACCAGGCGCACCGACTGGGGCGGCGTCGCTGCCGGGTCGGGGGCCACGTCCGCCACCCGGGTCACCGCCCGGCCACGGTGGCGGCCGGCACGCGGGCGACGGCGACCAGGTCGATGCCCTCGGTGCCGACGACCTCGGCCCGCACGACCTGCCCCGGGACCGAGCCGGCCGGGATCCCGCTGACCGTGGTCGTGCCGTCGGCGTCCGGGTCCTGGTGGGCGGCGTGCCCGAGCCAGGTGCCGGGGCCCTCCTCCGCGGAGAGGTCCTCGGTGAGCAGCACCTCGACGTGCTCGCCGATGCGCTCCTCGGCGCGCTGGGCGGTCAGCTCCTCGACCAGGTCAGTGATCCGGCGGACCCGGGTGTCGATCTCGGCCTGGTCGATCTTGCCCGGCAGCCGCACGGCCTCGGTGCCCTCCTCGTCGGAGTAGCCGAACACACCGACGGCGTCCAGGCGGGCCGCGGTGAGGAAGCGCTCCAGCTCGGCCACGTCGTCCTCCGTCTCGCCCGGGAAGCCGAGGATGACGTTGGTGCGGAACCCGGCGCCGGGCGCGAGCTCGCGGGCCCGCGCGATGGTGCGCAGGAAGTCGTCGGTGCCGCCGAACCGCCGCATGCGGCGCAGCAGCGCCGGCGACGAGTGCTGGAACGACAGGTCGAAGTAGGGCGCTATCACCGCGCCCGGCCCGCCCCCGCCGGCGATGACCTCCAGCAGGCCCGGCCGCAGCTCGGCCGGCTGCAGGTAGGCAACCCGCACCCGGGCGATCCCCTCGACGGCGGCCAGCTGCGGCAGCAGCTTCTCCAGCGAGCGCAGGTCGCCGAGGTCCTTGCCGTAGGAGGTGGAGTTCTCGCTGACCAGCACCAGCTCGGTGACCCCCTGCCCGGCCAGCCAGGCGGCCTCGGAGAGCACCTCGGCCGGCGGGCGGGAGACGAAGGCACCGCGGAAGCCCGGGATCGCGCAGAACGCGCAGCGCCGGTCGCAGCCGGAGGCCAGCTTGATCGCGGCGGACGGCCCGGCGGCCAGCCTGCGGCGGCGCAGCCAGTCGTGGCCGGGGATGGCGGGCCCGGCGTCCTCGACACGGCCTCCGGCCCCGGCGAGGACCGCCGAGCGCTCGACCGGGCTGATCGGCAGCAGCGTGCGCCGGTCCCGCGGGGTGTGCGGCACGAGCGGGCGGCCGGCGAGGACGTCGTCGAGGCGCCCGCCGATCTGCGCGTAGTCGTCGAAGCCGAGGACGGTGGCCTCGGGCAGCGCGTCGGCCAGCTCGGTGCCGTAGCGCTCGGCCATGCACCCGACGGCGACGACCGAGGCGCCGGAGTCGGTGGCGGCGAGGATCGCGTCGACGGAGTCCTTCTTGGCGCTCTCGATGAACCCGCAGGTGTTGACGAGCACCGCGTCCGCGCCGTCGGCGTCCTCGACGAGCTCGTACCCCTCGGCGGCGAGCCGGCCGGCCAGCTCCTCGGAGTCGACCTCGTTGCGGGCGCACCCGAGGGTCACCACGGCCACGGTCCGGGCAGGGCTGGGCGTGGCTGTCACCGGACCATCGTAGGTGAAGGACCCCCGTGCCCCCCGTCACTCGCGAACTCGCGACGGGACCCTGCCCGGGAGCCCTTCCCGACCGTCAGGTTCCCCCGGCCGTCGCAGGCTCGGGCCGGGGCCCGGCAGGGAGGCCGGACGCAGGGCGGACCATCACCCGACGTCCCCTCCGCCGCGGAGGGTGAACAGCGTGGCCTCGAGCTCGTCGGGCTTGACGAGGACGTCGCGTGCCTTGGAACCCTCGGAGGGGCCGACGATGCCGCGGCTCTCCATCAGGTCCATCAGCCGGCCGGCCTTGGCGAACCCGACCCGCAGCTTGCGCTGCAGCATCGACGTCGAGCCGAACTGCGAGGTGACGATCAGCTCCACTGCCTGCAGCAGGAGGTCGAGGTCACCGCCGATGTCCTCGTCGATCTCCTTCTTCTCGCCGCCGCCCCCCGCGGTGAAGACCTCTTCGCGGTACTCCGGCTCGGCCTGGCGCTTGGTGAACTCGACGACCGCCTCGATCTCGGCATCGGTGACGAAGGCGCCCTGGACGCGCATCGGCTTGCCCGCACCGATGGGCATGAAGAGCGCGTCACCCATGCCGATCAGCTTCTCGGCGCCCGGCTGGTCGAGGATGACCCGGCTGTCGGTCAGGCTGGAGGTCGAGAACGCCAGCCGCGAGGGCACGTTCGCCTTGATCAGGCCGGTGACGACGTCGACCGACGGGCGCTGCGTCGCCAGGATCAGGTGGATGCCGGCGGCACGCGCCTTCTGGGTGATGCGGACGATGTGCTCCTCGACGTCGCGCGGGGCCACCATCATCAGGTCGGCGAGCTCGTCGACGATCGCGAGGATGTACGGGTAGGGCCGGTACACCCGCTCGCTGCCGGGCGGGGCGGTGATCTCACCCTTCTCGACCTTGCGGTTGAAGTCGTCGATGTGCCGCACACCGGTGGACCGCATGTCCTGGTAGCGCTGCTCCATCTCCTCGACCAGCCAGGCCAGCGCGGTCGCGGCCTTCTTCGGGTCGGTGATGATCGGCGTGATCAGGTGCGGGATGCCGTCGTAGGGCGTGAGCTCGACCATCTTGGGGTCGACCAGGATCATCCGCAGCTGGTCGGGGGTGGCTCGCAGCAGCAGCGAGGTCAGGATCGAGTTGACACAGCTGGACTTGCCGGCGCCGGTCGCACCGGCCACCAGCAGGTGCGGCATCTTCGCCAGGTTGGCGCAGACGAACCCGCCCTCGATGTCCTTGCCGAGTCCGACCAGCATCGGGTGCGGGTCCTGCTTGGCGGCCTGCGAGCGCAGCACGTCGCCGAGGCTGACCTTCTCGCGGTCGGTGTTGGGCACCTCGATGCCGACGGCGGACTTGCCCGGGATCGGCGCCAGGATGCGGATGTTGTCGTTGGCCACCGCGTACGCCATGTTCTTGGTCAGCGCGGTGATCTTCTCGACCTTCACGCCCTGGCCGAGCTCGACCTCGTAGCGGGTGACCGTCGGGCCCCGGGTGAAGCCGGTGACGGCGGCGTCGATGTTGAACTGCTCGAGCACGCCGCTGATCGCCTCGATGGCGACGTCGTTCGCCTTCGACCGCGCCCGCGGCGGGTCGCCAGGCCGCAGCGTGGACAGCGCCGGGAGCACGTAGTCGCCCTCGACCGGCTGGATGGAGAGCTGCTCGGGCTCGGTGATGGGCGGCAGGTCCTCCGGCGGGGAGGTGCGGTCCTCGACGGGGCGGCGGACGCTCGGCACGGGCGGCGTCGGGGCGGCCAGCACCGTGTGCTCGGGCTCGGTCGTGCGGGTGGCCTCCGGCGCCTCCGCGTAGGCCCCGTGGTCGATCGGGCCGGTGGTGAGCAGGTCCTCCGACAGCGAGGAGCGGCGCCGGCGGCTCTTCGGCGCGGGCTCCTCCTCCTCGTCCTCGTCGTCCTCGTCGTACTCGTAGGAGTCGTCCCGGCCGAGGAGGCGGTCGGTGGCCTCGCGCAGTCGCTCCGGGATCTGGTGCACCGGCGTGGCGGTGATCACCAGGAGCCCGAAGAAGGCCAGCAGCCCGAGCAGGACGACGGTGACCGCCGCCCCCACGCCGGCGGTCAAGGGCGTGCCGACGGCCCAGCCGACCAGCCCGCCGGAGCCCGGCTCACCGCCCTGCGGGACCGCCGGCGTGCCGACGACGTGGGCGATGCCGAGGACCGAGGCGACGGTGCACAGCCAGCCGATCGCCAGCCGGCCGCGCGCCTCCGGGCGGGGGCCGCGCCGCAGGAGCCGCAGCGCGGCGAACAGCAGGACGACGGGCAGCACCATCACCAGCGAGCCGATGATCCAGCGCACCCCGTCGGTCAGCGCGGCGCCGACCGGCCCGATGCCGTTGCTCCAGGCGGCGGCGCCCAGCACGATCGCCAGCCCGAGCACGGCCAGGCCGACCCCGTCGCGGCGGTGCTCGGGGGCCAGCGGCTCGGCCTCCTCGGGCCGGGCGACGGACCGGGCCAGCCCGCCGGCGCCGCGCGCGAGCAGGTTCCAGCCCCCGCTGGCGATGCGCCAGATCGAGCCGCCGGACGACGACGACTTCGAGCGGGCCGGCTGCCGCCGGTTGGGCGCCCGCTTGGCGGCGGGGGGCTTCTTGCTCGCCGCCGTCGAGCCCGACCGGCTGCGGGTGGCGGCCGGCCGGCGGTTCGGCGTGGTGCGGGCAGGCATGCGTCAGACCGTAATCCCGGGACGGCCCCCCGGCAGGCAGGCCGGATGTCGTGTCCCGCTCACCGCCGTCCCATAACGTCACACGCATGAGCACCCCGCTCCCCCACGGCAGCTGGCCCACGCCCGTCACCTCCGGGCTCGTCGTCCGGTCCGCGGCCCGCCTGGGCGAGGTGGTGGTGGACGGCCCGGACGTCTGGTGGGCCGAGTCCCGCCCGGCCGAGGGCGGCCGGACCGCGCTCGTGCGGCGGACCCCGGACGGCGTGGTCACCGACGCCCTGCCGGCCCCGTGGAACGCCCGCACCCGGGTGCACGAGTACGGCGGTGGGTCCTGGACCGTCTCCGAGGGCGTCCTCTGGTTCACGGACTTCTCCGACCAGCGGCTGTACCGGCTGGCCCCCGGCGAGAGCGCCCCCGCCGCGATCACCCCGGAGCCGGCGATCCCCGCGGGGGTCCGGTACGCCGACCTGGCCGTCGTCCCGGACGGCGTGCTCGCCGTGCGGGAGACGCACGCCGCGTCGGGCGCCGCGGCCGACGTGGTCGACGAGATCGTGCGCGTGGGCCTCGACGGCACCACCGAGGTGCTGGTCTCCGGCCCCGACTTCGTCGCCGGCCCGCGGCTCGCCCCGGACGGCGTCACGCTCACCTGGCTGCAGTGGGACCACCCCGACATGCCGTGGGACAGCGCCCAGCTCGTCGTCCGGGCGGCCGACGGGACCGAGCACGTGCTCGCCGGCGGTCCCGGCGAGTCCGTCGTCCAGCCGGCCTGGGGCGCGGACCTCGCGCTGTGGTGGCTGGACGACCGCACGAACTTCTGGTCGCTGTACCGGAGACCGCCGCACGAGCAGCCCGAGCTCGTCGTCGACGTCGGCAGCGACATCGGCGGCCCGCAGTGGCTGTTCGGCCAGTCCCGCTACGCGCTCCTGGCGGACGGGCGCGTGGTGGTCGCCTACGGCCGGGAGGGCCGCGACCGCCTCGCCGTGCTGACCCCGGGCGGGGAGCCGCGCGAGCTGGACCTGCCCTACGGCACCTTCCGGTACGTCACGGCGCAGGGCACGGGCGTCGTCTGCGTCGCCGGCGGCCCGGCGAGCGAGCCGGTGGTGCTGCGTGTGGACGCCGGCAGCGGCGCCACCGAGGTGCTGCGGCCGGCGCGGGAGCTGGGGCTGCACCCTGCCTGGTTCTCCCGGCCCGAGCACGTCACGTTCCCGACCGAGGACCGCGGCACCGGCATCGGCGAGGCCCACGCGCTGGTCTACCCGCCCACGAACCCGCAGGCGTCGGCCCCGGCGGGCAGCCTCCCGCCGCTGGTCGTGGTGGTCCACGGTGGCCCCACCGCCGCCGCCGTCCCGGTGCTGAACCTGGAGATCCAGTACTGGACCTCCCGCGGGTTCTGCGTCGCGGACGTCGACTACCGCGGGTCGGTCGGCTACGGCCGCCGCTACCGCGAGGCGCTGCAGGGCCGGTGGGGCGTGGTCGACCTCGACGACGTCGTGGCCTGTGCGCGGTTCCTCGCCGACGCCGGCCGGGTGGACCCGGCGCGCATGGCGATCCGCGGCGGCTCGGCCGGCGGGTACACGACGCTGGCCGCGCTGTCGATGCGCCCGGGCGTCTTCACGGCCGGGGCCAGCCACTACGGCGTCGCCGACCTGGGCGCGCTGGCCGCCGAGACGCACAAGTTCGAGTCCCGGTACCTCGACGGGCTGGTCGCGCCGTGGCCGTCGGGGCGGGCCGTGTACGACGAGCGCTCCCCGATCAACCACGTCGACGCCCTCAACACCCCGCTGGCGGTCTTCCAGGGCGAGGAGGACGCCGTCGTCCCGCCGTCGCAGGCCGAGGCGATCGTCGCCGCGCTGCGCGCCAAGGGCGTGCCGCACGCCTACCTGCTGTTCCCCGGCGAGCAGCACGGCTTCCGCAGGGCGGGGAACATCCGGGCCGCCCTGGACGGCGAGCTGTCCTTCTACGCGCAGGTGTGGGGCTTCGACCTGCCGGCCGACGAGGGCATCACGCCGGTCCCGATCAGCTGAGCCGGCCGGCGGTGACCTGCTCGCGGAGGATGTCGGCGTGCCCGCCGTGCTCGGCGAGCTCCCGGAGCACGTGGAGGTAGACCCAGCGCAGCGGCAGCGGCCCGCGACGGTTGCCGTGCACGACGTCGTCGAGGTCCAGGTGCGCGGTCGCCCGCCGGGACGCCTCGCAGGCCTCCCGGTGCGCCTGGGTCACCGAGGCGATGGTGTCCTCGTCGCTGAGGGTGAAGGACTCGTCCACGGTCTCCGGGATGCCGATCTCCGCGCGGGAGCGGCAGGAGATCGCCTCGTCGAACCACACCCGCTCGACGAAGGCCGCGTGCTTGACCAGGCCGAGCAGCGTGGTGAGCGAGGGCACCAGCGAGCGGCGCGCCTGCTCCTCGGTGAGGCCGTCGAGGCAGCCGCGGAGCGACTCCCGGTGCTCGTCGAGGAACGCCTCCAGCTGCGCCCTCAGCGGTTCCCGGAGCACGTCCTGGCTGCTCACGGTCTCAGACCTCGAGGACCGTCGGGATGATCATCGGGCGCCGTCGGTGCTTGTCCGACACCCACTTGCCGACGGTGCGCCGGATGATCTGCGAGAGCCGGTGCGCGTCGACCTCGTCGTCGGCCAGGGCGCGCTTGAGGTTGCCCTCGACCAGGGCGAGCACCTCGTCGAACGCGGCCGGGTCGTCGGAGAAGCCCTTGGTGGACAGGTGCACCGGGCGCACGATGGTCCGGGTCGACGGCTCGATCACCACGGTGAGCGCGACGAAGCCCTCGTCGCCGAGGATGCGCCGGGCCTGCAGCGACTCCTCACCCACGTCACCGACGTTGAGCCCGTCGACGTACACGTCACCGACCGGGACCGACCCGACGATGGCGGCCTTGCCGTCGACGAGGTCCACGACCACGCCGTCCTCGGCGAGGAGGATCCGGTCGGTCGCCATGCCCGTCTCCTCGGCGAGCTTGGCGTGGGCCCGCAGGTGCCGCCACTCCCCGTGCACCGGCATCAGGTAGCGCGGCTTGGCCACGTTGAGCAGCGTGCGCAGCTCGCCGGCCGGGGCGTGGCCGGAGACGTGCACCCGCGCCGTCTCCTTGTGCACCACCGTGGCGCCGAGCCGCGCGAGGCCGTTGATGACCTTGTAGACGGCGGTCTCGTTGCCGGGCACCAGCGAGGAGGCGAGGACGACGGTGTCGCCGGCCTCGATGGTCACCTGGTGGTGGTCGCCGCGGGCCATCCGACCGAGCGCCGACAGCGGCTCGCCCTGCGACCCGGTGCTGACCAGCACCACCTGGTGCGGCGGCATCGCCGCGGCGTCGTCGAGCGAGACCATGAGCCCGGGGGCGACCTTGAGCAGCCCGAGGTCGCGGGCGACGCCCATGTTGCGCACCATCGACCGGCCGACGAGGGCCACCTTGCGGCCGTGCTTGTCGGCGCAGTCGAGCACCTGCTGGATGCGGTGCACGTGGCTGGCGAAGCTGGAGACGATCAGCCGCTGCGAGGCGCGGGCGAAGACGTCGTCGAGCACCGGGCCGATCGACCGCTCCGGCGTGACGAAGCCGGGCACCTCGGCGTTGGTGGAGTCGGCGAGCAGCAGGTCGATGCCCTCGACCCCGAGCCGGGCGAAGGCCCCGAGGTCGGTGAGGACGCCGTCGAGCGGCAGCTGGTCCATCTTGAAGTCGCCGGTGTGCACGAGCACGCCCGCGGGGGTGTGCACCGCCACCGCGAGGGCGTCGGGGATCGAGTGGTTCACCGAGATGAACTCGCAGTGGAACGGCCCGGCCAGGTGGTCGTCGCCGGCGGCCACCTCGACCAGCGTCGCGTCCAGCCGGTGCTCGCGCAGCTTGGCCGCCACCAGCGCGAGGGTGAACCGCGAGCCGACCAGCGGGATGTCCTCCCGCAGCCGGAGCAGGTAGGGGATCGCGCCGATGTGGTCCTCGTGCCCGTGGGTGAGGACGACGGCGACCACGTCGTCGAGCCGGTGCTCGATGACCCCGAAGTCGGGGAGGATCAGGTCGACGCCGGGCTGCTCGGCCTCGGGGAAGAGGACGCCGCAGTCGATGACCAGCAGCTTGCCGTCGAACTCCAGCACGGCCATGTTGCGGCCGATCTCGCCGAGCCCGCCCAGGGCCATGACCCGCAGGCCGCCCTCGGGCAGCGGCGGGGGTGCCTTGAGGTCGAGGTGCGGTTGGGTGACCTGGCCGCTCATAGGGTGACGCCTCCAGCGGCGAGGTCGTCGCGCAGCTGCGCGAGCTGTTCGGGGGTGGCGTCGACCAGCGGTGGCCGGACCGGCCCGGCCGGCAGGCCGAGCGCGTTGAGCGCGGCCTTCACCGTGATGACGCCCTGGGTGCGGAAGATCCCGGTGTACACCGGGAGCAGGCTGTCGTTGATCTCCCTGGCCTTCACCAGGTCACCCGCCTCGACCGCGGCCACCAGCTCGACCAGGCGGGGGCCGACGAGGTGGCTGACGACGCTGACCATGCCGACGCCGCCCATCGCCAGGATCGGCAGGTTCAGCATGTCCTCGCCGCTGTAGTAGGCCAGGTCGGTGCGGGCGAGGGTCCAGGCCATGGCGCCCAGGTCGCCCTTGGCGTCCTTCACCGCGACGATCCGCGGGTGCTCGGCGGCGCGCACGAGCGTGTCGACCTCGATGGGCGTCGCGGTGCGGATCGGGATGTCGTAGAGCATCACCGGCAGGTCGGTGCTGTCGGCGACCGAGGTGAAGTGGCGCAGCAGGCCGGCCTGGGGCGGGCGGTTGTAGTACGGCGTGACGACCAGCAGCCCGTGCACGCCGAGTTCCGCCGCCGTCCGCGCCTTCTCGATCGAGTGCGCGGTGTCGTAGGTGCCCACGCCGGCGACGACCGTGGCGCGGTCACCGACGGCGTCCAGCACCACCTCGAGGACGGCGCGCTGCTCGGCGTCGCTGGTCGTCGGCGACTCCCCCGTCGTCCCGAGGACGACCAGCCCGTCGCTGCCGCCCCGGTCGACCAGGTGCGCCGCGAGCTCCTGGGCCCCGGCGAGGTCGATCGACCCGTCCTCGGCCAGCGGGGTGACCATCGCCGTGAGGAGGCGCCCGAACGGCCGGGCGGGGTCGGAGGTCATGGGGTGAATCTACCCAGCGGAGCCGACGGGATCCCGCACGTACTCCGACACCGCGAACCGCAGCCCGCCCGACGCCGAGACCGACCAGCCCTCGGCCGGTGTCCGCGCGGCACGCACCCAGCCGCCGTCCAGGGACGGCGCGAACGTGTCCCCTCCGACGTCGGTGTCCACGTCGGTGACCACCACCCGGTCGGCGTGCGGGAGGAGCGCCGCGTAGACGGTGCCCCCGCCGATCACCCAGGCCGCCGGGTGCTCGGCGAGGACCTGGTCCACCGAACGCGCGACGAGGGCGCCCTCGGCCGACCAGCCCGGGTCGGAGGTGAGCACGACGTTGACCCGGCCCGGCAGCGGGCGGAACCGCGGCGGCAGCGACTCCCAGGTGCGCCGGCCCATCACCACCGTCGACCCGGTGGTCAGCCGGCGGAACAGCGCGAGGTCCTCGGGCAGGTGCCAGGGCAGGCCGCCGTCGGCCCCGATGACGCCGCCCCGGGCCTGCGCCCAGATCATCGCCAGGCCGCCCCGGCCGGCTCGCTCGCTCGCCGGGCCGGTCACACCGCCACGGCTGCCCGGATCGCCGGGTGGGGCTCGTAGCCGTGCACCGCGAAGTGCTCGTAGGTGTAGTCGAACAGCGACGGCGCCGGCGCCAGCTCCACCGTGGGGAAGGGCCGCACCTCGCGGGAGAGCTGCTCGGTCACCTGCTCGACGTGGTTGCTGTAGATGTGGCAGTCGCCGCCGACCCAGATGAACTCGCCCGGCTCGAGCCCCACCTGGGCGGCGATCATGCGGGTGAGCAGCGCGTAGCTGGCGATGTTGAACGGCACGCCGAGGAACATGTCGGCGCTGCGCTGGTAGAGCTGGCAGGAGAGCTTCCCGCCGGCCACGTAGAACTGGAAGAAGGCGTGGCAGGGGGCGAGCGCCATCTCGGGCAGCGCAGCCACGTTCCAGGCCGAGACGATCATGCGGCGCGAGTCCGGGTCGGTGCGCAGGGTCTCCAGCAGCTGGGCGATCTGGTCGACGTGCCCGCCGTCGGGCGTGGGCCACGACCGCCACTGGACGCCGTAGACGGGGCCGAGCTCGCCGTCGGCGGACGCCCACTCGTCCCAGATGGTGACGCCGTTCTCCCGCAGCCAGCCGACGTTGCCCTCCCCCCGCAGGAACCACAGCAGCTCGACGGCGATCGACTTGAAGTGCACCTTCTTCGTCGTCACGAGCGGGAAGGTCTCGGACAGGTCGTAGCGCAGGCGCTCGCCGAACAGGCTGAGGGTGCCCGTCCCGGTCCGGTCGTCCTTCGGCGCGCCCTGCGCCAGGATGCGGCGCAGGAGGTCCTCGTACTGGGTGTCGATCGGGGCTGCCACGGCCCCGAGGGTACGGCCGCCTCCCGACGTGCCGGGACCCCGGCGACGGGCGTGCCCAGAGGTGCCGCCGAGGTGGTCAGCCCTCGGTGACGAAGGGGCTGGCGGCGACCTCGGTGCCGTCGGCCAGCCGGCTGATCCGGAAGTCGCCGAAGACGTTCCCGGCCACCCGCTGCAGCTCCCTCAGGCAGGCGATCGCCAGCTCGCGGAGCTCGACGTCGGCGTGCTCGCTGGCCCGCATGGCGACGAAGTGCCGCCACGCCCGGTAGTTCCCCGTGACGACGATCCGCGACTCGGTGGCGTTGGGCAGCACCGACCGGGCCGCCTGGCGGGCCTGCCGGCGCCGGAGGGTGGCGTTGGGGACGTCGGCCAGCCGCTGCTCCAGACCCTCGAGCAGCTCGGCGTAGGCGGTCGCGGCCGCGCCGGTCGCCGCGACGAACCGCGCGTGCAGCTCCGGGTCCGCGGCGATGACCGCCGGCTCCACGACGGCGGCGTCCTCGGGCACGTGGCGCTGGGAGAGCTGGCTGTAGGAGAACTGACGGTGGCGCACCAGCTCGTGGGTGAGCGACCGGGAGACGCCGGTGAGGTACATGCTCACGGTCCCGTGCTCGAGGACGGCGAGGTGCCCGACCTCCAGGATGTGCCGCAGGTAGCCGGCGTTCGTCGCGGTCGCGGGGTTCGGCTTGTCCCAGGACTCGTAGCAGGCCCGGCCGGCGAACTCGGCGAGCGCCTGCCCGCCGTCGGCGTCGGTCTCCCACGGGACGTCCGCGGGGGCGGTGAACTGGGTCTGCGCGACGACCTGGACCCGGAGCGGCGCGATCTCTGGCACCCGTCGAGCCTACGGCCGGCGACCGGGCAGACTGGGGCGCGTGGAGTGGTGGCGCCCGCTGCTCGCCCTCGCCGGCGGCCTGCTGCTCGTCTGGCTGCTGCTCATGGCGGCTCTGTGGCGGAGCCGGCCCGACGGGCTGACCGTGCGGGACGGGCTGCGGCTGCTGCCCGACGTCGTGCGGCTGGTGCGCCGGCTGGCCGCCGACCGGTCCCTGCCGGCCGGGCTGCGGGTGCGGCTCTGGCTGCTGCTCGCCTACCTGCTCTCCCCCGTCGACCTGGTGCCCGACGTCGTGCCGGTCCTCGGCCACGCCGACGACGTCGTGGTCGTCGCGTGGGTGCTGCGGTCGGTGGTGCGGCGGGCAGGCGACGAGGCGCTGGTGCGGCACTGGCCCGGGGAGCCGGGCGGTCTCACCGTGGTGCGCCGGCTCGCCGGGCTCACGCCGCGGCGGCCAGCGCGCGGCTGAGCTCGGGCCAGAGGTCCCCCCGGTCCCCGACGGCGACGTGGTCCAGCCCCATCCACCCGGCCATCAGCCGCAGCTCGGCGGCCAGCTCTGCCGCGACCGCCGAGCGGTCCACCCCGTCCTCGGCGTGCGCGGCCTGCACGCGGAGGACGCCGGCCTTCCGGTCGGCCTTGAGGTCCACGCGCCCCACCAGCCGGTCGCCGAGCAGGAAGGGCAGCACGTAGTACCCGTGCACCCGCTGGTGCGCCGGCGTGTAGATCTCCAGCCGGTAGCGGAAGCCGAAGATCCGCTCGACCCGCGGCCGCTCCCACACCAGGGAGTCGAACGGGCTCAGCAGCGCGCGGGCCCGGATCCAGCGGGGGCGGCGCGCCCCCGGGTCCAGCCACGCCGGACGACCCCAGCCGACCACCTCGACCGGCAGCAGCTCACCGGCGTCGGACAGCTCGGCGATCGCCGTCCGGGCGTCGGCCGGGGTCAGCCGGAAGTAGTCGCGCAGGTCCGCCTCGGTGGCCACGCCCAGTGCCCGGGCCGCGGTGCGGACGAGCTCCCGCACCGCGTCCGGACGGGGGGGCGTGGGCGCCTCCAGCACGTCCGCGGGCAGCACCCGCTCGGGCAGGTCGTAGACGCGCTCGAACCCCGCCGTCCGGCAGGACGCCGTCAGCTCGCCGATGAAGAACAGGTACTCCAGCGCCGCCTTGCCCGCGTGCCAGTTCCACATGCTGCCCGGCCGGTTCGGCCGCTGCTCCTGGAGCTCGCCGGCCCGGAGGGGCCCGTCGCGGCGCACCCGGTCGAGCAGCGACGCGACGTACTCCGGCCGCTCCCGGTGCACCCTCGTCATGCTGCCCCAGGCCTCCTGCTGCACCGCCGCCATGCGCCAGCGCAGGAAGGGGTGCAGTCGCACCGGGAGGAACGACGCCTCGTGCGCCCAGTACTCGAACAGGTCGTGCCGCCGGTTGGCCAGTGCGTCCAGCACCTCGCGGGGGTAGGGCCCCAGCCGGCTGAAGGCCGGGAGGTAGTGCGACCGGGACAGCACGTTGACCGAGTCGATCTGGACGACGGCGAGCCGCTCGGTGAGCCGGCGCAGCTGCCGCGTCCCCACGGGGGTCGCCGGCCGTGGCTCGGCGAAGCCCTGCGCGGCGAGGGCGATGCGCCGGGCCAGCGCGGCGGGCAACCGTTCGACGGGCGTCACGACCGGAGATCCTGCCCGGCCGGTACGACACCCGCCGCCCCGGCCGGCACCCCTACGCTGCCCGGGTGACCTCGATCCCCTTCCCCCGGCTCACGGGCTCCGCGGACGTGTCGGTGCGACCGGCGCGGCCCGAGGACGCCGCCGCGATCGCGCGGGTGCAGGGCATCACCTGGCGGACCGCGTACCGCTCCCTGCTGCCCCCGGAGGTCCTCGACGGGTGGGACGAGGCCGCGGTCACCGAGACCTGGCGCTCGGCCGTCACCACGCCACCGTCGGCGCACCACCGGGTCCTGGTCGCCGTGGAGCAGGGCGCGGTGGTGGGCTTCGCGGCCGTCGCGGCCGTCGCGACCGGCACCGGCACCGGCACCGGCACCGGCACCGGCGAGATCAGCACGCTGCTGGTGGAGCCGCGGTGGGGCCGCCGGGGCCACGGCAGCCGGCTGCTCGCCGCGGTCACCGACCTCGCCTCCGCCGAGGGCACGGACCGGCTCGAGGTCTGGCTCGCGGAATCGGACCAGGCCTCCGCGAGCTTCTACGAGTCGGCCGGCTGGGCCCCCGACGGCTGGGCCCGCACCTTGGACACGGGGGCGGCGCCGCTGCGGGAGCTGCGGTGGCACGTCGCGCTGGACCCGGAGGGCGTGGACCGATGACCTTCGACGGCTTCCCCGACGAGGGGCTCGTCTTCTACGAGGGCCTGGAGGCGGACAACAGCAAGGCGTACTGGACGGCGCACCGCACCGCGTACGAGGCCCACGTCCGCGCCCCCATGACGGCGCTGGTGGAGGCGCTGGCGCAGGAGTTCGGGACCGCCAAGGTGTTCCGGCCGTACCGCGACGTCCGCTTCAGCCACGACAAGACCCCGTACAAGAACCACCAGGGCGCGGTGGTGAACCCGGAGGGGCGCGGCGCGGGCGCCTGGTACGTGCAGATCTCCGCGGACGGGCTCACCGTCGCCGGTGGTTGCTGGCGTCTGGAGTCCGACCAGGTGGCGAGGTACCGCCGAGCGGTGGCCGAACCGCTGCAGGGCACCCGCCTCGCCGAGGAGGTCTCCCGCCTGCGGGCCGCCGGCTGGCGGATGGAGGGCGAGCGCCTGGTGCGCGTGCCCGCCGGCTACTCGGCCGAGGACCCGCGCACCGACCTGCTCAAGCACAAGACGTTGCACGCCGCGCGCCACTGGGCCCCGGAGGGGTGGCTGCACACACCCGAGGCCCTGGAGCGGGTGCGGGACGCATGGCGCGACCTCCGCTCGCTCAACGCCTGGTTCGCGGACAACGTCGGGGCCACCACCAAGGAGCCCCGCCGGCGCTGACCGCGGCATCGGCTCCGGCGCTCTCCCGGCCGCGCCTGCTACACGGCCGCCGTCCGAGGCGACGGCCGCGGTGAGGAGACGACGAAGGGCCCCAGCCTGGTGGCTGGGGCCCTTCGTGAATGGTTGTCCGGCGGCGTCCTACTCTCCCACCCCGTCTCCAGGGCAGTACCATCGGCG
>NZ_SSXC01000064.1 GCF_021699055.1 Blastococcus sp. MG754426 | reverse complement strand
CGCGCCGGTCTGCTCGGCGACGAAGGCCTGCCGCTTGTGCGCCATCTCGTCGGTGTAGTCGTGCTCCCGGTCGCGGGGGACGCGGGCGCGGTGCGCGGGTCGAGCACGTCGCGGAGGCCGTCGCCGAGCAGGTTGAAGCAGAGCACCGTCAGGAAGATCGCCATCCCCGGGAAGAACGCCAGCCACCAGGCCAGCTCGATGAACCCGCGCCCCTCGGCCAGCATCAGCCCCCACGAGGGGTTCGGCGGCTGGGTGCCCAGGCCGAGGAACGACAGCGCCGCCTCGGCCAGCACCGCGAACGCCAGGCTGATCGAGGTCTGCACGATGATCGGCGGGGCGGCGTTGGGCAGGATGTGGCGGGTCAGGATCCGCCAGTCCGAGGCCCCCACCGAGCGGGACGCCCGCACGTACACCTCCTCGCGCACGCCGAGCACGCTGGCGCGGGTGACCCGGGCGAAGATCGGCGTGTAGACGATGCCGATGGCCAGGGCGGTGTTGCCCGACCCCGGCCCCCGCACGGCCAGGACGGCGATCGCCAGCAGCACGGCCGGGAACGCGAAGAGCATGTCCATGAAGCGCATGAGGACGTCGTCGACCCACCTGCCGTAGTAGCCGGCGAGCAGGCCGATCAGGGTGCCGACGACGAGCGCGAAGCCGACCGCGAGGAAGCCCACCCGCAGCGACACCGAGGCGCCGAGGACGACCCGGCTCAGGATGTCGCGGCCGAGGTCGTCGGTGCCGAACGGGTGCTCCCAGCTCGGCGGCTGGAGCCGGTCGGTCACCGAGATCTCGTTGGCCCCCTGCGGCGCGAGGGCGTCGTCGAAGACCGCCACGACCACGATGAGCAGCAGCACCACCGAGGCGATCGCCGCGGTCGGGTTGTGCGCCAGCAGGCTCAGCGTCTCCCGCCAGCGCGGGCGGGCCGGCCGCAGCGTCGGCGCCGCGGGCTCCGCCTCCCGCTGCGGCGCCCCGCCCGGCGGCTCCTCCGGCGTCTCCGGCGGCCGGCCGCCGTCCCGTCCCTGGGCGGGCGGGGGTCCCGGTGTCGGCTGGATGCTCATGGCAGCAGGCCTCGGCTGGATGTCGCCCGCAGGACTCGGCGGTGTCTCATCGGCGGATCCGGGGGTCGATGGCGGAGTAGAGCAGGTCGACGACCAGGTTGATGACCAGGAAGACCAGCGCGAACAGCAGGATCGCGCCCTGGAGCACCGGGTAGTCGCGCGCCTGGACCGCCTGCAGCGCGAGCTGCCCCAGCCCCGGCCACGAGAAGACGATCTCGACGACGACCACCCCCGAGAGCAGGTAGGCCAGCTGCACGCCGGTCACGGTGACCAGCGGCAGCAGGGCGTTGCGCAGGACGTGCCAGGTGAACACCTGCCGTGTGCCCAGCCCCTTGGCCTGCGCCGTCCGCACGTGGTCGGCGCCCAGGGCCTCGAGCACGCTGGACCGGACGAACCGGGTGATCACCGAGCCGGAGACCACGCCGGTGACCAGCGCCGGCATGAGCAGCCGCTGGAGCCAGGCGCCGGGGTCCTCGGTGAGCGGGACGTAGCCCCCCGAGGGCAGCCAGCCCAGCGTCCCGGCGAAGACGAGGATGAGCACGATGCCCATCCAGAAGTCGGGCACCGAGATGCCGAACTGGCTGATCACGGTGGCCACGCGGTCGACCAGCGACCGCGGGCGCAGCGCCGAGACCGTGCCCAGCGGGACGGCGATGAGCAGCGCCACGAGGATCGAGGCGAACGCCAGCGTCAGCGTGGCCGGCAGCCGCTCGCCGATCAGGGAGGTGACCGTCTCGCCGCTGCGGAAGCTCACCCCCAGGTCACCGGTGAGCGCCCGGCCGGTCCAGCCGAAGAACTGCTCGACCAGCGGCTGGTCCAGCCCCGACCGCTCGCGCAGGGCGTCGTAGCTCTCCTGGGAGAACCGGGTGCCCAGCGCGAGCCGCACCGGATCGCCCGGTACGAGGTGCACCAGGGCGAACACGATGACGCTCACCCCGGCGAGGACGACCGCGGACTGGCCGACCCGCCGGAGGACGTAGCCGGTCAGGGCAGCTCCACGCCTTCGAAGTTGATCGCCTTGTCGGCGCGGATCTCGTACCCGGAGAGCCCCGGCGCCCAGGCCTGCACGACGTCGGGGTTGTAGAGGTACAGGTAGGAGACGTCGTCGACGATCAGCGTCGCGGCCTGGTCGTAGAGCTCCTTGCGGGCGTCCTGGTCGGTCTCCGTGGAGGCCTGCGCGAGCAGCTCGTCGACCTGCGGGTTGCTGTAGCCCTGGAAGTTGCTGGAGCCGTCGGTGATGTGCTGGGCGTGGTAGAAGTCGAACGGGTCGATGTTGCCCAGCCAGCCCAGCATGAAGGCGTCGAAGTCACCCTGCGCCTGGCGGTCCAGCCAGGTCGCGAAGTCCACCGTCTGGACGTCCACGTCGACGCCGATCGGCTCCAGCTGGCTGGCGATGACCTGGGCGGCGGTGACGGTCTCGGGGAACTCGTCGGTGACCATCAGCCCCATCGTGATCGGCGTCTGGACGCCGGACTGCTCGATGAGCGACTGCGCCTCCTCCGCACTGGGCTCGAACGGCGCGTAGTCGAAGTAGAAGAAGCTGTCCTCGGGGATCGCGGTCTGGTTGGGCTGCGCCGCCCCGAACCGGGCCGCCTCGGTGACCGCCGCCCGGTCGACCGCGGTGGCGATCGCCTGGCGCACCTGCGGGTTGCCGAAGGGCTCCCGGTCGTAGTTCATGCTCATGTACCAGTAGTCGACGCTCGGCGTGGTGGCGAGCTCCACGGAGTCGTCGCCCCCGAGCGACTCGATCTGCTGCGGCGGGATGTTGTCGGTCCACTGCACCTCGCCGTTCTGCAGCGCGGTGAGCGCGGCGGCCGGCTCGGTGATGTAGCGGAACTCGACCCCGCCGATGCTCGGTGCGCCGCCCCAGTAGTCCTCGTACGCGGCGAGCTCGGTGCTGCTGGCGTCGGAGCTCTCCAGGGTGAACGGGCCGGTGCCGACCGCCTCGGTGGTGAGGTCGTACTCGTCGGCCGCGCCCTCGGGGAGGATCGCCATGCCCTTGAAGGCGCCGATCAGCGCGGGCAGGTTGGGCGTCGGCTGGCTGACGGTGATCTCGACGGTCTGCGGGTCGACGGCCTCGACGCTCTCCACGGTGGCGAACCGGTAGGCGTTGCTGAGCTCCTCGTCGATGATCCGGTTGTAGGAGTAGACGACGTCGGCCGCGTCGAACTCGCTGCCGTCGTGGAACGTGACGTCCTCGCGCAGGTTGAACGTCCAGGTGAGCCCGTCCTCGCTGACCTCCCAGTCGGTGGCCAGGCTGGGCTCCATCGTCAGGTCCTGCGCGTTCGGGACGACGAGGGTGTCGTACACGTTCTCCAGCACCTGGAAGCTCGGGTAGGCGCTGGTCACGTGCGGGTCGAACTGGTCGGGCTGGGCGCTGACGGCGGCCACCAGCACGTCGCCGCCGCCCCCGCCGCCGCCCCCGCCGGTGTCGACGCTCTCGCCGCCGCCGCTGCACGCGCTGAGGACGAGCGCACCGGCGGCGCCCAGGGTGATCGATCGGGTCGTGCGCACGGGAACCTCCGGGGTCTGGGCAGGTCGTCCACCTCGACCTTGCTCCCGTATCCGCAGGTTGGCGACCCCGCGCACCGCGCCCGCGTCCCCCGCGACCGGGAGCACGACTACACCGACGAGATGGCGCACAAGCGGCAGGCCTTCGTCGCCGAGCAGACCGGCGCGGGGCTCGACCACGTCGGCCGCTACTCCATCGACCCCGCCCTGCTGCCCGGCAACATCGAGAACTTCACCGGCGTCGCCCAGGTGCCCCTGGGCCTGGCCGGGCCGCTCACCCTGCGGGGCGAGCACGCCCGGGGCGACTTCTTCGTGCCGATGGCCACGACCGAGGGCACGCTGGTGGCCAGCTACAACCGCGGGATGCGGGTGATCGCCGAGTGCGGCGGCGCCCGCACCACCGTCGTCGACGACCACATGCAGCGCGCGCCCGCCTTCATGTTCGACGACGCGCTGGCGGCCCGGGAGTTCGGCCGGTGGGTGGAGGAGAACACCGACGGCATCCGCGCGGCGGCCGAGGCCACGACCCGCTCGGGGCGGCTCACCTACATCGGCCAGCACCAGATCGGCCCGCTGCGCTACCTGCGCGTCAACTACACCACCGGGGACGCCGCCGGCCAGAACATGACCGGCAAGGCCACGCTCGCCGCGTGCGAGTGGATCCGCGAGAACCACCCCGACCACCCGCGGTACGTCCTCTCCGGCGCGATCGACACCGACAAGAAGCACTCGCAGATCAACATGCTGATGACGCGCGGGAAGCGCGTCGTCGCCGAGGTGACGATCCCCGACGAGGTGCTGCGCCGGCTCACCGGCGTCAGCACCCGGCAGCTGTTCGAGTACCGGCAGATCGGCATGGCGGGCGCCTTCATGTCCGGCGCGGCCTACAACGGCGCGCACGCCGCCAACGGGCTCACCGCGATGTTCATCGCCACCGGGCAGGACGCCGCCAACGTCGCCGAGTCGCACTCCGGCGTCACCTACACCCAGCTCCTGGAGAACGGCGACTACTACTGGTCGACGACGCTGACCTCGCTCATCGTCGCCACCTACGGCGGGGGCACCGGGCTGCCCACCCAGCGCGAGTGCCTCGAGGTGCTCGGCTGCTACGGCAGGGACAAGGTGCACAAGTTCGCCGAGATCTGCGCGGGGGTCGTGCTGGCCGGCGACATCTCGCTGACCTCGGCGATCCTGGCCGGGGACTGGGTGACCAGCCACGACGCCCTGGGCCGCAACCGGTAGCCGCGGGGTGGCGGCGGCCACCAGACTGCCCGGGTGGAGCTCACCTGCCGCCCCCTGACGCTGCACCTGCGCGACACGTTCACCATCGCCCGCTCGTCGGTGGACACCGAGGAGGTGCTCGTCGTCGAGGTGGACGACGGGGGCGTCCGCGGGCGCGGCGAGGGGGCGCCGGTGGCCTACTGGGGGGAGTCCGTGGCCGGGATGGCCGACGCCGTCGCCTCGGACGGGCCCGCGTTGCTCGGCGGTGACCTGCGCGACGTCGAGGGCATCGCCCGGAGGCTGCGCGCCTGGGACGGGCCGCAGGGGGCGAAGATGGCGCTCGACGGCGCGGTGCACGACTGGGTGGGCCGGCGCTACGGGCAGCCGGTGTGGCGGCTGCTGGGGCTCGACGGGGTGCTGCCGCCGACCAGCTTCACCATCGGGATCGCGCCCGTGGAGGAGACCGTCGCCCGGGTGCGGCGCGCTCCCGGTTTCGCCGTCTACAAGGTGAAGGTCGGCGGCCCGGGGGACCTGGAGCGGCTGGAGGCGATCCGCTCGGTCACCGGTGCCCGGCTGCGGATCGACGGCAACGAGGGGTGGACCTTCGACCAGGCCCGCGAGCTGCTGCCGCGGCTGCGGGAGCTGGGGGTGGAGATGGTCGAGCAGCCGTTCCCGGCCGCCGACCTGGACTCCTTCGCCCGCTACCGGGAGCTGCCCGACCGGCTGCCGGTCTACGTCGACGAGGGCTGCCGGGACCTCGCCTCGGTGCCCGCCGTCGCCGGATACGCGGACGGCATCGTGGTGAAGCTGGCCAAGTGCGGGGGCATCCGCGAGGCGCAGCGGATGCTGGCAGCGGCCGCGGCGCTGGACCTGCGGGTGATGCTCGGCTGCATGATCGAGTCCCCGCTCGGCATCGCCCAGGCCGCGCAGCTCGGGCCGCTGGCCGACCTGGTCGACCTCGACGCCCACCTGCTCATCTCGGACGAGCCCTTCACCGGCCTCGGGCTCGACGCGGGGCGGGTGGTGCTGCCCGACGCGCCGGGCCTGGGCGTCGAGCCGGCCGGGGGCCCGGCGTGAGCGGGGAGCGCCTGGCGGTGCTGACCGGGGGGCAGCTCGCCGAGTCCTACGCGAAGACCGCCCACGGGGTGCTCCGCTACGGCACCCGCGAGGTGGTGTGCGTGGTCGATGCGGCGCACACCGGGCGGCGGGCGGTCGACGTCGTCCCGTTCTGCGCGTCCCCCGCCCCCGTGGTCGCCGACGTGGCGGCCGCCCGGCAGCTCGGGGCGACGACGCTGCTGCTCGGCGTCGCCCCGCTCGGCGGCCGGCTGACCGCGGCCTGGCGGGAGGCGCTGCTGACCGCGCTGCGGCTGGGCATGCACGTCGAGGCCGGGCTGCACACCGACCTGCGGGCCGATCCGGAGCTCGCCGCCGCCGCCCGGGCGTCCGGCGTCGGGATCCGCGACCTGCGCGCGGTCCCCGACGACCTCGGGGTCCCGCTGGCCGGGCCGGTCGGTGCCCGCGTGGTGCACACGGTCGGGTCGGACTGCGCGATCGGGAAGATGAGCGTCGTCCTGGAGCTGGACCGGGCCGCCCGCGACCGCGGCCTGGGCTCGGTGTTCGTGGCCACCGGGCAGACCGGCGTGGCCATCGCGGGGTGGGGCATGGCGGTCGACCACGTGATCTCCGACTTCGTCGCCGGCGCGGCCGACCGGCTGGTGCGGGAGGGTGCGGCGCGCGGCGACCTGATCTGGCTGGAGGGGCAGGGCTCGATCTACCACCCGGCCTACTCCGGGGTGACCCTCGGCCTGCTGCACGGGTCCTCGGCGGACGCGCTGGTGCTGTGCCACCGGGCCGGGCGCACCGCGATCGCCGACTACCCGGGCACCGCCCTCCCGCCGCTGGCGGTGATCGTGCGCGACTACGAGCAGGCCGCGGGCTGGGTGCGCCCGGCCCGGGTCGCCGCCGTCGCGCTGAACACCGGGGGGCTCGACGACGCCGCCGCGCGGCGGGCGTTCGACGAGGCCGCGGCGGAGACCGGGCTGGTCACCGACGACGTCGTCCGCTCCGGCGCCGGGCGGGTGCTCGACGCCGTGCTGGCCGCGCTGGGCCCCGGCTGAGCGGGCGGCCGCCCGCCGAGCCCCGACCCGGCCGGCGGGCTCGCTCCCCGGAACCCGCGACACCTCCCGAGGGCAGTAGCGCTCTGCCCCGCCCGCGTGGGCAGAGCCCTACAACCGGGAGGGCCACACCGACCCCGGCCCGTCGCCGGTCGGGGCGCCCCGGGCGGGCCGGCCACGGCGCCGCCGGGAGCCCGCCTCAGCGCACGTGCACGCCCGAGAGGGTGCGGGCGATGACCAGGCGCTGGATCTCGGAGGTGCCCTCGAAGATCGTGTAGATCTTCGCGTCGCGCGCCATCCGTTCGACCGGGTAGTCGCGCGTGTAGCCGTTCCCGCCCAGGATCTGCATCGCCTGCTCGGTCACCCGCACCGCCGTCTCCCCGGCGACCAGCTTGGACATCGAGCCCTCCGCGGCGGTGAACTGCCGGCCGTTGCGGGCCATCCACGCCGCCCGCCACACCAGCAGCCGGGCGGCGTCGATCCGCGTGCGCATGTCGGCGAGCTGGAAGGCGATCGCCTGGTTCTCGACGATCGGCCGCCCGAACTGCACCCGCTGCTTCGCGTAGTCCAGCGCGTAGTCGTAGGCGGCCCGCGCCACCCCGACCGCCTGCGCGCCGACGGCCGGCCGGGTGCGTTCGAAGGTGGCCATCGACGGCTGGGTGCGGCCGCTCTTCAGCCCCTCCCGGGCGCGGGCGAGCCGCTCCTCCAGCCGCTCGCGGCCGCCGAGCAGGCAGTCGCCGGGGATGCGGCACCCGTCGAGCACGACCTCGGCGGTGTGCGAGGCGCGGATGCCGTGCTTGAGGAACTTCTGCCCCTGGCTGAGGCCCGGGGTCCCGGGCGGGACGACGAAGCTGGCGTGCCCGCGGGCCTTGAGCTCGGGGTCGACGACGGCGGTGACCACGTGGATGTCGGCGATCCCGCCGTTGGTGGCCCACGTCTTGGTGCCGGTGAGCACCCACTCGTCGGCCGCCTCGTCGTAGACCGCCCGGGTGCGCATCGCCCCGACGTCGGAGCCGGCATCGGGCTCGCTGGAGCAGAACGCGGCCACCTTCGGCTCGGCCTCCGTGCCGAACATCGCCGGGATCCACCGCCCGACCTGCTCGTCGGTGCCGTTGGCCCGCACGCTCGCCGCGGCCAGCGTGGTCCCGACGATCGCCAGCCCGATCCCGGCGTCACCCCAGAAGAGCTCCTCCATGGTGAGCGGGATGCCGAGACCGGACTCGTCGAACCACTGGGTGGCGAAGAAGTCCAGCGAGTACAGGCCGATCTTCGCCGCCTCCTGGAGCACCTCCCACGGGAAGGCCTCCCGTTCGTCGTACCCGGCCGCGGCCGGGCGCACCACGTCGGCGGCGAACTGGTGCACCCACTTCTGCAGCTCGAGCTGGTCCTCGGTGAGGTCGAACGACACGGGCACGCGGGGCTCCTCGGCTCAGTGCGGGCGGATGGTGGCGACCAGGTGCTCGGTGCCGCTCCTCGCGTTGCGGACCGCGGCGTCCCAGCCGCCCTCGGCCGGCGCCGTCGACAGCGTGACCGTCGAGGGCAGGAACAGCGGCTTGCGGAAGGCCGCATCGACGGCGAACGCATCGGGCAGCCGGTTCTCCAGCGCCGCGAGCACCCGCGCCTTGACCCACATGCCGTGCGCGATCGCCCGCTTGAAGCCGAACGCCTTGGCGGTCAGGCCCGAGAGGTGGATCGGGTTCACGTCACCGGAGACCTTCGCGTAGCGGCGGCCGGCGTCGTCGGGCACCCGCCACGTGGCGACCGCGCGGTCGAGGTCGCCGACCGCGACCGTCACATCGGATTCCGGCGCCCCCTCCGGTGCCGTCGCGCCGCGCGCCAGGTACGTCGAGCGGGACCGCCACACCTCGGCACCCGCCGAGCGCACCGACGCGCACAGGTCGACCGTCGCCCCGCTGCGGTGCCGCGCGAACCGCTCGGCCCGGACCTCGAGGTCCAGCGCCTCGGTCGTGCCGATCGGCCGCAGCACGTCGATGCGGTTGCGCACGTGCACGAGCCCGGGCAGGGCGAGCGGGAACGCGCGGTCGCTCATCAGCGCGAGCTGCAGGGGGAAGGCGAGCACGTGCGGGTAGGTCGCGGGCAGCGTGTCGGCCAGCGGGAACCGGCAGACGCGCGCGTACCCGGCGAGCTCCGCCGGGTCGACGGTCACGCCGGTGCGCGCGAGCCGGGTGGCGGGCAGCTCCCCGCCCCGGCCGCGCGCGGTGAGCGCGGCCTTGGCGAACAGCGCCGCCATGTTCGGCGGCTGCTCCAGGACGGTGCGCCCTGCGGAGGTCCCGGCCACCTCAGGCCCCCAGCATCGACTGGCCGCAGACCCGCACCGTCTGGCCGTTGACCCCGGCGGCGGCCGGCTGCGACAGCCAGGCGATGGTCTCGGCGACGTCGACCGGCAGCCCGCCCTGCTGCAGCGAGTTGATCCGCGACCCGATCTCGCGGGTGCCGAAGGGCATCGTGGCGGTCATCTCGGTGACGATGAAGCCGGGTGCGACGGCGTTGATGGTGGCCCCGCGCGCCGCGAACCCCGGCGCCCAGGCGCGGACCATGCCGATGACGCCGGCCTTGCTGGCGGCGTAGTTGGTCTGGCCGCGGTTGCCGGCGATGCCCGACTGCGAGGAGACGCAGACGACCCGGGCGCCGTCCCGGAGCAGCCCGTCGGCGTCCAGCAGCGCCTGGGTGATGTCCAGCTGCGCCTGCAGGTTGACCGCCATGACGGTGTTCCACCGGGTGGCGTCCATGTTGACCAGCAGCTTGTCGCGGGTGATGCCGGCGTTGTGCACGACGACGTCGACACCGCCGTGCCGCTCGCGCAGGTGCTCGACCAGCCGCTGCGGGGCGTCGGCCGCGGTGATGTCCAGCTGCAGCGCCGTGCCGCCGATCCCGTTGGCCACCTCGGCCAGCTTGTCGCCGGCGGCGGGGACGTCGACGGCGACCACGTGGGCGCCGTCGCGGGCCAGCACCTGCGCGATGGCCGCGCCGATGCCGCGGGCCGCCCCCGTGACGACGGCGACCTTGCCGGCCAGCGGCGCCACCTCGTCGGGGTTCTCCGGGACGTCGGCCGCCGTGACGGTGAGCAACTGCCCGTCGACGTAGGCCGAGCGGCCGGAGAGGAAGAAGCGGAGCGGCCCGGCGAGCGAGGCCTCGGCTCCCTCGGGCACGAACAGGGCGTTCGCCGTCGACCCGTCCAGCAGCTCCTTGCCGATGGAGCGGACCAGCCCGTCCACCGCCTGGCGCGCCGCGGCCTGCGCCGGCGAGGTCGCCTCCGCGGGCGGGTCGGCGAGGACCAGCACCCGCCCGGAGGCGCGGAGCCGCTTGATCGCCGGTGCCAGGAAGTCGTGGGCGCCGGCCAGGTCGCCGGGGCCGGTGAGCCCGGTGGCGTCCAGGACCACCGCGGCCGGCTTCTCGCCGTCGGTCGCGCCGTCGGCGGTGACCGGCGACTGCACCGTCACCCCGGCGTCCCGGAGGACGGCGGTGACGGTGTCGCGGAGCCGCCCCGCACCCGCCGAGCCGACGACCACCGGGCCGGGCAGCAGCGGCTGCCCCGGCTCGTGGCGCCGCAGCTCGGCCGGGCGCGGCAGGCCCAGCTGCTTGGTGATCGTCGTGCCGAGGCCGGAGTTGGCGAAGGTCGTGTACCAGTCAGCCACTGGAGGGGCTCCTTCCGAGGTGGGCGTCATGCGCACATGACGCCGGGCAGCGACAGAACGCCGGGAGGGGTCAGGACTCGAGGATGGCGACGACGCCCTGACCGCCGGCGGCGCAGATGGAGATCAGCCCCCGCTTGCCCGGGCCCGCCTCGTGCAGCATCTTCGCCAGGCTGGCCACGATGCGCCCGCCGGTCGCGGCGAAGGGGTGCCCGGCCGCCAGGGACGAGCCGTTGACGTTGAGCCTGGCGCGGTCGATCGCGCCCAGCGGCGCGTCCAGGCCCAGCTTCCCCTTGCAGAACGCCTCGTCCTCCCAGGCCTTCATCGTCGCGAGGACCGTGGAGGCGAAGGCCTCGTGGATCTCGTAGAAGTCGAAGTCCTGCAGGGTGAGGCCGTTGCGGGCCAGCAGCACCGGCACCGCGTAGACCGGCGCCATGAGCAACCCCTCGCCGCCGTGCACGTAGTCGACGGCGGCGGTCTGCGCGTCCACCAGGTGCGCCAGCACCGGCAGGCCCTTGGCCCGCGCCCACTCGTCCGAGGCCAGCAGCACGGCCGACGCCCCGTCGGTGAGCGGCGTCGAGTTGCCCGCCGTCATCGTGGCGCCCTCGCCCGTGCCGAAGACCGGCTGGAGCTTCGCCAGCTTCTCGACGCTGGAGTCGGGGCGCAGGTTGTTGTCGCGCGCCAGGCCGAGGAACGGCGTCACCAGGTCGTCGAAGAAGCCGCGGTCGTAGGCGGCGGCCATGCGCTGGTGCGAGCGGGCGGCGAGCTCGTCCTGCTCCTCCCGGCCGATCCCCCACTCGGCCGCGGTGATCGCCGCGTGGTCACCCATGGCCAGGCCGGTGCGCGGCTCGGCGTTGCGCGGGATCTCCGGGGCGAGCATGCCCGGGCGGATCCGCGCCAGCGCCCTGAGCCTGTCCTGCACCGTCTTCGCGCTGTTCAGCGAGATGAGGGTGCGGCGGAGGTCGTCACCCACGGCGAGCGGGGCGTCGGAGGTGGTGTCGACGCCGCCGGCGATGCCGGCCTCGATCTGCCCCAGCGCGATCTTGTTCGCGACGAGGACCGCCGCCTCGAGCCCCGTGCCGCAGGCCTGCTGCACGTCGTAGGCCGGGGTCGTCGGCGCCAGCTTCGAGCCCAGCACCGCCTCGCGGGTGAGGTTGAAGTCCCGCGCGTGCTTGAGGACGGCGCCGGCGACGACCTCCCCCACCGACTCGCCCTGCAGCCCGAAGCGGGCGACCAGCCCGTCGAGGGTCGCGGTGAGCATGTCCTGGTTCGACGCCTGGGCGTAGGCGGTGCCGGACCGCGCGAACGGGATCCGGTTGCCGCCGACGATCGCCGCCCGGCGCGTCGTGCTCTCAGCCATGGGGACCTCCGATGTGGGGGATGGGTGGCCGGTACCGACAGTACCCGGTACCGTCGGTGCCGTGAAACTCGAGGCGATGGGCCCGTCCGCCGAGGCGGCTGCCCCGGCCGGGCGCCGGGGCGCGGCCGGCGGGAGCGTCCAGGGGCGCGCCGAGCACCGGTCCGGGTCGACCGCTGCTCCCGCGGGCGCGCCCCGCGACCGCCGCGACTCCCGGTGGGACGAGCACCGCCGGGCGCGCCGGGCCGCTCTGGTGGAGGCGGCGGTCGTCGCCGTCGGCCGGCACGGCGCGGGCGTGGGCATGGACGAGATCGCCGCGGTCGCCGGAACCAGCAAGACCGTCGTCTACCGCCACTTCGCCGACCGCGGCGACCTGCACGCCGCCGTCTGCACCCGGGTCGCCGAGCAGCTGGTGCCGACGCTGCGCGCCGCGATGACCAGCTCCGACCAGCCGCGCGACATGCTCGGCGCCGCCATCGAGGCCTACCTGGCCTTCCTGGAGGCCGACCCCGAGCTCTACCGCTTCGTCGTGCACCCCCCACCGGGGGCGGCCGACTCCGACGACCCGATCACCGGCCTCTCCGACCTCGTCGGCGAGCAGGCGGCCGCGATCCTGGCCCCTGCCCTCGGCCGGGCCGGCCGCGACCCGGTCGCCGCCGCGCCCTGGGGCCACGCCGTCGTCGGGCTGGTCCGCGCCGCCGCCGACTGGTGGCTGCGCGCCGGGCGGCCCATGCCGCGCCGCGACCTCGCCGCCCACCTCACCGATCTCGCCTGGGCCGGGCTCTCCGGCGTGGTGACCCCCGCATCCCCCGAGGAGGACCTGTGACGAGCACCCTGCCCCCCGCGGTCGACCCCGCCCGCCTGCAGGAGGCGCTCGACGGCCGCTGGGCGCACGTGCGCCGCGACGCCCGCGAGAACCTGCACGACCCGGAGATGCTGCCGGTCTACGGCGAGTCGATGGCCGAGGCGCGGGACCGGGTGACCCGCATGACGGCGAAGCTGGCCGAGTCCGGCCGCGTCACGCTGGGCTTCCCCAAGGAGTTCGGCGGCGAGGCCGACGCCGGCGGGTCGGTCACCTCGATCGAGATGCTGGCGTTCGTCGACCTCTCGCTCATGGTCAAGGCCGGCGTCCAGTGGGGTCTGTTCGGCGGCGCCGTGCAGCTGCTCGGCACGCGCCGGCACCACGAGGCCTACCTGCCCGGCATCATGAGCTTCGACCTGCCCGGCTGCTTCGCCATGACCGAGACCGGGCACGGCTCCGACGTCCAGCAGCTGCGCACCACCTGCACGTACGACCCGGCGACGCAGACCTTCGACCTGCACACCCCGCACGAGGCCGCGCGCAAGGACTACATCGGCAACGCCGCGAAGGACGGCCGGATGGCGGTCGTCTTCGCCCAGCTCGTCACGCAGGGGAAGAACCACGGCGTGCACGCGTGGCTGGTGCCGATCCGCGACGAGGACGGCGAGCCGATGCCGGGCGTCACCATCGGCGACGACGGCCCGAAGGCCGGCCTGCTCGGCGTCGACAACGGCCGGCTCGCCTTCGACCACGTCAGCGTGCCGCGCGACATGCTGCTCGACCGCTACGGCCAGGTCGCCGAGGACGGCACCTACACCTCGAGCATCGAGAACGAGACCCGGCGCTTCTTCACCATGCTGGGCACGCTCGTGCGCGGCCGGGTCAGCGTCGGCGGCTCCGCGGCGTCGGCCACCAAGCTGGCGCTGGACATCGCCGTCCGGTACGGCAACACCCGCCGGCAGTTCGCCGCCCCCGGCGAGGAGCGCGAGATCGTCATCAACGACTACCTCGTGCACCAGCGCAAGCTCCTCCCGGCGCTGGCGAAGACCTACGCATTGGCCTTCGCCCAGAGCGAGCTGGTCAGCACGATGCACGACATCCAGACGGCGGTGCACGAGCACGGCGAGGAGATCGACGAGACGGCCCAGCGGGAGCTGGAGTCCCGCGCCGCCGGGCTGAAGGCGGCCCAGACGTGGCACGCCACCAGCACCATCCAGATGTGCCGCGAGGCCTGCGGCGGTGCGGGCTACCTGCAGGAGAACCGGCTGCCGCACCTCAAGGCCGACACCGACGTCTTCACCACCTTCGAGGGCGACAACACCGTCCTGCTGCAGCTGGTGGCCAAGGGGCTGCTCACCGGGTACCGCGACGCCTTCGGCTCGCTCGACGGCTGGGGCCGGGTCGGCTTCGTCGCCGACATGGTGCGCGAGACGGTGCTGGAGCGGACGGCGGCCCGCGCGCTCATCCAGCGGCTGGTCGACGCCGTCCCCGGCCGGGACGACGAGGTGCCGATGCTCGACCGCGGCTGGCAGCTGAAGATGCTGGAGTTCCGCGAGAAGCACACGCTGGAGGGGGCGATCCGGCGGCTGCGGAACAACTCGACGCGCGAGGGCATGGCGCCCTTCGACGTCTTCAACGACGTCCAGGACCACGTCCTCAAGACGGCACGGACGCACATCGACCGGATCGTGCTCGAGGCGTTCGTGGACGCCGTCGACCGCACGGCCGACCCCGCGGCGAAGGCGCTCCTCGACACCGTCTGCGACCTGTACGCGCTGACCACCATCGAGGAGGACAAGGGCTGGTTCCTCGAGCACGGGCAGCTCACGCCGTCACGCGCCAAGACGCTGACGTCCACGGTGAACGGCCTGCTCAAGGAGCTGCGCCCGCACATGACCACGCTGGTGGAGGGGTTCGCCATCCCGGCCGGGTGGAAGGCCGCGGCGATCCTGGACGAGGAGCCGGGCCGGCAGGAGGCGATGGCCGCCCGCGACGCCGAGCTGCGGGCGGAGAACGGCGCGCGCACCCCCGCGGGCACCGCGACCGCCGTGGACGTCCCGCCGGGCCAGTAGGCGGACCCCCGGTCCTCGCGGGCTCGGGGCCGGGCCGTGCCGTTCCGGCACAGTAGGGCTCTGCCCCGCCCGTGTGGGCAGAGCGCTACTGCGCGGGGACCTCGTGCCGGCTCGCCGGGACGGCCCGGCACCGGGGCGTCCCGGCCGGCGTCAGGCCTCGGGCCGCAGCCGGACGGCGAGCATGGCGACGTCGTCCTCGGCGTCGGGCCGGATCATCTTCCGCAGGACCCGGTCGCACAGCTCGTCGAGGGGGAACCCCCCGCACTCGCCGAGCACCTCCAGCAGCTCCTCGGTGCCCGCGTCGATGTCGCGGTCGCGTCGCTCCACCAGCCCGTCGGTGTACAGCAGCACCGTCGAGCCCGGCGCCAGGACGGCGACGTGGTCCTCCCGCTCCGTCTCCGGCGCCACGCCCAGCAGCAGGTCGGCCTGCTTGCCGTCGAGGAGGACCACGCTGCCGTCGGAGGCGAGCAGCACCGGCGGCGGGTGCCCGGCGTTGGCCCAGCGCAGCCGCATCCGCCCGGCCTCGTCGCCGGGCTCGGGCTCGAGCTGGGCGACCAGCGCCGTCGCCATCGTGTTCAGCGCCAGGCCCTGCACGGCGCGGTCCAGCTCGGTGAGCACCTCCGCCGGGGAGCCGCCGCTGGAGTAGCTGATCCCCCGCAGCAGCCCGCGGACCTGGCCCATCGCCGCCGCCGCCCGGGTGTCGTGGCCGACGACGTCGCCGATCGCGAGCACCGTCGTGCCGCCGCGCTGCTGGAAGGCGTCGTACCAGTCGCCGCCGATCTCGGCGCCCTCCGCGGCCGGCACGTACCGGACGACGATCTCGCTGTGCTCCGGCTGCGGCGGCTCGGTGAGCATGCTGCGCTGCAGCGCATCGGCCAGGTCGCGCTGCTGCTCGTACAGCCGGGCCTGGTGCAGGGCCAGCCCCGCCCGCCGGCCGATCTCGACGGCGGTGTCCACCTCCGCCTCACCCAGCGGGCCGCGGTGCTCGCCGGTGAACAGCCCGAGGGCGCCCAGCGCCTGCCCGCGGGCCACGAGCGGCACCACGACCGCCGAGGCCGCCCCCAGCCGCGCGAAGAGCTCCCGGGTGCCGGCATCGGGCAGCGCCCGCGTCACGTCGTCGTAGTCGATCCTGGGCAGCACCACGGCCTGACCGGTGGCCGTGACCCGCCGCGCGGCGGACTCCTCGGTCATGTCGGCGACCATCGCCCGCACGTAGGTCTGGACCTCCTCGCGGCGCGCGGGGTCCCGGTGGCCGCTGGCCACCCCGTGCAGGCGCCCGGCCTCGTCGGTGACGACGATCCAGCACCAGTCGGCGAGCTCGGGCAGCACCAGCGAGGCCAGCCGGCCGATCTGCTGGTCGATGTCGAGCGTGCCGGAGAGCACCCGGCCGGCGTCCGCGAGCAGCCGCAGGCGCTGGTTGGCCTGCGCCATCGCCGCGACCGCCGCGCCGCGCTCGGCCTCGGACTGCAGCCGGGAGACGCTCAGGGCGATCTGGGCGGCGAGCGCCTCCAGCACCTCGACGTCGTCCCCGGTGAAGTCGTGCTCGTCGGTCCAGACGGCGAGGAACGCGCCGAGCAGCCGCCCCTCGACGCGCAGCGGGATGGTGGCCAGCGCCCGCAGCCCGAGCAGCTCGATCACGGGCTCCAGCGCCGGGAAGCGGGCCACCGCGTCGGTGGCGTCGTCCAGCAGGATCCGGCGCCCGTGCCGGGCGGCGTGCTGGGCCGGCAGCGCGTCGTCCATCGGCAGGACGACGCCCTCCAGCAGCCCGGCGTCCGGAGCGCTCGCCTGCACCGTGGCCACCAGGTTGCCGGTCATGCGCAGCCGCAGCGGGCCACCACCGGAGTCGAAGACGGCCAGCGCGCTGGAGTCCGCCCCCAGCACCTGGGCCCCGCGCAGCGCGATGTCGGCGAGCTGGTCGAGGCGCGCGGCGTTGGCGAGCTCGGCCGCCACCTCGGCGATGGCCGCGGCCCGCTGCACCGCGGTCAGCCTGCGCTGGGCCTGCCCACGGGCCTCGGTGATGTCCACGGCCGTGCCGAGCACCCGGGCCGGCGCGCCGGTCGCGTCCGCCACCACCCGGCCGCGGCCCAGCACCCAGCGGGTGGCGCCGTCCTCGCGCGGCACCCGGAACTCCACGGTGTAGTCGCCGCGCTCCTCGACCGCGACGCGCATCGCCTCGGCGACGGCGGCGTGGTCGTCGGGGTGGACGTGGGAGCTCAGGACGTCGTCCAGCGAGTCGAACTCCGCGGCCGAGTCGAGGCCGAACAGCGCGGCGCACCGGTCGTCCCAGTGCACGGTGCCGGTGCGCAGATCGCGCTCCCAGATGCCCACGGAGCTGGCCTCCAGCGCCACCTCCAGCCAGGCCCGCGAGGTGCCGACCGCCGACTGCGCCGCGGAGAGCTCCAGCTCGGCGACGACGGAGGTGGCCAGCTGCTCCAGGAGCTCGGCGGCGTCCCCGGACCAGGTCCGCGGTGCGACGTCGTAGACGGCCAGCGCCCCGACCACCTGCCCCGAGGCGGCCATGAGCGGGGCACCCAGGTAAGCACCGACCTGGCCGGAGACGACGGCGGGCAGGTGTGCGACCCGCTCGTCCTCGGCGGCGGCGGGGACCTTCAGCGGCCGGCCCTGGCGCACCGTGATGGCCGAGAGCGCGCCGGTGGCCAGCGCCGGGCCGCCCACCACACCGGCAGGCAGCCCGTACCCGCCGACCACGACGTCGTGATCGGTGAAGAGCGTGACCTTGGCGTGCCCGACGTCCAGGAGCCGCGCGGCCAGCGCCGACAACCGGTCGAAGGCAGCCGGCCCCGGCACCTCGAGCAGCAGCCGGCGGGCCGCGGCCACCCGCAACGGGTCGGTGAGGGGATCCTCGCCGCACCAGCCGCCGGGAACGGCGGCGCCTGTCGTGGCCACGCACCCTCCGCCCGGCTCGCCGCCCCCTGACCGGGGGCGTCCCCGCACATGCTGGCACGCCGGGCCGCCGGTCCGGGACCGGCATCCCGCGGGAGCGGGCGCGGAGCACCCCCCGCGCGGGTGAGCGGGCACCGGCCGGGTCAAGCTCCGGCTCGCACCGGTCGATCCCCAGGCCATGCTGGGCATCCGCACGAGCGCTCCGCCGGACTGCCGGCCGCTGCTGGCCGACGCCGACGACCTCACCCTGGTGTTCCAGCCGATCGTCGACCTCGCGACCGCCACGATCGCCGGGTACGAGGCCCTGTCCCGCTTCCCCGGCGCCACGGGACCCGACGTCTGGTTCGCCGCCGCGGCGGAGGCGGGGCTCGCCGCCGAGCTGGAGGCGCTGGCGATCCACAAGGCGCTCGCCGCGGTCGACCACCTTCCCGACAGCACCTTCCTGACCGTGAACGTCAGCCCCCACCTGCTCGGCGCCGAGGTCATCGAGCGCGCCTTCGCCACCCGCCCCGACCTGCACCGCGTCGTGGTCGAGCTGACCGAGCACACGCCGGTCGACGACCTGTCCGCGCTGCGCCGGCAGACCGACGCCCTGCGGCAGCGCGGGGCGCTGGTCGCCGTCGACGACGCCGGCAGCGGCTACTCCGGGCTGCAGCAGCTCGCCGCCGTCCGGCCGCAGCTGGTGAAGCTCGACCGGGCGCTCGTCTCCGACGTCGACGGCGATCCCGTCCGCATGGCGCTCGTGGAGATGATCGGGGAGTTCGCCGGCCGCATCGACGCCTGGCTGCTCGCCGAGGGTGTGGAGACGCCCGCTGAGCTCGCCGCCTTCACCCGCCTCGGCGTGCCCCTGGCCCAGGGCTGGCTGCTCGGCCGCCCGGCGCCGGAGTTCCGGCCGCTGGACCCCGACGTCGTCCGGCTCGTGCGGGCCCACGCCGCCCGTGCGCGGCTGACCGAGAGCGTCGCCAGCCTGGTGCGCCCGGTGCGCCAGTGCGTGCCGGGTGAGGAGCCCGCCACGCCCCCCGCCGTCCTGGTGGGACCGCACGGCGAGCCCACCGCGCTGCTGCTGTGTGACGCCCGGACCGGCGAGGTGCACACCGCCCCGGTCTCGCTGCGCGTGCACCCCTCGACCGGTGTCGAGGACGCCCTGCGCCGGGCGCTCACCCGCCCCCCGGCGCACCGCTTCGACCCCGTCGTCTGCACCGACCCGGCCGGCCACGTGCTCGGGCTGCTGCGGATCGAGGACCTGGCGTCCCCCGCCCGGGGCGACCGCTGACCCACCCAGAGGAGAGACCATCGTGAAGCGCTTCGCCTGCGGCGACATCATCCCCGGCTGCAGCTCCGTGTTCACCGCCCCCGACGAGGACGGCATCTTCGCCCAGGCGGTGCCGCACGGCGCCGCCCGGCACGGCATCGACGAGGTGGGCCCGGAGCTCGCCGCGACGGTGCGCGCCCACATCCGCGACGCCTGAGGGGCGCGCGCCGGGGGCGTGACGGCTGTGATCAGCGGGTCAGCTGCGGGTTTCCCGGCACCCCCCACTGGCCAGACCTCCAGGCGGCATGACACCGTGCCCCCGGCCCGGGATCCCCGCGATACCGGGTCCCGCACCCCGCCAGGCGCGGGTGCGGGAACCCCGGTGGCGCTCCGCGCGTCCGGGTGGACAAGCCGGCTGCGTGCCGAGGACACGGCACCGCCACCCCCTACGGAAAGGTTGCTCCATGAACAAGGCCGAACTGGTCTCCGCCATCGCCAAGCGCGCCGACGTCCCGGCCTCGACCGTCGACTCGGTCCTCGCCGGCCTGCAGGACGAGCTGGTCGACGCCATCACCCGTGGCGAGAAGGTCGCCGTCTCCGGGCTGATCACCGTCGAGCGCACCCAGCGTTCCGCCCGCACCGGCCGCAACCCGCAGACCGGTGAGTCGATCGACATCCCCGCGGCCAACACCGTCAAGGTGACCGCCGGCTCGAACCTGAAGAAGGCCGCGAGCTCCGTCCCGGTCTGATCCGGCCGCAGCCCGCAGCCGGGCCGGCGCCTCGACCCCGTGTGCCCGGGCTCACAAGCACGTGAGCCAGGATGCCGGTCGAGGCGTCGCCCGGCGGCGGGCGACCCCGGCGACCGGAGGTGGGCGTGAGCGACGACCTGAAGGTGGGCACCGACCCGGCCGAGGTGGGGATGGATCCCGCCCGGCTGGCCCGCATCGACGACCGGCTGACCCGCTACGTCGACGACGGCCAGCTCCCCGGGTTCCTGGTGACGGTGGCCCGCCACGGGCGCCTGGTGCACGTCGGCCACGGGGGCTTCCGCGACGTCGAGGCGGGGCTGCCGGTGGAGACCGGGACCCGCTGGCGCATCTTCTCGATGACCAAGCCGATCACCTCCGTCGCGGCGATGATGCTGTACGAGGAGGGGGCCTTCCAGCTCACCGACCCGATCGCCCGCTGGCTGCCCGAGTTCGCCGAGACCCGCGTCTACGTGGCCGGGTCGGCGATGAAGCCGGTGACCAGCCCGCAGGTGGAGCCGATCCGGGTGCAGCACCTGCTCACCCACACCTCGGGGCTGACCTACGGCTTCCACCACGCCCACCCCGTGGACGCCATGTACCGGGCCATGGGCCACGAGTGGGGCACCCCGCCCGGCGCGGACTCCGCCGAGGCCTGCCGGCAGTGGGCCTCGGTGCCGCTGGTCTTCCAGCCCGGCAGCGAGTGGAACTACGGCGTCTCCACCGACGTGCTCGGCCGGCTGGTCGAGGTCGTCTCCGGGCAGCCCCTCGACGAGTTCTTCGAGCAGCGCATCTTCGCGCCGCTGGGGATGCGCGACACCTCCTTCGGGCTGCGTGACGACGACGACGTCGCCTCCCTCGCCCGCCTCTACGGCGCCGTCCCGGGGCAGCCCGGGGGCGCCGCGACCGGTTACGCGCCGCTGGACGCGATGGGGCAGGCGGCCCACCGCAAGCCCGCGTTCCTGTCCGGCGGCGGCGGGCTGGTCTCCACGGCGGGTGACTACCTGCGGTTCGTGGAGATGCTGCGCCGCGGTGGCTCCTACGACGGCGGGCGGATCCTGGGCCCGCGCACCCTCGCGCACATGGTGGCCAACCACCTCCCCGGCAACCAGGACCTGGAGACCTTCGGGCGGCCGCTGTTCGCCGAGACCCCGCTGCGGGGTGTGGGCTTCGGCCTCGGGTTCTCGATGGTCATCGACCCGGTGCGCTACGGCGTCGTCTCGTCGGCCGGCGACTACAGCTGGGGCGGGGCGGCGTCGACGGCGTTCTACGTGGACCCGGTCGAGGACGTCACCGTCAGCTTCTACACGCAGCTGCTGCCCTCCAGCACGCTGCCGATCCGCAACTACCTGCGCCAGCTGGTGAACCAGGCGATCGTCACCTGAGCCCGGCGTCTTGTGCACTAACCGCCGCTCGGACGCAACCCGCGAGCGGGACCGCGGCGGTTAGTGCACAAAACGCCCAGGGGCTTCAGAGGTAGCGGCGGTAGACGACGGTGGCCACCATCGCCGGCTTGCTGCCGCCCTCGACCTCCACGGTGACGGCCAGGTTCATCTGGATGCCGCCCTCGAACGGCGTCGCCGCCTCCAGCGCGGCCCCGGCCCGCACCCGCGCGCCCACCGGCACCGGCGAGGGGAAGCGCACCTTCTCCGTGCCGTAGTTGACGCCCATGCGGAACCCGGTGATGTCGACGATCTGCGGCATCAGGGCCGGCAGCAGCGACAGCGTCAGGTAGCCGTGCGCGATCGGCCCGCCGAACGGGCTCTCCTTCTTCGCCCGCTCCGGGTCGACGTGGATCCACTGGTGGTCACCGGTCGCCTCGGCGAACTGGTTGACCTGCTCCTGCGTGATCGTCACCCAGTCGCTGTGGCCCAGGTGCTGCCCGACCAGGCCCTGGACCCCCTCGACGCCGTCGGCCGTCGTCTGCGCCATCTGTCTGCCTCCTCGTGGACGGTCTGGTTGGCTGACTCCACCACACACCACGATGGGACGGGGAGCGGGTTGCTGCGACTGGGAGCCCTCGACGTGCCCGACGGCGCGTTCGCGGTCATGGCGATCGTCAACCGCACCCCCGACTCCTTCTACGACCGCGGCGCCACCTACGAGCTGGCCGCGGCCCTGGAGCGGGTGGACCGGGTGGTGGCCGAGGGCGCGGACATCGTCGACGTCGGCGGGGTGAAGGCCGCGCCCGGCGAGGAGGTCTCCCCCGCCGAGGAGGTGCGCCGGACCGTCGACCTGGTCGCGGCCATCCGCGCGGCGCACCCGCGGCTGCCCATCTCCATCGACACCTGGCGGGCCGAGGTCGCGCGCGAGGCGCTCGCGGCCGGCGCCGACGTCGTCAACGACGCCTGGGGCGGGGTCGACCCGGAGCTGGCGGCGGTCGCGGCCGAGGCGGGCGCGGGGATCGTCTGCACCCACGCCGGCGGGCTGCCGCCGCGCACCCGGCCGCACCGGATCGCCTACGACGACGTCGTCGCCGACATCGTGACGCGGACGACGGCGCTCGCCGAGGCCGCCGTGGCCGCGGGCGTCCACCGCGAGCGGGTGCTGGTGGACCCGGGGCACGACTTCGGCAAGAACACCCGGCACTCGCTGGAGGCGACCCGGCGGCTGGGCGAGCTGGTGGGCACCGGCTGGCCGGTGCTGGTGGCGCTGTCGAACAAGGACTTCGTCGGCGAGACCCTCGACGTCCCGCTGGGCGAGCGGCTCACCGGCACGCTGGCGGCGACGGCGGTGAGCGCCTGGCTCGGCGCCCGGGTGTTCCGCGCCCACGACGTCGGCCCGACCCGGCAGACGCTGGACATGGTGGCCTCGATCCAGGGCACGCGACCGCCCGTGCGCACCGTCCGCGGCCTCGCCTGAAGCCCGCTGATGATCAGGTGACCTGATCGTTCCAGGTCCTGGCTCACGGTCGACGGTGAGCCAGGACCCTGCACGGTGAGCCAGGACGGCGATCGGGGCCGCGGCGCGGCCGGCGCCGGCCGTCGCTAAGTTGCCGACCATGTCCGCCACCGGGTTCCTGACCGCCGACGAGCTCAACGCCCTGCTGCCGGGCACCCTGCCGGGGCTGCTCGGCATCGTCGTCGACACCCACGAGCCCGGCCGGCTCACCAGCCACCTCGACGTGCGGCCGGAGCTGCTCGCGCCCAACGGGTACCTGCACGCCGGCACCGTCGTCACCCTGGCCGACACCAGCTGCGGGCTGCCGACGCGCGCGCTGCTGCCCGAGGGGTCCAGCGGGTTCACCACGATCGAGCTCAAGAGCAACCACCTGAGCACCGCGCGCGAGGGGCGGCTCTCCTGCGAGGCCACCAACGTGCACGCCGGGCGCACCACCCAGGTGTGGGACGCCGTCGTCCGCAACGCCGCGACCGGGAAGACGATCGCGCTCTTCCGCTGCACCCAGTCGGTCCTCTGGCCCCGGTGACCGGGTGAACCCGCCGGTAACCCCCTTGTGAGCGGCGACACCGCGGGTGTGAGACTGGCGCCACACACCATGCGAGGAGGAACACCCGTGGCGCTGTCGAGCCCGTATCCCGACGTCGAGATCCCGAACCTCTCCGTCCCCGAGTTCGTCCTGGCGGCCGGCCGCGAGAAGCCCGATTCACCGGCGCTCATCGACGGCCTCAAGGGCGACGTGATCACGCACGGCCAGCTGGCCCAGTACGTCGACCGGGTCGCGGCCAACCTGCACGCCCGCGGCCTGCGCAAGGGCGACGTCGTCGCCGTCTTCTGCCCCAACACCCCGTGGTTCCCGGTGGTCTTCCACGGCATCGCGGCCGCCGGCTGCGTGATGAGCCCGATCAACTCGCTCTACACGCCCGACGAGATCGCCTTCCAGCTCAAGGACTCCGGCGCGAAGATCCTGATCACCATCGGGCTGTTCCTGGACCGCGCGACGGCGGCCGCGGAGAAGTCCCCGGTCGACGAGATCGTCGTGCTGGACGGCGCCGAGGGGCACGCCAACCTGTTCGACCTGCTCGGCGCCGACGCGCCGTCGGTCCAGGTGGACATCGACCCGGCCAACGACCTGGTCACGCTCCCCTACTCCAGCGGCACCACCGGCCTGCCCAAGGGCGTCATGCTCACCCACCGCAACCTGGTGGCGAACGTGGCCCAGTGCCTGCCGCTGCTGAAGACCGGCTCGGACGAGCGGATCATCGCCGTCCTGCCGTTCTTCCACATCTACGGCCTGACCGTGCTGATGAACCAGGGCCTGGCCCTCGGCGGCGCGGTGGTGACCCTCCCGCGGTTCGAGCTCGAGGACTTCCTGCGCACCATCCAGGACCACAAGATCACCCGGGCGTTCGTGGCGCCGCCCATCCTGCTGGCCCTGGCCAAGCACCCGCTGGTCGACCAGTACGACCTCAGCTCGCTGAACTCGATCCTCTCCGGCGCCGCGCCGCTGGACGAGCAGCTCGCGCTGGCCGCCCAGGAGCGGCTGCGCAAGGGCGCCGACACCGGCGTCACGGTGGGCCAGGGCTACGGCATGACCGAGCTCTCCCCCGTCTCGCACACCACCCCCGACGCGGACGCCCAGCCGCCGGGCGTCTCCATCGACGTGCCCAAGGGCTCCGTCGGCTTCGCCATCCCGAACACCGAGTGCAGGCTGGTCGACCCGGGCACCGGCGAGGACGCCGCGCCCGGCGAGCGGGGTGAGCTGTGGGTCCGCGGGCCGCAGGTGATGAAGGGGTACCTGAACAACCCCGACGCCACCGCCGCCACCCTGGACAGCGAGGGCTGGCTGCACACCGGCGACGTCGCGATCGTCGACGAGAACGGCTGCTACACGGTCGTCGACCGGGTCAAGGAGCTGATCAAGTACAAGGGCTACCAGGTGGCCCCGGCCGAGCTCGAGGCCGTGCTGATCAACCACCCGGAGATCGCCGACGCCGCCGTCATCGGCGTGCCCGAGAAGGAGAGCGGCGAGGAGCTGCCCAAGGCGTTCGTCGTCCGCGCGCCCGGCTCGGAGATCACCGAGGACGCCGTCATGGCCTACATGGCCGAGAAGGTGGCCCCGCACAAGAAGATCCGCTTCGTCGAGTTCATCGAGCAGGTCCCGAAGTCGGCGGCCGGCAAGATCCTGCGCAAGGACCTCAAGGCCCGCGCCTGACCGACGACGACGGCGCCGCGTCCCCCCGGGGGCGCGGCGCCGTCGCGCGTCCGGGGCGGTGACCTGGGGAGGGCCTTAGGGTCGGGGCATGCGTGCGGTGACGATCACGGAGCCCGGCGGTCCCGAGGTGCTGACCTGGGCGGAGGTGCCCGATCCGGTCTGCGGCCCCGGCGAGGTGGTCGTCGACGTCGTCGCCACGGCGGTGAACCGGGCCGACCTCCTGCAGCGGCAGGGCAACTACTCACCCCCGCCCGGGGCGACCCAGGTCCTCGGCCTGGAGTGCAGCGGCATCATCAGCGAGCTCGGCGAGGGCGTGACCGGCTGGAAGGTCGGCGACGAGGTGTGCGCCCTGCTCGCCGGCGGCGGCTACGCCGAGCGGGTCGCCGTCCCGGCGCCGCAGCTGCTGCCCCGGCCCTCGGGCGTGGAGCTGGCGACCGCCGCGGCGCTGCCCGAGGTCACCTGCACCGTCTGGTCCAACGTGTTCATGCTCGCCGGCCTCCGCCGTGGCGACACGTTCCTGGTGCACGGCGGCGCCAGCGGCATCGGCACGATGGCGATCCAGCTCGCCGCCCGCGCCGGGGCCCGGGTGCTCACCACGGCGGGGACGGCGACCAAGCTCGACGTCTGCCGCGAGCTCGGCGCCGACGTGGGCATCAACTACCGCGACGAGGACTTCGTCGAGCGGGTGCGGGAGGCGACCGACGGCCGCGGGGTCGACGTCGTCCTGGACAACATGGGCGCCGCGTACCTGGCCCGCAACGTCGACGCGCTCGCCGTCGGCGGCCGGCTGGTGGTGATCGGCATGCAGGGCGGCCGCAAGGCGGAGCTGGACCTGGGCAAGCTGCTGGCCAAGCGCGCCTCGGTGCACGCCACCGCGCTGCGGTCGCGCCCCGTGGAGGGCCCCGGCGGCAAGGCGGAGATCGTGGCAGCGGTGCGGCACGACGTGTGGCCCGACGTCGAGCGCGGCACCATCCGGCCGATCGTCGACCGGCGGCTGCCGATGTCGCGGGCGGCCGAGGCGCACCAGGTCGTGGAGGCCAGCGAGCACGTCGGCAAGGTCCTGCTCGTCACCGGCGACTGAGAGACCCCCGGCCCCCACCACTCGCAGGCTCGTGGCGGGCCCCCGCAGGGGACCCTCAGCGGGAGCGGAGCGCGGCGACGGCGTCGATGATCCGGCCGACCTCGTCCGCGGTGTTGTAGTGCATCAGCCCCAGGCGCACCGCTCCCCCGCCCTCGTTCACCCCGAGGGCGTCGAAGAGCTCGCGGGCGTAGAAGTCGCCGTCCCACGCGCAGATGCCGGCCCGCGCGAGCTCGGCGGCCACCTGGCGGGGGCGCATGCCGGCGACGGTGAACGACAGCGTGGGCGTGCACCGCTCGGGCTCGCCGATCACCTGCACGTGCCGCATCGCGCGCAGCGCCTGGTCCAGCCAGTCGAACAGGTCCCCCTCGTGCCGGGCGACGGCGGCCATCGACACCCGCAGCCGGTCGCGGCGGCTGCCGGCGGCGTCCCCGCACAGACCCGCCAGGTGGTCGACGGCGGCGCTCACGCCCGCGTAGAGCTCGAACGGCGGCGTCCCGGTCTCGAAGCGGTCGGGCACCCGGTCCGGCGCGGGCAGCAGCTTGTCCGGCTGCAGGTAGCCCAGCAGGTCGGGGTCGGCGACCACCGCGGCGACGTGCGGGCCGCACCACTTGTAGGCCGACACCGCCAGCAGGTCGGCCCCCAGGGATGCCTTGTCCACGAACACGTGCGGCGCGGCGTGCACGGCGTCGACGTAGACCAGCGCGCCGACGGCGTGGGCCTGCGCGGCGATGCCGGCGACGTCGGGACGGGTGCCCAGGGCGTTGCTGGCCGCCGTGACCGCCACGAGCCGGGTGCGCCGGTTGAGCAGGTCGGCGTACTGCCAGGCCGGCAGCTCGCCGGTCTCGATGTCCACCTCCGCCCACCGCACCCGCACGCCGGCGGTGGCGGCCAGCTGCAGCCAGGGCCGGATGTTGGCGTCGTGGTCCAGCCGGCTGAGCACGATCTCGTCACCCGGGCGCCAGGTGCGGGCCAGCGCCCGGGCCATGCGGTAGGTGAGCGCCGTCGTGCTGGGGCCCAGCACGACGCCCCCGGGCCGGCCGCCCACCAGGTCGGCCACGGCCGCGCGCGCCCCGGCGACCAGCGCCTCGGCCCGCCCGGACGCCGGGAAGACCCCGCCGCGGTCCGCGACCGGCATGCGCAGCGCGGACCCCACCGCGTGCGCCACGTTCTCGGGCACGAGCGAGCCGGCCGGGCCGTCGGCGTGCACGTAGCCGTCGGAGAGCGCCGGGAAGAGGCCACGCACCTGCGCGACGTCCAGCCGGCCCCCCGATGACATGGGCCGCACCCTAGTTCGTGCGGCCGGACGGCCCGGCGCCGTCCCGGTGCCCGGCGGAGCGTCGGGGCCACCGGGCAGGATGGGCCCATGACTGCACCGCAGAACGGCAACGAGCGCCCCCAGCAGGTCGTCGTGGTCGGCCCCGACGGGCGTCCGGTCGGCGCCGTCCCGATGCCCCCGGGTGCCGACGACGACGGCGACGGCGCCCCCGGTGTCGGCGAGCTGGTCGAGCAGCCCGCGAAGGTCATGCGGATCGGCACGATGATCAAGCAGCTCCTGGAGGAGGTCCGCGCCGCACCCCTGGACGACGCCAGCCGCAACCGCCTGCGCGACATCCACGCCTCGTCCATCCGCGAGCTGGAGCAGGGCCTGGCCCCCGAGCTGCGCGAGGAGCTGGAGCGCATCACGCTGCCCTTCAGCGAGGGCGAGACGCCGTCGGACGCCGAGCTGCGGATCGCCCAGGCACAGCTGGTGGGCTGGCTGGAGGGCGTCTTCCACGGCATCCAGACGGCGCTGTTCGCCCAGCAGATGGCCGCCCGCGCGCAGCTGGAGGAGATGCGCCGCAAGGCCCTCCCGGGCGGCTCGCAGCCGGCCCCCGGCCCGCACCCCCACCCCGGCGGCGGCCAGTACCTCTGACCGCCCGCGGCCGGGATCAGGTGACCTGATCGTCGGTGATCGTGGCCCGACGTCAGACGCGGAAGCGGGCCACCGCGTCCTGCAGCTCGCCGCTCATCCGGGCCAGCTCGGCCGCGGCCCGCTGGGCGTCCTCGACCCGCTGGTTGGTCTCCTGCGTCCCCGCCGCCAGGCCCGAGATCGCCGCCGCGATGTCCTGCGACCCGCTCGCGGCCTCGGCCACGTTGCGGTTCATCTCGTTCGTCGTCGCCGTCTGCTCCTCGACCGCCGCGGCGATCGTCGCCTGGAAGTCGTTGATCTCCCCGATGACCTGGCTGATCCGCCCGATCGCATCCACCGCGCCGGCGGTGTCGGCCTGGATCGCCTCCACCCGCTGCGAGATGTCCTCGGTCGCCCGCGCCGTCTCCTGGGCGAGCTCCTTGACCTCCGAGGCGACGACGGCGAAGCCCTTGCCCGCCTCACCGGCCCGCGCCGCCTCGATGGTGGCGTTGAGCGCCAGCAGGTTGGTCTGCTCGGCGATGCCGTTGATCAGCTTGATCACCGTGGCGATCTCCTGCGACGAGTCGCCCAGCTTGCCCACCGTGCGGGTCGTGGTCTCCGCGACGCCCACGGCCTGACCGGCCACCCGCGCCGCCTCGGTCGCGTTGTGCGCGATCTCCCGGATCGCCGACTCCATCTGCGAGGAGCCCGTGGCCACCGTGTCCACGCTGGAAGCCACCGCGCCCGCCGAGGTCACCACCTCGTCGGCCTGACCGGCGGCGAGGCGGGCGTTCTCCCGCATCCCCTCGGCGGCGGAGTTCAGCTGGGACGACGCGGCCGCCAGGCGGGTGGACGAGTCGCTGACGAGCACGAGCACGTTGCCGATCGAGTCCAGCGTCTCGTCCAGGGAGGCGGCCATCTCACCGAGCTCGGCACCGCCGGTGCGGCCGGCGCGCACGGTCAGGTCACCGGCGGCGACCTGGCCCAGCACCTCGCGGATCCGCTGCACGGGGCGGGTCACCCCGCGGGCGACGACGAGGGCCAGCACCACGGAGACGACCAGGCCCACGGCGATGATCAGGAGGGTGAGGGTCCGGGCGGTCTCGTAGGCGTCCGTCGCCTCGGCCGCGGTCGCGCGGGCGGTGACGGCGGCCGCGTCGGTGGCCTCGACCAGCGACTCGGCGATGACCACCTCGTTGTCGTTCATCGTCTTGAGCAGCGGGGGCATCGCGGCCGGGTTGGTGGCGCTCACCGTCTGCAGCTCACCGAGCGCCGCCAGGTAGGCCTGGGTCGCGCCCGCGAAGGTCTCGAACGCCGCGCGCGTCGGCGCGTCCAGCGGCATCTCCGCGACCGCGGCGGTGTCCGCGGCCAGGACCTCCGTCGCCTCCACCGTGCCGCGCTGCGCCTTGGCGATCGTCTCGGGCG
>NZ_SSXC01000063.1 GCF_021699055.1 Blastococcus sp. MG754426 | reverse complement strand
CCGCCGGCCCCCTCCCGAGGCTCGCCCCGAGGCGGCCCCCTCCCGAGGCTCGCCCCGAGCGTGCGAGGGGTGCGGAGGACGGGGTCCTTCTAGTAGACGGCGGCGCTGGCGCGCGCGGCCCGGCGGACCGCGCGCTCGGCGCGCCGGGAGGCACGCCGCGCCAGGTACAGACGACGGGCGCGGGACGCGGCCATCGCCTCGGCCTGCAGTTCGCTCATGCGGCTGCGGGCCATGTCGGGCTCGAACATGTACATCGCGGATTCCTTCGGTCGGCTCCCGGTCGGGAGCTCGGAACTGCTGGTCACGTGCTTACGGGCTGGGGATGGCCGCCGGCTCACGCCGCGACGACCTTCCGGGGACGGCCACGTGGCCGCTTGCGGGCGATCACGACGCCCCGGTCGAAGATCTCGCCGCCCCAGACGCCCCACGGCTCGGCCCGGGAGAGCGCGCCGGCCAGGCACGCCTCCCGCACCGGGCAGTCGCCGCAGAAGCTCTTGGCGAGTTCCAGCTGCGACGGGTTCTCGGCGAACCACAGCTCGGGGTCCTCCACCCGGCACGGCAGGGGACGCCGCACCGGTCCAGGGGGCAGGGCCGGGCGTGGCCGTCGGGGGCTGGGCCCACCGGTCCGCGGGAGCCCGGGCCGGCGGTGGGACGTCGGGCGGTCGATCGTCTGCTGCACTGCCGCTCCTCCTCGTACTGGTCGTGTACGGACGGCGGTGGCCCGCCGACCGAAGTCGGGGCCGGGTGCCGCGGAGGGGAGAGCAGAAAGGCCGCGGATCCCGGGGTTCGGGTTCCGCGGCCTCGAGGAGGGCCGGTGAGCGGCTAGCTCAGCGGTCTCCCGGGGGATCGGATCCCGAGGGTGGTGCCGTCGTGCTGGGGCAGGTAGGTGGGCACGAAGGGGCGCTCGACGGTGCGGAGCGACTTCGGGCGCCGGTCGAAGGCGGCGGCGCCGGCGTCCCCACCGAGGACGGCGGTCCACTCACCGCGGCAGGCGGCGGAGGACAGACCCGTGCCCTCGTGCTGAGCGGCGGGACCGGTCATGATCAGGCCACCCGTGCGCGCGTCGACGCCGCCGCGGCCGAGGAGGTCGGCGGAGGCAGCGGTGATCGTGGTGGTGATCGTCATCGGGTACCCCCTCCTTCCTCTCTCGCGGTCCGGCCGGCCGGCCGGGCTCGCCACGGGGGTGCAGCGCGTGTGGAACGGGACACTAGGGGCGCCCCGGATACCGGGTCAATCCAATTAATCGCGGTTCCTCCGCAGGGGGACCCCGGCGGGTCTCGGAACCGCCTGCCGTCGCCGTCGGCGACGGCTCCCTCACCCGTTCAGCCGCTGACGGTGGCCAGCACGTCGGCGCCGTAGAGCTCCAGCTTCCGGGCACCGATGCCGGGCAGCCCGGACAGCTCCCGGAGGCTGGCCGGCCGGCTCTCGGCGATGGCCTGGAGCGTGGCGTCGGAGAAGACGACGTAGGCGGGCACGGACGCGTCCTGCGCGGTCTGGCTGCGCCAGGCGCGGAGCCGCTCGAACAGCTCCCCCGCCTCGCCCTCCAGGACCACCTTCGCCCGCTTGGCCGGACGGCGCGGGGGCGGCGCCGTCGGCCCGGAGCCCGGCGCCAGCCCGTCGAGGAAGCGGCTGCGCGGACGGGCGCGCCGACCACCCGGGTTGCGCGCCAGCGACCACGAGAGGGTCAGCTGCTCCCGGGCCCGGGTGACCGCCACGTACAGCAGCCGGCGCTCCTCCTCGACCGCCTCCGGGCGGCTGAGGGACTGGGCGATCGGCAGCACGCCGTCGACCAGCCCGACGACGAACACGACGTCCCACTCCAGCCCCTTGGCCGCGTGCATCGACGCCAGGGTGACGCCCTGGACGGTGGGCGCGTGCTGCGCGTCGGCCCGCTCGGCGAGGTGGGTGACGAACCCGGCGAGGTCCAGGGCGGGGTTCTCGGCCACCAGGTCGACGGCGAGGTCGACCAGCGCGGCGAGCGACTGCCAGCGGTCCCGCGCCGCACCCCCGGCCGGCGGGCGGTGCTCCACCCAGCCGGTCGACGCCAGGACGTCGCGGACGGCGGGCACGAGCATGCCCGGATCGTTGCCCCCGGCGGCCGCCCCGCGGAGCAGCAGCACCGCCTCGCGCACCTCGGGCCGCTCGAAGAACCGCTCGCCGCCCTTGAGCACGTAGGGCACCCCGGCGTCGGCCAGCGCGGACTCGTACACCTGCGACTGCGCGTTGATCCGGAACAGCACGGCGATCTCGGCGGCGGGCGTGCCCTCGTCGATCAGGGCCTTGCAGCGGGCCGCGACCGCCGCGGCCTCCGCCGGCTCGTCGGGGTGCTCCACGAACCGCGGCTCGGGGCCCTGCGGGCGCTGGCCCAGCAGGCGGAGCCCCGGCAGGCCCTTGCGCGGCGGCGCCTGGCCGATCAGCCGGTTGGCCAGCCCCACCACCTGCGGCGTGGAGCGGTAGTCGCGCTCCAGCTTGACCACGGCCGCGTCGGCGTAGCGGTCGGCGAAGCCCAGCAGGTAGTCGGGGTCGGCGCCGGTGAAGGAGTAGATCGTCTGGTTGGGGTCGCCGACGACGCAGACCTCCGCGCGCCCGCCCAGCCAGGCGTCGAGGAGCCGCTGCTGCAGCGGGTTGACGTCCTGGTACTCGTCGACGACGAAGTGCCGGTACTGCGCCCGCACCTGCCGGGCGACGTCCGGGTGCTCCTCGAGCGCGTACGCGGTGACCAGCAGCAGGTCCTCGAAGTCCAGGGCGCCGTCGCGCTGCTTGGCCTGCTCGTAGCTGGCGTATACGGCGGCGACCGCGGCCGGCTCGAACGGGACCTCGCGGCCGGCGGCCTTCGCGCGGGCCGGGTAGTCCTCGGGCGTGGCCAGCGTGGTCTTGGCCCACTCGATCTCGCTGGCGAGGTCGCGCAGGCTGGTGCGGTCGGTGGTCAGCCGGTTCCGCGTGGCGGCGGAGGCGACCACCCGCAGCTTGTTCTCGATCAGCCCCGGCATCGGGCCGCCCAGCACCCGGGGGGCGAAGTAGCGCAGCTGGCGCATGGCGGCGGCGTGGAAGGTGCGCGCCTGCACCCCGCCGACGTCGAGCGCGGCCAGGCGGGCGCGCAGCTCGCCGGCCGCCCGGGCGGTGAACGTCACCGCCAGCACCTGCTCGGGGACGTAGGTGCCGGTGTGCACGCCGTAGGCGATCCGGTGGGTGATCGTGCGCGTCTTCCCGGTGCCGGCACCGGCCAGGATGCAGACCGGGCCAGACACCGCCCGGGCGGCCGCGCGCTGCTCGTCGTCGAGCCCGTCGAGCACGGCCTCCGCGTCCGCGTGCGCCATCGCCGGCGTCCCTCCCCGTTCCTCGTCCCGGACCTCCGCGGAGCCCTCGGCTCCGCGGACGATCCTCCCAGCCGGCACCGTCGGACGGCGGGAAGCATCCCCAGGGGCGCCACGTTGGCATGCAGGCAGCACGCCACCCCGTCCCGGGGCTGGACCGACCAGGCACGAACAGGGAGACTCCCCCGCGATGACCACGACCCCCGGCGCCGCCGTCACCATGTACACCACCACGTGGTGCGGGTACTGCGTGCGGCTGAAGAAGCTCATGCAGCGCGAGGGCATCGCGTTCGCCGAGGTCGACATCGAGACCGACGCGCAGGCGGCGGACCTGGTCATGCAGGCCAACGGGGGCAACCGCACCGTCCCCACGCTGGTCTTCCCCGACGGCACCGCGCTGACCAACCCCAGCATCGACGCGGTGAAGGCCCAGCTGGCACACATCCCGGAGGCGTGAGCACCCGTGGTCCCCGGTCCCAGGCCCTCCGACGGGCGCGTGTCCCCCGATGCGCCGTGCCGTACCGAGATCGTGGCCTGCCCGGGGGCCGGGGAACCGCCTCGGGTCGCGCTGACCCGGGCCGCGCGCGGCTGGGTGGTCGTCCCCCTTCCCGGCGGCCCGGCCGGCGGTGACGCCGTCGAGGACGTCGTCGAGGGCATGACCCTGGCCGACCTCCTGGCCGACGAGCTGGGCGGGCTGCCGGAGCCGGACCGGTCCGCGCGGCGCTCCGCACGCGGCCCGGGGGCCGCTCCCGGCGAGACGGACCCGGTGGACGCCCGCATCGCCGCGCTGGAGCGCACCGTGGCGCAGCTGGAGCACGCCCTGGCCGCCCGGGTCTCGACCGAGCGGGCGATCGGGGTGCTCGCCGAGCGGCAGGGCACGAGCCCGCGGGCGGCGTTCGAGGGGTTGCGCCGCGAGGCGCGCACGCAGGGCCGGCCCGTGGTGGAGCTGGCCCGCGAGGTGCTCGGGAGCCTGGCGTCCGACGTGGTGGCGCCCACCTCCGCTCCCGCCCCGGCACCGGCGGCACCGCCGGCACCGCGGCCCGAGCCCGTGCCGAGCGGCGCCGTCGCCACCGCGGACGGCCGCTCCTGACCCGTCCGGAACCGCTCACCCCCGGCGCCCTCGCCGACCGCCTGGCCGCGCTGCTGGCCGACGTCCCGCCGGAGCCCGGCGCCACCGCACTGCGGGTGGCCGTCGACGGCCCCGGTGCGGCGGACCCCGGAGCGCTCGCGGGGGAGGTCGCCGACCGGCTGCCGATGCTGGGGCGTGCCGCCGTCGTCGTCCCCGCCGAAGGCTTCTACCGGCCGGCGTCGCTGCGGCTCGAGCACGGCCGCACCGATCCCGACGCCCGCTACACCGACTGGCTGGACACCGGCGCGCTCGCCCGCGAGGTCCTCGGGCCGGTCGGTCCGGGTGGCTCCGGGGAGTACCTCCCGGCGCTGTGGGACCTGGCGCGGGACCGGTCGGCCCGGCTCCCCCGCCGTCCGGCAGCGGCCGGTGGGGTGCTCCTCGTGCCCGGCTCGCTGCTGCAGGGGGTCGGGCTGGCGTTCGACGTCGTCGTGCACCTGCGGATGGCCCCGGCCGCGCGGGCACGGCGCACGCCGCCGGAGCAGGCCTGGGAGCTGCCGGCCTTCGACCGCTACGACGACGAGGTGGACCCGGTGGCGCTCGCCGACGCGGTCGTGCTGGCCGACCACCCCGACCGCCCCGCGCTGGTGCTCCAGGGCCGGTTCGGGTGACGTGCTGGAACGGCGAGCTGCAGGAGCCCGCGCCCGTTCAGCCGAGCTCGCCGCTCAACCAGCGGTCGAGGATGTGCCGGGCGATCGAGATCGACGGCGGCACCGCCAGCTGCCCGTCGCGGCTGCGCAGCTCCTCGCGGGTGAACCAGCGCGCCTCCTCGATCTCGTGCGGGTCCAGGCGCAGCGGCCGGTCGCCGTCGGCCCGGGCGACGAACCCGAGCATGAGCGACTGCGGGAAGGGCCACGGCTGGCTGGCGACGTAGCGGACGTCGGTGACGCGCAGCCCGACCTCCTCCTCGACCTCCCGGGCCACCGCCGCCTCCGCGGACTCCCCCGGCTCGACGAAGCCGGCCAGGATGGAGAACCGCCCGGGCGGCCACGTCGCCTGGCGGCCCAGCACCACCCGGTCGCCGCCGTCGTGGACCAGCATGATCACCGCTGGGTCGACGCGCGGGAAGAACTCGGTGCCGGTGCTGGGGTCGCGCTGCGACCAGCCGGCCCGCTCGACCGTCGTCGCCACCCCGGTGAGCGGGCTGAACCGGTTCCGCTCGTGCCACTCGAGGATCCCGACGGCCTGCGCCAGCAGGCCGGCGTCCAGGTCGCCCAGGGCCGCGCCGACCTCGCGCAGCCCGGCCCAGTGGTCGACCGGACGGCCGTTGACGGTGAGCGACCGCTCCCCGCGCACCGCCGCGTACGGCACCCCGCCGGCCTCCCCGAGGAACACCGCGCCCGCGGGCAGGGCCGGGCGCTCGTCCCACACCAGGCGGGGTCCCGCAGGCCCCTCCTTCACCGGCACGGCGCGGGTGGCGTCGACCGTGAGCACCCGCACCGGGCGGCCGCCGGTGGGGTCGGTCAGCGTCCGGGCGAGGTGGGCCCGGTCGTGCCCCGAGCGGGACAGCAGCGGGCCGCCGTCGCCGGGGCCGGGGCCGGCGGTCACTCCTGCCCGCCGCCCCCGGTGACGGTGACCGGCGCCAGGGTGCCGAGCTCGGCGGCCACCCGGTCGGCGTCGCCCACGACCACGGCGGTGAGGCCTTCCGGCGCCAGGTAGCGGGCGGCGGCGGCCTGCACCTGCTCCACGGTGACCTCGGTGAGATCGCGCTGGTGGGTGCTCAGCCAGTCGGCCGGCAGGCCCACGCCGAGCAGCGCCGACAGCGTGCTGGCCAGGCCGGCGTGGGTGGAGGTGCTCAGCGCCATGCTGCCGAGGACGTACCGGCGCGCCGCGTCCAGCTCGGCCTCGGTGACCGGGGTCAGCGCCATGCGGCCGAGCTCGTAGAGCGTCTCCAGCAGCGCCGGGCCGGTGACCTCGGTGGCGACGTCGGCCTCGACGAGGAAGGACGACGCCGCGCGCTGGTGGTCGATCGCGCTGCGCGGGCTGTAGCTGTAACCGCGGCGCTCGCGGATGTTCTCGACCAGCCGCGAGGAGAAGTACCCGCCGTAGACCATCGCGGCGAGCCGCGTCGCCGGGAGGTCGGGATCGGTCCGGGCGGGCGCCGGGCCACCGAGGCGCAGGTTCGACTGCACCGCACCGGGCCGGTGCACCAGCTCGATGCCCTGCGCCGGCTGCTCGGTCACCGGCGGGGCCTGCACCGCCGTCCCGCTGCCGCTCCAGACCTCGAGCGCGGCGGCGGCGGTCCCGGTCGCCGCCGCGGGGTCCAGGTCACCGACGAGCACGAGGATGCTGCCGGCGGGGAGCACCCGTTCCCGGTGCAGCCGGCGCAGCGCCGGGGCGCGCACGGCGGCCACGAGATCGGCGTCGGGCAGCTGGATGGCGTACGGGTGGGCGCCGTACCGGCGGGCGGCCAGCGCCGAGCGGGCGATCGTGCCCGGTTGCGTGCGGGCGATCGCGATCCGCTCGGCGAGCCGGTCGCGCTCGCCGTCGACGCGGCCGGCCGGGTAGCTGGCGCCGGTCAGCAGCTCGGCGAGGAGCTCCAGCACCGGGGCGAGCCCGCCGGGGAGCAGCGTGGTGCCGAAGACCAGCCGGTCGGCGTCGGTGCTCACCGAGAGCTCGGCGCCGTGGCTCTGCAGCAGCTGGGCGACCTGCGCCTGGTCGTGCTGCTGCGTGCCCAGCAGCACCGCACCGGAGAGGACGGCGCCGCGCGCCGCGTGCACGCCCGCGTTGCGGGCGCTCGCCGCCGCGAACGGCACCCGCAGGCGCAGCTCGACGAGGGGCACTCCGGGGCGCGGCACCACGACCACGCGCAGCCCGTTGGGCAGCGTGGTCTCCACGGCCTCCGGCGCGGGCTGGGGCCGCGGCTCGCCCAGCGGCGGGATCAGGGCGGCGGTCATCGGGCACCTCCTGCCGGTCGCAGCTCCAGCACCGCGGCGGTGCCCGGATCCAGCCCCCGGGCGGCGGCCTGCACCGCCTCCGGGGTCACCGCGGCCAGCCGGGCGGCCAGCTCGCCGGCGAGCTCGGCCCGCCCGTGGACCAGCTCCGCCGCCGCGAAGGCCAGCGTGCGGCCCAGCACGGAGTCGGCCTGCTGCAGCAGCTGGGCCTCGATGCGCGCCTGGACGCGGCGGAGCTCGTCGGTGCCGACGCCGTCGGTCGCGATGCGGCCCACCTCCTCGTGCACGGCCGCCATGACGCGCTCGGCCGGGACCGCGGCCGGGTGGTGCACCTGGGTGGTGAGCAGGGTGGCGTCGCGGACGTCGAAGGGGTCGCCGAACAGGCCCACGTAGCTGCTCTGGGCGATGGCGATGCGGTCGCCGTGGACCAGCCGGCTCTCCAGGCGGGAGGCGTCGCCCTCGCTGAGCAGCTCGGCCAGCAGCACGCTGCCCAGGTAGGTGTCGAAGTCACCGACCGGGTCGGGCACGCGCCAGCCGAGGGCGAGCGCGGGCGCGGTGGCCAGCGGGTCCTCGACCACGGCGGAGCGGACGGTGGTGGGCGAGGGCTCGCCCGTGTACGGCAGCGGCGGCACGTGGCGGCCGGGGATCGGGCCGAACCACCGGCGGACCAGCTCCTCGGTCGCGCCGACGTCGAGGTCGCCGCCGATGCACAGCACCGCGTTGCCCGGCGCGTAGTACTTGTCGAAGAAGTCGGTCGCGTCGGCGACCGTCGAGGACTCGAGGTCGACGAAGGACCCGTAGCCGTCGTGGGTGTTGGCGAAGGAGTCGAACGCGACCTGCGGCAGCTGCAGCCAGGGGAAGGCGCCGTAGGGGCGGTTGAGCACGTTGACCCGGATCTCCTCCTTCACCACGTCGATCTGGTTGCGGAGGTTCTCCTCGGTGATCGCCGGCGCCGCCATGCGGTCGGCCTCGAGGAAGAGGGCGCGCTCCAGCGCCTCGGCGGGCAGCGCCTGGAAGTAGTTCGTGTAGTCCTGGTGCGTGGAGCCGTTGAAGGTGCCGCCCGCGGCCTGGACCAGCCGGGCGTGCTCCATCTTCGCGACGTTCGCCGACCCCTGGAACATCATGTGCTCGAAGAGGTGCGCGAAGCCGGTGCGCCCCTCGGGTTCGTTGCGCATCCCGACGTCGTAGTAGACGCTCACCGCCACCACCGGCACGCTGCGGTCGGGGGCGAGGACCACCCGCAGGCCGTTGTCCAGCGTGAACCGTTCGATCGGGTGCCGCAGGGTCAGTTCGGTACCAGCTGCAGTCACGCGCCCGACACTACGACGACGTCGTCCCCGGGGTGGCACTGCGGCCGGTCGCCGTCCCCACCCCTGGGGAACCTCTGCGGCCGCGTCCCTCCTCGGAACCCGCGCTCGCCGGTGGCCCGCACGGTCTCCCGGAGGGTGGAGAGCAGGGTCCTGGCTCACCTGGTGGGGTCCCAGCTCACTGTCAACGCTGAGCCAGGACCCGGAACGATCAGGTCACCTGATCAACACGGAGGTGTCACAGCACGTCGACGTCGGCGACGACCCGGTCGATGACGCCGTAGAGCTCGGCGTGGGTGTTGGGGATCGAGACGTAGAGCAGCGCCGGGGCCGGGCGACCGACGTCGATGAGCAGCAGCGCCGCCCGCTCGCCGGAGGCGTCGTAGCCCTCGACGTCCCAGGTGAGCTGGAACTCCAGCAGGTGGGCGGGGCGCCCGTCGACGGTGCGGGGCTCGTCCCGGCGGACCTCGATCGTGTTGGGCCTCGGGTAGTAGTTGGCCCGGACGCTGGCGGCCAGCGTCGTCACCGTGCTCTGCAGCGTCGACGGGCCGCCCCACCCGTACCCCTCGGCGACCGGTCCGGAGGTGCACTGGGAGATGAAGATGCCGCCGTCGGGGGTGGCCTCCTGGGTGGTGAAGTACTGCCCGGCGGTCGCGGTCGTCTCCAGCTGCCGGCCCAGGTCGAACTCCGACCACCCCTCCCCCAGGTACGGGTAGGAGATGCCGGCGACCTCGTCGACGATCCGCACCGTGCCCGGCGGGAAGGGGTCCCCGGGAGCCGGGACCGGTGCGATGTCGGGGTCGGGGGCGGTGGCGTCCGCGCCGTCCCCGCCCGCTCCCGTGCCCAGCACCGCGACGACGGCGGCGACGAGGAGCACCAGCACCGCGCCGGCGGCCAGCCACGACCGGGCGCGGGGGCGCCGGCCGGCGGGCGCCGGCGGGACCTCCGGCACGGCCGGCTCGTGCACGGCGGTGCGGGCGGCCACCCGGTGGACCTGCACGCCCGGGCCCGCGGGCATCATGACGTCGGACCACGCGGTGCCGCTCCACCAGCGCACCACGCCGGGGGTGCCGGCCGGGTCGGGGTACCAGCCCGGCGCCGCGTCCTGGCCCGCTCCGGTCACGGCCCCAGCGTAGGGCGTGGGCCGCGGCGTCCCCGGAACCCGCGCCCGTCGAAGGAGACCGCCGTGCACTCCCCCGACAGCGGCCTCGTGCGCCGGCTGCGCGACGCCGGCTGCGTCTTCGCCGAGGAGGAGGCCGCCCTGCTGACGGCGGAGGCGCGTGACGCCGGCGAGCTGGCCCGGCTGGCCGAGCGGCGGCTGGCCGGCGCACCGCTGGAGCAGGTGCTGGGCTGGGCGGCGTTCGGCGGGCTGCGGATCACCGTCGCGCCCGGCGTCTTCGTGCCGCGCCGCCGCACCGAGCTGCTGGTGGCCGAGGCGGTGGCGCTCGCCCGCCCGGGCGCCGTCGTCGTCGACCTCTGCTGCGGCACGGGGGCGGTGGCCGCGGCGACGGCCGCCGCCGTCCCGGGCCTCGACCTGCACGCCGCCGACGTCGACCCCGCGGCCGTGGCCTGCGCCCGGCTGAACCTCCCGGGCACGCCCGTGCACGAGGGAGACCTGTTCCGCGCCCTGCCACCGGGGCTGCGCGGCCGGGTCGACGTCCTCACCGCCAACGTGCCCTACGTGCCGACGGCGGCGGTCGCCCTGCTGCCCCCCGAGGCGCGGCAGCACGAGCCGCGGACGGCGCTCGACGGCGGCGGGGACGGTCTCGCACTCGCCCGCCGGGTCGCCGCGGGGGCTCCGGAGTGGCTCGCGCCGGGCGGTGCGCTGCTGTTCGAGTGCAGCGAGGGGCAGCTGCCCGCCGCGCTCGCCCTGGTCACCGCCGCCGGGCTGGTGGCCCGGCCGGTCACCGACGACGACCACGGCGCCACGGTCGTCGTCGGTGCGCGTCGCTAGCCTGCGCGGCGGGCGGCCAGCTCCCGCCACAGGTGGGCGGCGGCCTCGGCCCCGCGGTAGAGCATCGGCAGCAGCACCCGCTCGTTCGGGGAGTGGATCCGGTCGGTCGGCAGGCCGGCGCCGAGGAACAGCAGCGGGGCGCCGAGGGCCTCGACGATCGCCGCCTCCGGGCCGCTGCCGCCCTCGCGGGTGAAGAGGACGTCGGCCGGGTCGGTGTCGAAGGCCTGGCCGATGGCGGCGAGCAGCGCGTCCATGTGCGGGGAGTCCAGGTCGCTGGCGCACGGCGCGACCCCGCCGGGCGGGGTGTGCACCTCCGCCTCGATGCCCGCGGGCACGGTGGCCTCGACCCAGGCCCGCAGCATCGGGCCGATGTCCTCCGGCCGCTGGTCGGAGACCAGGCGGAAGGTGACCTTGGCGTGCGCCTCGGCCGGGATGATCGTCTTGTGGCCGGGGCCGGTGTAGCCGCCCCACATGCCGTTCACCTCGGCGGTCGGCCGGGCGCCGGTGCGCTCCAGGGTGGTGAAGCCGGCCTCGCCGTAGGTGGCCCGCGAGGCGGCGGGGCCGGCGAGCCACGCCTGCTCGTCGAACGGCACCCGGCTCATCAGCTCGCGCTCGCGGTCGCTGAGCGGGCGCACCCGGTCGTAGAAGCCCGGGATGGTCACCCGGCCCTGCTCGTCGTGCAGCTCCGCGAGCAGCTCCGCCATCGCGTGCAGCGGGTTGGGGACGGCGCCGCCGAAGGAGCCGGAGTGCAGGTCGACGGCCGGGCCGCGCAGCGTGATCTCGGCGTCGGCCAGACCGCGCATCGCCGTCACCGCGCTGGGGACGTCGGGTGCGGCCATGCCGGTGTCGCTGACGACGACGACGTCGCAGGCGAGCCGGTCGGCGTTGTCGCGGAGCAGGCCCTCGAAGTGCGGCGACCCCGACTCCTCCTCGCCCTCGATCAGCAGCTTGACCGTGACGGCGGGGGTGTCACGGCCGGTGGCGGCCAGGTGCGCCCGGATGCCGAGCAGGTGGAAGGCGACGTTGCCCTTGTCGTCGATGGCCCCGCGGGCGTGCAGTTCCGGGCCGTCGGGGCCCTCCACCCGGGTGGGCTCGAACGGCGGGTGCTCCCACAGCTCCAGCGGGTCCACCGGCTGCACGTCGTGGTGGCCGTAGACGAGGGCGACCGGGGCGCCGGCGTCGGCGCTGGGCCACTCCGCGAAGACGGCGGGGGCGCCGGGGGTCTGCCAGATCTCCACGGTCGGGAAGCCGACGCGGCGCAGTGCGTCGGCCAGCCAGGTGGCGCTGGCCGCGACGTCGCGGGCGTGCGCGGGGTCGGCCGAGATCGACGGGATGCGCAGCCAGGCGTCGAGGTCGGTGTGCAGGTCGTCGAGGTGGTCGAGGACGAAGTCACGTTCGGCGCTGGTCACGGTCCCCGACGGTAGCCGCGCCGTCCGGCGGCCCCGCCTGCGCCCGCCGCTCGGGGCCGACCAGCCAGCGGAACACCCCGCGCTCGACCGCCTCGGCGGCCATGATCGCGACCAGCTGCACCCCGCCCCAGAGCGCCAGCAACGTCAGCTCCTGGCCGGCCAGCGGGGCCTGCAGCGAGCCGAGCTCGTGCAGCACCACGGCCAGCAGCACCGAGGAGAGCAGCGCGAGCGCCACCAGCGCGTGCACGGCGGCGATCCAGGCGTTGGCCCGTGACCTGGTCTCGGTCGACTGCCGGCGCAGCCGGCGGAAGCAGACGACGCCGTAGCCGAGGCCCAGCACCGCGCTGACCGCCAGCAGGTCCAGCGCCTGCCACGTCGGCGCGACCCCGCCGCCCGTCGCGGTCGAGTCGATGATCAGCGCGGGCGCCACCACGACGGCGAGCGCGGTCAGCCCGTAGAGCGCCGCGGCGCCTTCCCGGACCGCCCGCACCGGCCGGAACCGCGTGCTCACCGGCCCTCGCGCGCCCGGAGCGTGAACCGGTCGACCAGCCCGCCGTCGGGTCGGATGCATCGGGCGGTCAGGCGGTCGCCGTCGACCTCGACGTGCAGGTACTGCAGCACCGACGCCGCGGCGGCGGTGATCCGGCGGGGGCGCACCGGGGTGAGCTTGGCCCCGCCGCCGCTGACGACGTAGGTGATGCCGTCGAGCGGGACGGTCCGCTCGTAGTTGTGGTCGTGGCCGGCCAGCACGAGGTCGACGGCGTGCCGCTCGAGCACCGGGACCAGCTTCTCCTCCGCGCCGGGGGTGTCACCGTGCCGACCCGAGGAGTACGGCGGGTGGTGGAGGCAGACGACCTTCCACTGGCTCGCCGAGGTCGCGAGCGCGTCGTCGAGCCAGTCGATCTGGTCGGTGGCCCCGGGGCCGAACAGGCCGGGCGTGCTGGAGTCGAGGTAGAAGAAGTCGACCGGCCCGTGGGTGCTGCGGTAGTAGCGGGCCGGCGTGCCCAGCAGCCGCAGCTCGGTCTCGATCTCCTCGAGCCGGGCGTCGCTGAAGTGCACGTCGCCGTCGTGGTTGCCGATGGCCAGCTCGACGTCGACCCCGGCGTCGACCAGCGGGCCGTAGGGGCGCAGGAAGACGTCCTCGAAGCGGTCCTCGATGCGGCCGTAGTAGCAGATGTCGCCGAGGTGGGCGACCAGGCCGTACGGATCGGCCTCGTAGCCCTGGGCCATCCGGGTGGCCACCGCGATCGCCTGCCGGCCGCCGGTCCCGGTGTCCCCCACCGCCGCGAACGTCAGCCGGTCGGGCGAGGTCGTCCAGGCCTGCCGGGGCAGGACGAGCTCGGGCGTGCGGCCGGGGACGAGGTCCTCCCGGCTGAGCAGCGGCCACACCTGGTCGGCGAGGACTCCCCCGGTGAGGGCCGCTCCACCGACCCCGGCGGCGGCCGCGAGGAACTGCCGTCTGGTGAGCGACATGAAGGGTTCAACGCACCGTCGTCGCCGGGGCGTTCCCGGGGGGCGCGGCGGCCGCGCGCGACCGTTAGCGTCCAGGGCATGCCCGGAGAGCTGCTGCGGACCGATGTCGGCGACCTGACCTTCGACGTGCGCGTCGACGGACCCGAGGACGGCCGGCCCGTGCTCCTGCTGCACGGGTTCCCCGAGACCTCGGCGTCGTGGGCGGCGGTGACGCCGCTGCTCACCCAGGCCGGGCTGCGCACCTACGCACCCGACCAGCTGGGCTACTCGCCCGGCGCCCGCCCGTCCGAGGTCGAGGCGTACGCGATGCAGAACCTCGCCCAGGTCACCGCCGACCTCATGACGGCGCTGGAGGTCCCGGTCGCCGACGTCGTCGGCCACGACTGGGGTGCCAACGTCGCCTGGACCCTCGGCGCCTGGCACCCCGACCGGGTCCGGTCGCTCACCGCGGTCTCGGTGCCGCACCCGGCCGCCTACACCGCGGCCTTCCGCATCGACCCGGAGCAGAAGGAGCGCTCGTCCTACATCCGGCTGTTCTGGCAGCCCGGCAAGGCCGAGGAGGTGCTGCTCGCCGACGACGCGCGGCGGCTGCGCCGGATGCTGCTGGGTGCCGACGGCGACACCGGCGTCTCCCCCGAGGCGGTCGACGAGTACGTGGCCGTGCTCTCGGCGCCGGGGGCGCTCACCGCGGCCCTGAACTGGTACCGGGCGATGAGCTCGGACATCCGCGTCGACAAGGTCGAGGTGCCGACGACCTACGTGTGGAGCGACGGCGACGTCGCGATCGGCCGGACGGCGGCGGAGGCCTGCGCCGAGTTCGTGACCGGCGACTACCGCTTCGTGGAGCTGCCCGGCGTGACGCACTGGATCCCCGAGCAGGCCCCGGAGGAGCTGGCCCGCGCGATCCTGGACCGCGTCGCCTCGACCTGACGCCCGGCCGGCTCGCCGCCGGCCCCGCGGCGGTGCGCGGAACGTGCAGACGGCGGGCTGCGGCGTTCCCGCGGGAACGCCGCGCGACGAGGACTCAGCGCTGGTCGCGGCGCAGGGGATGCTGGTCGGGGACCTCGACCAGGACGATCCGCACGCCGTCGGGGTCCTCGATCCACATCTCGACCAGCCCCCACGGTTCGAGTCGGGGCGGCCGCGCCACGGTCACGCCGGCCGCCGTGAGACGACGGTGCTCGGCAGCGACGTCCCGGACCTGCACCCACAGGGCCAGGCCGGCCGGGCGTACCTCCGACCGGCCGGAGACCTCGAGCAGCCCGTTCCCCAGGAAGAACACCACCCCGGGGTGCTCCGGCGGCCCGAACTCGCGGTGCACCGCCAGCCCGAGGACGTCGCGGTAGAACGACTGGGACCGCCGGGCGTCCGACGGTCGGAGCAGGATGCGGCTGCTCAGGACGTCCACGGTGCCATCCTCCCCCCGCCGCACCGACCCCGTCGCGCCGGCCGTGGGTGCGCAGGCACCGGGACCTCGACCGGGTGGTCGCGAGCTGCGCGTCGTCAGCGGGCGAGGAAGACGTCGTGCTCCGCGCACCCGGCCGGGACGGTCACGCCCGCGACGTCGAAGGACCCGGGCGGCTCGTCCTGGGAGGAGTGCTCGAGGACGAAGCCGCCTGCGACCTCCACCTCGTCGCCGAGGTCGTAGGTGCCGTAGCCGGGGACATCGACCGTGATCGGGTCCTCATCGACCACCTCGGTGCCGTGGGGCCAGACGATGACGGAACCCCCGGCACCGAGGCATCCCCCCACGACCTCCAACCGGCCGCCACCGAGCGCGTCCATGCCGGAGCCCGTCTGCTCGGAGACCAGGACGGTCACGCCGCCTGCCGAGATCGCCTCACCGCCACCGCACGCAGCGAGGAGCGGCACGACGCTCGATGCGACGACGATCCGTGCGGCACGACGCCGGGACCGGTTCACCGCACCTCCTCGGGCGCTCGTCGTGGCAGGCCCCCGCTCCAGGACGTCCGGGAGACGGCCGGCGTCCACCCGCTCAGGATGCTCCCTCGGGGAGTCGGTCAGCCCGTCCCGGTGACCAGCGCCAGGAGGCCTGCCTCGTCGAGCAGGTCGACCGGGCGCAGCGTCTCCTTCGCGGCGACGTGGTGGAACCCGGCGCTGACCCGCTCGACCGGCACCCCGGTCAACCGCGACCACCCCAGCCGGTAGGCGGCCAGCTGCACGCCCACGGCGGCGAGCTCCGCCCCGGTCGGCGGCGGCCCGGTCTTCCAGTCGATGACCTCGTAGCCGCCGTCCTCGCGCTGGAAGACCGCGTCGATCCGGCCACGCAGCGTGATCGGCCCCAGCGGCGTCTCGAACGGCACCTCGACCTCGACCGGCTGCCGGTCGGCCCACTCGCCGGCCAGGAAGGCCTCGCGCAGCTCCTCCAGCGCATCGTCGGGGGCGGACAGCTCGTCGCCGGAGCCGGGCAGCTCGTCGAGGTCGACCAGCCGCGCGGCACCGAACCGCTCCTCCAGCCACGCGTGGAAGGCCGTGCCCCGGCGGGCCTGCGGCGCCGGCGCGGCCGGCATCGGTCGGCGGAGCCGCCGGGCGAGCTCGGCCGGGTCGCGGCGCAGGGTGACCAGCGCGGACACCGAGAGGTGCGAGGGCAGCGGGACGTCGACGGTCGGGCTCTCCTGGCGCGCTCGCTCGCGCAGCAGCAGGTCGGCGTCGCGCACCCACTGCTCCACCAGCTCGTCGTCCCCGCCGAGGGTGCGCTCAGGGTCCAGCGGGTGCGGCGCCGCCCCCTCCACCAGCTGCGCGGCGGCGGTGAGCGCCCGACGCCGCGGCTCCGACAGCGGGTCGGCCGGCCACACGCCGACCGGCCACTCCTCCAGCGCCGGGTTGGTCGCGCCGTCCTCGGGCGCGGGCGCCCAGTGCACGATCGCACCGGCGCCGGCCTCGCACGCCTCCTTGGCGGTGGTGAGCAGCGACGAGGGCCCGCAGGGCTTCACGCCGTCGCGCCACCAGCTGCCCGAGCACAGCAGCAGCCTCTTGGCGCGGGTGACGGCGACGTAACCGAGCCGGATCTCCTCGTCCCGGCCGAAGTCCTTCCAGTCCTGGACGTAGTCCTCGAGGGCGTCCCGCACCGCCGCCTGGTCACCGGAGCCGGGCACCGGCAGCCGCAGCCGCGGGAGCTCCTCCCGGTCGGTGAGCCGCAGGTCGACCGGGACCGCGCCCGGGTCCTTGATCCAGGAGTCGCTGGCGTTGGTGCGGGCGGGGAACTGGTCGGCGGTCATCCCGGGCACCGCGACGACGTCCCACTCCAGCCCCTTGGCCGAGTGCCCGGTGAGCAGCTGCACCGCCTCCGGGTTGACCGCCACCTCGCCGGGCTCCAGGCCGCGCTCGCGCTCCTCGGCGTCGCGCAGGTAGCCCAGGAACGCCGGCAGCGACGGCAGCTCGGCCAGCTCGGTGAACTCGGCGGCGACGCCGTGCAGCGCGTCGAGGTGGGTGCGTGCGCCGGCCGGGCTGACCCCTGGCGCACTGGCCAGCTCGGTCTCCAGCCCCAGCGTGCGGGCCACCTCGTCGACCAGGTCGGGCAGCGACTCCCCGATCCGGCCGCGCAGGTGGGCGAGCTCGGCCCCGAACCGGCGCAGCCTCCGGTAGCCGGCGGGCGAGTACTGCTGCGCGTCGCCGAGGTCGTCGAGCGCCTCGACGATGCTGCCGCGCTCCTGCGGCGCCTCCACCGCGCGCGCCTCCTCGCCCTCGGCCTCGGTGGGGCGGACCGGCCGGCGCGAGTGCACCAGCGCGCGGGCGCGGGCCTCGAGCGCGGCCAGGTCGCGCGGGCCGATCCGCCAGCGGGCGCCGGTGAGCAGCCGGCCCATCGCGTCACCGGCGGTCGGGTCGACCAGGACGGTGAGGGTGGCGACGACGTCGGAGACCTCGGGCACCTCCAGCAGGCCACCGAGCCCCACGACCTCCACCGGCAGCCCGCGCTCGCGCAGGGCCCCGGCGATGCCGGGCAGCTGCTTGCGGGTGCGCACCAGCACCGCCATCGAGGGCGGCCGGCCGTCGGGCTTCCGCTGGACGGCGGGGTCGGTGCCGTTCCAGCAGGCCGCCAGCCGGTCGGCCAGGGCGGCGGTCTCCTCGGCGACCGTCTCGTACAGCCCGACGGTGACCGAACCGCGGCCGGCCGTCGGCGCCGGGGCCAGGTCGGGCAGCGGCTGGGCCGGCGCGGGCAGCATCGCCGAGACGGCGTTGGCCACCGCCAGCACCGCCTCGTCGTTGCGCCAGCTGGTGGCCAGCGTGAGCCGCTGCGCCGTGCGGCCGGGGCGCCCGGGGAAGGTCCGGTCGAAGCGCTCGATCGTGCCCGCCGAGGCCCCGCGCCACCCGTAGATGGACTGGCGCGGGTCGCCGACGGCGAGCACCGGGTGGCCGCTCGCGCCGCCGAAGAGCGCTTCCAGCATGCGCAGCTGCCCGACGCTGGTGTCCTGGTACTCGTCGAGCAGCACCACCTTCCAGCGCGCCCGCTCCCGGCGGCCGACCTCGGGTGCGGCGACGGCGATGCGCGCGGCGTGCGCGACCTGGTCGGCGTAGTCGATGGAGCCCAGGGCCCGCTTGCGCGCCTCGAACGCCTCGACCAGCGGCAGCAGCGCCACCCGCGCCTTCTGCCGGGCCAGCATCTCGGTGACGGCGGCGTAGGGGCCCTTCTTCCTCGGTGCGTCCGCGTAGCCGGCGACCTGCGCCTCCAGCCGCGCGGTCCAGGTGCGCAGGGCTGCGGCGCTCACGTCGTGCTCGCCCATCTCGGCCGCGAGCGCCAGCACGTCCTCGACGGTGGTCAGCAGGGTGAGCGGCACGTCGGCCATGTCGCCGGTCCAGGCGGCGACCACCGTCGCGGCCTGCCCCCAGCACATGGCGGGGCCGAGCACCCCGGCGCCGGGCTCCACGCCGATGCGCAGCCCGTGCTCGGCGACCAGCGCGGCGGCGTAGCCGTGGTAGGTCGAGACGGTGGGCTGGGCGATGGCGAGCCGCTCGCGCAGGTCCTCCTCGGTCTCCGGGTGGCGGGCCAGCGCGCCCAGCCGCAGCCGGATGCGCTCGTTGAGCTCGCTGGCGGCCTTGCGGGTGAACGTCAGACCGAGGATCGCCTCGGGCTCGACGATCCGGTTGGCCACCAGGTAGGAGACCCGGGCGGCCATGGTCTCGGTCTTGCCCGAGCCGGCGCCGGCGACGACGACCAGCGGCCGGTCCGCGGGTGCGGAGACGACACCGGCCTGCTCGTCGGAGGGCGCGTAGGAGAGGCCGCAGCGTTCCGCCACCTCGGCGGGCGTGAGCAGCCGTCGGGGCGCGGCCTCCGGCGGCGCCGCCTCGGCCAGCAGCTCGTCGAACGAGAGCTGCCCGTCGTCGCGCGGGGTCATCCGGTCACCTGCCGGCCGGGCTCCTGCAGCGGGCAGCTGCGCCGCGCCGGGCAGCGCGAGCAGTGCGTGCCGGTGCGCACCTCGAACGTCCCCGCGCCCATGCCGGCGCCCACCTCCGCGACGAGCTCCCCGGCCCACGTGCCCTCCAGCGGCACGTCGGCGGGCAGCGGCTCCTGGTGCTGCTCCTTGGCCTTGGCGCCGGTGCCCACCTGGAGCAGGGCCGCGCCGCCGGGGGCGGTGCCGTGCTGCTCGAACGCACCCGCCGCGACCGCCACCTGGTAGGCCGCGAGCTGCCCGTGCTCCTCGGTGTTCTTCACCGCCGTCTTACCGGTCTTGAGGTCGACGACGACCAGCCGCCCCTCCGCGTCCCGCTCCAGCCGGTCGACCTGGCCGCGGATGCGCGCCCGCCCCACGACGACGTCGAAGTCGACCTCGGCGCCGACAAGCTCCCGCGGGTTGGCCGCGTGCCAGCGCAGGAAGCGGTCGAGCATGTCGTGGGCGTGCACCCGTTGCCGCTGGTCGGCCCAGCCGGGGCCCAGGTCCAGCTGGTCGAGCTCGGCGTCCAGCACCGGGCGCGCGTCGCTCGCGGGCAACCCCTCAGCCACCTGCTGGGCGACCGCGTGCACCGCCGAGCCCACGGTGCGGGTGGCGTCCGGCGAGGCCTCCGCGCCGACCGCGCCGAGCACCCACCGCAGCGGGCAGCGCTGGAAGGTCTCGATCGCCGACGGGCGCACCCGCACCGGCAGCTCCTCGTCGACCAGCGGGGCGTCGTCCGACAGGGGCGCCAGCCCCCACCAGCGGGTGGGCGCCGCGCCGGGCACGCCCTCGTCGGCCAGCCGGCGCAGCAGCGCCGCCGCGGCAGACCGCCGGGCCGGCGGGGTCTGCGGGTCGGTGACGGCCCGGCGGAGCTCCGCGACGAGTGCGGGGAGGGTGAGCGCGCGGGGCAGCTCGGTGAGCGGCCGGCCGTCGGGCGGCCGCGGGGACACCAGGTCGAGGAAGCGGGAGGCGGTCGCGCCGGCGTCGGCGCCGTCGAGGGCGCCCTCCACGGCGGTGACCACCAGCCGCCGGCGGGCCCGGGTGCACGCCACGTAGAACAGCCGCCGCTCCTCGGCCAGCGCCAGGGTGCGGCGGTCGGTCCGCGCCCCGTCGATGCCGGCCGCCTTCTCGACGAGCACCTCGGCACCGAGCAGCGAGGCGCGCTCGCGCAGGTCGGGCCACACGCCCTCCTGCACCCCGGCCACGCACACCAGGTCCCACTCCAGCCCCTTGGCGGCGTGCGCGGTGAGCAGCCGGACGGTCTCGCCGGCGACCGCCCGGGCCGCACCCGTGTCCCCCGGCAGCTCCTGGGCGGAGAGGTGCTCGACGAAGGCCCGGACGTCGGCCGACGGCAGGCGGTCGACGAAGCCGGCTGCGGCGTCGAAGAGCGCGACCACCGCGTCGAGGTCGCGGTCGGCGACCGCACCGGAGGGACCCCCGGCGGCGCTGGCCCGGGCCCACCGCGTGGCCAGACCGCTGCGCTGCCACATCGCCCACAGCACGTCCTCGGCGGTGCCGTCGCCGGCGAGCGCGAACCGCCCGGCGTCCAGCACCCCGGCCACCCGGGCCGCGGGGCGGGCGACGTGCTCGGGCAGGGCCTCCAGCAGGGCCGGGTCGGTGAGCGCCGCGGCCAGCGGGGCGCCGCGCTCGGCGGCGTCGACCCCGTGCCGGGCCAGTGCCGTGCGGACGGCGCGGCGGAGCCGCCGGAGGTCGAGCACGGTCGCCCCGCCCAGCGCCGAGGTGAGCAGCGCCTCGGCGCCCGGCTCGTCCAGGCCGGCGGGCTCCCCGCCGGGGCCGGGCAGCAGCGCGGAGAGCCCGTGCAGGAACGGCGCGACGGCGGGCTGGGCGGCCAGCGGCAGCTCGTCGGTGGAGACGGCGACCGGCACCCCGGCCGAGGCCAGGGCGCGCCGGAGCGGGCCGAGGACCGTCGCCGTGCGCACGACCACGGCCATGCCCGACCAGGGCACACCGTCGAGCAGGTGGGCCCGGCGCAGCACGTCGGCGACGTAGGCGGCCTCGACCGCGGCCGAGCCGAAGACGTGCACCTCCGCCTCGCCGGGCGGCGTGCCCTCCCCCGCGGCCAGGCGGCGGTGCTCCCACGGGCCGGGCAGGCCCTCGGCCACCTGCCGGCTGATCCGCAGCAGCTCGGCGCCCGAGCGGCGGCACACCCCCAGCGACACCCGCTCGGCGGCCCGGCCACCGGTGTGCCGGAAGCGCTCGGGGAACTCGACGATGCCCCTCGGCTCGGCGCCCCGGAAGGCGTAGATGGACTGGTCGGGATCACCGACGGCCACCAGGTTGCCCCCGCCCCCGGCCAGCAGCTCCAGCAGCTCGACCTGCGCGGGGTCGGTGTCCTGGTACTCGTCGACGAACAGCCAGCGGGCCCGCTCGCGCTCCTGGCGGAGGAGCTCGGTGTCGCCGGTCAGCTCGAGGATCGCCTGCCGGACCAGCTCCGCGGGGTCGTAGCCGGAGGCGTCACCGCGGGAGGCGACCCAGAAGTCGCTGACGTTCTCGTACTGCTGCTGGAAGGCCGCCGCGTGCACCCAGTGCTCGTTGCCGGTCTCGCGGCCCCAGGCGGCCAGCCGCTCGGCGTCCACCCCCCGCTCGGTCGCCCGCAGCAGCAGCTCGCGCAGCTCCGCGCGGAAGCCCTCCGTGCCCAGCGCCGGGGCGAGGTCCTCGGGCCAGCGGACCGTGCCCACCCCCTCGGCATCGCCGCGCAGCAGCTCGGCCACGACGGCGTCCTGCTCGGCGGAGGTGAGCAGCCGGGGCGGCGGGTCGCCCCGCAGCACGGCGGCCCGGCGGAGCACCCCGTAGGCGTAGGAGTGGAAGGTGCGCGCCAGCGGCTCGCGGATGGTGCGGGCCACCCGGGAGGTGATGCGGGTGCGCAGCTCGGCGGCGGCCTTGCGGCTGAAGGTCAGGACGAGGATCTGCTCGGGGTCGACGCCGGCGTCGATGCGCGTGGCGACCGCCTCCACGATCGTCGTCGTCTTGCCCGTACCGGGGCCGGCGAGCACCAGGAGCGGCCCGCCGGGGTGGTCGACGACGGCCTGCTGCGTCGGGTCGAGCACCGGCGCGCTGCTGCGCGGCGGCTCCCCCGGCAGCAGCCGGTAGACCGGACCGCTCTCACCCCCGCGCTGTGCCACCTCTCGATGGAAGCACGGGGGTAGGACGATCCCGGGACGACGGGTGGGACGGGCCCGTCAGGCCAGGGAGTCGAGCAGGGACTGCTCCAGCATCAGGTCGGCCGCGGTGGTCAGCCAGCCGGCCACCAGCAGCAGCGGCCACGCCCGCTCCTCGTCCAGCGACGCGGTCCCTGCGGCCAGCCCGGCCTGGGCCACTGCCCGGCACGCCATGGTGTTCATGCCCTTGTGCTCGGCAGCCGGGGCGCCGAACTGGAGTCAACCGGCTGTGAGATGCCACGGCTCGGCGGCGATCGCGCCGGCGTCGGCTCTGGTGAGGGTGCCCACGTCGACCAGCCGGTCGAGCACGTGGGCCTGCCGCGCAGCCGCGAGCTCGGGGTGGGCCAGCGGGTCGTAGGCGCTGGGTGCCTGCACGAGCCCCACGAGCACGGTCGCCTGCGCCCAGCCCAGCTCGGCGGGGGGCAGCCCGAAGTAGCCCTCGGCCGCTGCCTGCACCCCGTAGAAACCGTGGCCGAAGTAGACGGTGTCCAGGTACATGCGCAGGAGCTGCTCGTCGCCCCACGCGCGGTCGAGCTTGACCGCCAGGACCACGGAGCGGGCCCGGGCGCCGGGGTCGATCGCGCCGTCCTCGTAGAGGACGCGGGCCAGCTGCTGCTGGATCGTCGAGCCGCCGAGGTCGTGGCCGACGACGACCCCGAGCGGCGCCCGGAGCGCCCCGCGCCAGTCGATGCCCGGGTGGGAGCCGAACCGGCTGTCCTCCGTGGCCAGCAGCGCGGCGGCGACCCGCTCCGGCACCTGGCCCGTCGACGGCGTGCCACCGAACGCCGCCAGGCGGGCCGCCACCCGCTGCTCCGCGTCGCCCACGCCGGGCGTGACGGCCCAGCCGACGGCGAACGCCGCGAGCAGCAGGACGAGCAGGCCGCCCAGCGACCGGAGGACGACCCGCCGGAGGCGGGCAGCACGCGACCGCCGGGTCAGGGACGCCGGGGCGGAGGTCGGGGGCTGCTGCTTCGGGTGCGCCGTCACGCCGACCAGCTCACCGTGCGGCGCCGTGCGCGCGCATCGCCCCGCGGGCCGATCCCGTCCCCGGCCGTGGTCATCCCGCAGGTGGACGGCGCCGTGCTGGTGCCGCCCGCTCGGGCCAGCCCACGGCCGCCAGGTCGACCTTGCCGTTCCGTGCGGGCACCCCCTCGGCGGCCAGCAGCTCCAGCTGGCGGGCGCGCACCGGCTCGGCGGCCGTGCCGTCGGCGCGGACGACGCGGTACCAGGGCACCGCCGCGCCGCCCTGCGCCAGCGCCCGGGCCACCCGGCGGGGCCCGACGCCCACCAGCTCGCCGATCGCCCCGTAGCTGCTGACCCGTCCCGGCGGGATGCGCTCGACGACGTCGAACACCGCCTCGTCGACGTCCCTCGGGTCCGGGGTCACCACCCGATCATGGCAAGCGATGGGCCCCGGCAGGCCATCCGCGGCGGCGGGACGTCCGTCCGGGGATCACCGCAGCGGGCGGGTCAACCCCGCCGGCCGAACCGGGCCAGCAGGCGGGTCTGGGGATCGGCCGACGGCGGGACGTCCAGCGGCGGGTCGAACAACCCGGGCACCCCGCCGTCGGGCAGCCGTTCGGCGTACACCAGCGCGGCGGTCACCAGCTCACCGTCCAGCGCGGTGTCCCCGCGGGTGGCGCGGGCGAGGTCCCAGGCGTGCACGGTGAGGTCGGTGGCCATCTCGAAGATGTACTCGCCCGCCGGTGTCGGCCCGCGCGAGAGGTGGACGGTGTGCCGCAGGGCGTCGTCCGCGGCGAAGGCCGCCAGGGCGGCGTCGGCGGCGGACTCCCACCCGAGGAGGGGGTCGTCGCCCAGCAGGTCGTCGGTGCTGTCGGGGAAGCGACCCTCGATCATGTCCACCGGCTCACCGGCCAGCAGCGGGGGCACCCAGAGCGCCTCGTTCACCAGGTGCGCGACGAGGTCGGCGACGGTCCAGCCGGGCAGCGACTCGTCCTCCCACTGCCCCGGCTCGACCGCGTCGACCCGGTCGGTGAACTGGTTCTGGGCCCGCTGGAAGAGCTCCAGGAGCTCCACGTGCGAGAAGTCGGCCATGGCGTCAGTCAACAAGACGAGGGCCCGGCCCGCCTCCCCGTGGAGAAGCGGACCGGGCCCAGGTGACCTGCTGGAACGGCCCCCTCGCAGGGTCCCGGCCCGAGCGGAGCGGGGGTCGGGGGCGAGGGGGGCCTCTCAGTAGGTCGGCAGCGCCTTGTCGATGCGGGTGGCCCACGCCGTCACGCCGCCCTGGACGTGCACGGCGTCCTTGAAGCCCGCGTTCTTGATGGCGGCGAGCGCCTCGGCGGACCGGACACCGGTCTTGCAGTGCAGCACGATCGGCTTGTCCTGCGGCAGGGAGGACAGCGCCCGGCCGGAGAGGATCTCGTCCTTCGGGACGAGCTTCGCGCCGGGGATCGACACGATCTCGTACTCGTTGGGCTCCCGGACGTCGATGAGCTCGAACTCCTTGCCGGCGTCCATCATGTCCTTGAGCTCGTCGACGGTGATCGTCGAGCCGGCGGCAGCCAGCTGGGCCTCCTCGGAGACGACGCCGCAGAACGCCTCGTAGTCGATGAGGCCCGTGATCGGCTCGCCCTCCGGGTCCTTGCGCACCTTGATGGTGCGGAAGGTCATCTCCAGGGCGTCGTAGACCATGAGCCGGCCCAGCAGCGTCTCGCCGACGCCGGTGATCAGCTTGACCGCCTCGGTCGCCTGGATCGCGCCGATGGTCGCGCACAGCACGCCGAGCACGCCGCCCTCGGCGCAGCTGGGCACCATGCCGGGCGGCGGGGGCACCGGGTAGAGGTCGCGGTAGTTGGGCCCGTGCTCGTTCCAGAAGACCGACACCTGGCCGTCGAACCGGTAGATCGAGCCCCACACGTACGGCTTGCCCAGCAGCACGCAGGCGTCGTTGACCAGGTAGCGGGTGGCGAAGTTGTCGGTGCCGTCGACGATCAGGTCGTACTGGCCGAAGATGTCGAGGACGTTGTCGCTGTCCAGCCGCGTCTCGTGCAGGCGGACGTCGATCAGCGGGTTGATCTCCTTGATGGAGTCCCGCGCGCTCTCGGCCTTGGACCGGCCGACGTCGGACTGCCCGTGGATGATCTGGCGCTGCAGGTTGGACTCGTCGACGGTGTCGAACTCGACGATGCCGAGCGTGCCGACCCCGGCCGCGGCCAGGTACATCAGCACGGGCGAACCCAGGCCGCCGGCACCGACGGCCAGCACCTTGGCGTTCTTCAGGCGCTTCTGACCGTCCATCCCGACGTCGGGGATGATCAGGTGGCGGCTGTAGCGGCGGACCTCGTCGATCGACAGGTCGGCGGCCGGCTCCACCAGCGGTGGCAGGGACACGCTTGCTCCTCTTGGTCGCGGACAGCGGCCCGCACGGGGCCGACGTTCGTCCGCATAACAGCGTGGCACGGGCTGCTCTTCCCGCCGTGCGCGGCCGGTCGGCCGGGCAGCCCCCGTCAGGGGTAGGGCCAGGCGTTGCGCACGCAGCCCTGCAGGTCGAGGGTCTGCTGCTGCATCACCGGAGCGGGCTGCCCGGGCCCCGGGCACCGCACGTGGCCGTTGCCGAGCACGTGGCCGACCTCGTGGTTGACCACGTAGCGCCGGTAGGTGGCGATGTCCCCCTCGTAGTGCGGGACGGCGGTCGCCCACCGGGCGAGGTTGATCACGGCCCGGTCGCCGTAGCGGCAGGAGGTGTACCCGCCGGTGCCCACGCCCGGGCAGTAGGTCTCCATGCTGCCGGGGCTGACCAGGCTCACCCGGAAGTCGAACGTCGCGCCGGCGCCCACGCGCTGGAAGGACAGGCGCCCGCCGTTGCCCCAGGACCGGGGGTCGCCGAGCGTCGCCGTCACCGCGTCGGCGAACGCCGCGCCGTCGACGCCGATGCCGTCCTCGATCTCGACGATGAAGCGCTGCAGCGGGCCGGTGCCGATCACCTCGGAGGCGCCGTCGACCAGCGAGAGGCTGCCCGCGCCCTGCTGCACGTACTCCTCCGCGACCGCCTCCGGTGGGGCCGTCTCCGACGGGCCGGCATCGCCCTCGGCCGGGGCCGTCGGCTCGGCCACCGGCGGGGGCGCGGCGGTGGCCGAGC
>NZ_SSXC01000062.1 GCF_021699055.1 Blastococcus sp. MG754426 | reverse complement strand
GGCGGGGACGGGGCCCGCCTCGGACGGCGTCGGCGCGGGCTGCCCGCCACCGGCGTCCGCCGGCTGCCCGGGACCGCCACCGGGGGCGGGCTGCCCCGCGATGTCCGGCGCGGGCGTGCCCCCCGGCGCCTCGGGGACCGCAGGGACGGTGGTGGGGAACACCGACGTCGAGGAGCCGGGGGCGGTGCCCGTGGAGGACGACGCGTCGACGGACACGGTGCGATCCGGCGCGGAGACGACCGGGGCGGTGAGCACGACCGCCGTGGTGAGCGACGTCAGCGCGAGGGCGAGGCCCACCCTCGGGAGGCGTCGGCGCGGACCCCTGGAGCGGTCGTGCCGGGTGGCGGTGCGGCGGCGGTGCGCGGGGGCACCGGACGGCCGGTGGTGCATGCGGGTCCTCGTCGGAGATCACGATCCGTTATCGGGGAGAGACTAACCGTGTCCGCGCCGCCGGGGAAGGCCACCGCTGCGGGGCCGGCCACCACCCGGCAGGGGTGCCCGGGCGTGCGCGGGCCCCTGGCGGGCAGCATGGACCCGGCAGCATGGCACCGTCCCGCCCCACCCGAACCCCGAGGAGCACGCCGCCCGTGAGCGACGTCTGGCTCAACATCGTCATGGTCGTCGTCTTCGTCCTGATCGGCGGAGCCTTCGCCGGCGCCGAGATCGCCCTGGTCTCGCTGCGCGAGGGGCAGGTGCGCGCCATGGCCGACCAGGGCCGCCGGGGGCAGGCCGTGCAGCGCCTGCTCAGCGACCCCAACCGGTTCCTCGCGGCGGTGCAGGTCGGCGTCACCCTGGCCGGCTTCTTCTCGGCGGCGTTCGGTGCCAGCACCCTGGCCGCGCCGCTGGCCGACGTGCTCGAGGACGCGGGGGTCGGCGCGGGGCTGGCCGGCACCCTGGCCCTCGTCCTCGTCACCATCGCCATCAGCTACGTGTCGCTGGTGATCGGTGAGCTGACCCCCAAGCGGCTGGCCCTGCAGCGCGCCGAGGGCTTCTCGCTCGTCGTGGCCGCCCCGCTGAACGCCATCGCCACGCTGTTCCGCCCGATCATCTGGCTGCTGTCGAAGTCCACGAACCTCATGGTCCGGCTGCTCGGCGGCGACCCGAAGGTCAGCGGCGAGTCGATCAGCCAGGAGGAGCTGCGCGACCTCGTGGCCGCGCACGAATCGCTGAGCAGCGACGAGCGCCGGCTGATCGACGAGGTGTTCCGCGCCGGCGAGCGCGAGGTGCGCGAGGTCATGACGCCGCGCACCGAGGTGCACTTCCTCGAGGCCTCGATGACCGCGAGCCGCGCCGCCAAGCTGGTCGCGGAGTCGAACTGGTCGCGCTTCCCGGTGGTGGGCCGTGACCAGGACGACGTCGTCGGCTTCGTGCACGTGCGCGACCTGTTCCTGCCCACCCACCCGGCGGGGCGCGCGGCCACCGTCGGCGACCTCGCCCGCGAGGTCACCCGCCTCCCCGGCACCGCCGCGGTCCTCACGGTGCTCAGCGAGATGCGCCGGGACAACCAGCACCTGGCGATCGTCGTCGACGAGTACGGCGGCACCGACGGGATCGTCACCCTCGAGGACCTCATCGAGGAGGTCATCGGCGAGATCTACGACGAGTACGACGAGGAGGCCGCCCCCGAGGACCGCCCCGCCCCCGACGAGCCGCGCGACGTCGACGGCCTGCTCAACCTCGACGACTTCGCCGACGCGACCGGCCTGCGGCTGCCCGAGGGGCCGTACGAGACCGCCGCCGGGTACGTCCTGGCCGAGCTCGGCCGGCTGCCCGGTGTCGGGGACGCCGTGGAGGTCGAGGGGCGGCGCGTCGAGGTGCTGGAGCTCGACGGCCGGCGGATCGCCCGCCTGCGGGTCGCCCCGCCGCCGGCCCCGGCACCCGAGGCGGACCCGGTGCCGGAGGTCTAGCGGCCGCTCTGCACGGGCCCGCCGCGAGCCTGCGAGTGGTGGGGGGCGGAGGGGTCCCTCAACTCCCAGGCGTCCCGGACGATGCCGACCAGGTCGGTGTGCTGCGGCGTCCAGCCGAGGTCGGCGCGGATCCGGTCGCTGGAGGCCACCAGCTGCGCCGGGTCCCCGGCCCGCCGCTCACCGATCGTGACCGGGATCGGGTGACCGGTCACCTCGCGGGCCGCCTCGACGACCTCCTGCACCGAGAAGCCGGTGCCGTTGCCGAGGTTGTAGATCCGGTGCTCGCCGGCCGCGGGGGCGGGCAGCGCGAGCAGGTGCGCGTCGGAGAGGTCCTCGACGTGCACGTAGTCGCGGATGCAGGTGCCGTCCGGCGTCGGGTAGTCCTGGCCGTACACGGTCAGCGACTCCCGCTGGCCCGCCGCCACCTGCAGGGCGATCGGGATGAGGTGGGTCTCCGTGGCGTGCCGCTCGCCCAGCCCGTAGGCGGCGCCCGCGACGTTGAAGTACCGCAGGCTCACCGCCGCGAAGCCGTGCGCCACCGCGTAGGAGGTGAGCATGTGGTCGACGGCGAGCTTCGAGGCGCCGTAGGTGTTGGTCGGCCGCGTCGGCGCGTCCTCGCGGATCGGCACCTGGTCGGGCTCGCCGTAGGTGGCGGCGGTGGAGGAGAAGACGATCCGGCGGCAGTCGACGGCACGCATCGCCTCCAGCAGCGCGAACGAGCCGCCGACGTTGGTGTGCCAGTAGTCCTCGGGCTGCTGCTGGGAGACGCCGACCAGCGACTTGGCCGCGAAGTGCAGCACCGCCTCGGGCCGCACCTGTGCCAGGACCGGCGCCGAGTCGTGCAGCGACACCTCCGCGAGCACGGCCCCCTCGGGGACGGCGTCCGCGTGCCCGGTGGAGAGGTCGTCGAGGACGGTCACCTCGTGACCCCGGGCGAGCAGCGCCGCGGTCACTACGCTGCCGATGTAGCCGGCGCCGCCGGCGACGAGTACGCGCATGGGGCACACCCTAGAAGGGCGGGCCCGCGGGAGGTGGAGGATCTGGTGGTCAGTGCCCGTCCGGCGGTGCAGTCGCTCCCCGCGTACCGCCCCGGCCGCAACCCGGCCGACCTCGCCCGCGAGATCGGCGTCGAGCGGGCGGTGAAGCTGGCCAGCAACGAGGTGGCCTTCCCGCCGCTGCCCGCCGTCGTCGAGGCGGTGACCACCGCGGTCGCCGGCACCAACCGGTACCCCGACAACGGCGCGGTCGTCCTCACCGGCGCGCTCGCGCAGCGCTACGGCGTCGACCCGGCGCAGGTCGCCACCGGCTGCGGGGCGGTGGCCATCTGCCAGGAGCTCGCCCAGGCCTACAACGACCCCGGCACCAGCATCGCCTTCGCCTGGCGGTCGTTCGAGATGTACCCGCTGCTGGCCCGCGTCGCCGCCGCCCGGGCGGTGCAGGTGCCGCTGGTGCCCGGCCGCCCGGGCGGATCGCCGGACACCCACGACCTCGTGGCGCTGGCCGACGCGATCGACGACACCACCCGGCTGGTCTTCGTCTGCAACCCGAACAACCCGACCGGCACGGCGGTGCGCCGCCCGGAGCTGGAGCGCTTCCTCGACGCGGTGCCGGCCGGGACGCTGGTCGTCCTCGACGAGGCCTACCGCGAGTTCGTCACCGACCCGCACGTCCCCGACGGCGTGGAGCTGATGCGCGGCCGGCCCAACGTGGCGGTGCTGCGCACGTTCTCCAAGGCGTGGGGCCTGGCCGGGCTGCGCGTCGGCTACCTGCTCGCCGAGGACCCGGCGGTCGCCGAGGCGGTGCGCAAGACCCACCTGCCCTTCAGCGTCGGCATGGTCGCCCAGGCGGCGGCGGTCGCGGCGCTGGCCAGCGAGGACGAGGTGCGCGCCCGGTGCGCCGCCGTCGTCACCGAGCGGGAGCGGCTGACCGCCGCGCTGCGGGACCGGGGCCTGGAGGTCGCCGACAGCCAGGCCAACTTCGTCTGGCTGCCGACGGGGGAGCGGACGGCGGAGCTGGCGGCCGCGCTGGAGTCCCGCGCGGTCATCACCCGGCCGTTCGCCGGGGAGGGCATCCGGGTGACCGTGGGCACGCCCGAGGAGGACGACGTCTTCCTGGCCGCGCTCGACGACGCGCTGGCGGCCGCGGTCCGCTGACCAGCCCCGACCGGGTGACCGCGGCGGCCGGGGGCGTGGCGGAACGGGGGAGCCCGGAACGAAGCGGGCTCCCGGCTGGTTTGATGACCGGCGTGGCTCTTCCCCGCGTGCTGTCCGGCATCCAGCCGACGGCGGACTCCTTCCACCTCGGCAACTACGTCGGCGCCCTCCGCCAGTGGGTGAGCATGCAGGAGGACCACGACGCCTTCTACTGCGTCGTCGACCTGCACGCGATCACCCTCGAGCAGCCCGACCCGGCCGTGCTGCGGCAGCGCACCCTGGTGTCGGCCGCGCAGCTGATCGCCCTGGGGGTGGACCCCGCGCGGAGCACCCTGTTCGTGCAGAGCCAGGTGCCCGAGCACGCCCAGCTGGCCTGGGTGCTGCAGTGCCTCACCGGCTTCGGGGAAGCCAGCCGGATGACCCAGTTCAAGGACAAGAGCACCCGCGAGGGCGCCGGGCCGACGTCCGTGGGGCTGTTCACCTACCCGGTGCTGCAGGCGGCGGACATCCTGCTGTACCAGGCCGACCGGGTGCCGGTGGGGGAGGACCAGCGGCAGCACCTGGAGCTCACCCGTGACCTGGCCGGGCGGTTCAACGGCCGCTACGGCGAGACGTTCACCCTCCCCGAGGCCTACATCCCGGCCGGCGCGGCGAAGATCCTGGACCTGCAGTCGCCGGACAAGAAGATGAGCAAGAGCCTGCCGCCGGCCGGCTGCGTCAACCTCCTGGACGACCCGAAGGTGACCGCGAAGAAGATCCGCTCGGCCGTCACCGACACCGGGCGGGAGATCGTCGCCGACCCGGAGGGCAAGCCGGGCGTCACCAACCTGCTGACCATCCACTCCGCCTTCTCGGGGCGGAGCACCGCCGAGCTCGAGGAGCACTTCGCCGGCCGCGGGTACGGCGACCTGAAGAAGGAGCTCGCCGAGGTCGTCACCGACGCGCTGGCCCCGGTGCAGCAGCGCACGGCCGAGCTGCTGGCCGACCCCGCCGAGCTCGAGCGGCTGCTCGCCGCGGGCGCGGCGCGGGCACGGGCGGTGGCCGGCCGCACCCTCGCCACGGTCTACGAGCGGGTCGGCTTCCTGCCACCAGCGGGGCCGGTGGCATGAACGACGACACCTTCGTCGGCCGGCTGGGGACCCCGCCGGAGACGGCGCTGCTCGGGGTGATCGTGCCGATCCCCGAGCCGTGGGCGGCCCTGCTCACCGACTGGCGCTGCAAGGTCGGCGACCCCCAGGCGACGCTCGTGCCGCCGCACGTCACGCTGCTCCCGCCGACGGAGGTGCCGGTCGCCGACCGCGGCGCCGTCTCCGAGCACCTCGCCCGCGTCGCGGCCGCGCACCCGCCGTTCGAGATGCACCTCGCCGGCACCGGCACCTTCACCCCGGTCTCCGACGTCGTCTTCGTGGCGGTGGCCCGCGGCATCGGCAACTGCGAGCTCCTGGCCCACGACGTCCGCCAGGGGCCGCTCGACCGCTCGCTGTCCTTCCCGTACCACCCGCACGTGACCGTCGCGCACGACGTGCCCGGCGACATGCTGGAGCTGGCCTACTGCGGCCTCCAGGAGCTGTCCGCCGAGTTCCGCGTCGAGCACTTCACCGAGTTCGAGCAGACGGCGGCCGGGGTCTGGGAGATCGCCCGCGAGTACCCCCTCACCGGCCCGCAGCGCTGAGCAGCCCGATCCGGCCCCTGCGCGCGGAGCGGGCAGGCCCCAGACTCGGGCGGTGAGCTCCACCCCCACCCGCGCGGCCCCCGACGCCGAGGCGCCCGCCCGGAAGGGGTGGCCGGCGCGCGCCTGGGACCGCGTCGAGGGCGCGGTCGGGGCCGCCCGGCGGCGCTCGCCGTGGCTCGACCACCTGGCCCGGGCCGGAGGCCGGTACCAGCGGACGCAGGGCGATCTGATGGCCGCGGGCGTCACCTACTTCGCGTTCCTGGGGCTGTTCCCCGTCCTGCTCCTGGTCGCCTCGGTCATCGGCCTCGTGCTCGCCGGCGACGAACTCCTCCAGCGCGAGCTCTACGACGCCATCCGGGCAGCCTTCCCGGGCAGCACGGGGGAGGACGTCGTCGCCGACCTGCGCGGGGCGGTCGGCTCCGCGGAGGTGGTCGGCGCGATCGGGCTGGTCGGCTTCCTCTACGCCGGTCTGCGCGCGATGGACAAGCTGCGCATCGGCATGGAGCGCACGTGGACGGGCCGCGCCGGCGAGCCCGAGTTCCTCCGCGACAACGTCCAGGACCTCGTCGCTCTGGTGCTGCTGGGGGCGGTCGGCCTGGCCAGCCTGGGGCTGACCGGCGTCGCGACGACGGCGTCCTCGTGGGCGCTGGGCGTGCTCGGCCTCGAGGACGCCGGCGGGCTGGCGGCGCTGACGACCGTGGCCAGCCTGGCGCTGGCCTTCCTGGGCGACGTCGTCGTCTTCCTGTGGCTGCTCAAGGTGGTGCCCGCCACCCCGCACCCGGTGCGCCGGCTGCTGCCGGGAGCGCTGCTCGGTGCGGTCGGCTTCGAGGTGCTGAAGCTGATCGGGAACCTGTACCTCTCGCTGATCTCCGGCAGCGTGACCGCCTCGGCGTTCGGCGGCGCCGTCGGGATCCTGGTCTGGATCAACGTCGTCTTCCGGTTCGCCTTCTTCACCGCCGCCTGGACCGCCACCCTGCCGGCGGTGGAGGCGGCCGCCCGCCCGGACCTTGGGGCCGACGCCGCCGACCCGCCGTCGCGCTGAGCCACCGGTCGAGGTGAGGTGCGACACGGCCTCCGGGGCGGCGCAGCGCCGACGGGGCAGGCTTCGCAACGATCGGGTCTCAGTCCGTGCGAGAGGTTGTTGGGGGCTCGGTATGCGCGGTTAGCGTCCGGGGTCGTGCACCCTCGCCGGCCGCGAGCCGGGTCCGGGTGCACGCGCACCCCACCACCGGGAGACCTGCCACGCGGCGGCGCCTCCCCCCAGAAAAGGAGATCGTCTTGCGCCGAGCGCGGATGACGAAGGCCGCGGCGCTGCTGCTGGCCGGCAGCCTGGCCCTGGCGGCCTGTGCCAGTGACGAGGAGCCCACGGCCGGCGGCGACAGCGGCGGCGGCAGCGGTTCGGGTGACCTCCAGGTCGGCCTCGCGTACGACGTCGGCGGCCGTGGCGACCAGTCCTTCAACGACTCGGCCTACGCCGGCGTCGAGGCGGCCATCGCGGAGCTGGGCGGCGAGGTCCAGGAGTTCAGCCCGAACGACGACGGCTCCGACCGCGTCGAGGGCCTGGCCAACCTGGCCGAGGCCGGTTACGACCCGGTCATCGGCGTCGGCTTCGCCTACGCCGAGACGATCGCCGAGGTCGCCGAGGAGTTCCCGGAGACCACGTTCGCCGTCGTCGACTCGTCGGTGGCCGAGCTGGGCCTGGAGAACGCGACCGGCCTGCTGTTCGCCGAGGAGCAGGGCTCCTTCCTCGCCGGCGTCGCCGCCGCGCTCAAGTCGGAGACCGACCACGTCGGCTTCGTCGGCGGCGTCGAGATGCCCCTGATCCAGAAGTTCGAGGCCGGCTTCACGGCCGGCGCCCAGGCGGTCAACCCGGACATCCAGGTCGACGTCGAGTACATCTCCCCGGCCGGGGACTTCTCCGGCTTCGGCGACCCGGCCCGCGGCCAGATCCTGGCCCGCAGCATGTACGACGCCGGCGCGGACATCGTGTTCCACGCGGCGGGCGGTTCGGGCAGCGGCGTCTTCCAGGCGGCCGCCGAGACCGGGAACCGCGCGATCGGCGTCGACTCCGACCAGTACCAGACCGTCGACGACCCGGCGCTGCAGGCGGTCATCATGACCTCGATGCTCAAGCGGGTGGACAACGCGGTGGAGGCCTTCATCACCGACTACTCCGAGGGCACCGTCGAGGGCGGCGTCGACCTCCTCTACGACCTGGAGAGCGACGGCGTGGGCCTGGCCACCTCGGGTGGGCAGATCGACGACATCCAGACCCAGATCGAGGACTACCGCCAGCGGATCATCTCCGGCGAGATCACGGTCCCGACGACCCCGTGAGGCGTGGTGCGCCGGCCGGGACCTCCGGCCGGCGCACCGGTGCGACCCTCCGACGGCGGGTCCGGGCGTGCTGCCCGGGCCCGCCGTCGTGGTGAGCGGGGGCCCCCGCCCGGAGCGGGGGCGCGCTGCCGCTCCGGGCGGGGGTGCGACATCATGCGCAGGGCGGGTGGCCGCACCCCGGTCGTCCCGTCCGGCCCCCGGCACCCCGGGGGCGACGACCGGACCGGCGTCGTCCCCCGGTGCGCCGGATCGAGACCAGTGCCGCCCGCGCGGCGCACCGTGAGAGAGAGGCCCACCCATGGCCCAGGCTCCAGCAGCCGGTGCCGAGCAGCCCGACGGCGGGGCGCCGCGGTCCCCGTACGCGGTCGAGCTGCACGGCATCACCAAGCGCTTCCCCGGCGTCGTCGCCAACAAGGACATCGAGCTGTCGGTCCGGCGCGGGCAGGTCCACGCGATCGTCGGCGAGAACGGCGCGGGCAAGTCCACGCTGATGAAGACGCTGTACGGCGAGCACCGGCCGGACGAGGGCACGATCCTCGTCGACGGCCGCCCGGTGCAGTTCCGCAGCCCGGCCGACGCGATCGCGGCGGGCATCGGCATGGTGCACCAGCACTTCATGCTGGCCGACAACTTCACGGTGCTGGAGAACGTGGTGCTGGGCAGCGAGCCCAGGAAGGGTGGCCGGCTGGACCGTGACGCCGCCCGCCGCCGGATCGACGAGATCTCCGAGCGGTACGGCCTCGGGCTGCGCCCCGACGACCTCGTCGAGGACCTCGGCGTCGGTGACCGGCAGCGGGTCGAGATCGCGAAGGTGCTGTACCGGAACGCCCGGACGCTGATCCTCGACGAGCCGACCGCCGTCCTCGTGCCCCAGGAGGTCGACGAGCTGTTCGGCAACCTCGCCGAGCTCAAGCGCGAGGGCCTGACCGTCATCTTCATCTCGCACAAGCTCGACGAGGTCCGCAAGGTCGCCGACGCGATCACCGTGATCCGCCGGGGCACCACCGTCGGCGACGCCGACCCCCGCACCACCACGGCCAAGCAGCTCGCCGAGATGATGGTCGGCGCCGAGCTGCCCACGCCGGAGACCCGCAGCTCCACCGTGCGCCAGACCCCGGTGCTCCGCCTGCAGGGCGTCACCGTGGCCTCCGACGCCGGCCGGCCGCTGGTCGACGCCGTCGACCTCACCGTCCGCGAGGGGGAGGTCGTGGGCATCGCCGGCGTCGAGGGCAACGGCCAGGCCGAGCTCGTGGAGGCGGTCATGGGCCTGCGCTCGCTGGCCGCCGGGAGCGTGCACCTCGGGGACGAGGACATCACCGGGTGGACCACCCGCGCCCGCCGCGAGGCCGGTATCGGGTTCATCCCGGAGGACCGCCACCGGCAGGGGATGCTGCTGGACGCCCCCCTCTGGGAGAACCGGATCCTCGGCCACCAGACGCGCCCGCCGGCGGCGAAGGGCCCCTTCATCGACCGCAAGGGCGCCCGCGGCGACACCGAGCGGATCATGCGGGACTACGACGTCCGGGCACCCGGTCCCGACACGCTCGCGGTGGCGCTCTCCGGCGGCAACCAGCAGAAGCTGATCGTCGGCCGCGAGATGAGCGCCGCCCCCCGGCTGCTGATCGCCGCCCACCCCACCCGCGGGGTGGACGTCGGCGCGCAGTCGGTCATCTGGGAACTGCTCAAGGACGCCCGCGGCGAAGGGATGGGCATCGTGCTGGTGTCGGCCGACCTCGACGAGCTGATCGGGCTCTCCGACACGCTGCACGTCATGCTCCGCGGCCGCCTGGTGGCCACCGTGGACCCGCGACGGGTGACCCCCGAGGAGCTCGGCGGCCACATGACCGGCGCCCGGACCGCGGCGGGTGCGGCGTGAACCGCCTCCGCAGCACCGGTCTGGCCCTGCTGGGCCCGGCCCTCGCCGTCCTCGTCGCGCTGGTGATCTCGGCGCTGGTGATCGCGCTCATCGGCGAGAACCCGCTGCGGGCGCTGCAGGTCATGACCGACCTCGGTGACGCGCCCTCCCAGCAGGTGCAGTCCGTCGTGGTGATCCTCAACCGCGCCGTCCCGCTCTTCCTGGCCGGGCTCGCGGTCTCGATCGCCTTCCGCATGGGGCTGTTCAACATCGGGGTGGAGGGCCAGTACCGGCTGGCCACCATCGTCGCCGCCGCCGTGGGCGCGGCCGTGGCGCTGCCCGGCCCGCTGCACCTCCTGCTGGTCATCGTGGTCGGCATGGCGGTCGGCGCCCTGTGGGCCGGCATCGTGGGCGTGCTCAAGGTGACCCGCGGCGTCAGCGAGGTCATCAGCTCGATCATGCTGAACTTCATCGCGCTCGGGCTGGCGTCCTACCTGCTCACCGGCCCGTTCCGGGGCAGCCCGGAGGGCGCGTCGATCATCACCACGACGCCGCTGCCGGAGTCGGCGTGGTTCCCGGGGCTCAACGGCCTGCTGGGCGCCTTCGGCCTGGCCGAGCCGCGCACGGAGCTGTTCGGCTTCCTGCTCGTCGCGGTCGTCGTGGGCATCGCGATCGCGGTGCTCATCCAGCGCACCCGCTTCGGCTTCGACCTGCGGGCCACCGGCATCTCGGCCTCGGCGGCCACCGCGAGCGGTGTGGACGCCCGCCGGATGGTGGTCACCACGATGCTGCTGTCCGGCGCCGTCGCGGGTCTGATCGGCCTGCCCGACCTGCTCGGCGACGCCCGGGCGTTCGGCACCGAGTTCACCGCCGGGCTGGGCTTCCTGGGCATCGCCGTGGCGCTGCTGGGCCGCAACAACGTCCTGGGGATCGCGCTGGCCGCGCTGCTGTTCGCGTTCCTCGACCGCGCCGCCCTGCCGCTGCAGTTCGCCGACATCCCGGCCTCGGTGGTCACGATCATCCAGGGCACGATCGTGCTCGCCGTCGTCATCGCCAACGAGATCGCCCGCCGGCTGGCCCTGCGCTCGGCCGAGCGCGCCGGCGCCGAGGCCACCGGCGCCCCGCCGGATCCCGGCGGCAGCGCTGACCCGGGCGGCCCCGGCCCCGGCACGGGCCCCGACGGCGGCCACCGCGTCCGCACCGGCGTTCCCGGCTCTTCCGAGGAGGCGCGCGCATGACCACCGCGACCCCGGCCGGTGGCAGCACCGCCACCCGGCCCAGCCGCGGCCCGCTCACCGACCGGCTCACCGGCGGGAGCCGGGGCAGCCGGATCCTGTGGCTGGTCGTCGGCCTGCTGTTCGTCTTCTCCGTGACCCGGGCGATCTCCGGCGAGGAGGCTCTGACCTCGTCCTCGACCATGCGGGCGGCGCTGCTGCTGGCGGTGCCGATCGGGCTCGCCGCGCTGGGCGGGCTGTACTCCGAGCGCGCCGGCGTGGTCAACATCGGGCTCGAGGGGATGCTCATCCTCGGCACCTGGGGTGCCGGCTTCGCCGGCTGGCAGTGGGGCTGGGTCGGCGCGATCATCGGCGGCACCCTCTTCGGCGCCGTCGGCGGGCTGCTGCACGCGGTCGCCACGGTGACCTTCGGCGTCGACCACGTCATCTCCGGTGTCGCGATCAACATCCTCGCGGCCGGCGTCGTCCGGTTCCTGTCCGAGCTGGTGTACGTCCAGGGCACCGGTGGCGGGCCGACCCAGTCCCCGTCGGTGGGCAGCGATCCGCCGAGCTTCTCCATCCCGGTGCTCTCCTCCGGCCCCGACCTGCTCGGCGACCTCGAGAACACCGGCTGGTTCCTGCTCAGCGACCTCGCCGGCGTGCTCCGCGGGCTGACCAGCGGCCTGGGCGTGGTGACGCTGCTGGCGATCCTGCTGATCCCGATCAGCTACCTGATCCTGTGGCGCACGGCCTTCGGGCTGCGGCTGCGCTCCTGCGGGGAGAACCCGGCGGCGGCCGACTCGCTGGGCGTGCCGGTGTACCGGATGAAGTACATCGCGGTGATCATCTCGGGTGCGCTGGCCGGCCTCGGCGGCGTCTTCCTCGTCTTCGTCGCGGGCATCTACCGCGAGGGGCAGACCGGCGGCCGCGGCTTCATCGGTCTCGCCGCCCTGATCTTCGGCAACTGGCGCCCGGGTGGGCTGGCCGCCGGGGCCGGGCTGTTCGGCTTCTCCGACGCCCTGCAGCTGCGCAGCCGGACGGCGGTCGTCGCACTGCTGCTGCTGGTCGCGCTGCTGCTCGTCGGCGTCGCGGTCTACCAGGCCCTGCGGCGGCGGTGGGTTCCCGCGGTGCTGTCCGTCGTGGTGGCGGCGCTCGCCCTCGCGGCGTTCCTCAGCGTCGACGAGCTGCCCGACGGCATCGTCTTCTTCACCCCGCACCTCACCACCCTGCTGGTCCTCTCGCTGGCCTCCCAGCGGTTGCGCATGCCGAAGGCCGACGGGCTGGTCTACCGACGAGGGGAACACTGATGCAGCCGGACTGGGACGCCCTGCGGGCCGCGGCCCGCGAGGCCATGACCCACGCCTACGCGCCGTACTCGAAGTTCCCCGTCGGCGTCGCCGGGCTGGTCGACGACGGCCGCGTCGTCACCGGGTGCAACGTGGAGAACGCCTCGTACGGGCTGGGCCTGTGCGCCGAGTGCGGCATGGTCAGCGACCTGGCCCGCACCGGGGGTGGCCGGCTGGTCGCCGTGGCGTGCGTCGGCGGGGACGGGCAGCCGCTCATGCCCTGCGGCCGCTGCCGCCAGCTGCTGTGGGAGCACGGCGGGGCCGACATGCTCATCGAGACGGTCTCGCTCGGCATCGTGCCGATGCGCGAGGTGCTGCCGGACGCCTTCGGTCCCGACGACCTGGTCGCGGCGGCGGAGCGGGGGCAGGGCTGATGGCCGGGCACGACGCGATCGACGTCATCCGCGCCAAGCGGGACGGCGTCCCGCTCACCGGCGAGCAGATCCGCTGGGTGATCGGCGCCTACACCGGCGGCCAGGTCCCCGACGAGCAGATGAGCGCGCTGCTCATGGCGGTCTTCTTCCGCGGGATGACCGCCGACGAGCTCGCCGCCTGGACGCAGGCGATGATCGACTCCGGCGAGCGCAAGGACCTGTCCTCGCTGGGCCGGCCGACGGCCGACAAGCACTCCACCGGCGGCGTCGGCGACAAGATCACCCTGCCGCTGGCGCCGCTCGTCGCCGCCTGCGGGGTGGCCGTCCCGCAGCTCTCCGGCCGGGGTCTCGGCCACACCGGGGGCACGCTGGACAAGCTCGAGGCGATCCCCGGCTGGCGGGCGGACGTGCACGAGGAGGCCTACCTCGCGCAGCTCCGCGACGTCGGCGCGGTCATCTGCGCGGCCGGCCACGACCTCGCCCCGGCGGACAAGCTGCTGTACGCGCTGCGCGACGTCACGGGCACCGTCGAGTCGATCCCGCTGATCGCCAGCTCGATCATGAGCAAGAAGATCGCCGAGGGCGCCGACGCGCTGGTCCTCGACGTCAAGACCGGCTCGGGCGCGTTCATGAAGGACGCCGGTGACGCCCGGACGCTGGCCCGCACGATGGTCGGGCTCGGGGAGGCCGCCGGGGTGCGCACCGTGGCGCTGGTGACGGCGATGGACCGGCCGCTGGGCCGCGCCGCGGGCAACGCGGTCGAGGTCGCCGAGTCGGTGGAGGTGCTCGCCGGCGGCGGGCCGGCCGACGTCGTCGAGCTGACCCTCGCGCTGGCCCGGGAGATGCTGGCCGGCGCCGGGCGGGACGACGTCGACCCGGCCGACGCGCTGGCCGACGGGCGGGCCATGGACGTGTGGCGCCGCATGATCGCCGCGCAGGGCGGGGATCCCGACGCCCCGCTGCCGCAGCCCGCCGAGCGGCACGTGGTCACCGCGCCGGCCGACGGCACGCTCACCCGGCTGGACGCCTACGCCCTGGGCGTCGCCGCCTGGCGGCTGGGCGCCGGCCGGGCCCGCAAGGAGGACCCGGTCTCGGCGGCCGCGGGCATCACCTGGACCGCCGGCGTGGGGGAGCGGGTGACCGCCGGCCAGCCGCTGCTCGAGCTGCAGACCGACGACGCCGACCGCATCCCGCGGGCGCTCGAGGCGCTCGAGGGCGCGATCGGCGTGGACTCGGGCGAGCAGCCGCTGCCGCTGGTGCTCGACCGCATCACCGCCTGAACCCCGCCTCGACCATGACGCCGTGACCACCTGTCGCCCCGCGTCCGCGGTCGCGGCGCCATGATCACAGGGGGAGGGGCGCGGGTGGTCCGAGCCGAGGGGGGAGACTGTTCCCTCGTGCAGAAGGACTCCCTCCTCCCCACCACCCGCCAGCTCGCGGCGGGCCCCGTGGGGGAGCCGGTGGACCCCGAGGCGGCCATCTCCATCCGCGGCCTGGTCAAGCGCTACGGCGACCGGACGGCCGTCGACGGCCTGGACCTCGACATCCGCCGCGGGGAGATCTTCGCGCTGCTGGGGCCCAACGGGGCCGGGAAGACGACGACGGTCGAGATCTGCGAGGGCTACCGCGACCGGGACGCCGGCGAGGTGCGCGTGCTCGGGGTCGACCCCGCCCGGGGCGGTCGCCGCTGGAAGGCCGAGCTCGGCATCGTGCTGCAGTCCGGCGCGGGCGACAGCCAGCTCTCGGTGCGGGAGCTGCTGTCCGCGCAGGCCTCCTACTACGCCGACCCCCGCGACCCCGACGAGGTGCTGGAGCTGGTGGGCCTCACCGAGAAGGCCGGGGCCCGCGGTCGCACCCTCTCCGGCGGGCAGCGGCGCCGGCTGGACGTGGCGCTGGGCATCGTCGGCCGGCCCCGGCTGCTGTTCCTCGACGAGCCGACGACCGGGTTCGACCCGGAGGCGCGCCGCCAGTTCTGGGCGCTGATCCGGTCCCTGCGCGAGCTGGGCACCACGATGCTGCTCACCACCCACTACCTCGACGAGGCGGAGGAGCTGGCCGACCGGGTCGGCGTCATCGCCCACGGCCAGCTCGCCGAGGTCGCCGTCCCCACCGCCCTCGGGGGCCGCGGCACCGCGCCCGCCGTCGTCAGCTGGACCGAGGGCGGCGCCCGGCGCACCGCCGAGACCGCCACCCCCACCGCCTTCGTCGCCGAGCTCGCCGCCCGCTTCCCGGGCGAGGTGCCCGACCTCGCCGTCAGCCGGCCGACGCTCGAGGACGTCTACCTCAAGATGATCGGGGACCGCTCGTGAGCACCACCGCACCGGGGCGCGCCGCCCTGCCCTCGGTCGCCCGGGTCTCCCGGACCCGCGCCGGCGTGGAGCTCAAGGAGTTCTTCCGCCAGCGGGAGTCGGTCGTCTTCACGCTGGTCTTCCCGGTCATCCTCCTGCTCGGGCTCGGCGCGGTCCTCGACTACGACCTGGGCTCCGGCGTGGACTTCCCGCAGTACTTCATGGCAGGGGTCATCGCCGCCGGCATCGTCGGCGCCAGCCTGCAGAACATGGCGATCCACATCGCCGGCGAGCGCTCCGACGGCACCCTGAAGGCGCTGGCCGGCAGCCCGATGCCCAAGACCGCCTACTTCGTCGGCAAGGTCGCCCAGGTGGTCGCGGTGACCATCGCGACGATCGTCCTGCTGCTGGTCGTCGGTGTCCTCGTGTTCGGCATCGACCTGCCCACCGGCGCGGACTGGGTCACCTTCGCCTGGGTCACCGTGCTGGGCGCGGCGGCCTGCACGCTGCTCGGCATCGCGGTCTCCTCGCTGGCCCGCAACTCCCGCTCGGCGTCGGCGACGGTCACGCCGATCGCGCTGGTGCTGGAGTTCATCTCCGGCGTCTTCATGCCCTTCGACCAGGTGCCGGGGTGGTTGCAGGACGTCGCCGCGGTCTTCCCCGTGAAATGGCTGGCCCAGGGCCTGCGCTCGGTGTTCCTGCCCGACGCGCTCGCCGCCCGGGAACCGGCGGGCTCGTGGGAGCTGGTCACGGTCGCGGTCGTGCTCGGGATCTGGTGCGTGCTGGGGCTGCTGCTCTGCGTCCGCACCTTCCGCTGGCAGGACCGGTGAGACCGCGGCCGTTGCGCTGAGCGCATCCGTCGTCCCTGCGCGGACCCCTCCGGGGCCCCCTCGGTGTGACAGGTAGCGTTCCTCCGTGCCTGCACCGCTGACCGCCGAGAACGTCCGCCGCGCCCCGAAGGTCCTCCTCCACGACCACCTGGACGGCGGGCTGCGGTCGCAGACGGTGCTCGACCTGGCCGACGAGATCGGCTACCGCGAGCTCCCGGCGGCGGACGCCGGGTCGCTCGGCCGCTGGTTCCGCGAGGCGGCGGACTCCGGCTCGCTCGTCCGGTACCTGGAGACGTTCGCGCACACGGTCGCCGTGATGCAGACACCCGACGCCGTGGCACGGGTGGCCCGGGAGTGCGCGCTCGACCTCGCCGCGGACGGCGTCGTGTACGCCGAGGTGCGCATGGCGCCCGAACTGCTCACCGGCGGGATGCCGCTGGAGGCGGCGGTCGAGGCGATGCTCGACGGCTACGCCCGGGGCAGCCGGGACGCCGCCGCTGCCGGTACCCCCGTGCGCATCGGCACGCTGCTGTGCGCCATGCGGCAGGAGGACCGCTGGGAGGACGTCGCCGACCTGGTCGTCCGCTACCGCGACGCCGGCGTCGTCGGCTTCGACCTCGCCGGCCCCGAGGACGGCTTCCCGCCCGACCGCATCCCCGCCGCGATCGCCCTGCTGGACCGCGCAGGGGCGCACCGGACCGTGCACGCCGGGGAGGCGGCCGGTATCGCGAGCATCGTGGCCGCGCTGGACGGTGCCGGCGCCGAGCGGCTCGGGCACGGCGTGCGCATCGCCGACGAGGTCGCCGCGGACGGCACCCTCGGCCCGGTCGCGCAGCGGGTCCGCGACACCCAGGTCACCCTGGAGGTCGCGCCCTCGTCGAACGTCCAGACCGGCGCCTACCCCTCGCTCGCCGAGCACCCGGTGGACCGCCTGCACCGACTGGGCTTCGCCGTCACGCTCAACACGGACAACCGGCTGATGAGCGGGGTGTCGCTGACCAGCGAGGTCACCGACGTCGCGACGACGCACGGCTGGACGTGGGACGACGTGCAGGCGGTCACCGAACGCGCGCTCGCCGGGGCGTTCCTGCCGGACGACGAGCGCCGGCGGCTCCTCGACGACGTGGTCCGCCCCGGGTACACCGCGCTGCGGGGCTGACCCGTGGAGCTCCTGCTGGCCGAGGCGACCGGGCAGTCGTGGGGCCGGCTGGCCGACCTGGGAGTGGCCTTCGCGCTCTCCGCGCTCATCGGGTTCGAGCGGGAACTGCGGCAGAAGGCGGCCGGGTTGCGCACGCTCACCATCGTCGGGTTCGCCGCGGCCCTGTTCATGGTCATCAGCCGGGCGGAGTTCGGGGACTCCCGCATCGCCGCCCAGGTCGTGTCCGGGCTGGGCTTCATCGGCGGCGGGCTGATCTTCGTGCGCCGCGACGCCGTCCGGGGGCTGACCACCGCGGCCGTCGTCTGGCTCACCGCGGCCGTCGGGATGGCCGCGGGGGCGGGGCTGTGGGCGTACGCCGTCGTCGCCACGGCCGGGCACCTGCTCATCGCCTACGCGTTCACCCCGCTGGCCCGCCGGCTCTCGGGCCGGGCCGCGCACACCTACCCGCTGGTGCTCACGTACCGGGACGGCGAGGGCGTGCTGCGCCGGGCCCTCGCCGAGTGCACGCAGCAGGGATTCACCGTGCGGGAACTGGAGACGGCGCTCGAGGCCGAGCAGCGCGGCGGCGTTCCGCAGGCCACGGTCCGGCTGACCCTGGAGGGCACCGGGCCGGTGACGACGCTCGCCGCCCGGCTCGCCGACCTCGAGGGGGTGCTGGCGGTGTCGGCCGGCCGGGACGAGGACGCGGACTGATCGGCTCGGGGTGGGGGCCGTCACGCCCGCTGGCAGGAATGGCGCCGAGATCTCCGCTGCTACGGTAGGAGCACCGGCACAAGGCCGGTCATCCTCCCGGACGGTCGGTCCGGGAACGAGCGCATCCGTGCAGATCCCCGCGCCCTCCCGGGCGCAGCTGATCGCCAAGTGAGGACACCGGCACTCGCCGGGGCTCTCCTCTTCCACGGGACGCGCTCCGAGCAGTATCGGAGCCCCACCCCGCATGACGTTGATCCACCCTGCCCCGATCGAGTCGAACGAGGGCGACACCACCCCCGTCCAGGCGCCCGAGGCGCCGGCCGGTCCCACCTTCGGCCAGCTGGGTCTGCCCCAGCAGCTGGTGACCGCGCTCGAGCGGCGCGGCATCCGCCACCCCTTCGCCATCCAGACCTCGGCCCTGCCCGACGCGCTCGCCGGGCGCGACGTCCTCGGCAAGGCCGCCACCGGCTCGGGCAAGACCCTCGCCTTCGGCCTGCCGCTGCTCGCGCGCCTCGGCGCGGAGGTGAAGCACGGTCGCCGCGCGCCCCGCGGGCTGGTCCTCGTGCCGACCCGTGAGCTCGCCCAGCAGGTGCACGACAACCTGGCCCCTCTCGGCCAGGCCATCGGGGTGCAGCTCGCCACCGTCTACGGCGGCGCGCCGATGTACCGCCAGATCCAGCAGCTGCGCCGCGGTGTCGACGTCCTCATCGCCACCCCCGGCCGGCTGCAGGACCTGATCAGCCAGGGCGAGGCCACCCTCGCCGAGGTCGTGGTCACCGTCCTCGACGAGGCGGACTTCATGGCCGACCTCGGCTTCCTGCCGGTGGTCAAGGAGCTGCTGGACCAGACCGCGGCCGACGCCCAGCGCCTGCTGTTCTCGGCGACGCTGGACGGCGAGGTCGACGCCCTGGTGCGCCGCTACCTCAAGGACCCGGCCCGGCACGAGGTCAAGCGCCCCGGGGACGACGCCCCGCCGGCCGAGCACCGCGCCTACACGCTGGCCTTCCGCGACAAGGTCGCGCTGACCAAGGAGCTGGCCGCCCGCCCGGGCCGGACCATCATCTTCGTCCGCACCCAGCTGGGGGCCGACCGGCTCACCGAGCACCTGCTCGAAGCGGGGGTCAAGGCCGCGGCCATCCACGGCGGGCTGCCGCAGTCGGCCCGCAAGCGGGCGCTGGAGGCGTTCACCGACGCGCGCTCGCCGGTGCTCGTGGCCACCGACGTCGCCGCCCGCGGCATCCACGTCGACGACGTCTCGCTGGTCCTGCACTACGACCCGCCGGCGGACTCCAAGACCTACCTGCACCGCTCGGGCCGCACGGCCCGCGCGGGTGCGGCCGGCGTGGTCGTGTCGCTGCTGCTGCCCGACCAGGTCGGCCAGTCCAAGCGGCGCTTCCGCCAGGCCAAGGTCGACCCGGCGCTGCGCCGGATCACCCCGGGCGACCAGGAGATCGCCGAGCTCGTCGCCAGCGGCGTGCACGTCGAGCCGGTCGAGCGCCCGGCCCGCGACTCGCGTCGCTCCGGGGGCCCCGGCGGCCGTCCGCGCCGCGACGGCGACCGTCCCGGTGGCGGCCACCGCGGGGGCCCGCGCCGCTCCTACGGCGACCGCAACCGCTCCGGCGGCGAGCGGTCCGGCCGGCCCGGCGGCGGTGACCGCCGGTTCGGTGGCGAGCGCTCGGGTCGCCCCCCGCGCCAGGGCTGAGCGAGACCCCGTCCCCCTCACCGCTCGCGGTGATGGGGCCGGGGCACCGGCGAAGGCCCGTCCCGTATCTCCGGGGCGGGCCTTCGCCGTCCCTGCTAGTCGCGGTGGACGAGCACGCCGCCGACCGCGGTGACGACCTCGTCCCAGTCGGTGCGCAGCCGCGCGGCCTCCGCGGCGTCCAGCGGCTCCTCGGGCTGGTGGTCGGCGCGGGCCAGTGCCCTGCCCAGCGGGGCCGTGGGGGCCAGCAGCTCCTCCACCCGGGTGAGGCCCGCGTGCTCCGCGAGGTCGCGCGCGCCCTCGGCCGGCTGCACGAGGGCGCGGTGGGGGACCAGCCCGGTGGCGCCGTCGGCGACCTCGGCCAGCACCTCGGAGAGCTCGGTGAGGTCGTAGCGGTCCTGCTCGGCCGGCAGCGGCGGCGTGTCGGTGTCGGCCACCTCGGGCCACGAGGCGATCTCGACCAGGTCGTGCCGCTCGTCGGAGGCGCAGAAGCGGGCCAGGTCGGCGGGGGTGTCGAAGAGGAACACCTCGCCGTCGCGGCCGAGGAAGCGGGCGACGTCGTCGACGTAGCAGCGGAGGGTCACCCCGGCCCCCTCCGGGACGACGATCTCGACCGGCAGGATGCCGACGGCCTCCCAGAACTCCGCGGCGGCCGCGACCGCGGCGGGGGAGGCGGTGACCCGGCTGCCGCGCGCGATGGTGCTGACCCCGGGACCGCCGGACGCCGGCGCGGCCGTCGCGCCCGCGGGCTCGGCAGCCGCGACGTCGGCCTGCTCGGGGAGGTCGTCGTCCTCGACGGCCTCGTCGTCGCCGGACTCGGAGGCCGACGGGTACTCCTCGACCGCGGCGGTGCCGCCACCGGTCCAGTCGAAGTGGTCGGAGAGCTCCTCGACGACGTCCTCCCACAGCTCGTCGAAGACGCTGCCGACGCCGATCCAGGCGTCCTCGCCGGAACGCCCGGCGAAGGCCTCCACGCCGAGCCCGAGCGAGCCGATCTCCGGCTTGGCGGCGAACTCCGCGACGGCCTCGAACTGCTCCTCGTCGTCGTCCTCGTCGGTGGTGTCCAGGCACTCGGCCAGCCGGCTGACGATGTCGACGGTCGCGGCGAGCTCCTCCACCGCCCACCGGTCGGGGTTCTCGGCGGCGATGTCGTACACCCCGTCGAGGTCGTACCGGTGGTCGTCGTCGGGGGTCAGGTCGGCGGCCCCGAGCCCGGCGACGACCGGCCAGACCGGGTGGTCGGCGAGGTCGTGGTCGGTGCGCGTGCGGCAGAAGGCGGCGAGCTTCGCCGGGGTGGGGAAGAGGTGGACCGTCGCGGTGTCGCCCTCGGTGGTCCCGAGGAACGCCTGCCACTCCTCGCCGTCCTCCTCCCACGGCGGAGCCCACAGGGTGTACCCCGTGCGGTCGTCGAGGGTCAGTGCGATGGGGACGATGCTGGGCCTGGCCACCCGCCCATCCTGCCCTGTCGGCCCGGAGGCGCACCTCCGGGCCGGGCCGCCGTCCTCAGAGGTTGATCATGTGGCCGGCGAGGCCGTGGATCGCCTCCTGCAGCCCCTCGCTCAGCGTGGGGTGGGCGTGCACGTTCCGGGCCAGCTCGGTGGCGGTGAGGTCCCACTTCTGGGCGAGCGTGAGCTCGGGCAGGAGCTCGGTGACCTCGGGGCCGACCAGGTGGCCGCCGAGCAGCTCGCCGTAGGTCTCGTCGGCGATCAGCTTGACGAAGCCGCCGGGCTCGGCGAGGCCCTGCGCCTTGCCGTTGGCGGTGAACGGGAACTGGGCGACCTTGACCTTCCAGCCGCGCTCGTCGGCCAGCTCGCGGGCCTGGGCCTCGGTGTAGCCGAAGCTGGCGACCTGCGGCGAGCAGAAGGTGGCCCGCGGCATCATCACGTAGTCCAGCTCCATCGTCTCCGCGCCGGCGATGGTCTCGGCGGCGACGACGCCCTGGGCCTCGGCCACGTGGGCCAGCATGAGCTTGGCGGTGACGTCGCCGATGGCGTAGACGTGCGGCACGTTGGTGCGCATCCGGTCGTCGATGGCGATCGCGCGGACGCGGTCGGTCAGCTCCACGCCCAGCTTCTCCAGGCCGTAGCCGTCGACCCGCGGCTGGAACCCGATCGCCTGCATCACCTTGTCCGCATGCAGCTCGCGGCTGCCCTTGGCGTCGGAGACGGTGACCGTGACCTGGTCGCCCGTGTCGTCGATCCGCTCGACCTTGGTGGAGGTGAGCACCTCGACGCCGAGCTTGCGGTAGGCCTTCGCCAGCTCCTTGGAGACGGCGGCGTCCTCCAGCGGCAGCATGCGGTCGGCGTACTCGACGATCGTGACCTGCACGCCGTAGTTCCGGAGCACGAAGGCGAACTCGACGCCGATCGCGCCGGCGCCGGCGATGATGATGCTGCGCGGCAGGTCGCGGCTGAGGATCTGCTCCTCGTAGGTGACGACGCGCTCGGAGAGCTCCGTGCCCGGCAGGAACCGGGTGTGCGCCCCGGTCGCGATGATCACGTTCTCGAAGGTGACGGTCTCCTCGCCACCGGCGTTGAGCGCCACCTGGAGGGTGTGCGGGTCGGTGAAGGTGCCACGGCCGTCGAACTCGGTGATGCCGTTCTTCTTCATCAGGAAGTGCACGCCCTTGACCCGGCCCTCGGCGACCGTGCGGCTGCGGTCGAAGGCGGCGCCGTAGTCGAAGGAGACGTCACCGGAGATGCCGAAGGTCTTCGCGCCGTCGCGCACCAGGTGGGCCAACTCGGCGTTGCGCAGCAGCGCCTTGGACGGGATGCAGCCCACGTTGAGGCAGACCCCGCCCCAGTACTGCGACTCGACCACCGCCACGCTCTTGCCGAGCTGGGCGGCGCGGATGGCGGCGACGTACCCACCGGGGCCGGCACCGAGGACGACGACGTCGAAATGAGGCACGGGGCGAGGGTAGTGCGACGGCGGCCGGTGACCTCCTGCGAGGTCACCGGCCGCCGTTCACACGCCCATCGGGTGCCAGACCGTCTTCGTCTCGAGGAAGGGGGTCATGCGGGAGAGGCCGGGGTCGGCGGTCCAGTCCGGCTCGGTGACCGGCGGGCGGACGACGCGCTTGATCGTGCCGGCCGCCTCCCGCTCGAACTCCATCGCGCGGCCGGCCGGGGCGCCGGTGAGGTCGACGGCGTCGACGTCGGCGTGCTCGGCCAGCCAGGGGCCCAGCTCCTCGGCGTCGCCGGTGAGCAGGTTGACCACGCCGCCGGGGACGTCGCTGGTCGCCAGCACCTCGCCGAGCGTGACGGCCGGGATGGGCCGCTGCTCGGAGGTGACGACGACGGCGGTGCAGCCGGTGGCGAGCACGGGCGCGAGCACGCTGACCAGCCCGAGCAGGCTGGACTGCTGCGGGGCGAGCACGGCGACCACGCCGGTCGGCTCGGGCAGGCTGAAGTCGAAGTAGGGGCCGGCCACCGGGTTGGCCCCGCCGAGGACGGACGCCAGCTTGTCGGTCCACCCGGCGTACCAGACCCAGCGGTCGATGGCGGCGTCGACGGCGGCGCGCGCCCTGGACGACGACAGCCCCTCGCCGGCCGCCACCTCCTCGCAGAACTGGACGTGCCGGCCCTCCATCACCTCGGCCACCCGGTAGAGCACCTGGCCGCGGTTGTAGGCGGTGGCGCCCGACCACTTCGGGAAGGCGGCCCGGGCGGCGACGACGGCGTCCCGGGCGTCCTTGCGCGAGGCCCGGGAGACGTTGGCCAGGAAGTGGCCCTTCGCGTCGGTGACCTCGTAGGTGCGGCCGCTCTCCGAGCGCGGGAACGCCCCGTTCACGTACAGCTTGTAGGTCTTCCGGACGGCGAGCCGGTCGTTCCCGATCACTGGTCGTTCCCCTTCAGGTAGGCGGCCAGCCCGTGCCGGCCGCCCTCGCGGCCGTAGCCGGACTGCTTGTAGCCGCCGAAGGGCGACGTCGGGTCGAACTTGTTGAAGGTGTTGGCCCACACGACGCCGGCCCGCAGCTGGTCGGCGATCTTGAGGATCCGCGAGCCCTTCTCGCTCCAGATGCCCGCCGACAACCCGTAGGTGGAGTTGTTCGCCTTGGCGACCGCCTCGTCGGGCGTGCGGAAGGTGAGCACGCTCAGCACCGGGCCGAACACCTCGTCGCGGGCGATGCGGTGCGCGGGGGAGACGTCGGTGAAGACCGTCGGCGGGAACCAGTAGCCCTTGGCCGGCAGGTCGCAGGCCGGCTGCCAGCGCTGCGCGCCCTCGGCCTCGCCGATGTCCGACAGCTCCCGGATGCGGGCGAGCTGCTCGGCCGAGTTGATCGCGCCGATGTCGGTGTTCTTGTCCAGCGGGTCGCCGACGCGCAGGGTGCCGATGCGGCGCTGGAGCGAGGCGATGACCTCGTCGTGGATCGACTCCTGCACCAGCAGCCGGGAGCCCGCGCAGCAGACGTGCCCCTGGTTGAAGAAGATGCCCTGGACGATGCCCTCGACGGCCTGGTCGATCGGGGCGTCGTCGAACACGATGTTCGCGGCCTTGCCGCCGAGCTCGAGGGTGAGCTTCTTGGCTGTCCCGGCGACCGCGCGGGCGATCGAGCGGCCCACCTCGGTGGAGCCGGTGAACGCCACCTTGTCGACGTCGCCGTGCTCGACGACCGCCCGGCCGGTGTCACCGGCGCCGGTCACGATGTTGACCACGCCCGCGGGGAGGTCGGCCTGGCGGCAGACCTCGGCGAAGAGCAGCGCGGTGAGCGGGGTGGTCTCGGCCGGCTTGAGGACGACGGTGTTGCCGGTCGCGAGGGCGGGGGCGACCTTCCACGCCAGCATCAGCAACGGGAAATTCCACGGGATGACCTGGCCGGCCACGCCCAGCGGCTTCGGGGCCGGGCCCAGGCCCGCGTGCTCCAGCTTGTCGGCCCAGCCCGCGTGGTAGAAGAAGTGCGCCGCGGCCAGCGGGACGTCGACGTCGCGCGACTCCCGGATCGGCTTGCCGTTGTCCAGCGACTCCAGGACGGCGAACTCGCGGGCGCGCTCCTGCAGCAGCCGGGCGATGCGGAACAGGTACTTGCCGCGGTCGGCGGGGCGCATCGGGCCCCAGGTCTTCTCGAAGGCGCGGCGGGCGGCGCGGACGGCGCGGTCGACGTCGGCCTCGCTGGCGGCGGAGACCTCGGTGAGCACCTCCTCGGTGGCCGGGTTGACCGTCTTGAACGGCTCGCCGGTCCCGTCGACGAACTCGCCGTCGACGAACAGGCCGTAGGACGGCGCGATGCTGACGATCGACCGGGACTCGGGGGCGGGGGCGTACTCGAAGACCGGCCGGGCCGGGCTGGGCGGCGTGGAGGTGCTCATGCGGGGTCAGTCCACCGTGACGTAGTCGGGGCCGGAGTAGTGGCCGGTGCGCAGCTTCTGCCGCTGCAGCAGGAGGTCGTTGAGCAGGCTGGACGCGCCGAAGCGGAACCAGTCGGGGTCCAGCCAGTCGGGGCCGGCCGTCTCGTTGATCATCACCAGGTGCTTGACGGCGTCCTTCGTCGTCCTGATGCCGCCGGCGGGCTTGAAGCCGACCTGTCGGCCGGTGGCGATGCGGAAGTCGCGGACCGCCTCGAGCATCACCAGGCCGACCGGCAGCGTGGCCGCCGGGCTGATCTTGCCGGTGGAGGTCTTGATGAAGTCGCCGCCCGCGAGCATCGCGATCCAGCTCGCGCGGCGGACGTTGTCCAGCGTCTTGAGCTCGCCGGTCTCGAGGATGACCTTGAGGTGCGCACCTTCGCACGCCTCCTTGACCGCGACGATCTCCTCGTAGACGTCGAGGTAGCGGCCGGTGAGGAAGGCGCCGCGGTCGATGACCATGTCGATCTCGTCGGCGCCGTTCTCCACGGCGTCCCGGACGTCGGCGATCTTCACCGCACGGCTGGCGCGCCCGCTGGGGAAGGCGGTGGCGACGGCGGCGACGTGGATGCCGGTGCCCGCGAGCGCCTCCCGGGCCGCGCCGGCGAGGTCGCCGTAGACGCAGACGGCGGCGACCTGCGGACAGCTCGGGTCCGACGGGTCGGGCTGCCGGGCCTTGGCCGCGAGGCTGCGCACCTTCCCCGGGGTGTCGGCGCCCTCGAGGGTGGTGAGGTCGACCATCGAGATGGCGGTGTCGATCGCCCACGCCTTCGAGGTGGTCTTGATCGACCGGGTGCCGAGCTGGGCCGCACGCGCCTCGGCGCCGACCTGGTCCACGCCGGGCAGGCCGTGCAGGAAGGCGCGGAACGCCGCGTCGGAGCGGGTCACGTCGTCGTACGGCGGCAACGGCGCGTGCACCGCGGGGGTCGCCCCGGGCAGCGCGTCGGGCTCGAGCACGTGGGTCATGGTGGCCATTCTCCACTGGCTGCGGCCCCCGCCCGACCCCGCTCACCCGGCAGGAGCAGCGCGCGGGAGGCAGGGAGCGGCGTTCCACCGGCTGCGTCGCCGTCCGTAACCGGCCCAGCCCCTCCGGTTCTCGGGGCTCCGGCTGACGGTCGACCCTCACGGCGAGGGTGCGGCGTCGGTGTCAACATCCTGCTGTCATCTGTGGACGAACGGCTGACCTGCACTTTCATGTCGCGGGCGGCCGTGGTTCGCGGTAGTGTTCGTACATGTGTTCGAGGGGTGCGGATGGCGCGATCGGCCGGTTGGTCGCCGCGCTGGACGACCTGGCCGCCGAGCGGCTCGACGGCGCGTTCGGCCCGCAGCTGATCGACCGGCTGGCCCC
>NZ_SSXC01000061.1 GCF_021699055.1 Blastococcus sp. MG754426 | reverse complement strand
GTGCCGCCTCCTTGTGAGTCACGGAGGATGGCGTCATGCCGAAGAAGATCGATCCGGCGCTGAGGGAGCGTGCGGTGCGGCTGGTGCGTGAGCACCGGGCCGAGTACTCCTCGACCACGGCCGCGGCGGTGGCCGTGGCCCGCCAGCTGGGGGTGGCCCGGGAGTCGGTGCGCCGCTGGGTGGCCCAGGCCGAGATCGACGACGGTGCCCGGCCGGGGACCACGTCGGAGGAGTCAGCGGAGATCAAGCGACTCAAGGCCGAGAACCGGCGGCTGCGGGAGGACAACGAGATCCTCAAGGCGGCCACGGTTTTCTTCGCCGGGGAACTCGACCCCCGCAACCGCTGATCAGGGCGTTCATCGCCGATCAAGTGGCCCAGGGCCGCCGGGTCGAGTCGATCTGCCGAGTGCTGCGTGAGCAGGGCTGTCAGGTCGCCGCGCGGACCTACCGCGAGTGGAAGTCGCCGTCGCGGCCGGTCGCGGCCCGCACCATCACCGACGCTCAGGTGCTCGACGCGGTGCGCGAGGCCGCCTGGACCGTCGGCGCCGACGGCGTGCGCCGGCTGGCCCCGGAGGGGCTCTACGGGCGGCGGAAGATGACCGCCCACCTGCGCCGCACCGCGCTGCCCCACGCGAGCGCCGGGGCGGTGGACCGGGCGATGCGCGCCCTGGGGCTGTCTGGGGTGCGCCGCGGCAAGGCGGCCCGGACGACGGTGCCGGGCAAGGCCGGCAGACGTGCCGGTGACCTGCTGGACCGCAACTTCACCGCGCCGGCGCCCAACCGCGTGTGGGTGTCGGACTTCACCTACGTGCGCACCTGGGCCGGCTTCACCTACGTCGCCTTCATCGTCGACGTGTACGCGCAGAAGATCGTGGCCTGGCACGCCGCGACGACGAAGACGACCGAGCTGGTGATGACCCCGCTGCGGATGGCGATCTGGCAGCGCGCCCGCGAGCACCGGCCCGTCGAGCCGGGCACGTTGATCAGTCACAGCGACGCCGGCTCGCAGTACACGGCGCTGCGGTTCACCGAGCACCTGGCCCTGGAAGGCATCGCCCCGTCGATCGGGTCGGTCGGGGACGCCTACGACAACGCGCTGATGGAGAGCGTGATCGGCCTGTTCAAGACCGAGTGCATCCGCACCACCGTCTTCCACGCCGGGCCGTACAAGACGGTCTCGGACGTGGAGTACGCCACCGCCGGCTGGGTCGACTGGTGGAACAACCGGCGTCTGCACGGCACCCTCGGGATGATCACCCCGAACGAGGCCGAGCAGGCTCACTACGCTGCCCTCATCCCGCAGGAGCAGCCCGTATGAGAGCGGCACGAAACCTGGGGCGCTTCACTGTTGACCGGGCGGGACGGACCGGTATAGGGAGTCGACCGGCTCGAGGATCGCCCAGTCGCTGTTGACGTGCAGCCAACAGCCAGCTGCTGCGCATGCGCCCGCCCATCGCCGTTGCCACCGCCAGGGCCCACTGGTCGATGATGAACAGGCCCCTGACGCCCGTGGTGCCGGATGTGGTGGTCACGGTGTAGCCGTCCAGGAAGGGGCGCCCGACCAGGGTGGGATCGGCGACGAACGCCTCTACCGCCGCCCGGGTCACCCGCCGGTCGGTGACGGCCTCGTCGAACCGGACCATCAGGTCGCGCTTCCCGGTCACCGGCAGCAGTGAGGGGTCCTCGATCGGATCCGGCAGCCCGGCGTACCGCTGCCGGTAGTAGGGCGACCGGCTCCGGGCGAAGGCGACCATGTCGGCCAGCCGGGCGCTCTGACGGGCCGCGACCGCGGCCGGACCGCCGCGATATGCACGGCGTGCGTCGAGTAGCAGGCGGACCACGTGCGGGTCGGCCGATGCGTCCGGCGCGGAGGCGAATCGCCGGGGGAGTGAAAGCGGTATGGGCGGCCTCCTCAACCGAGCGGAGGAGCCGGCCGGTCACCGACGCCGAGGAGATAGTGGCCGCGGATCCGAGTCAGCCACCGCTGGCCTACGACCAGGCCCTGCCGCTCGAGCTCGGCGATGAACTCTGCGGCGGTGAACCGGTCGTGGGTCGGGTGGTCGAACAACCACCGATACCCCCGGGTGGCCAGCGCATCGGCGGTCACCTCGTCGAAGTAGAAGCGGCCACCCGGCCGCAGCACTCGAGCGACTTCACCTACGGCCGCGCGCCAATCTTCGACGTGGTGCAGGATCCCGAACTCGAACACCGCGTCATAGCTGCTGTCCACCGCCCCCAGCGCCTGCCGCAGGTCGGTCACGTCCCCGGTGACGAGCCGGACCCGGTCGCCATAGCCGGTCAACCGTCGGCGCGCACGTTCGACCATCTGAGGATCGAGATCGACGGCGTCCACGTTGTCGGCACCGAACTGTTCGAGAACCAGTTCGGTGCCGTAGCCGGCGCCGCAGCCCAGTTCCACGACCCGTGCCTTCGGTGGCAGCCTGCCGCCGAGCCGCAGCAACGCCGGGGTCTCGTACCACCGCTGCAGCGCCCGTCGCGGCCCGCTGTTCACGAGTGCGGTCTCTATCCGGTTCATCAGCATGCCGGGGTCACCCATCGCTTGAACGCAGTACTATCGTCCCAGAGCGATGAGTAGCAGGGTGTCTTCCCTCTGTCCAGCCCCTCGCCGACTGGCACGGCGGCCCGGCGCGCCGTCGTCGCCCATGGTGGGTCTGCGGTAGCCCGGTGCCATCCGCGCGCTCCGTGGGCGCATCATCGGCACACTTTGCTAGCATCGTTAAATGGCGATGAACCGGACGGCCTGCGTTACGCATGGCTCGTGCGGACACGCACCTTGTGACGGTTCGAAGCCCGCTTATTCGTCATCACATCCAAGCGATGGCTGACGACTCGGTGCCGCAGCACGGTGGCTCCTCCTCTCCCAGAGGGCCCAGTGGCTGGCCACTTTTCCGGGCGCCAACCTCTCGCCGGCCGACCGATGCCGGTGCTCGACACAGAAGGCAGTGATGGAACTCCTCACCTGGACCCTGCAGGCTCTCGGCCTGTTCTTGGCCACCAACATCGACGACATCATCGTGCTGTCGCTGTTCTACGCCCGGGGCGCCGGCCAGCGCGGCACCACCGCGAAGATCCTCGTCGGCCAGTACCTCGGATTCGGCGCCATCCTGGCCGCGGCGGTGCTCGTCGCCCTGGGCGCACGCACCTTCCTGCCCGAGGAGGCCATCCCGTACTTCGGACTCATCCCGCTGAGCCTCGGCCTGCTCGCGGCCTGGCGGGTCTGGCGCAGTGATGACGACGACGATGACGAGGGCAAGGTCAGCGGCAAGACGCTCAGCGCGCTGACCATCGCCGCCGTCACCCTCGCCAACGGCGGGGACAACATCGGGGTGTACGTGCCGGTCTTCGCCACCGTCGGCACTGCGGGCATCCTCGCCTATTCGGTCGTCTTCCTCGCTCTGGTGGCCGTGTTGGTCGCCGCGGCGCGCTTCGTCGCCACCCGCAAGCCGACCGCGGAAGTGCTGGAGCGTTGGGAGCACGTGCTGTTCCCGATCGTCCTGATCGGGCTGGGCATCGTCATCCTCGTCGAGGGCGGAGCCTTCGGCCTGTAGAACCCGGCGAGCGGAGCCGCATCGCCCCCAATGCCCGATGCGGCTCCGCGCCCGCGTGTCGGCGCTGTCGCCACGCCCGGCGACGAGTCACCAGGGGCTCTGGTGCACCTCAGCCCGTCCCTCTGCCATGCGGCCCGCTCCAAAAAGGGACACTCATGCCCCACGACGTCATCGCCGGCGGTGGAAGCGCCGGTTACGCGAGCGCTCTGCGCTCCGCCCAATCGGCCATGTGCGTCGCCCTCTTCGTAGGCGACAAGCTCGGCGATATCTGTTTGCACCGTGGCTGTATCCACCAAGGCGCTGCTGCGCTCGGCGGGGCGAGCGATACCGTGCGGGGCAGCTCCGCGGTGGGTGTGCTGAACGGCTTGGACAGCATCGACATGTCTGCCCTGGACGAGTTCGGGGACGGCGTCGTCGGCCGCCTGTACGGACGCCGGAGGTGGCCGGTCCAACGGCGTCGTGCTGGGGGCAAGCGCGCGCCATCCGGCGGTTATTGTCACCCTGGCCGAGATTCCGACGGGCGCAGGCGGAGGCGCCACCAGTCGTGGTCGCCAAGTGCTGACAGCCGGATGCTTGGACGAACCGGAGGCAACGGGCCCCTGACGAAGAGAAGCGCACGTCGAGTCGGCGTTGAACGGCGTGCACCACTGGGGCGGCTCGACACCTGGCTCGGCTCCGGCGAAACAGCCCCTCATTCACTCGCTAGGCGTCTGCCTAGGGGAGTACGCGGCGGATCACGGTGGGGTTGCCCACTGGCTGGATCTTGACGACCTCACCCGGTTGAGGCGCGGCGATCATCTTGCCGTCACCCATGTATATCCCTACGTGGTCGATGCCGGGCCTATCCGGCGAATAGTCGAAGAACAGCAGATCCCCGGGGCGCGCCTCTCCCATCGATGGGACCGCTCGTCCGGCCGTCGCCTGCTGGGAGGAGACCCGTGGGAGTTCTATGCCTTGGCTCTTGTAGACCAACTGGGTGAATCCGGAGCAGTCGAGACCTTTGGCGGGATCGGTGCCGCCCCAGAGATAGGGCACTCCGAGATACTCGCGCGCCTTGGCCACGAGGGCGGACCCGCCGTCCGTTCCGCCGACCGCGAGCGTCGGACTGCTCGCGCCGGCAGACGAGCTCACGGCGTTCGGGGACGGCAGCGGAGCATCCTGGCTCAAGCCGGCGGCGGCGGCGGCAGCGGACGCCCAGTCGCTCGATGTTGCGCGAGGTCGCGTCACCAGCGGCGCAAGCTGCGCCTGGATCTCGGCGATGCGCGACTGCACCTGGGCAAGGCCGTCCATCAGCGGGAGCCCCGCCGCAGCCGGCCGGTGCCGGTGTCAGCGCCGCGGGAGGTGCAGCTGTCGCCGACAGAAGCCTGGCCCATCAGGCTGGGTCGCGTCGAAGTCACGACTAGGAACGGTAGTAACCGTCGATGCGGATCGCCGGGGGGCTCGCCGCAGGGTTATGCGGACCTTCATCCTGAGCCTCCGGGCTCCCTTCCGACCGACTAGCCGCATCAGTCCGTCGCGGCCCGACCGAGCCGGGCCATCGATGTGTCCCGCGGCCAAGATCACCAGCGATCAGACCTCAATGAGGTCTCACACCCGGCGTGACCAGCCCATAGTCTCGATCCGGCGGCTTGAGGTGACATAGCAGCGTCCCGGCCGTCCGCCTTGCCGTGTGGGCAGGCATTCCTCGCTGTGGACGAGGGCGCGCCCCTGGTGAGGGGGCGCCCTCCTGCATAGCCCACTGCTCGACAACCGGTTCCGGGCCCGCGGTCGCACGTACGGGGCGGGTGCACGCTCCTGCGGCGTGTGTGACGCGCGTGATGCCACGGTGCACTGTGCCGAGCGCGCCGTGCCGTACTTCTCGACATCGGCTCCCTACCGTCCGTTGACGACGCGCACGGAACGCGGCCCCTGCCCGGGCCCGGCGCAGCTCACGGAGGCCACCGGTGCAGCTCTCGCGCACGACCACCCCACGCCGTTCGCGGGCGGTCCTCGCGGTCGGAGCGCTCGTGGTCGCCGGCGCCCTGCTGTCACCATCGGTGGCCTCCGCTGAACCCGGGACCGCCGCAGAGGCCATGGAGCAGGTGCGGCAGGCGGCTCAGCAACTCACGTTGGTCGACGCGCAGATCGACGAGGCCGAGGTGATCGTCGCGGGCCATCAGGAGGCGGCGCGCGCTGCCGCCGCCGAGGCAGCCGACGCCCGGCGCAAGCTCGACGCCTACGAGCCGCAGCTGCGCGCCATCGCTCAAAGCGGCTACATCGCCGACAATCAGTCGCGCGTGGCGGCCTTCCTCAGCAGCGAGTCCGCGACCGAGCTCGTCCAGCAGATGGCGACGCTCGACGCGATTGCCGACCACACGAACGCGATCATCGCCGAGGTCGCTCTCCTCCGGGAAGCGGCCGAGCTGGCCGAGGCGGAGGCGGCCCAGGCCGCCGTGACCGCCGAGGCGGCGCTGGCTCAGCTGCAGGCGCAGCAGGCGGAGGTGCAGGCGCGGATCGGGCAGTACGAGTCCGACTTCGCCCGGCTCACCGCGGAGGAGCAGGCCGCGGTCACCACCGCGATCGCCGGTCCCACGCTGGCTGCGCCGAAAGTCGCCGAGCTACCCGTCGTGCCGGGCAGCGCGAGTGCCACCGCCATCGAGACGGCCCTCGCCCAGGTCGGCGATCCCTACGTTTGGGGAGCGTCCGGGCCGGACGGCTTCGACTGTTCCGGCCTGACCTCCTATGCATATGCGGCTGCGGGAGTATCACTGCCGCGCGCCAGCCGGTCGCAGGCGACCGTGGGCCGGGAGGTCTCGCGCGGGGAACTGCAGCCGGGTGACCTGGTGTTCTTCTACGACCCGATCAGTCACGTCGGTCTCTACATCGGCAACGGCCAGATGGTGCACGCCCGGACGTTCGGGCAGCCTGTCGCCGTCACGACCGTCGATCAGGCTGGCTACCGGTTCGGGCGCCGCCTCGTCGGCTGATATCGAGGATGTGAGGCGAGCGCGGCGGCTGCCGTTGCCGCCCCTTCGGGGGAGCTGGCCGATACGGCGATGCGGGCGATGACGTGCATATCGGTCGGCAAGAAGGCAGCTGGTGGGTGGGGGCCCGATCCACGCCGTCGGAGTGTCCGTCAGGCGGAGGTGCAGTGCCCGGAAGACCAGCAGCCTTCCGCATCCGGCCAGCGGCGCAACATGATGCGCCACCATCAGGGCGCCAAGGACATGGCCGAGTACGCGGCCGCCAACGCCGCACAACCCGCGCTCACGGCGCCGGCTCGGACCATGGCCGAGACCCAGACGGCAGAGGTCGAGACGATGACCGACATGCTCGCCGCACGGGGCGGCACCCCCCCTGCCGGCGCGGTGACTTCCGCCGTGGACGGCGGCGCGGGTGGTGGATTCCATGTCGTGGTCACGGCTGGAGGGGCGTCAGGCAAGGACGCCGGTGAACCACAGCGCCCAGGTCAGCACGCCCACGGCGAGCAGTGCGTTGGTGGCGCGGCCGCGCCAGGTCTGCGCCAGGAGAGCGGTGAGGGCGGCGAGGGTGAGCAGCTCGGCCGCGACCGTCGCCGTGCCCAGCGCCCCCGGACCGTGCCCGGCATCCACCGGTTCTCCGGCCATGGCGACGGGACCGTCGGAGCGAACCACCCCGGTGGAGAGGTCGACCCCGGTTGCAGGGTCGACCCCCGAGAACCCGGGCGCGGTTCCGCCGTGCCCCGAGGACGACGAGGAGTGCCCACCGGCCCCTGACCCGTCGGTCACGGCGAAGGCGTCGAGCAGATCGGTCGTGTAGGAGACCAGATAGAGGCCCAGCAGCGCCACGGTTCCCAGCAGGCCGAGGATCACCAGACGATGGTCCGGCGGCGACCCGGCCCAGCTGCGCACCACCAGCCACGCCGCGAGGCCGAGCTGGGCAGCGGCGGTCAGCAGGAAGAAGCCGACCGCGAGCTCGCCGGCCGGCACGTGGTCGACCGCCGCGGCGATGTGCAGGGCGCCGGCCATGGCGAGGCCGAGGGCCGCAGCAGACAGCCAGCGTCGTAGGGTGCGGCCAGGGCGGGTCCTGTAGTTCCGAGCGGCGGGCTCCTCGGTCAGCGTGGTCATCTTGGGCCTCCTCGCTGCCCCGCAAGCAGTGACAACCTGGAGCCTTGCCGAGTCCTCTCCCAGCTACCAGTCGCATCCAGGGGAGGAGGCGTCCCCGAAATGAGGGGGTTCGAGGGCGACTATCGGTCATTCGCCATCAGCGGTGCTCCGTCGGAGCGAGGCGATGGTAATCCATCGAGTCCCGGGTCAGCAGCCGCTGATGCTGACGCCGCGGGCCCGGAGCCACGGCACCGGGTCCACGGCCCCGCTGTACATGGCGCCGTTCGGGTGCACCTCGAAGTGCAGGTGCGGGCCGGTCGACTGGCCGCGGTTGCCGACCTCGGCGATCTGCTGACCGGCGACCACGCGTTCCCCGGCGTTGACGAAGTAGCGGTTGATGTGTCCGTAGACGGTGACCGCGCCGTCGTCGCCGAGGATGTAGACGGCCAGCCCGAATCCCGTCGCCGTTCCGGCGCGCTTGACCACGCCGGAGGTGGCCGCGTAGATCGGGGTGCCGATGGGGGCGGCGATGTCCAACCCGTAGGTCATCGTCCCCCACCGCGGACCGAAGCAGCTGCTGACCCGTCCGGACGTGGGCTTGACGTAGTTCGACGATCCGGTAGCGACAGCACCCTCCCGGGAGGAGTCGGCGGAGCCGGTGCCGGCGGCCGCGGCGCGGGCCGCAGCGGCCTCAGCGGCCGCCTCTTGCGCAGCCCGGGAGGCGGCCGCGGCGGCGGCGGCCTCCTCGGCAGCCTTCTGCTCCTGCCACTGCTGGTAGGCGTCGCGCGCCCCTTGAAGCTCGAGGACGCGGATCTGGGCGGCCTGCAGCTGCTGCTCATAGCCGGTCTTCTCGGCGGTGACCTGGGTGTAGGCGGCCTGCTGAGCGGCCACCTGGGCATCGGAGGCGGCCTTGGCCGCCTCGGCCTCGGTCTCCGCGGCGGCCATGGCGTCCCGGGCGGCTCGGGCCGCGGAGTCGGCGTTGGCCTGCTGCACCCGGGCGATCTCGAGCTGGTGGAGGACGTCGACCTGGGTGTCCCCGACGTAGTCCAGCAGCGCCGCCGGATGAGCTCACCGGGACCGGCGGAGTCCAGCGGCGCCGCGGTGGTGGTCAAGGTGCTTCCGGTCATGTAGCTGTCCCGGGCGAACGTCCCGAGGCGGGCCACGGACGCGTCGATGGCGTCCGAGGCGATTTGCAGTTGGGCGGCGGTCTGGTCGGCGGTCGCCTGAGCTTGTTGGAAGGCCTCCTCGGCGGCGAGGTAGGCCGCGGTGGCCGCCTCGGCCTGCACAGTGACGCGCTCCAGTTCGGACTGGGCGGCGGCCACCAGCGCGGCGATCCGGCCGACCTCGGCGGCGGCGGCGACCTGCGCGGACTGCGCGGCGCCGATCTGCGTGTCGCTCGGGTTCGGGGGCGGTGGCGGGACTGCCACGGCCGGAGCTGTGCTGCCGAGCGGGATTGCACCGCTCAGCGCGCCGACGAACACGGTCCGTAGCCCACCGGCACGCCGAGACGTCGGACGCACAGATTCGGAGCGCGGTGCGCCCCATGGGCGGCGCGCGCTTCGCGGTGTGGTGGACCGGCGTGAGCCCGGACGGCTCGACAGCATGTCGCTCCCTGGGGAAGAGGGTGCGGCGTGGAAGAGCTGACGCAGCGTCCCAGCGTGACCGTCAGTAACAAAGGCAACACGCGGAGCGACTGACACGCTCAGATGGATGGTTCGGCTTCTGCGCCTTTTGCTTCCGTTGTCGTCGGATGTCGAGACAACCTTGAGTGCCCGCAGGAATCGCCCCGTCGGACGGCGCACCTCCCGGCCCGTCAGGTCGGCGGCTCCGGCGGGCACTGCGCGGCCCAGGAGGCGCGGTGAGGACGACAGTTGTCCAGTGGACGCGTCCGGCGATCTCCGCGCCCCCAGGGTGAGGCAGAACCGTAGGCTGCGGTCGCCCCAGGACAGGCAGTGGCCCTGGACCGGACCGATCGGTGGCTCAAGTCCGACGGTGCCGGTGGGCAGTGCCGCTGCCGCCCCGGCGAGGGGATCCGGCCCTCACACTCCAGGCAGAACCAGTTTCGCTAGTTCGAGGGGCAAGCACGTCAGCGAGCTTGGCCGCACTGCCGGCGGGAGGCTTCGCGTACCCATTGAGGCGAGCAGTGACGAACTGTAATCCCCTGGCCCGTTGCCGCTTTCGGAGCTACATCGGTAGTCGTTGGGCGGCCTGAGACGACCTGGTGTTCAGTCGGTCACGTTCTCCAGGGCCAGGAGGTCGTCGATCGTCTGTCGTCGTCGGATGAGTCGTACAGCATCTCCATCGAGGAGGACCTCAGGTGCGAGTGGCCGTGAGTTGTAGTTCGACGACATGCTGGCCGCGTACGCCCCGGCGTTCATGAAGACGACGAGGTCGCCGACTACGACGGCCGGCAGTGGTGCGTGCTGAACGTCGCCGTCCGGACTCTGGGTGAAGACGTCTCCTGATTCACACAGGGGCCCGGCCAGCACTGTGGCCGACACTTCCGCGTCACGCCTGTCTCCCTCGCGGGTGATGACCTCGGTGCCGTGACTGCTGCCATACAGGGCAGGCCGGATGGGACCGTTGAAGCCAGCGTCCACCAGGACGAATCGGTTCGAGCCCATCCGCGTGAACGCACGGACCTCGGCGACGAGCACTCCGGAGTTTGCGACGAGGAAGCGCCCCGATTCAATCTCCAGTCGCACGTGGTGGCCCAGGTGAGCGGCTAGTTCATCGCGTGCGTCGTCCCAGAGCCAGAAATACCGGTCCGTGTCCACAATCGGATCGGCGGCTGTCTCCCTGACGGTGAGGCCACCTCTCGCGGAGATGGCGCGGACGTCGTGGTGGATCCTCTTGGCGTCTCGGACCATCGATCCGCACACCGCTCGAGGTTTCCGTAGTCCACTCCTGAACCGATGTGCATGTGCAGCCCGATCAGGTCGAGACCGTGACGATCGACAGACTTAACCACGTGGGTCAGGTCCCGGCGAGGCCCCGGTCAAGAGAAGGCCAGCGAGCATGCGGCGTGCCGTTGAGCGACAAGACGTCGCTGTCGGTCGGGACAGACTTCGTCGGCGCGCGAACTACCCCATGGAGGCCCTACCGGAGAATATCGGGAGGAATTCGGTAGGCCGCTCGTGAAGGGTTTCGCGGGTACTGGCGCTCGGCCGCGCGGTTGGGTTGCTGACCGTGGTCCACAGCGTCGAGTCGCGTCCACAGATGCAAGCCGGCGCCGGCTGTCGGGCTGCCCCTGGTTGTTCCGTAGTCGTAGGCAGTGGCTGCCTATAGAAGTCATCCGGCTGGCAGCGAGTGCGCGAGGTCGAACGATGGAGGTCTGTGATGGCGAAGCCACGGAGACGGCAGGCGGGCGAGGGCGGGATCAGCGAATACATGACCAAAGCTGGCCCACGCTTCCTGATCAAGTTCACGGCCCAGCGGGCCGACGGGACAAAGCGCGTCGTCCTCAAGCGCGGCTTCAAGACCAGGAGAGATGCCGCTGCGGCTCTGCGCGCGGAAGTCCGCAAGACCGAAGTAGGGGAGTGGGTCGAGCCGTCGAAGCACCGTCTCGACGCCTACCTGGCCGAGTGGGTTCAGGCCCAGCGGCTCAGCCCTTCAACCCTGGCCTCGTATCGGAAAAACATCCGGCTGCACATCGATCCGTACCTGGGTTCGCAGCCGGTCGCCCGTCTCACCGGTCCAGGGGTGGACGCCTGGATGCGCAGGCTGGAGGAGTCTGGCCGGGCCGACGGCCAGGGCGGCCTCTCCGCCCGGACGGTGCGTTACGTCTACACCATCCTGCGGTCGGCGCTGGGCGACGCGGTCAAACAGGGGCGGCTCTCGGTCAATCCGACCGATCGGTCAACACCGCCGAGCCCGTCGGAGGCCCGTCCACCGGAGATGCAGGCGTGGACGGCGGCCGAGCTCGGCCGGTTCCTTGGCTGGGCGGAGGCCCGCGACCGGGACCTCGCAATGGGGTGGCGGCTGCTCGCGGCGACCGGGATGCGCCGTGGAGAGGCACTGGCCCTGCGCTGGCGCGACGTCGACCTGGACGCCGGTCGGCTCGCGGTGCGTCGCAGCATCGGCGTGGTGAAGACCAAAGGTGCCGGTGAACGCCTGGTCGAGGGCCCGACCAAGACGGGTCGGGCACGCGTCGTCGATCTGGACGCGGGCACGGTGGCCGCGCTCCGTGCCTACCGCGCAGCTCGCGGACTGCTGGCACTCGACCTCGTGCGTGACTCGGCGCTCGTGCTCAGCAACCTGGACGGCAGCCATCGGCACCCCGAGCGGTTCTCCCGCCGATTCGCCGGCCAAGTTGTCCAAGCGCGGAAGGCGCTGGGGGTGGAGCGGCTGCCGGCAATTCGGCTGCACGACCTCCGCCACACGCACGCCACGCTGCTGCTGGCCGACGGCGTGCCGGTGAAGGTCGTCTCGGAACGCCTGGGCCACGCCAGCGCCACCATCACGCTCACCGTCTACCAGCACGTGCACCCCGGCATGGGCCGTCAGGCGGCCGACCGCTTCGCCGCGCTGCTCGAGGGCTGATCCGGGTCGCGAAGTATCACGCGGGTATCACGAAGGCCTCGGAGCCTCCGAAATCGAAACACCCCGGGCTCCTGACCTGCAGGAACACCGGGGTGAGGCTGTGTCCGAGGGGGGACTTGAACCCCCACGCCCGATAAAGGGCACTAGCACCTCAAGCTAGCGCGTCTGCCATTCCGCCACCCGGACGAGTGCGTGGAGAAGACTACCTGACCGCCGGGCGCCGATCACGCACCCCCCGGCGGCGTCGTGGCGGGTCAGCCGGCGGCCAGCGCCACCCGGCCGCGGCCGTCCCGCTTGGCGTCGTAGAGGGCGGCGTCGGCCGACGTGTACAGCCCCCGCCGGTCGCGCGAGTGCCGCGGGAGGTGGGCCACGCCCAGGCTGATCGACAGCGAGAGCAACGAGCCGTCGGGCAGCGCGAAGGGCTCCGCGCGCACCGCATCCAGCAGCTCCGCGGCACGCCGGGCGGCGACCTCCCGGGCGCACCCGGGCAGCAGCACGGCGAGTTCGTCGCCGCCCAGCCGCGAGAGCACCGCGTCCGCGCTGCGGATGCGGCCGCGCAGCACCCCGGCCAGGTGCACCAGCACGTCGTCGCCGACCGGGTGCCCGTAGGTGTCGTTGATCGTCTTGAACGAGTCGACGTCGATGAGCACCAGCGCCGTGCCGCCGGGCACCGGGCGGTCCAGCGCCCGCTCCAGCGCCTCGTCGAACGCCCGCCGCGTGGCCAGCCCGGTGAGCGAGTCCACGGTGAGCTGCCGCTGCAGCGCCGCCACCAGCCGCTCCTGGGTGCGGCCGGCGCGCACCAGCAGCGCGGCGATCACCGCGAGCAGGGAGCCGAAGAAGAGGAAGTCCGCCAGCGCCAGCGGCGCGGGCAGCAGCACCAGCAGGGTGACCAGGTCCGCGGCCAGCGCGCTCGCCGTCACGAGCACCACCGCGGGCGTCCGCAGGTGCACGGCGCTCCAGAGCACGGGGAACGCGTAGAACGCCTGGGCTCCGGCCGAGACGTCCGAGGTCAGCAGGTTCAGCGTCCCGGTGAGCACCACGGCGCCCAGGCCGAGCACCAGACCCATGTGCCACCGGTCCAGCACGACGGGGTCCACCAGCCGGCACACCGCCGAGGCGCCGACGAGGGCGGCGATCCCGACCCAGTGCGCGAGCGACGCCGCGGTCCCGCCGTCGGACTCGTAGAAGACGGGCAGGACCAGCAGGATCACCGCGCTGACGGCCAGCAGGGCGGTGGCGTGCCGGGCAGCGGCACGGGGCTCACGGGCGCCGAAGGCGCGCAACGACCTCACGCACAGGGTGATCGGCCGGAGGTTCCGGACGCCCGAGTACCCGATCACCCACCCGGGTGAACCGGCCGGGGTGGCACGATCGCGCCCATGGCCGACACCCCCGCCCCGCTCGCCGGCGCCCAGGACGAGGTCGCCGGGCTGCTCTCCGAGCTGATCCGCATCGACACGACCAACACCGGCAGCACGGCGACCAGCGCGGGGGAGCGGAAGGCCGCGGAGTGGGTCGCCGGCAAGCTCGACGAGGTCGGGATCAGCAGCGTCATCCACGAGTCCGAGCCGGGCCGGGCCAGCCTGGTCGCCCGCATCCCGGGCACCGACCCCGGCCGCCCCGCGCTGCTGGTGCACGGCCACCTCGACGTCGTCCCCGCCGACCCCGCCGAGTGGAGCGTGCACCCGTTCTCCGGCGAGGAGCGCGACGGCTACATCTGGGGCCGCGGGGCGGTCGACATGAAGGACATGGACGCCATGGTGCTGGCGCTCGTGCGCGACTGGGCCCGCACCGGCGTGCAGCCGCCCCGCGACATCGTGCTGGCCTTCGTCGCCGACGAGGAGGCCGGCGGCAAGCTCGGCGCCCACTTCCTGGTCGACGAGCACCCCGACCTGCTCGAGGGCTGCACGGAGGCGATCAGCGAGGTCGGCGGCTTCAGCATCACCGTCCGCGACGACCTGCGCCTCTACCTCGTCCAGACCGCCGAGAAGGGCCTGGCCTGGATGCGGCTCACGGCGGGCGGGAAGCCCGGGCACGGCTCGATGCTGCACGAGGACAACGCCGTCACCCGGCTGTGCGAGGCCGTCGCCCGCATCGGCGGCCACCGCTTCCCCCTCACCCTCACCCCGCCGATGCGCCAGTTCATCGCCGCGGTGGAGGACGCCTACGGCATCGAGGTCGACCTCGCCGAGCCCGAGCTCGCGCTGGCCCGGCTGGGCAGCATCAGCCGGATGATCGGGGCGGCCCTGCGCAACACCGCCAACCCCACGATGCTCGACGCCGGGTACAAGGCCAACGTCATCCCCGGCACCGCGAGCGCCACCGTCGACGGGCGCTTCCTCTACGGCCAGGAGGAGGAGTTCGAGCGGCAGCTCGCCGGCCTGGTCGGGGAGGGCGTGCGGCGCGAGTGGCTGGTGCACGACCAGGCGGTGGAGACGACGTTCGACGGGCCGCTGGTCGACCAGATGGTGGCGGCGCTCAAGGCCGAGGACGACGGTGCCCGCCCGGTGCCGTTCACCATGAGCGGTGGCACCGACGCCAAGAGCTTCCAGCGCCTGGGCATGCGCTGCTTCGGCTTCTCGCCGCTGCGGCTGCCCTCGGACCTGGACTTCGCCTCGCTGTTCCACGGCATCGACGAGCGGGTGCCGGTGGAGTCGCTGCGCTTCGGCGTCCGGGTGCTCGACCGGTTCCTCCGCAACGCGTGATGTGATGCGGGGGTGACCTCCACCACTCCCGCCCCCCGTCCCGGTTCCGTCGCCCTGATCACCGGAGGGACCGGCGGCTTCGGCCGCGCCCTCGCCACCAAGCTGCGCGAGCGCGAGGTCACCGTCGTCCTCGCCGACCTCGACAGCGAGCGCAACCGGCAGGTCGCCGCGGACCTCGGCTGCGAGTTCGCCGTCCTCGACGTCACCGACCGCGCTGCCAACGAGGCGCTGGTCGCCCGCATCGAGGGCGACCACGGCCGCCTCGACGCCGCCTACCTCAACGCCGGGATCTCGGCGGCCAAGAGCGACGACGTGCTCGACCTCGACGAGTTCATGCGGGTGGTCGACATCGACCTGTTCGGCGTCGTCTACGGCGTCGCCGCGGCCCGTCCGGCGATCAAGCGCGCCGGGGGAGGGGCGATCGTCGTCACCGCCTCGCTGGCCGGCCTCTCGCCGATGGCCACCGACCCGGGCTACAGCGTCGCGAAGGGCGGGGCGATCGCCTTCGTCCGCTCGATGGCCCCGCGGCTGGCCGCGGAGGGGACGACCATCTCGGCGATCTGCCCGGGCTTCGCCGACACCGCGATCATCGACCGCATCCGCGACCAGTTCACCGCGGCCGGCTTCCCCGTGCTCACCGCCGAGGAGGTCGCCGACGCGATGGTCATGGCCTGGGGGCAGGCCGAGCCGGGTGCGGCGTACGTGATCCAGCCCGGGGTCGGCACGGTGCCCTACAAGTTCAAGGGCGTCCCCAGCGCGAAGACGGCGACCGGCGAGACCGCCGTCGTCCCGGAGGCGCTGCGCCCGCCGTCGATGCGGTAGGACGTCGGGGGCACCCACCGACATCCCGGAGGCATCGGATGCAGCACCCGATCGAGACCGGCATCGACATCGCGGCGCCGCCCGGGACGGTCTGGGCGCACCTGACAGATCTGGCGTCCTACGCCGAGTGGAACCCGTTCATCCCGAGCGCCGCCGGCACCGCCGCGGTGGGGGCTCGGCTGTCGATGCGGTTGCAGCCGCCCGGCGGCCGGGCCCTGCCGATCAGGCCGGAGGTCACCGAGGTGGTCCCGGGCGAGGTGTTCGAGTGGCTGGGGCACCTGGGCGTGCCCGGGCTGTTCGACGGGCGGCACCGCTTCGAGCTGACCGCCGTGCCGTCGGGGACCCGGCTGGTGCAGAGCGAGTCCTTCAGCGGCCTGCTGGTGCGGCCGCTGAAGGGCTTCCTCGACGGCGCCACGCTCGCCGGGTTCAGGGAGATGGACGCCGCCCTGGCCCGCCGGTCGGAGCGGACCGAGCCCGCCCCCTGATCAGCCCTCGACCGGCTCGGTGCAGGCGAGCAGGAACGCCGGCGGGACGTTCCACGGGGTGACCCGCCACTGCACCGACGCGAACCGCTTGCGCAGCTCGGGCAGCAGCAGCGGCGAGTACTGGATGACGACGGTGGTCCCACCGGGGGCCACCGCGCCGGGGAGCACGTCGAGGATCCGCCGCCTCAGGCCCGGCTCGAGCGAGGTGTAGGGGAGCGCCGAGACGACGACGTCGGCGCGCGCGTCGCCCAGGTGGGCGGCGAGGTTCTCCGCCGAGTCGCAGACCACCTGGACCCGCGGGTCGTCGAACCGCTCGTCGAGCAGCTTCGCCAGCCGCGGGTCGATCTCCATGGTGATCAGCCGTGCGCCGGGGCGCAGGCGGGCCAGGATCTCCTGCGTCTGCGCCCCGGTGCCGGCACCCAGCTCGACGACCAGGTCGGCGGCGGGCACGTCGGCCATGTCCAGCATGTCGCGGACGGCCGCGCGCGAGGTCGGCAGCACCGCGCCCACCTGCCTCGGGTGGGCCAGGAACGCACCCAGGAAGCGCAGCCGGTCGGTCACGCGCTCGATCATCGGTTCCCCCTCCCGGGGCCACCAGGAGGGCGACCACCGCTGCGCACCCTGGCACGGCGGACCGCCCGGGGCCAAGCCGCCCCCGTGACGACGGTCACCGGGCATCTGGCAAGGTCGGGCCATGCGTGCATGGCGGGTACACGAACTCGGCGATCCCTCCAAGGTCATGAGCCTCGACGAGGTGGACCGGCCGACACCGGGCGAGGGCCAGGTGCTGGTGAAGGTCCGGGCCGCGGCCCTCAACTTCCCCGACGTGCTCATGGCCATGGGCATGTACCAGGAGAAGCCGCCGCTGCCCTACACACCCGGCGTCGAGCTGTGCGGCGAGATCGTGGAGACCGGCCAGCGGGTGATCGGCTCGCCGGCCGGGGGCCCGGGCGCCTTCGCCGAGTACGCGCTCATGGATGCCGCGGCCGCCTTCCCGGTGCCCGACGAGATGACCGACGAGAAGGCCGCGTCCCTCTACCTCACCTACCAGACCGGCTACGTCGGCCTGCACCGCCGGGCGCACCTGCAGGCGGGGGAGACCCTGCTGGTCCACGCCGGCGCCGGGGGCGTCGGCACCGCGGCGATCCAGCTCGGCAAGGCCGCCGGGGCCACCGTCATCGCCACCGCCGGTGGGGCCCGGAAGACCGAGGTCTGCAAGCAGCTCGGTGCCGACCACGTCATCGACTACACGACCGAGGACTTCGTGCCGATCGTCAAGGAGGTCACCGGCGGCCGGGGTGCCGACGTCGTCTACGACCCGGTCGGCGGCGACGTCTTCGACAAGTCCCGCAAGTGCATCGCCTTCGAGGGGCGCATCGTCGTCGTCGGGTTCACCAGCGGCCGCATCCCCGAGGCCCCGGCCAACCACCTGCTGGTCAAGAACTACAGCGTCGTCGGGCTGCACTGGGGGCTGTACCGCAAGCACGACCCGTCGGTCTTCACCGAGACCCACGAGCAGCTGGTCCGGCTGGTGCAGGAGGGCACGGTCGACCCGCTGGTCGGCGAGGTGCTGCCGCTGGACCAGGCGCCGCAGGCGCTGCTGAAGCTCGCCTCCCGCGACACCGTCGGGAAGGTCGTGCTCGTCCCGTAGGCGGTCGGTGCGTGTGCGCCGGCCCGGTTCTCGTCGGGAGGACCAGGCGTGGGCGCACACGCTCTAGGCTCGACGGCGTCATGCCCCGTCGATCGCTCCCGCTCGCCGACGACCGCGCGCGCCTGCGGGCGGACTGCTCGCGCTGCGCCGGCCTGTGCTGCGTCGCCCCCGCGTTCGCCGCCTCCGCCGACTTCGCGGTCGACAAGCCGGCCGGGACGCCCTGCGTCCACCTGGCGGACGACTTCCGCTGCGGCATCCACGACCGGCTGCGCGAGCGGGGCTTCCCCGGCTGCACCGTCTTCGACTGCTTCGGCGCCGGTCAGCGGATCACCCAGGAGACCTTCGGCGGGCGGAGCTGGCGGGAGGACCCCGGGCTGGCCCGGGCGCAGTTCGCCGTCCTGCCGGTGGTGCGGCAGCTGCACGAGATGCTCTGGCACCTCACCGAGGCCGCGGAGCTACCGGCCGCGGCAGCGCTGGCCGGCGCGGCGGGGCAGCTGCGCGCGGAGGTCGAGCGCGCCGCGTCAGGGGACGCCGACGAGCTCGCCGCGCTCGACCTGGTCGCCCTGCGCGGGCGGGTCGGGGAGCTGCTCGGCCGGGTCAGCACGCTGGCGCGGGGCGGCAGCCGCGCCCGGGACCGCCGCGGGGCCGACCTGGTGGGCCGCGACCTGCGGCGCACGGACCTCCGCGGGGCCGGGCTGCGCGGCGCCTACCTGATCGGGGCGGATCTCCGCGGCGTCGACCTCGGGACGGCGGACCTGCTGGGCGCCGACCTGCGCGGCGCCGACCTGCGCGGCGCGGACCTGGGCCGGTGCCTGTTCCTCACCCAGCCGCAGGTGTCGGCCGCGCGGGGCGACGGCGGCACGCGGCTGCCCGCGGCGGTGCGCCGACCGGCTCACTGGGCGGCGCGGGTGCCGCCTAGGTGACCGGCTTGGGCAGGTAGGAGAGCCGCGCCCGGCGGCGCAGGATGACCTTGCGGGTCCCGTCGGCGTGCAGCTGGAGGCGGGCGAGCTCCCAGCCGCCGACGTCGGACTGCAGGCTGAGCATCGTGGCCGCTGCGGACCGGGAGGTACCCGGCGGGATCCGCAGCGGCGCGAACTCGTAGTCCCCGGCGGTGTCCATCGGCCCGATTGTGCCTGCCGTTCGCGCGACGGGCACGTGTCCGTCACCTCCCTCACACCGCCCCGGCCTGCCGGGACGGCGCCCGGGCGGCACGATGGGTCCGGAACGCACCCGCTTCTCAGGAGGACGACGTGACCGAGCCCGGTTTCCCGACCGACGTGCCCGACGCCGACCGCGCGGAGCAGGAGGCGTACCTCGAGCCGCCTGCCCCCACCCGCGCCGCGGAGGCGAGCTCCCCCTCCGGCGACGTCCCGGAGGCCGACGCGCTGGAGCAGCAGCTCGCCGCCCGCCCGGGGGAGGCCGGTGCCCCGCGCGGCCCCCTCGGCACGCGCGAGGCCGACGACGCCGACGTCCTGGAGCAGGACGCCGACGTGCCCCTGGACGACGAGGACCAGATCGGCTGAGGCACCCTCCCGCCCCTCGCGCCGCCGGCCCGCGCCCTGCCCGACGGCGCCCGCCGACCCCGTGGGCGAGCCGGCCGCCCGCCGGCCGGGGGCATGGGTAGCGCTCTGCCCACTCCGGAGGGGCAGAGCGCTACCGGCCGCGGGTCAGCACCCGTCGGTGAGGGCGCCGACCCGCAACCGCTCGTTCGCACCCGACGGGTGACATCCGCCGCTCCGACCTGCCGCGCCGGGCACCGGCCACCAGAGTGGGCGGCGGAACGCGGGGAGGAGCACCCATGACGACGGGCAGCGAGGGGCGCACGGCGCACGCCGCCGAGGTGCGTGCGGCCGAGGCCGGTGCGGGCGAGGGACCCGAGGCCGAGGTGCGCGCCGCCGCCGAGCGGTGGGCCCGGGCGGCCGGGCTGCCCGTCTCCGTGCTGGACGAGCCGGCGCGCCCCTCCACGGTCGCCCGCCTCCTCCGCGGGTTGCTGCTCGGGGCGGTCGCCGGGGGCGTGCTGGTGCTCTCGCCTGCGCAGGGCCTGGACGCCGCGCTGTGGGCCGTGCTCGCGCTGCTCGTCGGCCTCCTGGTGGGACGCATCGCGCGTGACCGCCGCCGCCCGGTGGCCGGGGCGGTGCCCCCGCGCCCCTGAGCGCGCGCGGCCGTGCCATTAGTGCACAAAGCGCTGCTCGGGGAGTCAGGCTGGCTGGCCCGACACACCGTTCTTTGGTTAGGCTGCCCTAACTCACCGAGGAGGGGTTCATGCCCAGCAGCCCGACCCACCCCGCAGCCGAGCGCCGCCCGGCGGACACCGGCATGCGGCCGGAGCCGGCCGAGCGCGCCCGCACCGTCGCCACCCGGACCGCGGCGACGATCTGCGCGCCCGGTGTCGAGGGTGGCCGGGTCCTGGCGCACACCGTCACCCGCGCCGGGCAGGTGCTGCTCGTCGTGCCGGCGGACGGGGACATCGCGGCAGCCGTCGAGCAGGCCCCCGACCAGGACCTCTCCGCGCTGCTGCTCGTCAGCGACCACGCGCCGGTGCCGCTGCACCGGCCGCTCCGGGCGCAGCTGTGGCTCTCCGGCTGGGCCACGCCCGTCCGCCCCCAGGACCAGCGCGGCGCACTGCTCGCCTTCGCCGAGACCCGCCCCGCGGAGGTGCTCCTCGACGTCGGCCGCTCCGCGCGGCTGCTCCGGCTCGACCTCGCCGAGGTGGTCCTCGGCGAGGGTGGGGAGGGCGTCGACGTCAGCCCGCAGGACTTCGCCGAGGCCCGCCCCGACCCGCTGGCCGGGGTCGAGGCCGACCACCTGCGCCACCTCGCCGGCAGCCACGCCGACGTCCTCGAGCTGCTGGCCGCACGCGTCCCCGCCGAGGTGGTCGGTCCGGCCGGCGTCGTGCGCCCGCTCGGGCTGGACCGCTTCGGCTTCCGCCTGCGCGTCGAGCGGCCGCTCGGGCACACCGACGTCCGCGTGCCCTTCGCCCGGCCGCTCACCTGCGCCGGGCAGCTCGGGGCCGCCGTCGGGCAGCTCCTCCGCGCCTCGCGTGAGGCCCGGCGGAGCTAGCCGGCTCCCTCGCGCAGCAGCTCGGCCAGCCGCGTGCGCCGCGGCCGGACGTCGACGTCGCGCACCGCCCGGGCCAGGGCCGCCCCGCTGGCGTGGACGACCGACAGGTGCTTCTGCGCCCGCGTGAGCGCGGTGTAGACCAGGGGGCGGGAGAGCATGCCGCCCGCCTCGGGCGGGAGCACCACGACGACGCCGGGCCACTCCGACCCCTGCGCGCGGTGCACCGTGATCGCCCACCCGTGGCGCAGGTCGAACAGCGCCTGCCCGTTCACCGTCACCGGGCCGGAGCTGAAGTCGACGGTCAGCGAGCCGTCGCCGGTGCCGGTGACCACGCCGACCTCGCCGTTGGCGAAGCCCACGGGGTCGAGGTCCATGTGGTTGGCGGTGGCCACCACGCGGTCGCCCGGGTCGAACCCGAACACCGCGCCCTCGCCCGGGTTCAGCTGCGCCTTGAGCGCCCTGTTCAGCTCGATCGTGCCCGCCGGCCCGCGGTGCACCGGGGTCACGACCTGCACCGCGCCGGGGTCGATGCCGAGCGCCCGCGGGATCGAGTCGGTGACCAGCTGCACCACCCGGCGGGCGGCCTCGGCGCTGCCGGTGGCGGGGACGACGACCACCTCGCGGTCGGGGGAGTCCACCGGGGGCAGCTCGCCCCCGCGGACGGCCGACGCCAGCCGGGCGATCGCCCCGCCCTCCGCCTGCCGGTAGAGGGTGGTCAGCTCGGTCACCGGGACCGCCCCCGAGTCGATGAGGTCGCCCAGCACGTGCCCGGGGCCGATCGAGGGCAGCTGCGCCGGGTCACCGACCAGCAGCAGGTGCGTGCCGTCGGGGCAGGCCTCCAGCAGGGCGGCGGTGAGCTCGACGTCGAGCATGGAGGCCTCGTCGACGACGACGACGTCGGCGTCCAGCGGCCACTCCTCGTTGCGGGAGAAGCCGCCCGAGGCGCCCTGCGCGCCGAGCAGCCGGTGCACGGTGACCGCCGGGTGGTCGGTGAGCTCCTCCAGCCGCTTGGCCGCCCGGCCGGTGGGGGCGGCCAGCGCCACGTCGGTGCCCTTGGTCCGCAGCAGCTGCACGATCGCGGCGACGGTGCGGCTCTTGCCGGTGCCCGGGCCCCCGGTGAGCAGGCTGACCCCCGCCGAGAGCACCTGGGCCACGGCCTTCTTCTGCGCCTCGTCCAGCCCCTTGGCCACCGAGCGCACCGAGGCGGGGTCGGCGATCCGCTCCGCGGCGGCGGCCAGCCGGGCCACGTTCTCGGCGACCGCCTCCTCGGCCATGCCGTACCGGGCCAGGGAGAGGCTCCGCAGCGCGGGGTCGGGTTCGGGGAGCTCTGCGTCGTCATCCCCACCCGCCCGGTCCTCGTGGAACTCCGGCTCGGGCGGCTCGTGGTCGAGCACCTCGCCGGAGTCGACGGCGGCCACGATCGCGGCCGCGGGGTCGGCGATGCCCTCGGCCTGCAGCGCCGCGACGACCAGGTCGACGGGCAGCACGGTGTGCCCGTCGCGGGTCGCGGTGCGCAGCGTGAGCCCGACGATCGCCCGCCCGCGCCGGGCGTCCTGCCGGTCGGCACCCTTCAGGACGGCGATCGCCAGCCGGTCGGCGTCGGTGAGCGTCACCCCGGAGAGCCCCAGCAGCGCCCACGGGTCGTCCCGCAGCCGGCGGGCGGCGTCGGGCCCCAGCGCATCGGCGACGCCGGCGGCGAGCTTGGCGGGCAGCCCCGCGCCCACCAGGAGCTCGACCACCTCGTAGGTGGGCGCGGCGGCCAGGAAGCTGGAGAACAGCCGCTCGGCGCGCTGCCGGCCCACCCGGGGCAGCTTCAGCAGCCGGTCGGCGGTGACGTCGTCCGGGGTGGTGATGCCGGCGGCCGGCAGCTCGGCGGCGGCGCGCTTGCCGAGCCCCGGCCACAGCCCGGCGGTGCAGAAGGCGGCGAAGACCAGGTCCGGGCCGGGGCTCGTCGGGTCGGCGCTCACCGGTCCGACCGGCGATCGGGGTAGCTGAAGTGCGGGGCGGAGACGTCCTCCAGCGCCGTGCGGATCGCCGCGGGCAGGCGGACGCTCTCGGCGTCGAGGCTGGCCTGCAGCTGCTGGGCGGTGCGGGCGCCCACCACCGGAGCGGCGACGCCCGGCCGGTCGCGCACCCAGGCCAGCGCCACCGCGAGCGGTGTCGTGTCCAGCCCCTGGGCCGCGGTGATCACCGCCTCGACGATGCGGTCGGAGGTGGCCGAGCGGAGACCGTCGATGAAGCCCTGCCACTGCGCCGAGGCCCCGCGGGACTCCGAGGGCGTGCTGTGCCGGTACTTGCCGGTGAGCAGCCCGCGGCCCAGCGGTGACCACGCGAGCACGCCCAGCCCCAGCGCCTCCGCGGCGGGCACGACCTCGCGCTCGACGCCGCGCTGCAGCAGCGAGTACTCGACCTGGGTGCTCACCAGCGGGGTCCGGCCCGGCCACGCCTTCTGCCAGGTGGCGGCCTGGGCGGTCTGCCAGCCGGTGAAGTTGCTGACGCCGACGTAGCGGGCCCGGCCCGAGGAGACGGCGAGGTCGCAGGCGGCCAGCGTCTCCTCCAGCGGCGTCGTCTCGTCCCAGGCGTGCAGCTGCCAGAGGTCGACGTAGTCCAGGCCCAGCCGCTCCAGCGACGCGTCCAGCGCCGAGACGAGGTGGCCGCGGGAGGCGCCCCGCCCCATCGGGCCGGGCCCGGTGCGCCCGACGGCCTTGGTCGCGACGAGCACCTGCGAGCGGGGGACGACGTCGGCCAGCAGGTGGCCCAGGGTGCGCTCGCTCTCGCCGTGGCAGTAGACGTCGGCGGTGTCGACGAGCGTGCCGCCGGCGTCGACGAACGCCGTCAGCTGCATGGCGGCCTCGTCCTCGTCGGTGTCACCGCCCCAGGTCATCGTGCCCAGCGCGAGCCGGGACACGACCAGCCCGCTGCGCCCCAGCGCCCGTTGCTCCACGACCGGCCAACCTACCGCCGCCGACCGCCCGCCACCCGGGACCACCGGCGGCTGCGGGGCGGCGCGCCGGGCGTCCGGGGCCGACGCCCTAGGGTGGGCACCCGTGCCCGAACGCTCCCGCTCCCGTCCGGCTGCCCGCGTCCTGACCGGGGGGTGCTGAGGTGGGCTGGCTCGAAGCCGTCGTCCTGGGCGTCGTGCAGGGGCTGACCGAGTTCCTGCCCATCTCCTCGAGCGCCCACCTGCGCGTCGTGGGGGAGGCGTTCGGGTGGGAGGACCCCGGCGCCGCGTTCACCGCGATCACCCAGATCGGCACCGAGGCCGCGGTGCTCCTGTACTTCCGCAAGGACATCTGGCGGATCGTCACCGCCTGGGTGGCCTCGCTCGGCGGGCGCCGGAAGGGTGACCCCGACGCGCGCATGGGCTGGCTGATCATCGTCGGGAGCATCCCGATCGTCGTCCTCGGCCTGCTGTTCCAGGAGGACATCGAGACGACCCTGCGCGACCTGCGCCTCGTGGCGTTCATGCTGATCGGCTTCGCGCTGGTCCTGTGGTGGGCCGACCGGGTGGGGGCCAAGAAGCGGGAGCTCGCCGACCTCACGGTGCCCCACGGCATCACCTACGGCTTCGCGCAGGCGATGGCGCTCATCCCCGGCGTCTCCCGGTCCGGCGGCACGATCACCGCCGGCCTGTTCCTCGGCTACTCCCGCTCGGCGGCGGCGCGCTACTCGTTCCTGCTCGCCATCCCGGCAGTGCTCGGCTCGGGGTTCTTCCAGGCGTACGAGGCCCTCAGCGGGGACGTGGCCGGTCCGGGCATCAGCTGGGGGCCGACGATCCTGGCCACGGTCATCGCGTTCGGCGTCGGCCTGACCGTGATCGCCTGGCTGCTGCGCTACCTGGACCGGGGCAGCTTCCTGCCGTTCGTCGTCTACCGCATCGTGCTCGGGCTGCTGATCCTGGCGCTGGTCCTGGCCGGCGTCCTGGACCCGGTGACCCCCGCCGAGGTCGCGCCCACGCCGATCCCGCGCTGACCGCAGCGGCGCCCCGGAGCCGGTCGGGCCCCGGGGCGCCGCGGGTCGTGCGGCTCAGCCCTCCGGGGTGGCGTCGAGGTCCAGCGTCCCGATCATCGCGTCGAGCACCTCGACGTTGCGCGGGTGGTCGAACCGGGGCAAGCCCACGGTGTCGGCGACGAGCGTCTGCGGGCCGTCCTCGCCCTCCTCGAGGGCGATGGCGTACCGCGTCGACGGCGTGCCCTCGGGCCAGAACGTCTCCCCGGTGGCGGTCCGCTCGATCCGGACGGCGTCCCGGCCGTCCACGGTGAGCTCACGGCGGTCCTGCTCCCCGGGCTGCTCCTGGACCGCCCGGTCGAAGGCCACCGGCTCGACGGAGAAGGCGATGGCCGCCACGCGGACGTCGGTGGCGTCGGGCACGTCGAAGTCCCTCGGCGAGAACCGGCTGCAGGCCGGCACGGTCTCGCCGGCGTTGACCGACCAGTCCGCGGGGTGGTCGACCGCGAACCCGGCCGGGCTGGTGCACCGCTCGCCCAGCGGCACGCCGTCGGGCTGCCGGTCGAGGACGTCGACGACGATCCGCTGCGGGTCGGACAGCCGGGCGACGGCGAACGGCCGGCGCTCGTCCAGCCCGGCGTAGAAGGAGTACCGCCCCTCGAAGAGGGTGTCGGCGACCAGCGCCTGCAGCGTGCTGGTGCCGGCGATCTCCAGCCGCTCCCGGGCCTCCCACGGCTCGACACCCTCCGGGGCGTCGGGCGGGAGCAGCAGGCCGGACAGCGTGATGCCCAGCGTGGCGTCGCCGGGGACCTCCAGCGGCTCGCCGGAGCCCGCGCTGCGCGGGTCCTCGGTGTAGCCGATCTCGTAACCGGCCTCGCCGTCACCGGCGAGCTCGAACACGATCCGGTCGAAGCCGTCGTGGGCACCCAGCCGGACGTCGGTCAGCACCACCGGTGAGCCGCTGGCGTCGACGTCGACGTCGGTGGTGCCGCCCTCGCCGACCGGCTGGAGGCTGCCGCTGCCGTCGGGCTGGTGCAGGACGTCGACGACGAGCCGCGCCGGGTCGGTGAGGGTGGTCACCCCGAAGGGCACCCGCTCCTCGAGCCCGATCGTCCAGGCCAGCATCGCCTCGAAGTCACCGGTCCGGACCGCCTCGGTGATCACCTGGCCGCCGGGAGCGGTGAGCTGGTCGCGGCCGGTGTAGGTCCGGCGCGGCTGCTCGCCGGACAGGTCGACGCCGCTGGCCGGGCTGACCCGCACCTCGAGGAAGGCCGAGCCGGCCACGCCGACCTCCCGGCCGGATCCGTCCTCGGTGATCGGGGGCTCGACGTAGCCGACCCGGTAACCGGGCACGTCGTCGCCCTCGAACTCGAGGACGAACCGGTCGAAGTCCTCGTGCCCGGCGGCGCGCACGTCGGTCAGGTAGGCCGGGGAGCCCCCGCCGGGGAAGTCGCCCTCCTCCACGGTTCCCGTACCGGGGTCACCGACCGGTGGGAGCGGCGAACCGGCCGCCTGCGGCGTGCCGGGGGGATCGGGCAGGGCGGTCGGTGACCCCGGTACGGGAACCGTGGAGGAGGGCGACTTCCCCGG
>NZ_SSXC01000007.1 GCF_021699055.1 Blastococcus sp. MG754426 | reverse complement strand
GCGCTGACCCAGACCCGCACGGCGGTCGACGAGCTGTCCCGGATGGCCGCCGACCTGCGCACCACCGTCGGGCAGTTCACCTACTGAGCGGACCGCCGGGCCGGCCACCGCGCCGGCCCGGCGCCACCCCGACGGGGGTCGGTTGCGGGCGCCGCACTGCCGATAACACGGCCGGCGGGCGTCCGCGCGGATTCACCTTGACCCCCGGCGACCACCGCCGAACACCCCAGCGGGGCCACCCGTGCCCCGTCGCGACAAGAGAGAAGGCAGCAGTGGACGGTCTGGACGACATCGTCGAGGAGTTCCTCGTGGAGAGCCACGAGAACCTCGACCAGCTCGACACCGACCTGGTCGCGCTCGAGCAGGAGCCGGACTCCCGGGAGCGGTTGTCCAGCATCTTCCGGACCATCCACACGATCAAGGGCACGAGCGGCTTCCTGGCGTTCAACCGCCTGGAGGAGGTCACCCACGTCGGCGAGAACATGCTGTCCCGCCTGCGGGACGGCGAGCTCGCCCTGACCCCTCAGCGCACCAGCGTGCTGCTGCAGATGGTCGACACGGTCCGCTCGCTGCTCGCCTCGATCGAGGCCTCCGGGGGTGAGGGCTCGGTCGACGTCTCGGCCGTCGTCGCCGGGATCAGCGCCGCGATGGAGGACGGACCGGCTTCCGCCACCGAGGCGACCGTGGCCGAGCCCCCCGTGGTCGAGCCCCCCGCGGCCGAGGCACCCGCGGCCCAGGAGGCCGCGGCGAAGAAGGCCGCGGCGAAGAAGGCCCCGGCCAAGAAGGCCCCGGCGAAGCGGGCCCCCGCCAAGCGTGCCCCGCGCGCCGCGGCCGTCCCCGCTCCCGCCGTCGAGGAACTGCCCGAGACCCCGCAGGAGGACCTGCGGGCCGACCTGCCCGAGGAGCCGGTCGCGCCGGCCCCCGTCGCCGAGGAGCACCCGGTGCCCGAGCCCGCCGTCGCCGACCACCCCGAGGGGGAGGGCGCCCCCGCCGCCGATGCCGCCGGCGGCCAGGCCCGCCGCGCCGTCGCCGACAGCACGATCCGCGTCGACGTCGACCTGCTCGACGAGCTGATGCTCCTGGTCGGTGAGCTGGTGCTCACCCGCAACCAGATCGTGCAGAACGTCGCCCGCCAGACCGACACCGACCTGATCCGCGCCTCCCAGCGGCTGAACCTCATCGCCAGCGAGCTGCAGGAGGGCGTCATGAAGACGCGCATGCAGCCGATCGACCACATCTGGTCCAAGCTGCCCCGCGTCGTCCGCGACCTCGGCCTCCAGCTCAAGAAGTCGATCCGGCTGGAGATGGAGGGGCGCGACACCGAGCTCGACAAGACGCTGCTCGAGGCGGTCAAGGACCCGCTGACCCACCTGGTCCGCAACTCCGTCGACCACGGCATCGAGGCCCCCGAGGCGCGGAAGAAGGCCGGCAAGCCCGCCGAGGGCGTCCTGACCCTGCGCGCCCGCCACGAGAGCGGGCAGGTGGTGGTCGAGGTCGCCGACGACGGCGCCGGCATCGACCCGGCGAAGCTCGGCGCCAAGGCCGTGCAGCGCGGCCTGCTCACGCAGGAGGCGCTGAACCGGATGAGCCCGGCGGACGTCCTGCAGCTGATCTTCCTGCCCGGCTTCTCCACCGCCGCGGCGGTCACCAACGTCTCCGGCCGGGGCGTCGGGATGGACGTCGTCAAGACCAACATCGAGTCGATCGGCGGCACCATCGAGGTCGAGTCCGACCCGGGCGTGGGCACCGTCTGCCGCCTGCGCATCCCGCTGACCCTGGCGATCGTCCCCGCGCTGACCGTCGAGTGCGCCTCCGACCGGTACGCGATCCCGCAGATCAGCCTGCAGGAGCTGGTCAGCCTCGACGCCGAGAAGGCGGCGAACGCCGTCGAGGAGGTCGGCGGCGCGCAGGTCTACCGCCTCCGCGGCGAGCTGCTCCCGCTGGTCCGGCTCACCGACGTCCTCGGCCTCACCTCCGAGCGCCACGACGGCCACGTCGTCATCGCCGTCCTGCGCTCGGAGGGCCGGCGCTTCGGCCTCGTGGTCGACCGGGTCATCAACACCGAGGAGATCGTCGTCAAGGCGGTCGGCGGACAGCTCAAGGCGATCGGCCTCTACTCGGGGGCCACCGTCCTCGGTGACGGCACCGTCGCGCTGATCCTCGACGTGCAGGCGCTCGCCCGCCGCGCGCTGCGGACCGAGACGACCGACCGCCAGGAGGCGCGCGCCGGCTCGCTGCAGACCGTGTCGGCCGAGACCGACCGGCAGCGCATGCTCCTGGCCGCCATCGGCGGTGGTCGCCGGGTCGCCATCCCGCTGGACACCGTCACCCGCCTGGAGCAGGTGCGCAGCGAGGCGGTCGAGAAGGTCGGCAACCGGGAGGTCGTGCAGTACCGCGGCGCGATCCTGCCGATGGTGCGCCTCGACCGGCACCTGGGCGCCTACGGCGAGACCGACCGCGAGGTGCTGGAGGTCATCGTCTACTCCGACCACGGCCGCAGCGTCGCGATCGTCGTCGAGGAGATCCTCGACATCGTCGACGGCGAGGCCGCGGTGCGCAGCGACATCGACGACATGGGCCTGCTCGGCTCCGCCGTCCTCGGCGACAAGGTGACCGAGCTGCTCGACGTCCGGGCCGCGATCCTCGCCGCCGACCCGGCCTTCTACTCGGCCCCTTCCTCCTCGACGCCGGCCGGCGTCCCCGACTCCCTGCTGGAGGTCTGACGTGACCGCTCCGACCCGCATGCTCGCCCCCGCGACCAGCGGCCAGCTGGCCACCTTCCGGCTGGACGGCGACCTGTACGGCATCGAGGTCGAGCACGTGCAGGAGGTGCTGCGCAGCCAGCAGCTCACCCGCGTGCCGCTCGCCCCGACCGCCGTCGCCGGCCTGATCAACCTCCGCGGGCAGGTGGTCACCGCCATCGAGCTCCGCGAGCGGCTCGGCCGGCCGGCCCGCCCCGAGGGCACCGACCCGGTCGTCATCGTCGTCCGGCTGCACGGTGAGGCCGTGAGCATGCTGGTCGACTCCATCGCCGACGTGGTCGACGTCGACGCGAGCGACTTCGAGGCGCCGCCGGACACCCTGGAGGGTCAGGCCCGCGATCTCATCCGCGGCGCCTACAAGCTCGACGGGAAGCTGCTGCTGGCCCTGGACGTCCAGAAGGCCGTCAGCGCGTAGCGATCGGGTCGTGACGGCGAGCGGCGGGGAGGACCACCTCCCCGCCGCTCGTGCGTTCCGGGCAACCGGAACGGCCGGGGTCCCACCGCCGGGTAGCGGATGGTGACTCAATGTGAGCGATTGCTGACCGCACACGGGGTGACACGCGCTGTAGGGGTGCCTGCGCTCCTGCGATGGGGTGACGGGTGCATGGTGCCGCCCCGTCCGGGCAGCCAGCATGGGTCCGTCCCGTTCCCCGGAGCCCTGGAGGCGCACCGTGCCCTACTCGCTGGTGAGTGCCGCCACCCTCGGCTTCGACCTGGTCCGCCTGCCCGCCGGCCGGCAGGTCGCCGAGGTGCTGCTCGCCGGCCTGGGGGCCGACGAGCCGGCGCTCGCCCGCCTCGCCGGTGCCCACCCCGCCCGCGGGCTGGACCGCGAGCAGCGCGGGGTGCGGGCCGTCCGGAACCGACGGGCGCGGGAGATGGCCGCCGCCGTACCCCACGTGCGCACCGCGGCCGACGCCGCCGAGGGCGCCGGTGACCGCACCGCCCTCCTGGTGCGCCAGCTGGAGCTCGGCACCATCGGCGACGCCCCGACGCTGGAGCGGTTGCTGCGCGAGGACGTCCTGGGCCACGAGCACCCGCTGGCCGACCGGGTCGACCCCGGCACGTGGGAGCAGGCCGCCGACGTGCTGGCCGACGCCGCCGTCGGCTTCTGGGCCGCCGGCGTGCTGCCGCCGCTGGTGCGCCGTGAGCTGACCGCGGCCTTCGACCGCGCCCTGGACGCCGGCCCGCTGGCCGGACCCACCGGCTGGGGGCTGGCGGACGCCGAGGAGCTGACCGGTTTCCTCGCCGCCGTCCGCGACCTGGACGACGCCGGCCGGTCGCGCTGGCGCCTGGCCGTCGACGAGGGCCGCGCCGCGCACCGTCCCTGGGCCACCGCCATGCACGAGGCCTCCTGGGGTGCGCACGTCTCCGGGCGCACCCGGGCGCTGGCCGCGGCGCAGCTGCTGGCCGTCCAGGCCTTCCTCGACGGCGGCTTCGACCTGCACGACGGCGCCGCCGGCGTGTGGAACGCCGTGGCCGGCTGCGTCCAGGCGATCGTGCTCGACGACCTGCTCGGCGGCGAGAACGCCGCGGTGCTCCGTGCGCCGGGTCGGCGCGTCGCCGCCCTCTCCTGACCGGCCCGCGGCCCCTCCGCGCCACGCCTTCCCGGTTCGGCGTCTGATCATCGCCCGACCCGGCCGGTGATCATTTCCGGCGACGGCCGGTGATCATTTTCCGCGACGGCCGGTGATCCATTGTCGGCGCTTTGTCGACAATGGTCCGGGTGGTCGTCGCTCCGGCCACCGTCGATCTGCACCGGTGGCGAGAAGATCACGCCACGCATGGTGCGTGTCGGCTTCAGACGGCCGGTCCGCCGCCGAAGATGCCGAGCAGCACCAGCACGCCTCGGCCACGACCCCGCGGCGCCGCTGGGGCGCCCAGGGCACGCGGCGAGCCGCACCCGGGACCCGCTCCGACCATTCCCCAGGAATGCGTGTCGAGGTTCTCGGGGCGGCGTCGGTGTGGCTTTTCCGGCGCCGCGCCGCGGAATTCCGTCGCCGATCTCCCGAACATTCCGGGAACGCGGGGTCCGCACCGCGGAAGGGCTCAAGCCGGACGCGGAGATGCCGATACAGACAACATGCCCGCCGATCGGCGCGGGCAGGGGCCAGGAGGACGTGTGAACCCGATCCGGGTGATGGTGGTCGACGACTCGGTCGTCGTCCGCAAGATCGTCACCGACGTGCTCTCCGCGGACCCGGGGATCGACGTCGTCGGCACGGCCGTCAACGGCAAGGTGGCCCTCGGCAAGCTGCCCCAGCTGCGGCCCGACCTGGTCACGATGGACATCGAGATGCCGGAGATGAACGGCATCGAGGCGGTCCGGGCGATCCGCAGGACGCGCGACCGGGTGCCGATCATCATGTTCAGCACGCTCACCGAGCGCGGCGCCACCGCGACCCTCGACGCGCTGTCGGCGGGGGCGAACGACTACGTGACCAAGCCGGCCAACGTCGGCAGCGTGGCGCAGTCCATGGAGAGCGTGCGCGAGCAGCTGATCCCGAAGATCAAGGCGCTCACCGGGCGCCCGGTCACCCCCGTGCGCCCGGCCGCCCCGGTGGCCCCGCCGCCGCGGCCGGCGGCGCCCCGCACCGGCCCGGGGAAGAAGCCGGCCGTGCTCGTCATCGGCTCCTCCACCGGGGGGCCGGAGGCGCTCGCGCGGGTGCTGCCCGCCCTGCCGGCGACCCTCCCGGTCCCGGTGCTGCTGGCCCAGCACATGCCCCCCGTCTTCACCCGCCAGTTCGCCCAGCGGCTCGACCGGCTCTCGCCGCTGCGCGTCGTCGAGGCGGTCGACGGCACCCCGCTGGCACCCGGCACCGTGCACCTGGCCCCCGGTGACCACCACCTGGTCGTCCGCGCCGACGGCCGCGCCGGGTTCACCACGGCGCTGAACCAGAACCCGCCCGAGAACTTCTGCCGCCCCGCCGTCGATCCGCTCTTCCGCTCCGCGGTCGCCGCGTACGACGGCGCCGTCCTCGGGGTCGTGCTGACCGGCATGGGCGCCGACGGGCGGAACGGCTGCGGGGAGATCCGCAACGCCGGCGGCACCGTCGTCGTGCAGGACCAGGCGACCTCCGTCGTCTGGGGCATGCCCGGGGCCGTCGCCCAGGCCGGCTACGCCGACGAGGTGCTGCCGCTCGACCGGATCGCCGAGGCGATCCAGCGCCACCTCACGCGCGCCGCACCCTTGAACACCGCACCAGCCATGGCCGTGGGAGGTCGTCGATGAGTCTGACCGCGACCAGTTTCGACTGGGTCCGTGACCTCGTCCGCAAGGAGAGCGCCATCGTGCTCCAGCCGGGCAAGGAGTACCTGGTGGAGGCCCGCCTCCTGCCGATCGCCCGGCAGATGGGGCTGACCGACGTCACCAAGCTCGTCGAGAACGTGCGCGTCCGCCCGGACGCCGACAGCACGCGGCGGATCGTCGAGGCGCTCACCACCAACGAGACATCGTGGTTCCGCGACGGCGACCCGTTCACCGCGCTGACCTCGACGGTGCTGCCGTCGCTGCTCGCCGCCCGCGGGCCCAGCGAGCGGCTGCAGATCTGGTCGGCGGCCTGCTCCAGCGGGCAGGAGCCGTACACGATCGCGATGCTCCTGGACGACGCCCTGCCCAACGCCACCTCCCGGGTGTCCATCACCGCGACCGACCTCTCCCGCGAGATGGTGCAGCGCACCCGCGCCGGCCGGTTCAGCCAGCTCGAGGTCAACCGGGGCCTGCCGGCGCCGATGCTGGTCCGGCACTTCACCCGCGCGGGCAACGAGTGGGAGGTGTCGCCCGACCTGCGCCGCATGGTGAACGCCAGCGAGTGCAACCTCGCGGCGCCGCTGCCGCGGATGGGCCCGTTCGACGTCGTCTACCTGCGCAACGTGCTCATCTACTTCGACCTGCCGACCAAGCAGTCGATCCTCCGCCGTGTGCGGGACCTGATGCGGCCCGACGGGTGGCTGTTCCTCGGCGCCGCCGAGACCACCCTCGGCGTCGACGACTCCTGGGAGCGGGTCGTCGTCGGCCGCAGCTCCGCCTACCGCCCGCTGAAGGGGGCATGACATGCGTGCACTGGTGATCGACGACTCCCGCGCCATGCGCCGGATCGTCACCGGCATCCTCGCCGGCTTCGGCTACGAGGTGCGGGACGCCGAGCACGGCCGGGCCGCGCTCGACGTGCTGGGCGAGGGCTGGCTCCCCGACCTGGCCACCATCGACTGGAACATGCCGGTGATGGACGGGCTGCAGTTCGTCTCGGCCGTCCGCGCGAACCCGGCGTGGCGCTCGATGACCATGATGATGGTCACCTCGGAGAGCGAGCACACCCAGATCGTCCGGGCGCTGGCCGCCGGCGCGCACGAGTACGTGATCAAGCCGTTCACCGCCGACGCGATCCGCGACAAGCTCGCGCTCCTCGGCCTGCTCCCGCAGGAGGTCTCCCTGTGACGACGACGGACACCGGCGCGCGGCGTCGCGCCAGTGACGTGCGCCCGGTCATCACCGACCTGATCGACCCGGCGACCGTCGAGGCGATCGCCGCCGAGGCGTGGGTCGCCCTCATCGGCGAGGACGAGGTCCTGGTCCCGCTGCCGGGCGAGCTGCCGGTCGACATCGTGTCCAGCTGGGTCGACGTCGTCGGCCCCTGGACCGGCAGCGTCGTCCTGACCACCGCCCGCAGCACGGCCGAGGAGCTCTCCCGCGCCCTGCTGCGGGACACCGCCCCGGCGGTGCTGGACGACGAGGACGTCGCCGACGCCTTCGGCGAGATCGCCAACGTCGTCGGCGGCAACGTGAAGGCCGCGCTGCCGGGCCCCTCGGCGCTCAGCCTGCCCCAGGTGGGCAACGCACCGCTGGTCCGCAACCCGGCCGACGTGTGCCGGCTGGACCTGCTCTGGCGCGGCGAGCCCGTCGCCATCTCGGTGCAGGGGGCCCTCCCGCCCCTGCCCGGCTCCACCCCTACCCGCGAGAACGAGGTGTCCTGAGTGAAGATCCTGATCGCCGACGACAGCCGCGTCATGCGGCAGATCGTCATCCGCACGCTGCGCCAGGCCGGCTACGACGACCACGACATCGTGGAGGCCGAGGACGGCGCCGACGCGCTGGCCAAGGTCTCCTCCGAGCAGCCCGACCTGGTGCTGTCGGACTGGAACATGCCGAACATGACCGGCATCGAGTGCCTGCAGGCGCTGCGCGCCTCCGGCTCGGCCGTCCCGTTCGGCTTCGTCACCTCCGAGGGCTCCGCGGAGATGCGGGAGAGGGCGGCGAACGCCGGCGCCCTCTTCCTCATCGCCAAGCCCTTCACCGAGGACACCTTCAAGGAGCACCTGGACGGGGTGATCGCGTGACCGCCCCCACCACGGGTGTGCAGCTGCCCGCCGCCAAGGACGTCCGGGACATGCTGACCGGTCTGGTCGGCAAGGCGGTCAACGTCTCGCCCGGCGCGCCGGTCACCCCCACGCCGGAGAAGCCGGTGGCGGTCGCCGTCTACGTCGACCCGCAGATGGCCGTCAACGCCCTGTGCCTGCTGGACCTCGGCGCGGCGGCCTACACCGGCGGCGCGCTGGCCCTCCTGCCCCCGGGCGGGTGCCAGGACGCCGTCGAGGAGGACGGCGAGCTGACCGCCATGCAGCTCGAGGCGCTGCACGAGGTGGTGAACGTGCTCTCCGCGCTGTTCAACACCCCGGGCGCCCCGCACTCCAAGCTGCACAGGCTCTACGCCCCGGGGGAGGAGCTCCCCGGCGACCTCGCCGGGATGCTGGCGGCGTTCAACCGGGTGGACCTCGCCATCGAGGTGCCCACCTACGGCAAGGGAGCGCTCAGCTTCGTCGTGCCATGACATCGCGGTCCTCCGGACCGCACCGCGGCCAGGTGCCGTCCCCGGCGCTCGCTGAGCTGCTGCGTCGTCCCTGCGCGGACCCCTCCGGGGCCCACTCGGGACGACCGTGCCCACCGCGGACCACGAGACCCCCGTCGCTCCTCGGGGCGGCGGGGGTCTCGTGTTGCACGTGGAACCGCGGCTAGGCGGACGCGCGCTCCTCGCAGGCGGTGGGCAGGCAGGCCCAGACGTGCTTGCGGTCGTCGTCGACGTACCAGCCGTGGGCCACCGACAGCCGGGCCACCAGCTGCAACCCCATGCCACCCTTCGCCGGATCGCGGTCGACCGTGGGGGCCGGCATGGCCTGCGGGGCCTGGTCGCTCACGTCCAGCAGCCAGCCGCCGCTGCCGGCGATGACGGTGGCGACCACGGGCTGCTCCCCGTGCCGCAGGGCGTTGGAGGCGAGCTCGTCGAACGCCAGCACCAGCTGCTCGCCGGAGACCTCGTCGGCGGGCGCCTCCTCGACGTCGTGCATCAGCGACCGCAGCGCCGCCCGGGCCCGCGGGAGCTCCGCGAGGGACCCGAGCCGCCAGCGCCACACCTCGCCGCGCCCGTCCGGCAGCGGTCGGACCGGCCACGCGAGTCGCCCCATGCTCCCCCCTCGTCTCGGGTCGTCGACCGTTCCGTGGGTTCCCAGACCCCGTCGGTGTCAACCCCCTGCGCCGCGCTGATCCCGGAGTGTGCGCGGCATCACTCGCCCCTCGGGAGGAGGGAAGCGGGGTTGCGGCATTGCCATCCGCCCGCGGAACGGTCAGGCTCTCCAGTCAGGCTGCCGACCGCGCGGCGGGACGGGGCACGGCACGGATGAGGGTGGACGGCACCGCCCCGGAGCTGAGCGGGTTGCTGCTGCAGGCGGTCGAGGGCATGGAGCGCCCGATGTTCGTCCTGTCCGGGGACTGGCGCTTCCGGTACATCAACCCGGCGGGGGCGCGGGTGCTGGCCCGCACCGTCCCCGAGCTCCTCGGGCGGGACATCTGGGTGGAGTTCCCCGAGGCCGTCGGCGGTCCGTTCGATCGCCTCTACCGCTCGGTCCGCGACTCGGGCCGGTCCGGCAGCGTCGAGGCCTGGTACGAGCCGCTGGGCACCTGGTTCCGGGCCGACGCCTTCCTGACCGACGCCGGCCTGGTCGTCACCTACGACGACATCACCCTGGCACGCCGCGCCGAGGAGGAGCGCGCCGCCGCCGTCCGCGCCCGCGAGGTGGCCGCCGCGGAAGCGGCGCGGGCCGCTCGGGTGGCGGAGGAGTCCGGCCGGTTCCTCATGCTCCTCGGCGAGATCAGCCAGGAGATGACCTCCACGCTCGACGCGGACGAGGCGGTCGGCCGGTTCGCCGCACGGGTCGTGCCGGAGCTGGCCGACTGGTGCCTGGTCAGCGTCGTCGACCCCGACGGCACCCGGCGGGACGTCGGCCGGGCCCACCGCGACCCTGCGATGGCGGAGGCGATGCACCGCTACGCCGACGCGCGGGTGGCCTCCAACGACACGAGCGCCCCGGTGCCGGTGGCCCTGCGCCGGGCCCAGCCGGTCGTCATCGAGCGGCTCACCGAGCACGACTTCGAGACGATGATCCGGGACGACGCGAGCCGCGCGGCGCTCGCACCGCTGGCCCCCTCCGCGGTGGCCACCTTCCCGCTGGTCGCCCGGGGTGAGGTGTTCGGCGCCTTCACCCTCGTCAACGGCGCCGACCGGGGGCCGCACACGCCGGCGGAGCTGCGGACGGCCGAGATCGCCTCCCGGCGGGCGGCCCTGGCACTGGACAACGCGCGCCTGGCCACCCTCAACCACCAGGTGGCCGAACGGCTGCAGCTGAGCCTGCTCTCCCCGCCGGTGCAGCCGGACCACCTCGAGCTCGCGGTCCGCTACCGACCGGCGACGCACGGCATCTCCATCGGCGGCGACTGGTACGACGCCTTCCTGCAGCCCGACGGTGACACGGTGCTGGTCATCGGCGACGTGATGGGCCACGACATCGCGGCGGCCGCGGCGATGGGCCAGATCAAGACGCTGGTGCGGGCGATCGCCTTCGACCGGCTGGAGGAGCCGGCCGGGCTGCTGCACCGGGTGGACAACGCCCTGGTGGGGCTGGCGGTGCCGGCGATGGCCACCGCGCTGGTCTGCCGCATCGAGCAGGGCGAGGCCGAGCGGGCCGCGGGGGTGCGCCGCCTGCACTGGGCCGCGGCCGGCCACCCCGACCCGCTGCTCCTGCTGGCCGACGGCACGGTGCGCGACCTGGCCGTCCCGGTCGGGCCGCCGCTGGGCTCGGGCTGGGTCGGGCAGCTCTCCGACGGCGTCGCGCTCCTGCCCGACGGCAGCACGCTCGTCCTGTTCACCGACGGCCTCTTCGAGCGGCGCGGTGAGCTCCTGGACGACGGCCGGGAGCGGCTGCGGGCCGTGCTGACCGGGTCGGCCGATCTCTCCCTGGACGAGCTCTGCGACCGGCTGCTCGAGGAGATGCTCGGCGAGGGCGTCGAGGACGACGTCGCCGTCCTGGCGGTGCGGGCGCACGCGGTCGACCGCCCCCGGCCCGTCGAGGCCGGGCCCGAGGTGCTCCCGCCGGCGGTCCCCCACCCGGCGTGAGCCGGTCCTCCCTCAGTCGGGGTGGCGCAGCAGGTACCGGCCGAAGTGCGGCACCGTGAACGCGATCTGGCCGCGCTCGGCGGAGTAGACCAGCCCCTTCTTGATCAGCGAGTCACGGGCGGGGGACAGCGACGCGGGCTTGCGCCCCAGCGAGACCGCGACCTCGGAGGTCGCGACCGCCGCGCCGCCCGGCCCGCCCAGCTCCGCCATCGCGTGCATGTACTCCCGCTCGGCGGGGGTGGCCCGGTCGTAGCGCGAGCCGAAGAACCCCACGGCGAGCTCGGCCTCCGCGACCGGTGCCGCCATGGCGACGTCCGCGGCGGTGATGGGGGAGGAGGCCGCGACGTCCCAGGTGACCTTGCCGTAGGCCTGCACGAAGTAGGGGTAGCCGTCGGCCGCCTCGTAGAGGGCGTCGAGGGCGGCCGGCTCGAAGGTGACGTCCTCCCGCTCGGCAGGGGCGAGCAGCGCCCGGTCGGCGGCGGCGCGCTCGAGCCGGTCGATGCGCAGGTAGCGGAACAACCGCTCCGAGTAGCTCTTGGACGCCGAGAGGACGGCCGGGAGGTGGGGGAGCCCGGCGCCCACGACGATGAGCGGCGCACCCTGCTGCGAGAGCTCGTGGCAGGCGGCGCAGATCGCCGAGACGTCGTCGGGCTGGATGTCCTGCATCTCGTCGATGAACAGGGCGATCCCGCTGCCGATGTCGGCGGCCACCCCGGCGGCGTCGCTCAGCAGCTCGACCAGATCGATCTCCATGTCGCCGGAGTCGGCCCGCCCGGTGGCGGCGGGGACGTCGATGCCCGGCTGCCAGCGGTCGCGCACCTTGGCCACCGTGCCGTCGGAACCCACCCACCCCCGCTGGGCGAACGCCTTCACCACCCCCAGCACCTCGGCCACCGACTCCTGGTCGCCGTGCCGCGGGCCCAGCTCGCGCAGCGCCATGTGCAGCGCGGAGGAGATCGGCCGGCGCAGCGACTGCTCGGGCCGCGCCTCGATCTTGCCGGTGCCCCAACCCCGCGTGATGGCGGCCGAGCGCAGCTGGTTGAGCAGCACCGTCTTGCCGACGCCGCGCAGGCCGGTGAGCACCAGGGACCGCTCCGGGCGGCCGCGCGCGATGCGCTCGAGGACGACGTCGAAGGCCTGCAGCTCGTCGTCGCGGCCGGCCAGCTCGGGCGGGCGCTGGCCGGCACCCGGGGCGTAGGGGTTCCGGACGGGATCCATGCATCGCACCGTATGGGCATCTCTAGCGCCCGTCGTAGAGATCCGTAGAAGTGCCGATGGCGTGTCGGCCGCGGCGGTCGCCGCCCGCCCGGTCCGCACGAGGCGGCGAGCGGGCCCGCGGGCGTCAGAGGTGCGCGTGCGCCCGCCCGTCCAGCCAGGCCCGCACCGCGGCGGCCTGCCGCTCCAGCGTGTCGTGGGAGGGGCCGAAGAAGGGTGCCTCGGTGACGTCCAGCCGGTGGCGGGTGCCGTCGTCCAGGAGCAGGAACACCGCCCAGCCGCGCGCCGGGCGACCGGCCCGGTCGATCCCGACGGCCGTGATCTCCCCCCGCAGGAAGGTCCGGGTGGACCAGGTGTTGCGGACCGTGAGCCGTCCGTCCGCGCTCCCGACGACGCTCCAGGACAGCATCCGGCCGACGACGACCGCCACGAGGCCCGTGAGGACCACGACGGGCACCAGGGACCGCCCCCACGCCTGGTGGCGCAGGACGACCTCCGCCAGCCACAGGGCGAGGAGCACCGGACCCAGCGTCCGCACCCAGGGCGGCAGCCGGATCGCGAGCGGCTCCTCCGCGCTCGTCACGACGGCATTCTGCGTGCGTCGACGGTGATCTGCCACTGTCTAGCCCAGGGTCTAGACGGCGGCAGACGGCGTCAGATCCCACGATGGGGCGCGCAGCGGGGCTAGCGTCGGCACGTGATCAAGTTCCTGCTCAAGGTCGTGATCTTCGCGGCGGCCTTCTACGGGCTGACCTACTTCGACGTGCTCCCCGGGCTGGAGGTGCTGCCCAACCCCGACGGGCCGCTGGGGGAGTACGGCAGCTACCTGTGGATCGGGCTGATCTTCGGTGTGGTCAACGCCCTGGTCGGGCCGGTCCTGCGGCTGCTCTCCCTGCCGTTCGTGCTGCTCACGCTCGGCCTGTTCCTGCTCGTGGTCAACGCGGCGCTGCTCGGCCTGACCGCGGCGATCACCGACCGGCTCACCATCGACGGTTTCGGCACCGCGGTGATCGGCGGGCTCATCCTCGCCGTCGTCGGCTGGATCGCCGACCAGCTCCTCGACCGCTGAGGCGTCACCGTGACGCTGGTCTCAGCGGGCAGTAGCGTGGCCCGACATGGCCAGTGACACCGGCGTCGCCCCGGGGACCCCGGTGCGCGACCGGGACGGCGGCCCCTCGAGCGGCTCTCTCACCGAGCTCGCCGCCCTCGAGGCCGGCCGCGACGAGAAGAAGCAGCTGCTGCGGAAGGCGGCCGAGCTGGCCGTCACCGAGGCCGAGCGCGGCGCGGCGGCGCTCCCCCAGGGGTGCACCGCCGGCGACGTCCCGGCGTTCTTCCGGCGCTACTACTGGAGCGAGCCCGCCGAGGAGGTCCTCGGCACCGACCCCGCGGACCTCGCCGCGCTCGCCCTGGGGCACCTGGCGCTGGCCGAGGTCCGCCCGCCCGGCGCCGCGACCGTCGACGTGCGGGGCGTCCCGGGCGGCCGCGGGGCCGGCCGCACCGTGATCCGGCTGGTCACCGACGACATGCCCTACCTCGTCGACTCGGTCACCGCGGAGGTCACGCGGCAGGGGTTCGCGCTCGAGCACGTCGTCCACCCGGTGCTGGTCCTGCGCCGGGACGTCCGCGGGCGGGTGCTCACCTTCTGCGACAGCGGGGACGCCGCCTCCTGCGGCGCCGACGCGCTCGCCGAGTCCTGGATGGCGATCGTGCTCGACGGCCCCCTGGACGCGGAGGCCGCCGACGACCTGGTGGCCGGGCTGCGCACCGTCCTGGACGACGTCCGGGCGGTGCACGAGGACGCCGGCCGGATGCGGGACCGCCTGCGGGCGCTCGCCGCCCGGGTGGAGGAGCGCCCCGGCGCCCCGGCGGACGTCGGGGACGCCGCCGACGACCCGGCCGAGGCCGCGGCGCTGCTCCGCTGGCTGGCCGACGAGAACTTCGTGCTCCTCGGGGCCCGCGAGGTGACCCTCTCCGAGGACCCGGACCGCCCGGCGGTCCAGCCGGTGGCGGGCACCGGGCTCGGGGTGCTCCGCAGCGACACCGGCATGGGCGGCACGTCCGGCAGCACGCCGGAGACCGCGAGCGCCCCGGTCGACCACCTGCTCACCGTCACCAAGGCCGACAGCCGCTCGACGGTGCACCGGCGGGCCTGGCTGGACCTGGTGAGCGTCACCCTGCCCGACGGGCGGGACGGGACGCGGCGGCAGTGCCGGTTCGTGGGCCTGTTCCCGACGTCGGCGTACACGACCAGCGTGCTCGACGTCCCGCTGGTGCGGCGCCGGGTCGGCGAGGTCATCGCACGCTCCGGCGTGCCGGCCGACAGCCACACCGGCAAGGAGCTGCTCGACGTCCTGGAGACCTACCCCCGCGACGAGCTGATGCAGGTCGGCGCCGACCAGCTGCTGCCGGTCGCGATGTCGGTGCTGCACCTGCAGGAGCGGCGGCAGACCCGGCTGTTCCTGCGCCGGGACCCCACCGGCCGGTTCTGGTCGGCGCTGGTCTACCTGCCGCGGGACCGCTACACCACCGAGGTCCGGGTGGCGATGCAGCAGCTGCTGCTCGAGCGGCTGGGCGGCACCAGCATCGAGTTCACGGCCCGGTCCACCGAGTCGGTGCTGGCCCGGCTGCACTTCGTCGTGCGGCCCCCGGTGGGGCGCCAGGGGGCGAAGCAGCAGGTCGACGTCGACGTCGAGGCGCTGCAGGCCGAGCTCGCCGCCGCCGCCCGGAGCTGGACCGACGAGCTCTCCGACGCGCTGGCCGCCCGGTTCGGCGCCGACGCCGAGAAGGTGTTCGCGCGGATCGCCGACGCCTTCCCCGCCGCCTACCAGGAGGACTTCAGCGCCCAGCGCGCCGTCGAGGACCTGGTGCGCCTGGACGGGCTGGCCCCCGGTGACCTGGCGCTGCGGCTGTCCACACCCGCCGCCGGGTCGGCGGGGGAGCGCCGGCTCACCGTCTACCGGGTCGGCGAGCGGCTGCTGCTCTCCCAGATCCTGCCGATGCTGCAGAACATGGGCGTCGACGTCGTCGACGAGCGCCCCTACGAGATCGACCGCATCGGGGCGCCGCCCACCTGGATCTACGACTTCGGCGTCGCCGTCCCGCCGGTCGAGCTACCGCTGCTGCGCTCGCTGCCCGAGCGGTTCACCGAGGCCGTGGGCGCGGTCTGGCGCGGGGAGGCCGAGGACGACGGGCTGGGCGCGCTGGTCGTGCTCGCCGGGCTGAACTGGCGGCAGGTGACGGTCGTGCGGGCCTACGTGCAGTGGCTGCGCCAGGCCGGGCTGCCCTTCAGCCAGGCCTACGTCGAGCAGACCCTGGCCGCGCACCCCGGCGTCGTCGCGCGGCTGGTGGCGCTGTTCGAGACGCGCTTCTCGCCGGGGCGGGTGACCGGCCGGGACGCCCGGCAGGCGGACCTGGTCGCGGCGCTGCAGCGCTCGATCGGCGAGGTCGCCTCCCTCGACGCCGACCGCGTCCTCAGCTCGCTGCTGGCCGCGGTCACCGCCACCCAGCGGACCACGTACTACGCCTCCACCCCGGAGCGGCCGACCCCGTTGGCGCTCAAGCTCGCCCCGGCCGAGGTGCCCGACCTGCCCGAGCCGCGCCCGGCGCACGAGGTGTGGGTCAGCTCGCCCCGCGTCATGGGCGTGCACCTGCGGTTCGGCAAGGTGGCCCGCGGCGGGCTGCGCTGGTCCGACCGGCGGGAGGACCTGCGCACCGAGGTGCTGGGCCTGGTGAAGGCGCAGATGGTCAAGAACACGGTCATCGTGCCCACCGGCGCCAAGGGCGGCTTCGTCGTCAAGCGGCCGCCCGCGGACTCCCCGACCCACCCCGCCTCCCGCGAGGAGGTGCTCGCCGAGGGGCAGGCCTGCTACCGGTCGTTCGTCGGCGCGCTGCTGTCGCTCACCGACAACCTGGTCGACGGCGCGGTCGTCCCGCCGGAGAAGGTGGTCCGGCACGACGGCGACGACAGCTACCTCGTCGTCGCCGCCGACAAGGGGACGGCGACCTTCTCCGACCTGGCCAACGAGGTGGCGCTGGAGCGCGGCTACTGGCTGGGCGACGCCTTCGCCTCGGGCGGCTCGGTCGGCTACGACCACAAGGCGATGGGCATCACCGCCCGCGGCGCCTGGGAGTCGGTGACCCGCTACTTCCGCGAGCTCGACGTCGACGTGCAGCAGGAGGACTTCACCGTCGCCGGCATCGGCGACATGTCCGGCGACGTGTTCGGCAACGGGATGCTGCTCAGCGAGCACATCCGCCTGGTCGCCGCCTTCGACCACCGGCACGTCTTCGTCGACCCCACCCCCGACGCGGCGACGTCGTTCGCCGAGCGCCGGCGCCTGTTCGAGCTGCCCCGCTCCTCGTGGGCCGACTACGACACCTCCCTGATCAGCGAGGGCGGCGGGGTGTGGCCGCGGACGGCCAAGACCGTGCCGGTGTCGGAGCAGGTGCGGGCCGCTCTCGGGCTGCCCGGCGGGGTGACCTCGCTGAGCCCGGTGGAGCTGATCCGCGCGGTGCTGCTCGCCCCGGTGGACCTGCTGTTCAACGGCGGCATCGGCACCTACGTCAAGGCCGCCGGGGAGAGCCACCTGGAGGTCGGCGACAAGGCCAACGACGCCGTGCGGGTCGACGGCCGGCAGTTGCGGGCGCGGGTCGTGGGCGAGGGCGGCAACCTCGGCCTGACCCAGCGCGGCCGGGTGGAGTACGCGCTCGCCGGCGGCCGGGTGAACACCGACGCCATCGACAACTCGGCCGGCGTGGACACCTCCGACCACGAGGTCAACATCAAGATCGCGCTGAACCGGGTGGTCGACGAGGGGCGGATCGACGCCGAGGGGCGCGCGGCGCTGCTCGGCGAGATGGCCGACGACGTCGCCGCCGCCGTCCTCACGCACAACCACGCGCAGAACGCGACCCTCGCCGGCGAGGCCGCGGCCGCGCGCAGCCTGATGGACTCCCACGAGCGGTTCATCCGCTCGCTGGAGCGCACCGGCCGGCTCAACCGGGCGGTGGAGGCGCTGCCCGACGACCGCGCGCTCACCGAGCGCCGCCGCGACGGGCACGCGCTGACCAGCCCGGAGCTGTCGGTGCTGCTGGCCTACGCCAAGCTGGAGACCGGCGACGCCGTGCTGGCCTCGCCGCTGCCGGACGACCCGGCGCTGGAGGCGCTGCTGGTCGACTACTTCCCCGGCCCGCTGCGCGGCCGGTTCCCCGCCGCGGTCACCAGCCACCCGCTGCGCCGCGAGATCATCGCGACGGTGCTGACCAACCGCGCGGTCGACATCGCCGGGGTCACCGGCCTGTTCCGGCTCGCGGAGGAGACCGGGGTGCCGCTGCCGGCGGTGGTCCGCGCGCACGCGGTGGCCCGCGCGGTGTTCGGCGTCGACGGGATGTGGGACGCCGTCCGCCCGCTGGACAACCAGGTCTCGGCCGCCGCGCAGGTGGAGGCGCGCACGGAGGCCACCCGGCTGGCCGAGCGGGCGGCGCGCTGGCTGCTGCGCCAGCCGGAACTCACCGCCGAGCACCCGCCGCCGCTGGCGGAGGTGGTCGACCGATTCGCCCCGGCGGTCACCGCGGTGGAGGCCGGGCTCCCCGGCTGGCTGCTCGGCGGCGAGGCGGAGGCCTACGCCTCGCGTGCCGCCCGGCTGCAGGAGGCCGGCCTGCCCGCGGAGCTCGCCGCACGGGTGGCCTCGGCGCCGCTGCTGCCGGCCGCGCTGGACCTCGCGGTGGTCGCCGAGCGGACCGGGGCGCCGGTCACCCTGGCCGGCCAGGTGATGCAGGGGCTGGCCGAGCGGCTGGGGCTGGTGACGCTGCGCGAGCAGGTCCTCGCCCTGCCCCGGGACCGGCGCTGGCCCTCCATGGCGCGGGCGTCGCTGCGCGACGACCTGGCGATGGAGCAGTCCTCCCTCACCGAGGACGTGCTCAGCCTGCGCACCGGCGACGACGAGGAGCCCGGTGGCCTGGTGGGCCGGTGGGCCGAGGGCTGGGACCCCGCGCAGCGCCGCGCGGCCGCCCAGCTGGCCGACATCACCGCGGGGGAGCGCCACGAGCTCGCCGAGCTGCTGGTCGCCGTCCGGACCCTCCGCGGGCTGCGCAAGCGCCGCCGGGCCCGGCGGCTCCCGCGCCCGGAGGGGACGTGAGCCCTTCCCCGCGAGATCGGCGACGTCGTGCCCATCGAGGGGTTGATGACCCGGCTTCGCGGATCTCGATCGGGTGTGGCGGGCGGCTACCGCAAGCAGTGCGCATCCGGGTGGCCATACGGCCGTCTAGCCCCGACCGTAGAGAGCCGTAGAACAGGCCAGTCGCAGGACCGTCACGTGCGGCCGGGATTGGCGGGCCCGTGCGCGGGCAGGGTGCTGGGGACCGCTGCCCCCGACGCGAGGACCGCCCGTGCCGCTCCGCCCCCTCCACCGCACCGACGGCTACCTGCCCATCGAGGACCACGGGCTCATCGGGGACGGCGTCACCTGCGCGCTGGTCGCCCGGGACGGCTCGATCCCGTGGCTCTGCCTGCCGACGTTCGACGGCGAGCCGTTCGTGGCGGGGCTGCTCGACGCCCGGCGCGGCGGGACGTTCGCCGTGACCCCGGCCGGGCTGCGGGAGGCGGCGCAGCGCTACCTGCCCGACACCGGCGTGCTGGTCACCGAGCTGCACTGCGACGGCGGCGTCCTGGAGCTCACCGACTGCCTGCCGCTGCGGTCGGGCGCCGACCTCGCCGAGCCGGTGCCGGCCGGGCGAGGTGAGGTCCTGCGCACCGCCCGGGTGCTCTCCGGGTCCGTCGACGTCGAGGTCCGGCTGGCCCCGAAGGACGGCGTCCAGGTGCGCTCGGAGCTCGAGGCCTGGCGGATCCGCTGGCCGGCCCGCCCGGACCTGGACCTGCTGCTGTGGTGCTCGCACCCGCTGACGCTCAGCGGCGACGGCGCGATCACCGGCCGGGCGCGGCTGGCGGCCGGGGAGCGGCTGACCGTCACCCTCCAGTGGTCGGGGCAGACCCACACCCGCGCCCGCCACGACCCCCAGCGGCTGGTCGACCAGACCGCGGCGGCATGGCGTGACTGGGCCGGCTGCCTGGCCTACGAGGGCCCGCAGCGCGACCTGGTGCGGCGCTCCGCGCTGACGCTGAAGCTCCTCGACCACGTGCCCACCGGGGCGGTGATGGCCGCCGCCACCTCCTCGCTGCCCGAGGGCATCGGCGGGGAGCGCAACTGGGACTACCGCTACACCTGGGTGCGCGACGCCGCCTTCACCGGTTACGCGCTCAACCGCATCGGCATGGGCGAGGAGTCCTACGCCTTCCTGGCCTGGACGCTGCGCAACGTCGAGCGGCGCGGCCGGGTCGACATCATGTACTCCCTCGACGGGGAGCCGCCGGCGACCGAGTGGCTGGACGCCACGCTGTCGGGCTACCGCGGCTCCTCCCCGGTCCGCTGGGGCAACGGCGCGGCCCGGCAGGTGCAGAACGACGTCTACGGGGAGCTGCTCGACGTCGCCTACCAGTGGGTGCGCGGCGGCGGCGAGGTGAGCGAGCCCTTGTGGATCTCGCTGCAGGCCCTGGCCGAGCAGGCCATCTCCCGGTGGGGGACACCCGACCACGGCATCTGGGAGATCCGCGACGCCGGGCGGCCGTTCACCTACTCGGTCGCGATGTGCCACGTCGCCGTCGACCGGGCGCTGCGGATCGCCGACCTGCTGGGGCTCCCGCACCCCCGGGAGCGGTGGCGGGCCGAGGCCGACCGGATCCACCGCACCCTGCTGGAGCAGTCGTGGGATTCCGACCGCGGCACCTTCACCGAGCACCTCGCCCCGCCCGGCGGGGGTGACCGCGGCGGGCTGGACGGCTCGCTGCTCAGCCTGCCGCTGCGCCGGGTCGTCGCGGCGGACGACCCCCGCATGGTCGCGACCACCGAGGCCGTCCGGCGGCACCTCGACGCCGGGGACGGGCTGCTCTACCGCTACCTGCACGAGGAGTCGCCCGACGGCCTGAAGGGCACCGAGGGGGCCTTCCTGCTGTGCAGCTTCTGGCTGGTCGACAACCTGGCGGGGCAGGGGCGGCTCGACGAGGCGCACGCCCTGTACGACTCGCTCTGCGGCCGGGCCACCGAGCTGGGCCTGCTCGCCGAGGAGGTCGACCCGTCGACCGGCGCCTTCCTGGGCAACTTCCCGCAGGCGTTCAGCCACGTGGGGGTGATCGCCAGCGGCTGGAACCTCGCCCGGGCCACGGCCGCGGCGGGGGGAGGTGCGGCACGGTGACCCGCTCGTTCGTCGTCCTCGGCGGGACCGGGGACCTGACCGGCCGGCTGCTCCTGCCCGGGCTCGCCGAGCTCGCCGCCGCGGGTGGCCCCGCCGAGCCGGCCGCGGTGGTGGCGGTCAGCCGGGAGGACTGGACCGACGAGGAGTACCGCGGCTGGGCGCGGGACCGGCTGGCCGAGCACGCGGCGCACGTGCCCGAGCCGGCCCGCGAGCGGCTGGTCGGCCGGCTGGGGTACCGGCAGGGGGACGTGACCGTCCCCGCCGACCTCCGGGCGGGCCTGGCCCGCGCCGGGGGCGTGCCGGTGGTCTACCTGGCGCTGCCCAACACCGTCTTCCTGCCCACGCTCGAGGCGCTGGCCGAGGTCGGGCTGCCCGAGGGTGCGGTCGTCGCCGTCGAGAAGCCCTTCGGCCGCAACCTGGCCGACGCGCAGGCGCTCAACGAGGTGCTGCACCGGCTGGTGCCGGAGGAGCAGGTCTTCCGCACCGACCACTTCCTGGCGATGCAGACGGTGCTCAACATCCTCGGGCTGCGGTTCGCGAACCGGGTCTTCGAGCCGGTGTGGAACGCCCAGCACGTCGAGCAGGTGGAGATCGTCTTCGACGAGACCCTCGGCCTGGAGGGGCGGGCCGGCTACTACGACACCGCGGGCGCGCTGCGCGACATGCTCCAGAACCACCTGCTGCAGGTGCTGGCCGTGGTGGCGATGGAGCCGCCGGCCGCCCTGGACGCCCGCGGCCTCGCCGCCCGCAAGGCCGACGTGCTGCGCGCCGTCCGCTCGCCGGACGACCCGCGCCGGGACACCGTGCGCGCCCGCTACACCGCGGGCCGGGTGGGGGCGCGGGACCTGCCCGACTACACCGCCGAACCCGGCGTCCACCCCGACCGCGGCACCGAGACCTACGCCGAGTACACGGTGCAGGTCGACAACTGGCGGTGGGCCGGCGTGCCCTTCCGGCTGCGGTCGGGCAAGGCGCTGGGTGCCGACCGGCACGAGATCGTGCTGCGCTTCCGCCCGGTGCCGCACCTGGCGTTCGGGCGGCAGGAGGGGGAGGCGCACCCCGAACCGGACGTGCTGCGGCTGCGGCTGGACCCCGACGCGATCAGCCTGGAGGTCAACCTCAACGGCGCCGGTGACCCGTTCGACCTGGAGCGGCGGACGCTGGCCGCGCAGCTCCCACCGCAGGCGCTCTCGGCCTACGGGCTGCTGCTGAAGGGCCTGCTCGCCGGCGAGGCGGCGCTGGGCATCAGCGACGTCGAGGCCGAGGAGTCCTGGCGGATCGTGGAACCGATCCTCGCGGCGTGGGCCGCGGGCGACGTGCCGCTGCTGGAGTACCGAGCCGGCTCCGACGGCCCCACCCCTGGCCACGATCAGGGCACCTGAGAGGGAGGACGCCGTCGAGGGCCGTGTACGGCTCTCTAGCTCCGACGCTAGAGAGCCGTAGAACGGGTCAGAGGGGCGGGCGGCGCTCACCGAAGCGGGTCGCCTGCTCGAAGGCGTGGCCCACTTCCAGCACCCGGCGGTCGGCCCGCGGGGGGCCGATCACCTGCAGCCCGACCGGCAGCCCGTCGGCGGTGAAGCCGCCCGGCACCGACAGCGCAGGGCAGCCGGTCGCCGAGACGACCGTGCACGAGCGCATCCACTCCAGGTAGTTCTCCTGGTGGACGCCGGCGATCTCGGTCGGGTACTCGACCTCCACCGGGAAGGGGAGCACCTGCGTGGTGGGCGCGAGCAGCACGTCGTACCGCTCGAAGAAGGCGACCATGCGCTCGTAGAGCTTCGTGTGCAGCTGCTCGGCGCGGGCCAGGTCCGCCCCGGTGAGCTCGGCACCGAGCTCGGCGTTCCAGCGGATCGACGCCTTCACCTGGTCGGGGTGGCGGGCCGCGAGCTCGCTGAACGCGGCGTCGAACAGCCACGCCCGCAGGGTGCCGAAGACCTCGTCCGCGCCGGAGAGGTCGGGGCAGGCCTCCTCCACCGTGGCGCCCAGCGACTCGAAGACGGCGACCGACGGCGCGAGGACGGCGGTGACGGCCGGGTCCACGGTCACCTGCCCACCCAGGTCCGGCGCCCACGCGACGCGGAGGCCGTCGAGGCGCTCGGGCAGCGGCGCGGCGAAGCCGGACGGGTCGTCGGAGAGCGCGATCGGCACCCGCGGGTCGGGGCCGGCGATCACCGAGAGCTGCAGCGCGACGTCGGCGACCGTGCGGCCCATCGGGCCCTGCACCGACAGCTGCGACCACGCCATCGGGGCGGGCCACGTGGGCACCCGGCCCGGGGTGGGCCGCAGCCCGACGACGTTGCAGAACGCGGCCGGGTTGCGCAGCGACCCGCCCATGTCGCTGCCCTCGGCGACCGGCACGAACCCGGCCGCCAGGGCCGCCGCCGCCCCACCGCTGGAGCCGCCCGCGGAGAGCCCGTGCCGGTAGGGGTTGTGCGTCACGCCGAAGACGGGGTTGAAGGTGTGCGAGCCGGCCGCGAACTCGGGCACGTTGGTCTTGCCCACCCGGACCGCCCCGGCCCCGACCAGGCGGGCCACCACCAGCTCGTCGGCGTCCGGCACGGTCTCCGCGTGCAGCGGTGACCCCCAGGTGGTGCGCATGCCGCCGGTGGCGTGGGTGTCCTTGTGGGCGACCGGCAGCCCGTGCAGGGGGCCGAGCGGCCGGCCGGCGGCCTGGGCGGCGTCGGCGGCGTCCGCGGCCGCCCTGGCCCCTTCGGCGTCCAGGGTGACGACGGCGTTCACCTGCGGGTCCAGCCGCTCGATGCGGCGCAGGTGCGCCTCCAGCAGCTCGCGCGCCGACACCTCGCGGTCGCGGACCAGCGCGGCGAGCTCGGTCGCGGGACGGGTGCAGAGGTCGTCGTCGGCGGTCACCCCGGCAGCCTGCCAGAAGCCCGGGCGCGCGTCGTCGCCGGCCGGGGGGAACGATGGACCGCGATGACCGAGGACCACGCCCCCGCCGGCGACCCCACCCTCGAGGGCGCCACCTTCGACGAGCTCGGCCTGCGCCCGGAGCTGCTGCGGGCGCTCTCCGCCCTCGGCTACGAGGAGCCCACGCCCATCCAGCAGCAGGCGATCCCGCCGCTGGCCGAGGGGCGAGACCTCCTGGGCCAGGCCGCCACCGGCACCGGCAAGACCGCCGCCTTCTCGCTGCCCGTGCTGCAGCGGATGCCCGCCCACCGCACCGAGCGCCCGCCGGTGGCGCTGGTGCTGGTGCCCACCCGGGAGCTCGCCGTGCAGGTGTCGGAGGCGCTGCACCGCTACGGCCGCGACCTCGGCGCCCGCGTGCTGCCGGTCTACGGCGGCGCCCCGATCGTGCGGCAGCTGCGCTCGCTGGAGTCGGGTGTCGACGTCGTCGTCGCCACCCCCGGCCGGGCCCTCGACCTGCTCAACCGGGGCGCGCTGCGCCTCGACGGGATCGCCACCGTCGTGCTCGACGAGGCCGACGAGATGCTCGACATGGGCTTCGCCGAGGACCTGGAGGCGATCCTCGACGCGACGCCGGAGCAGCGGCAGACGGTGCTCTTCTCGGCGACCATGCCGCGCCGGCTGGACGCGCTGGCGCGCCGCCACCTCTCCGACCCGGTGCGGATCACCATCGCCCGGGAGCGGGCGGCGCCGGGGACCGCGCCCCGCATCCGGCAGACCGCCTACGTGGTGCCCCGCGGCGCCAAGCCGGCCGCGCTGGGCCGGATCCTCGACGTCGAGGCGCCGACGGCGGCGATCGTGTTCTGCCGCACCCGCGAGGAGGTGGACTCGCTCACCGAGACGCTCAACGGCCGCGGCTACCGGGCCGAGGCGCTGCACGGCGGCATGAGCCAGGAGCAGCGCGACCGGGTCATGGGGCGGCTGCGCGGGGGGACGGCGGAGCTGCTGGTGGCCACCGACGTCGCGGCGCGCGGGCTGGACGTCGAGACGCTCACCCACGTCGTCAACTACGACGTCCCCTCGGCACCGGAGTCCTACGTCCACCGCATCGGCCGGGTGGGCCGGGCCGGCCGCGAGGGCGTGGCGATCACCCTCGCCGAGCCCCGCGAGCACCGGATGCTCAAGACCATCGAGCGGGTCGCCGGCGCGCCGATCCCCGTGGAGAAGGTGCCCACGGTCGCCGACCTCCGGGCCCGCCGGCTCGACCTCACGCGGGCCGCGCTGCGGGAGAGCCTGCTCACCGACGACCTGGACCGCTTCCGCGTCGTCGTCGAGACCCTCACCGACGAGTTCGACCTCGTCGAGGTCGCGCTCGCAGCGGTGAAGCTCGCCCACGAGGCGACCGGCCCGGTGGACGACGACGAGGAGATCCCGCAGGTCTCCTTCCGCCCCGAGCGGGACGGCGGGCGGGCCGGTGGCGGACGCGACGGCGGCCGGCGCGACGAACGGCCCGGCCGGCCCGCGGGACGGCCCGGCGGCCCGGCCGCCCGGCTCTTCGTGGGAGTGGGCCGGGACGCCGGCATCCGCCCGGGCGACCTGGTCGGCGCCATCACGGGGGAGACCGGGCTCACCGGGCGCGACGTCGGGTCGATCGAGATCCACCAGCGGTTCGCCCTGGTCGAGGTGCCCGAGGCGGCCGCCGACGAGGTCGTGCAGGCGCTGCGGGCCACGATGATCAAGGGGCGCAAGGCCCAGGTGCGGCGCGACCGCGGCCGCTGACCGGCGCGCGGCTCAGCCCTGGGCCGGGTCCCGCGGCACGGTGGGGGGCACGCGGGCCGGTCCGGCCTCGGGCGGCCGGGGCCGGTCCTGCCGGTGCAGCCGGACGGCGACCAGGGCGACGTCGTCCTCGGGGTGGCCGTGCACCAGCCGGTCGAGCAGCTCGTCGAGCAGGTCCTCCAGCGGCAGGTCGGCGAGCTCGACCACCGCCGAGCGCAGCCGCTGGATGCCCTCGTCGAGGTCGGAGTCGCGGCGCTCGACGAGGCCGTCGGTGTAGAGGATGACCGTCGAGCCGCGCTCCAGCGTGGCGACCGACTCGCGCCGCTGCGTGCCGGGGTCGACGCCCAGCAGCAGGTCACCGGTCCACTCGCCGAGCTCGGCCACCTGGCCCGCCGGGGTGAGGATCAGCGGCGGCAGGTGCCCGGCGTTGGCCCAGCGCAGGCGCGTGACGCCCTGCTGCACCTCGTCGGGCGTCTGCTCCAGCCGGGCCACCGCGGCGGTGGCCATGGTGGTGATCTGCAGCGTCGTCATCGAGGCGTCCAGCCCGCGCAGCACCTCGCCCGGGCCCGCGTCGCTGTAGGTGGCGACCCCGCGCAGCAGCCCGCGGAGCTGCCCCATGGCCGCCGCGGCCTCGGTGTCGTGCCCGACGACGTCGCCGATCACCAGCATCGTCGCGCCCCCGGGCTGCAGGAAGGCGTCGTACCAGTCACCGCCGACCCGGGCGGCCTCCGCGGCGGGGAGGTAGCGCACCGCGATCTCGGCGTGGTCGGGCTCGGGCGGCTCGGTGAGCAGGCTGCGCTGCAGGCCCTCGGCGAGCTGCTGCTGGGCGTTGTAGAGGCGGCCGTTGTCCAGCGCCAGCCCGGCGCGGTCGGCCACCTCCTGCGCGGTGACGAGGTCCTCGGCACGGGTCGGGGTGGCCCGGGAGTAGTAGACGGTGAGCAGGCCGAGCGTGCGGTTGCGCCCCCGCATGGGCAGGACGACGGCCTCGCGCGGATCGAGGCGGGTCAGCAGGTCGCGGGACTCGCCCGGGGGCAGCATGTCCAGCACCGCGGAGCCCAGGCTGCGCCGCTGCTCCCCGGTGCGCAGCGAGACGGCGGCGGGGGAGTCCGGCGGCATGGTGTCCAGCCGGACCTCCGTGTAGCGCTCCAGGACCGGGCGCAGCTCCGGGTCGGCGTGCCACGAGCCGACGTCGCGGGCGCGCCCGTCGCCGTCCACGATCGTGACGATGCAGAAGTCGGCGAGCGCCGGGACGACGAGCTGGGGCAGGTGCTGCATCGCGCCGTGCTGGTCCAGCGGGCCGGCGAGGCCGGCGCTGACGCTGGCCAGCAGGGCGAGCCGTTGCGCCACCCGCTCGGCCTCCTCCTGCACCCGCCGCCGCTCGGTCACCTCGAGGAAGTACACCGAGAGGCCGTCGGGGCTGGGCCAGGCCCGGAGCTCGTACCAGCCGTCCAGCGGTGCGGGGTAGTAGGCGTCGAACGCGACCGGCTCGCCGGTGCGGACCGCCTCGCGGTAGCGGTCCTCGAAGACGCTGTTCACCGCGTCCGGGAAGGCTTCCCAGAGCTCCCGTCCCAGCAGCTCGTCCCGGGTGGTCTGCAGCAGCTTCTCGGCCACCGCGTTGACGTAGGTGAACCGCCAGTCGCGGTCGAGGCTGTAGAAGCCGGCGGGCATGGCCTCGAGCACCCGGGTGACCAGGCTGGCCTCCTCCCGCTCGCCCGTCACGTCGTAGGCGGTGCCGAGGATGCGGGTGGTGCGCCCCTCCCCGTCGACCAGCGCGCGGCCGCGGGCGTGGATCCAGCGGGTCTCGTCGTCCGGGCGCACGATGCGGTAGGTGGCGTCGTACTCGCCGCCGGTGTCGACGGCCTGCTGCAGCGCCTCGCCGACCCACTCGGCGTCCTCGGGGTGCAGGCGCGCGTTGAAGGCGTCGATGGTGCGCCCGAAGTCGTCGCTGCCGTAGCCGAACATCGCGATGAGCTGTTCGTCCCAGGCCAGCTCACCGGTCGACTGGTCCCAGTCCCAGGTGCCGACGCCGCCGGCCCCGGTGGCCAGCTCCCACCGGATGCGGTCGTCCTCGGACCGGCGCAGCAGCGCCGCGAGCTGCAGCTCGGTCATCACCGAGGCGGCGAGCTGGCGCAGCGTCGCGATCTCCGAGCTCGCCCAGGGGCGCGGTTCCGGGTCGAAGACGCAGAGCGCGCCGACGGGTGTGCCCGCGGAGTCGGAGAGCACGGTGCCGAGGTAGGAGCCCACGACGCCGGCCCGCACCGGCGGGAGGTCGCGCACGCGCTCGTCGGCCCGGGCATCGGGGACCACGAGGGCCTCACCGGCGGGCAGGGCCGCGGTGACGGTGCAGAGGGACTCCTCGAGCGGCCCGGTGGTGCCGACGGCCGCCGCGCCGGTCCCCGCGGCGACGAGCTGGACGTCGAGGAGGAGCGAGACCTGGCTGCCGCTGGTACCGAGCAGGCGGGCGGCGAGCTCGGCGAGCCGGTCCAGCCCGGGGCGCTCCGCGGTCGGCAGGATGCGGCGGGCGGCCTCGACCCGGGTGGGGTCCAGCCTGAGCTCGGCTGCGGACCGCTCGCCGAGGCTCGGTCCCGCGTCGACCGTGCGGTCCGTTCCGTCCACCGAAGCCTTCCTGCCCGGCGGTCGCCGGATGCGAGATGCCCGGGCGCCGCGTGGTTCGGGTGCGCCGGGTCCCAGCAGTTATGTCACGGCGGGCAGGTTGCGTGCAACCAACCGCCGGGCCGAGCCGGGAGAGATGGGCCTCAGTGGGCGGGCACGACCAGGGTCAACGCCGTCCCGCCGTCGTGTTCCACGTGGAACCCCGCCCGCCTCAGCAGACCCCTCAGTCGCACCACGTCGCCCGGCTCGGCCGTGGTGGTGGCGAGCACGCGGGCGAGCCTCCCCTTGTGCGCCTTGTTGAAGTGGCTGACGACGGCTCGCGTGCCGTCGGGCCGCTCGCTCAGCACGGTCACGGTGACCGCGCCGGGGGCCGGGGCGAGCGCCGCGTAGGAGCCGCTGCGCAGGTCGACGACGAGCCCCTCGACGTCGGCCAGCACCGGCCCGAGCGCGGGCCTCCACAGGGCGCGGAGGGTGGGCAGCCCGGGCAGGGCGGAGCCGGCCGACAGGCGGTACGCCGGGATGCCGTCGCCGCCCGCCACCAGGCCGAAGAGCGCCGACCCGACGGCGAGCCGCCGGTCGGCCCGGGCCCGCTGGGCGCGGGTGAGCGACCGCACGTCCAGCGCGTCGTAGAGGACGCCGGTGTACCGCTCGAGGGCCGGGAGGGTGGCCGCGGTGAACAGCGCGGCGTTGCGGGTGATCTCGTCGTCCTGCTTCGGCGACAGGCCCAGGGCGGCGCGGGAGGCCGGGACGTCGCCGGAGAGGTCCACCAGCGCTCCGGCGAGGCGCGCGCGGACCGGCGTCAGCTCGGGCGCGGTGAGCTCGTCGAGGTCGAGCGGCGGGCCCTCGCCCCCGGGTGCCTTGGTCTCCGACGGGGGCAGCAGCACGAGCACGGGGAGCCAGCTTAGGCAGCCGGCGCCGCGTCACTCCGCGAGGTCGACCACCACCGGGGCGTGGTCGCTGGCGCCCTTGCCCTTGCGCTCCTCGCGGTCGATGAACGCGCGGTCGACCCGGGCGGCCAGGGCCGGGGAGCCCAGCACGAAGTCGATCCGCATGCCCTCACGCCGGGGGAAGCGCAGCTGGGTGTAGTCCCAGTAGGTGTAGACGCCCGGGCCCGGCGCGTGCGGGCGCACCACGTCGGCGTACCCGGCGTCGACCACCGCCTGGAACGCCGCCCGTTCCGGCGCGGAGACGTGCGTGGACCGGCTGAACACCGACATGTCCCAGACGTCGTCGTCCTGCGGGGCGATGTTCCAGTCGCCGACGAGGGCCACCTGCGCGGCCGGGTCCTCGGCGAGCCAGCCCGCGGCGGTGCCCCGCAGCGCGGCCAGCCACTCCAGCTTGTAGGCGTAGTGCGGATCTTCCAGCGTCCGGCCGTTGGGCACGTACAGGCTCCACACGCGCACCCCGCCGCAGGTGGCGCCCAGGGCGCGGGCCTCCGCGCTGGGCGCCACCCCCTCCTTCGCCGACCACGACGGCATCCCGGCGAAGCCGGTGGTCACGTCGTCGAGGCCGACCCGGGACAGGATCGCGACGCCGTTCCACTGCGAGTGGCCGACGTGCGCGACCTCGTAGCCCAGCGCGCCGAACACCATCTCGGGGAACTGGTCGTCCCGGCACTTGGTCTCCTGGAGCGCCAGGACGTCGACGTCGTGCCGCTGCAGGAAGGCGGCGACGCGGTCGGCGCGGGTGCGGATCGAGTTGACGTTCCAGGTGGCCAGTCGCACGCCGCGGAGCTTACGGAGCAGCCCCGACGGCGAGCGGCCCGGCGCCGGCCCCCCGGGTCGCCGGATCGGGCGGTCCCGACCGGGTGGTCCGCCGTCGGCGCCCCCACCTGGCCGAACAGTGGGAGCATGGCCCGGTGAGCGGGTACGGGGACGCGGGCGCACGCCCACCGGCGCAGGGGCAGCGGCGCGGCTTCGGCGCCGCCCTGGGCTGGACGGCCCTGGGGGCGCTCGTGCCCGGGACCGCGTTCCTGGCGGCCGGCCGGCGGCGGCTCGGCGCGGCGGTGCTCGCCGTCTTCCTCCTGCTCGTCGCGGGCGGGCTGTGGCTGGCCACCGCCGGGCAGCAGGTCGCCGCGCGCACCCTCGTCGACACCGACGTGCTGCTGTGGGCGACGGTGGGCGTCGGCCTGCTGGCCGCCCTGTGGATCGCCGTCGTCGTCGCCGGTTACCGGGTGCTGGTGCCCCGGGGCACCTCACGCGGGCGGCACGTCGTGGGCGGTGCCGTCGTGGCGCTGCTGGCCGCCGCGATCGCCGCCCCGGCGGTCTTCGCCGGGCACCTGGCCACGACGTCGCGCGACCTCATCGCCGGGGTCTTCGACGACGAGCGCGAGTCGGCCACCGTGGACGCGGACGAGGAGGACACCGCCGAGCTCTTCGGCGGCCGGGACCGGGTGAACGTCCTGCTGCTCGGGGGCGACGGCGGGGAGGGCCGCGAGGGCGTGCGCACCGACACCGTCATCGTGGCCAGCACCGACGTCGAGACCGGCGAGACCGTCCTGGTCAGCCTCCCCCGCAACCTGCAGGACCTGCCCTTCCCCGAGGACAGCCCGCTCGGCGAGCTCTACCCCGACGGCTTCGACGCCGGCAGCGAGAGCGAGAGCCTGCTCAACGCCGTCTACCGCAACGGCCCCGCCTGGTACCCCGACGCCCTGGGCCCCACCGACGACCCGGGCGCCGACTTCCTGAAGCTGGGGGTCGGGGAGGCCCTCGGGCTGCGGATCGACTACTTCGTGCTGGTCAACCTCGAGGGCTTCAGCCGGCTGGTCGACGCGCTCGGCGGCGTCACGGTGAACGTGAACTACTACGTCCCGGTCAACGGCAACCCGAGCACCGGGGAGCTGCCCGACGACTACATCGCGCCCGGCCGGGACGTCCGGATGGACGGCACCACCGCGCTGGACTTCGCCCGGGGCCGGTTCGGGCTCAGCGACTACAACCGGATGGAGCGGCAGCGCTGCACGATCTCCGCGATCGTCGACGCCGCCGACCCGGTCACCCTGCTGCAGCGCTACCAGCAGCTCGCCGCGACCACCGAGGACATCGTCAGCACCGACATCCCGCGGACGCGGCTGGACGACTTCGTGGACCTGGCGTTCCGCGTGAAGGACGCCGAGATCCGCAGCGTCGTCCTCGACCCCCCGGTGATCGACCCCGCCTACCCCGACTACGACGCCATCCGGCAGCTCGTCCAGGACGCCATCGACCCGCCCGTGCCCGTGCCCGCGGCGGCGACCCAGCCGCCGGCGGACGTGGCCGACGCCCCGGAGGCCCCGGAGCCGGCGGCGGGGCCGGCCACCGATGTCGCCGACGCCTGCGCCTACGACCCGGAGCGGGCGGCGGAGGCCCGCGCCGCCGGGGAGCCGCCGACCAAGCAGGGCTGAGGCCCGCGTCGAGCCCGGTCCGGGGCGGGGCGGAGAATGCCCGTGTGCCCGCCGCCGTCGTCCGCCCCGTCTCCACCGTCGACGACGCGCTGCGCGCCGAGCTGCTGCGCTGCTGGATCGACGTGACCAACGCCGGCGGCGCGGTCGGCTTCGTGCCGCCGGTCACCGGGGACGACGTCGTCCCGCTGCTGGACAAGCTGCTGGAGGGCGTCCACTCGGGCCGGGACGTGCTCGCCCTGCTGGAGGTGGACGGGGAGACCGCCGGGTTCGCCAGCGTCGTCGGCTCGCTGAGCCCGCTGCGCCGGCACTGGGGGACCGTGCTCCGGGTGCAGGTGCACCCCTCGCGCCAGGGGCAGGGCCTGGGCCGCGTGCTCATGGACGGCGTGCACCGGATCGCCCGCGACCGGGGCTGGGAGTTCCTGCACCTGACCGCCCGCGGCGGCACCGGGGTGGACGAGTTCTACAAGGGGCTGGGCTACGTCGAGGTGGGCCGGCTGCCCGGCGCGATCCGCGTGGCGCCGGGCGACGACCGCGACGAGATCGTGATGGCCTGCCCGCTCTGACGGCCTGCGGTCACACCTGGACCGGGGTCTCCCCCCGGGCCGCCATGCGGGCGCGCAGCCGCTCCCGGCTCTCCACGAAGCGGGTGGCCTCGGCGTCCAGCCCGGCCAGGAACGCGGCCAGCTGCTCGCGGGCCTGCTCGCCCTCGGGCCCGAGGTCGGTGCGCTCGAAGACCTTCCAGGTGCGCAGGATCGGGCTGACCACCTCGTCGTGGTGCAGGCGCAGGTCGTAGATGCCGGCCTTCGCGATGATCGTCGAGTTCTTCCGGAAGTTCGCCATGTTCGCGCCCGGCATCTCGAAGGTCATGACCTCCTTGGCGACGGCCTTCATCATCTCGTCCGGGTCGATGTCGAACGCCGCCGTCACCAGGTTCCGGTAGAAGATCATGTGGAGGTTCTCGTCGGTGGCGATGCGGGCCAGCAGCTTGTCGGCGACCGGGTCGCCGGTGGCGCGGCCGGTGTTGCGGTGGGAGACGCGCGTGGCCAGCTCCTGGAACGAGACGTAGGCGACGGCCTCCAGCGGGGTCTTGTCCCCGGAGTCGTAGCCGGTGGTCATGTAGTCCATCCGGGCCCGCTCGAGCTCGACCGGGTCGACGCCGCGGGTCACCACGAGGTAGTCGCGCAGCGCGACCCCGTGCCGGCCCTCCTCCGCCGTCCAGCGGCCCACCCACTGGCCCCAGGCGCCGTCCCGGCCGAACCGGGTGGCGATCTCGCGGTGGTAGCTGGGCAGGTTGTCCTCGGTCAGCAGGTTGACGAACATGGCCGCCTTGGCCGTCGCGTCCAGCCGGGACTGCTCCGGGGACCAGTCCTCCCCGCCGAGGAAGGCGAAGTTCCGCCCCTCGTCCCAGGGGACGTAGTCGTGCGGGTGCCACTCCTTCGCCATCCGGATGTGCCGGTCGAGGTTCTCGGCGACGACGGGCTCGAGCTCGATGAGCACGGCTGCCTGCGGGGACGTCTGCGACACGGGGACCTCCGGGGTCGGCTCGGCCTGCCTGCGTCGCACCGTACGCCGCCTGGACCCGGCCGGCGGCCCGACGCGGCATCCTGGTGCGCCGCCTCACCGCACGCGGGCCGCGGCGCCCGGTTTGGCAGGCTGGGGGCATGACCGACCCGGCTCCCGGCACCCCCGCCCCGCGCAACGCCCGCCGGGAGCGGCTCGTCGGGCTGTTCGTGCTCGGTGTCGCGCTGGTGCTGCTGGTCTCCACCCCCACCTGGTTCGCCAGCGACCAGAGCGGCGTCGCGATCGCGCAGCTGGCCGTGGCCGTGGTGCTCGCGGCCGCGGGCGCCTGGCTGGTGCGGCGCGCCGGCCGGGGGTGAGCTGCGCCCGCCGTTGCGGGGACCGGTGACCCGCAGCACACTCCCTGCCCAGGAGCGGCGAGGGAGGAACCGGTGGAGCTGGACAAGCAGGAGCTGGTGCGCGTGCTGCGCACCGAGGGGGACAACGACACGGCGGAGAAGGTCGAGCAGCGGTTCTCCGACCGCATCGACACCGACCGCGACGGCGACGCGCTCGCCGAGGTGGGGCTGGACCGGACCCAGCTGATGGCCAAGCTCGCCGGGGGCGGCTTCGGGACGACGCTGACGCCCTGAGCCGCCCCTCGGCGCCGGCTCAGCCGGTGAAGGGACGCTCGCGCGCGAGCTCCTCCTTGGCGACGCCGCGGATGTGCACCGCGTCCGGGCCGTCGACGATGCGCAGCGTGCGGGCGCTGGCGTAGAAGCGGGCCAGCACGGTGTCGTTGCTGACGCCGGCGCCGCCGTGCACCTGGATCGCGCGGTCGATGACGTCGAGGGCGACCCTGGGTGCGGCGACCTTGATCGCGGAGATCTCCGTGCGGGCGCCCTTGGCCCCGTACTTGTCGATCAGGTCCGCCGTCTTCAGCACGTAGAGGCGCGCCTGGTCGATCTCGATGCGGGACAGGGCGATCGCCTCGCGGACGGTGCCCTGGTCGGCCAGCGGGCGCCCGAACGCGACCCGGTTCTTGCTCCGCTCCACCATCAGCGCCAGCGCCCGCTCGGCCATGCCGATGGCGCGCATGCAGTGGTGGATGCGACCGGGGCCCAGCCGGGCCTGGGCGATCATGAAGCCGTCGCCCTCGCCGGAGAGGATGTTGCTGACCGGCACGCGGACGTCGGTGAACCGCAGCTCCGAGTGGCCGTGCTGGTCCTGGTACCCGAAGACCGGCAGGTGCCGGATGATCTCCAGGCCCGGGGTGTCGCGGGGGACGAGCACCATCGACTGCTGGCGGTGCGGCGGGCCGTCGGGGTCGGTCTTGCCCATGACGATGAAGATCTGGCAGCGCGGGTCGGCGGCGCCGGAGGTCCACCACTTGCGGCCGTTGATCACGTACTCGTCGCCGTCGCGGACGATCGAGGTCTGGATGTTGCGGGCGTCGGAGCTGGCGACGTCGGGCTCGGTCATCGCGAACCCGGAGCGGATCTCGCCCTCCAGCAGCGGGTTCAGCCAGCGCTCCTTGTGCTCGGGGGTGCCGAACAGCATGAGCGTCTCCATGTTGCCGGTGTCCGGCGCGCCCACGTTCATCGACTCGGGGGCGATGACGGGGGACCAGCCGGTGATCTCGGCGACGGAGGCGTACTCGAGGTTGGTGAGCCCGCCCACCTCGTGGTGGAAGAGGTTCCACAGGCCGCGCTTGCGCGCCTCCGCCTTGAGCTCCTCGAGGATCGGCGGGTGCTCGTGGTCGTCGTGACCGCGCTCCGCGCGCCAGGCGTCGTACACCGGCTCGGCGGGGAACACGTGCTCCCGCATGAAGTCCCACGCGCGTGCGCAGACGTCCTCGGCCTTGGCGGAGAGAGCGAAGTCCATGCCCGGCAACGTAGCGCCGGACGTGACGGCCGTCGCATCGGGGGTGCCGGGTGCCCGGAGAAGCGCGGAGCCGGGCCCCGCCGTCCTCGGGGACGACGGGACCCGGCTCCGCGGTGCGGCCCCGTCCGGGGCCCGCCCGAGCTGCTCAGACGCGGGTGCGGCCCTCGACGGCGCGCTTCACCGGGCCCAGCGCGATGACCAGGCCGGCCAGGGCGCTGACCAGGTGCAGCCAGTTGTCGGCCCAGTTCAGGCTCAGGAAGTCCCAGTCCTGGTCGACGGCGAAGAGGCCGTAGACGAAGGCCGCGCCGTACCCGATGGCCAGCAGCCAGCCGTAGGTCCGGGCGCCGCTCAGCGTCCGGAACAGCGCCAGGCCCGCCGCACCGATCAGGATGTGCACGATGTTGTGGAACGGGTTGACCTCGAACCCGAGGATGGTCTCCCCGGTGTCGTGCGCGAAGAAGTCGTCGAACCCGGTGACGAAGAATCCGACGATCCCGACGAGCAGATAGACGGCCCCGATGACCGCCGCGAGCATCTGCGGCCAGGTCAGGCCCCGGTCCGCGCCGGTGTTACCGCGGGTTGCAGACATGATGTCCTCCCATAGTCGTCCGGCCTGCCAGGTGCTTGACAGGTCACTGCCAGGGAGCCGTTACCCGTGGCAGGGCCCGGGTAACGGCCGCCACCCGTGCGGGCGACCGGCGTTGCCGAACCGATACGCGGCCCGCCCGCCCGGCTCAGCCCTGGCCGGGGCGGGGGGTGGCCTGCGACCGGCGGACGACGAACGGGCCGATCGCCAGCAGGTCGACCGGGGCGGAGCCGAAGCACTCCAGGGCGTCCCGCGGGTCGTCGACCATCGGGCGGCCGGCGGTGTTCAGGCTGGTGTTCACCACCACCGGCAGCCCGGTCCGCCGCTCGAAGGCGGAGATCATCCGGTGCACGAGCGGCTCGTCCGCCGGGTCGATGGTCTGGATCCGCGCCGTGCCGTCGACGTGGGTGACCGTGGGGATGCGGTCGCGCCACTCCTCGGCGACGTCGTGGACGAAGAGCATGTACGGCGAGGGGATCGGCCCGCGGCTGAAGATTTCCGGCGCGCGCTCCAGCAGCACCATCGGGGCGACGGGGCGGAACTGCTCGCGGCCCTTGACGTCGTTCATCCGCTCGAGGTTGGCCTCGAAGCCGGGGTGGGCGAGCAGCGAGCGGTGGCCCAGCGCGCGGGGGCCGTACTCGCTGCGGCCCTGGAACCAGGCGACGATGCCGTTGTCGGCGAGCACCTCGGCGACGGCCTCGGCGACGTCGTCGGGGCGCTCGTAGGTGATCGCGGCCGTCTGCAGGACCCGCTCGATCTCGGCGTCGCTCCAGCCGCGGCCGAGGTCTGCGCCGGCCATCGGCTCGGTGCGCTCGCCCAGTTCGGCGGCGACGTGCAGGGCCGCGCCCAGCGCCGTGCCCGCGTCGCCGGCGGCCGGCTGCACCCACACCTGCTCGAACGGGCTCTCGGCCAGGATGCGGGTGTTGGCCACGCAGTTCAGCGCGGTGCCGCCGGCCATGGTGAGCGTCTTCTCGCCGGTCTGCTCGTGCACCCAGCGGGCGAGGTCGACCAGCACCTCCTCCAGGCGGGTCTGCACGCTGGCGGCGAGGTCGGCATGCGCCTCGGTCCAGTCGTCCCCCTTGCGCAGGCGGGGTGCGAACTCGGCGAAGTCGATCCGCTCGGTGCGGAAGCCGCCGTCGTCGGTGGCGCGGATGAGCTCGGACAGCTCGCCGAGGAAGCGCGGCTTGCCGTAGGAGGCCATCGCCATGACCTTGAACTCGTCGGAGCTGCGCAGGAAGCCCAGGTGGTCGGTGAGCTCCTCGTACATGAGGCCGAGGGAGTGGGGGAGCGCCTGGCCGGCGAGCACCTCCAGCTGCCCGTCGACGTAGCGGCCGGCGAGGTGGCTGTGCGCCTCGCCGCGGCCGTCGAGGACGAGCACCGCGTTGTCGCGCTGGGGAGCGGCCTTCCCGGCGGAGGCGGCGTGCGCGACGTGGTGCTTCACGAAGCGCACCTTCGCCGGGTCCAGGCCGGGGAGGGCGTGGGCGAGGAAGTCCGGCGCCATCTCGGCGTACTTCTTGCGCATGGTGTCGCCGTCGTCGAACAGGCCGGAGTCCTCGGGCGTGCCCATCAGCGCGGGGTCGAAGGAGTAGGCGACGGCGTCGAGCTCCTCGGGGCGGACGCCGGCGTGCTCGAGGCACCACGCGGCCGAGAGCTCGGGCAGCTCCCACGCGCTCCACGGCAGCGGGCGCTTGCCGTGCTTGCGGCGGCTGAACCGCTCCTCCTCCGCGGCGGCCACGACCCGGCCGTCGACGACCAGCGCCGCCGCGGGGTCGTGGTAGATCGCGTTGATGCCGAGGACCTTCACGCGTGCACTCCTTCTCCCGGGTCCGTGCCCTGTCTGCTCCAGGCGCCTCGACCCGCTCTCCTGCTGGTGATCATGGGTGGGTTCGGCCGGTCCCGCAGGTCGAGGCGGGTGGCCGGTCAGCTCCGCGGGCGGAGCAGGTCGTGCTCGACGACCGCGGCCAGGCCGAGGGTCTTGTAGCCGACCTCGTCGAACAGCACGGTGAGCCGGTCGTCCTCGACCCGCATGACGACGCCGGGGCCCCACTCGGTGTGCTGGACCGGTGTCTCCACGGGGAAGGGCGTGTCGTCGGGCTCGGTGGCGACGTGCTCGCGGGCGGTGCCGGCCGAGCAGTTGTCGCAGTTGCCGCACGGCTCGTCGAGCTGCTCGCCGAAGTAGCCGAGGAGGAACTGGCGGCGGCACTCGGTGGTCTCGGCGTAGCCGCGCATCATCTCCACGCGGGACTGGTCGACCTTCTCGTGGTGCTCGGCGAGCTCGCGGGCCTGCGCGGCCGCCTCCCCGGGCGGCGGGGCGCCGTCGGCGGGGTGGGCCGCGCCGTCCTCGTCCAGCACGACGGCCGAGACCTGCTCGAGCAGGTTGAGGTCGCGCACCAGCGGGGTGGCGGCGCGACCGGTCTCCTCCCGGAGGGCCTTGACGTCGACGCCGTCGTCGATGCCCGCCGCGGCGGCGGCCTGCACGAGGCCCGCGACCTGCTGCAGCTCCTCCTCGGCGGGGGCGCCGGCGGCGAAGAACCGGCGCAGCCCGAGGTCCTCCTGCCGGTAGACCAGGAGGGCGAGGGCCGGGTCGCCGTCGCGACCGGCCCGGCCGATCTCCTGGTAGTAGCTGTCCACGGAGTCGGCCGGCTCGGCGTGGACGACGAACCGGGTGCCGGGCTTGTCGATGCCCATGCCGAACGCGGTGGTGGCGACGACGACGTCCAGCTCGTCGTCCATCCAGGCGCGCTGGGTCTCCTCGCGGTCGGACTTCTTGAGCCCCGCGTGGTAGGGGTGCGTGCGCAGCCCGCGGTCGGCGAGGGCGGCGGCGATCTCCTCGGTGCCCTTGCGGGTGGCGCTGTAGACGATGCCGGGGCCGCGCCCCTCGCCGACCTCGGTGAGCACCCGCTCCAGGACGGCGTCCTGCTTGCTCCGCGCGTCGGCGTGCTGGTCCACCTCCAGCCGGATCTCCGGCCGGTCGAACCCGGCGACGACGACCTCGGGCTCGCGCATGCCGAGCTGCTCGACGATCTCGGCGCGCACGGGCGGGGCGGCCGTGGCGGTGAGCGCCAGCACCGTCGGGTGGCCCAGCTGCTCGATCACGGTGCCCAGGCGCAGGTAGTCGGGGCGGAAGTCGTGGCCCCAGGCGGAGACGCAGTGGGCCTCGTCGACGACGAACAGGGCGGGCTCGGCGGCTGCGATCACGTCGACGACCTCGGGCTTGGCCAGCTGCTCCGGGGCGAGGAAGAGGAAGCGGACCGTTCCGTCCCGCAGCCCGTCGAGGGCCTCCTGCTGGTCCCCGGCCGAGAGGGCGGAGTTCAGCTGCGCCGCGCCACCGGCGTCGTCGGCCAGCTCGGTGAGCCGCTCGACCTGGTCGCGCTGCAGGGCGATGAGCGGGGAGACGACCAGCACCGGCCCGTCCAGCAGCTGGCCGGCGACCTGGTAGATCGCCGTCTTGCCGGCGCCCGACGGCAGCACGGCGAGGGTGTCGCGGCCGCTGACCACGGACTGCATGGCCCGCTCCTGGCCGGGGCGGAACTCCTCGTAGCCGAGGACCTCGCGGGCGAACTCGCGGATGCGGCGGGTGCGGACGGAGGCGCTGGCGCCGGCGGGGTTGTCCCGCTCGGAGGAGGGAGGCACCGGCTGCCTCTCCCCGGCGGGGGTGCGCGGCAAACGGTGCGCTGGCCCACGCCGCATCCCCCGCGGTGCTCCCGAGGTGCTCCGGCGTCCCTGCGGTGCTCACGACGTTCCCGCGGGAACGCCGGCTCAGCCGCCGAGGGGGGACCTCCCCTCCGCGTCCAGCCGCCGGAGGAGGTCGCGGTTGCCCATGAGGACGCCGATCGCCCAGTGCATGTCCAGCCGCTCGTAGGGTGCGGGTCCCGCAGCGGGCAGGTCCGGCGGGCCCTCGGGGAACAGGACCCGGTCGAGCCGGGCCGTCGCGGTCGAGAGGGGCAGCCGGGATCTCGTGGTCGCCGGTGATGCGCCGACGCGGCCGTGCCCGGGGGATCGACCCGGGCGGCGACGTCCTCGGTCGCTGCGGCTCGAGGTGGGCCCGGCCCCACGGTCCGGCCGGGCCGGTGACCGCCTGCGGTGGCCCGGCGCCCCGGGGCTGCGGCGGGTCTTGCGTTCGGGAGCGGGCGCGTCGGCGGGGCGGCGTCCGACCGTGGTGTCGATCGGCGCGACACCGGCGTAGGGGTCGTCCCCGCGTGCGGGGTCCGGGGGCGCCCCGTGCAGGCCGCCGGTGAAGGCGGCGTCGGCGGTGCCCCAGACGCGCTGCCCCTCGGGGGTGGTCACCACCAGCCGGCCCTCCTGGCGGCTCATCACCAGGCCGCGCTCGTGGACGAGGCCGTGGTCGACGTCGCACAGGAGCACCATGTCGGCCACGTCGGTCCGGCCGCCGAAGATCCAGTGGTGCATGTGGTGCACGTGCAGGCGCTCGGGCCGGGACTCGGGGCAGCCCGGGCGGGCGCAGCCACCCTCCCGCCGCAGCAGGGCCCGGCGCTGCGCCCCGGTGGCCCGCCGCTTCCGGCGTCCCACGGCCAGCGGCTCCCGCCCGCGCTCGATCATCGCCACGACGGTCGCCCCGCAGAGCAGCCGGCGGGCCTGGGCGCCGGTGAGCGCGGGACCGCCCTGGACGTTGGCGCGGCCGGCAGCGGTGTCGTCTGCCAGGACGGCGGTGTCGACGTGGACGACGACCTCTCGCCGCGGCGGGTCGCCGGGGCGGCGGTCCAGCGCGGCGCGCGCCTCGGCGAGGGCGGTCACCGCCGGTGGCGGCGAAGGCGAACTCGAGCAGCGCCGCCTCGGAGTCCGGCTCGGCGACCCGGGTCAGGGCGCGCACCTTCGAGTAGGACAGCCGGCCTGCGGCGAACGCCGCCTCGATCCGCGGCAGGCCGCGCAGGGCCCGGGCGACGCGGACGTGCTCCCGGGCGGCGCCGGAACCCATGCCGCACTGCCAGGCGAGCCAGTGGGCGCAGGAGAGGATGCCGACCCCGTGCCAGCCGCCCCGCTGGTCGAACTCGGCGACCAGCCGGAGCCGGGTGGCCGTCGCCGCCGCCAACCGCACCGCCCCGCTCGTGATGGCCAGGGCGAGCTGCTCCAGTGGTGTCTCTTCGACCGGGCCGTCATCCACGAATGTCGAACGCATGTACGAAAGCTGGCGGCGAGGTGTGACACAACCGCTGCCCACGAGGGTGCGGCGTTCCCGCAGGAACGCCTTGGCGCGGTGACGCCACGACGCGTGGCCCGACCGGCCAGCGTGGGATGCCCGAGGCGATCTCACGGGGAGCGGTGACAGGTCGGCGCCCGCCTGCCGTGGCACCGCCGGCCCGAGGGGGGAGGGGGGCGAGCGTTCCCGCGGGGACCGCTCGACACGGTCGAGGGGTGGTGGGCCGGCCCGCACTGGGAGGGCTGAAGGCGTTCCCGCGGAAACGTGATCGCGGTGGCGCTCGCGCGGTGGCGGGCCGGCCCGCGTGGGGAACGCCGGACCGGTGACTCGGTCGTGGGGCGCCCGACCGCCCGGGCAGGGGCGGGGACGTTCCCGCGGGAACGTCAGCCGCGGGGCGCTTCCGGTCGCAGGGTCGCCGCTGGCGTTCGGAGCCGGCGGGCCTGCGCGGGAGCGGGAGGGACTGGCAGCCGGGGATACGACGTGGAGCCGGGCGGCGGGCCCAGGCGGCTCCGGGGCGTCAGCGGAGGGGTGCCCGCCGAGGGGCGACGTCGGCGCGTTCCGCGGCGGCCCTGCCCGCGTACCAGCCGCCCGCGTCCACCGAGGACCGGCTGCGGCCGGCTCGCACCTTCGGGAAGAGCTCCGCCGTGCGCGCCTCGACCGCCGCCTGCCGCGACCGCAGCACCGGCAGCAGGTCCGCGCCGCGTTCCGCCGCCGCCTCCGCAGCGGCCTCCTCGGTCGCCCTCCGGCGCGCCGCGGCCAGCCGCTCCCCGATGCGGTGGGCGTAACCCAGCAGGAACGCGCGGCGGAACGTGCGCGAACCCGAGCGCCGCCCGTCCTGCCGCTCCGCGGCGGCGAGCGCGTGGGCGACCTGGAGCAGCAGCGAGGTGAACAGCAGCTCCACCGCGTCCAGATCGGCCCGCACGCCGACCAGGGTGGCGATGCCCAGGCCCTGGTACCAGACCAGCCGCACCCCGTTCGCTTCCGCGACGGCGCCCAGCAGCTGCGTCTTGGCCCGCGCGTACGGGTCGGCGAGGTGCACCCGGCGGGTGTCGACGTCGATGCCGGACGGTGTGCCGTCGCCGAGCAGGGCCGCGTCCACGGCGTGCCGGGTCATGAGCTCCTGCGCCTTGGCGGTCAGCGCCTCCGCCTCCTCGGGGAACGCGGTCGACTCCGCCTTGGCCAGCAGCCCGCGGATCCGGCGGAGCGCCCGGTCGTCGTCCGCAGCCGGTCGGTCCGCGCGCGCCCGCGGAGCGCCCCACCGCGAGGGCGGCGGCACCAGCAGCTCGAGCCGCGCGGCGGTGCGCAGCACGCCGGTGAGCTGCAGCACGATGCGCCACGCCTCGGCCGGGGCCCGTTGCTCCGCCCGGTGCCACGCGGCGACGACCGTGCAGGCGAGAGCGCCGGCGGGAGGGTCGGCGTCCAGCGCCCCGAGCTCGCGCAGCTGCCCCACCCAGCCCTCCGGCGCCCGGGACACGGCGTCGGACCGGCGCGCGTGCTCGGCGACCAGCGCCACGAGCAGCGGCACCGACCCGGCACCGGCCTGCCGCCGGGCGGCGTGCGCGACGTCGGCCGGCTGCCAGCCCCGCTCCCACGTCTCGTCCAGCGCGGCGAGCAGCGTGCGTGTGAGCACCCCGTCCTCGTCGAGCGGGACCCCGCGCGCGCTCAGCACCCCCGCCAGCTCGGCGGCCGCCCCGGCGTCGGTGAGCCTCGGGGCCCGGTGCCGGAGCAGGTCTGCGAGCCAGGCGTCGTCGATCACGCGGGGCATGGTGCCCGCCCGGGCCGACGCCCGGGAGGAGCGGCCCGTGGACTGCGCCCGTCGTCCACAGGCCGCGGCTAGGGTCTTGCCGTGGGCGCCACCTACCGCATCGCCGAGGCGGCCGCGCTGCTCGGCGTCAGCGACGACACGGTCCGCCGCTGGGTGGACGGCGGACGGCTGCCGGCGCACCGGGACGGCGGAGGCCCGGCGGTCATCGAGGGCGCCGACCTCGCCCGCCTCGCCACCCAGCTCCGGGACGCCCCCGAGCCCGGGACGACGCCGTCGTCGGCCCGCAACCGGCTGGCCGGCATCGTCACCAACGTGGTCCGCGACGGCGTCATGGCGCAGGTGGAGATCCAGGCCGGGCCCTTCCGCGTCGTCTCCCTCATGTCCCGGGAGGCGGCCGACGAGCTCGGGCTGGTTGTCGGCGTCCGGGCGGTCGCCACCGTCAAGGCCACCCAGGTCAGCGTCGACGTGCCCTAGCCGCAGCTGCGGGCGGCTCCCCTCGCGCCTCTTGCGCAGCCGCGGAGAAGGCTGCTCTGATGCTCCGCAGACGCGGCCACCGGAGCCGGCGTCCGGGAGGGGAGGGCATGCGTCCGCTGCTCGTGCTGCTCGCGGCAGCCGCGCTCCTCGCCGGGTGCGGCGCCGACGACCCGGACGCCGACCGGCCCGGCGGCACGCTCACGGTGTACGCGGCGGCCTCGCTCATCGACGTCTTCGAGCGGGTGGAGGCGGCGTACCGCGAGCGCCACCCGGACGTCGACGTGGACATCGGCTACCTCAGCAGCGCCGGTGCGGCGACGGCGATCAGCCAGGGCGCCCCGATCGACGTCTTCGCCTCCGCCGACGAGCGGCAGATGCAGGTGGTCGCCGACGCGGGCCTGGCCGAGGACCCGCAGGTCTTCGCCGAGAACGTGCTGACCCTCGCCGTGCCCGAGGGGAACCCGGCCGGCGTCACCGGGCTCGCCGACCTGGCCCGGGAGGACCTGGCCGTCGCCCTCTGCGCGCCGGACGCGCCCTGCGGTGCGGCGGCGGAGCGGCTCCTCGCCGCCGCCGGCGTGACCGCTCGGCCGGACACCTACGAGGAGGACGCCCGCGCCACCCTGCAGAAGGTGGAGCTCGGGGAGGTGGACGCGGCGCTCGTGTACGTCACCGACGCAGCCGCCCGGCAGCAGACCGTCGACGCGATCGAGGTGCCGGAGGCCGCGGCGGCCGCCAACCGGTACCCGATCAGCGTGCTGGCGGGTGCCCGGGACCCCGCCGCGGCGCAGGCGTTCGTCGACCTGGTGCTCTCCGCCGAGGGCCGCGAGCTGCTGCGGGACGCCGGGTTCCGGACGCCGTGACCCGCCCCGCCACCCGCGTCCCGGGCCCGCTGCTCGTCCCCGCCGCGCTCGGCGTCGCCTTCCTCGTGCTCCCGCTGCTCGGCCTGCTGGTCCGCACCCCGTGGTCGCAGCTGGCCGGCCAGCTGGCGGAACCGGCGGTCGGGCAGGCGCTGCGGCTCTCCCTGGTGTCGGCCACGCTCGCCACCGCGCTCTCGCTGGTGCTCGGCGTCCCGCTGGCGTGGGTGCTGGCCCGCTCGCGGGCCCGCGGCCGCTCGGTGCTCCGGGCGCTGGTCACCGTGCCGCTGGTGCTGCCGCCGGTCGTGGGCGGCGTCGCGCTGTTCCTCGTGCTGGGGCGGCAGGGCATCGTCGGCTCCTGGCTGGACGACGCCTTCGGCATCACGATCCCGTTCACCACCGCCGCCGTCGTCATCGCCGAGACCTTCGTCGCGATGCCGTTCCTGGTCATCAGCGTCGAGGGTGCGCTGCGCGCCGCGGACAGCCGCTTCGAGGACGTCGCCGCCACGCTCGGCGCCGGCCGCTGGACGACGTTCCGCCGGGTCACGCTCCCCCTCGTCGCGCCGGGGATCGCGGCCGGCGCGGTGCTCTGCTGGGCCCGGGCGCTCGGGGAGTTCGGCGCCACGATCACCTTCGCCGGCAACTTCCCCGGCACCACGCAGACGATGCCGCTGGCGGTCTACCTGGCGCTGCAGCGGGACCCGGACGCGGCGATCGTCCTCTCGGTGGTGCTGCTCGCGGTCTCGCTGGCCACCCTGCTGCTGCTCCGCGACCGCTGGCTCGGCCGGGCGGGGGCCGCATGAGCCTGGAGGCGTCCGTCGGCACCCGCCGGGGCGACCTCGACCTCCGCGTCGACGTCGAGGTGGCCGACGGCGAGGTGCTGGCCCTCCTCGGCCCGAACGGCGCGGGCAAGTCCACGTTCGTCCGGGTGCTGGCCGGCCTGCTGCCCCCCGACCGCGGGCGGGTCGTCGTCGGCGGCGAGGTCTGGGACGACGGGGTCACCTCCCGCCCGGCGCACCGGCGGGCGCTGGGCATGGTCTTCCAGGACGCCCTGCTCTTCCCGCACCTGAGCGTGGCCGACAACGTCGCCTTCGGCCTCCGCACGCGGGGCGCCCGCCGCGGGGAGGCGCGGGCGGCCGCGGCGGCCTGGCTCACCCGGGTGGGGCTCGACGGGCTGGGCGCCCGGCGGCCGGCCGAGCTCTCCGGGGGGCAGGCGCAACGGGCGGCGCTGGCCCGCGCGCTGGTCGGCGACCCGGCCCTGCTGCTGCTCGACGAGCCGCTGTCGGCCCTGGACGCGCGCACCCGGCTGACCGTCCGCGCCGAGCTGCGCCGCCACCTGGCCGCCTTCCGCGGCAGCACCGTGCTGGTCACCCACGACCCGGTGGACGCGATGGCGCTCGCCGACCGCGTCGTCGTCCTCGAGGAGGGGCGGGTCGTGCAGACGGGCACCCCGGCCGAGGTGGCCCGCCGGCCGCGCACCGACTACGTGGCCCGGCTCGTGGGGCTGTCGCTGCTGCCGGGCACCGGCGCGGGCCGGTCGGTGCGGCTCGACTGCGGGGCGGCGGTGGCCATCGCCGAGGAGGCCGCCGGGCCGGTGTTCGCCGCGATCCGCCCCGAGTCGGTGGCCCTCTACACCACCCGGCCCGACGGCAGCACGCGCAACCTCTGGCGGGAGCGGGTGGTGGGTGCCACCCCGCACGGGGCCACGGTGCGCTGCGAGCTCGACGGCGAGGTGCCGCTGGTCGCCGACGTCACCGCCACCTCGTTCGCCGAGATGGGACTCGTCCCGGGCGCCGAGGTGTGGGCCGGTGTCAAGGCCTCCGAGGTCGCCGTCTACGCGCGCTGAGAGAGTGGGGCGCATGAGGACCGCAGCCGTCGTCCTGGCCGCCGGGGGCGGCCGCCGCTACGGGATGCCCAAGGCGCTGGTCGAGTACGAGGGCAGCCTGCTGGTCGAGCGCGCCGTGGCGACGGCGGGCGCTGTCTGCGACCCGGTGCTCGTCGTGCTCGGCGCGCGGGCGGTCGACGTCTGGCGCAGCGCCCGCCTCGCGAACGCCGTGGTGCTGGCGAACAAGGACTGGGAGTCGGGCATGGCCTCCTCGCTGCGCACCGGCCTGGACGGGCTGCGCGGTTTCCCGGGGAGGGTGGACGCCGCGCTGGTCACCCTGGTCGACATGCCCGGCATGACGCCCGAGGCGCTGCGGGCCGTCGCCGCCCACGCCGCCCCGGACGCGCTCGCGACCGCCACCTACGACGGCGTCCGCGGCCACCCGGTGCTGATCGGGCGCGACCACTGGGCCGGCGTCGCGGAGACCGCGACCGGCGACGAGGGCGCCCGCCGGTACCTGGCCGCGCACGACGTCGTCGAGGTGGACTGCACCGGCCTGGCCGATCCGGTCGACCTCGACGTGCCGCCGCCGGGGGTAGCGTCGGCGCCGTGATCGCCAGGGTCCTCGACGCGCCGCTGTCCGTCGCCGAGCACGAGGAGGCCGTCTCCGTCGCCGCGGCGGGGGCGGTGGTCTCCTTCGCCGGCGTCGTCCGCGACCACGACGGCGGCCGCACGGTGACCGAGCTCGAGTACGTCGGCCACCCGAGCGCGGCCGAGGTCCTCGTCGAGCTGGCCGAGGAGTTCGCCGCCCGCCCCGAGGTGCACGCCGTCGCCGTCAGCCACCGCGTCGGCCTGCTGGGCATCGGGGACGTCGCGCTCGCCTGCGCGGTCAGCGCCTCCCACCGCGGCCAGGCCTTCACCGCCTGCGCCGAGCTCGTCGACGAGGTGAAGAGGCGGCTGCCGATCTGGAAGCGGCAGGTCTTCGGCGACGGCGAGGAGGAGTGGGTCGCCTGCCCGTAGGCGGCCCCCTCAGCCGGCGAACTCCCGCACCGGCAACCCGCGCACGCCGGCGTCCACGGTGAACAGCGACCCCGCGATGCCGTCGTCCAGGCCACCCTCGGCCGACGTGGTGACGAAGAGCCGGTCCAGGCCGGGGCCGCCCAGGGTGCAGGCGGTCACCTGGGGGGTGGGCAGCTCCACCACGGCGTCCCGCCGGCCGCCGGTGTCGTAGCGGTGCACCTCGCCGCTGCCGTAGAGCGCCACCCAGACGCCGCCCTCCGCGTCGACGGTGAGCCCGTCGGGATTGCCGTCGCCGGCGAAGGTCACGAACGGGCGGCGGCCGGTCAGCCCGGCGTCCCGGTCGTAGTCGAGGACGTCGATGCGGTGGGTGGCTGTGTCGGCGTAGTAGGCCAGCGACCCGTCGGGGCTCCACGCCAGCCCGTTGGACACGGTGACGCCGCCGAACGCCTCGTGCACGCTGCCGTCGGGGTCCAGCCGGTACAGCGCGGCGGCGCCCGGCGTCTGGTCGTAGGCCATCGAGCCGCACCAGAACCGGCCGTCGGGGTCGCAGCCGCCGTCGTTCATGCGGACGCCGGGATCGCTCCACACCGGGGGCAGCGGGGTGACCGCCCCGTCGGGGGCCTCCAGCGCGAAGCCGCGCTCGACGGCGATGACCGCGCCACCCCCGCGGCGCGGGCGGAGCGCCGCCGCGACCGCGCCGACGTGCCGGCGGGTGACCACGCCGTCATCACCCACCGCGAGGACGTCGCCGGCGAGCATGTCGACGCAGCGCAGCCCGCCCCAGGCCGGTGACCACACGGGCCCCTCGCCGTGGTGGCAGACGGGACCGGTCAGCTGTTCGGCGCGCACCGGCTCAGCACACCACCTCCCGGTCGGGCTCGCCCGGCAGCGGCGGTGGGTCCCACCCCGCGGCCATCAGGGTGCTCAGCATGCGGGCGGCGGCCTCCACGACGGAGAGCTCCCGGGCGGCGCTGCGTGGCTTGGCCCGGTAGGCGACCCCGCACAGCGTGCCGAACAGCTGCAGGTCCCGGGTGAGCAGCGGGATGCCGACGTAGGCGGCGATGTCGCGCAGCGGGCCGGTCGTCCGCGAGGCGTACTCGGGGACCGCGGCCGTCACCGTGGCCAGCCGGGGGGCGCTGCCCTCCACCATCTGCCGGCAGAAGCTGCGCTCCCAGGGCAGCACCAGGCCGGGGCGCACGGCCCGGTCGGGATGGGCCAGGAGGACGACCTGCCGGTCCTCCACGACCTGGGTGACCATCCAGAGATCCCAGCCGACGTGCTCGGCCAGGAACGCGAGCGCGCCCTCCGCGGCCGCTCGCCAGTCCGGCCACGGTGCGACGTCTGCGATCCCTAGCGGAACCATGGCGACCGTATTACCCCGGGCGGGCGGCGCCAACCGCCCGCAGCAGGATCAGCGGGCCCCGGCGAGCCCGTCGTCGTCGGTCCGCTCGTCGCGCTCCAGCTCGGCTTCCTCGGCCTCGGCCTCCAGCCGGTGGGCCTCCCCGTCGACCTTCGCCGCGGCGTCGCCGTGGGACTCCCCGTACAGCTCCTCGGCGCGGCCGAACAGCTCCTCGGCCTTCGCCTTCGCCTTGTCGAAGATGCTCATGGCGCCCATCCTCCCGGTGCGGTCGGCTCGGGGCAAAGGCCGTCCGGCTCCCGGGGGAGGGCGTTGGACCCCGGTGGAGGCGGCTCAGCCCCCGGCGAAGGGCGGGAGGACGTCGACGACCGCACCGGCGGGCAGCGGGGCCGCCCGGTCGCGGGGCTGGGCGCCGTCGACGAGGAACGAGCAGGCGGCGAGCACCCGCTCCAGCCGCGCACCGTGCGCGCCGGAGACCCGCACGACGAGCTCGTCCAGCGTGTCGGCCTCGCAGGGCTCGGTGTCGACGCCGGCAGCCGCGCGGGCGCCGGCGAAGTAGCGGACGGTGACGGCGGGCACCTCAGCCCCCGATCGCCGACATGGGGCGGCTCGGCTGCAGGAAGGACGGGTCGTCGATGCCGTGGCCGGGCAGCTTGCCCAGCGTGGCGATCCGCCAGCGGTCGGCCAGCTCGGCGTCGGTGGCGCCCTCGCGCAGCGCCGTGCGCAGGTCGGACTCCTCGCGGGCGAACAGGCAGTTGCGGACCTGCCCGTCGGCGGTGAGCCGGGTGCGGTCGCAGGCGCCGCAGAAGGACCGGGTGACCGAGGCGATGACGCCCACGGTCGCCGGACCGCCGTCGACCAGCCAGCGCTCGGCCGGCGCGGAGCCCCGCTCCTCGCTGTCGGGCACGAGCTCGTGGGCCGCCGTCAGCCGCTCCAGGATGTCCTCGGCGGTGACCATCCGCCCGCGCGTCCAGGCGTGGTGGGCGTCCAGCGGCATCTGCTCGATGAAACGCAGCTCGTACCCCTGCTCCAGGCAGAAGTCGAGCAGCGGGACGGCGTCGACGTCGTTGATCCCGTGCAGCAGGACGGCGTTGACCTTCACCGGGGTGAGCCCGGCGTCGCGCGCGGCGGCGAGCCCGGCGAGGACGTCGTCCAGCCGGTCGCGGTGGGTCAGCTGCTTGAACCGCTCGCGGTCCAGCGTGTCGAGGCTGACGTTGATGCGGTCCAGCCCGGCCCCGGCCAGCGCGGGCGCCATCCGGGACAGCCCGATGGCGTTGGTGGTCAGGCTGACCTCGGGCCGCGGGCGCAGCGCCGTCGCGGCGGCGACGATGCCCACCAGACCCGGGCGCAGCAGCGGCTCGCCGCCGGTGAAGCGCACCTCCCGGATGCCGAGGTGCTCCACCCCGATGCGCACCAGGCGGGTGACCTCGTCGTCGGTGAGCTGCTCGACCTTGGGCAGCCACTGCAGGCCCTCCGGCGGCATGCAGTAGGTACAGCGCAGGTTGCACCGGTCGGTCAGCGACACGCGCAGGTCGGTGGCGGTGCGGCCGTACCGGTCGACCAGGCCGCCGGACCCGGCGGCCACCGCGCCCACGCCCCGGCGGACCACGGGATCGGGGAGGTCGGCGCCGGTCATGGCCCGAATGTAGCCGCGCCGGGCGATCCGTGGCTGGGTGGAAATGCGCGGGCGCCGCCGCGGAGCCGTTGCTACCGTGCCCTCGCCACCCGAGAGACCGGCGGAGGACGTCCCGCACTCGCCTGTGGCCAGGAAGCGCGAGAGAACCGTGTCGGCCCGCACCGTCTTCAGCCCCTACAGCCGCCTGTTCGCCGTCCCCGGGTCCGTGGCCTTCTCCCTGGCCGGCTGGGTGGGGCGGCTCCCCGCGCCCATGCTCGGCCTGGGCGCGGTCCTGCTGGTCTCCCGGGAGACCGGCAGCTACGGCCTCGCCGGCGCCGTCTCCGGCGCCCTCGCGCTCAGCTACGGCATCGCCGGACCCCAGTGGGCGCGCGCCATGGACCGCCGCGGGCAGGGGCCGGTGCTCCGCCTGGCGATGACCCTCTTCGCCCTCTCGGGTGTCGCCTTCGTCGCCGCCGTGGTGGGCGGCGCGCCCCGGTGGAGCTGGTTCCTGCTCGCCGCGGCGGTCGGTGGCAGCAGCCCGAACATCGGGTCGCTGGTGCGCGCGCGGTGGGCCGCGGCGCTCGACCCCGCCGGCCGGCAGACGGCGTTCGCCTTCGAGGCCGTCGTCGACGAGGTGGTCTTCGTCGTCGGCCCGCCGCTGGTGACCTTGCTGGCCACGCTGGTCGCCCCGCCCGTCGGGTTCCTGACCGGCGTCGTCCTGGGGGCGGTCGGCGGGCTCTGGCTGGCCGGGCTGCGTGACACCGACCCGCCGCCGCACCCCGTCGCCGGGTCGGCCACCGCGCGCTGGTGGGCGGTGCTGACGCCGACGCTGCTGGTCGTCACCGTCACGTACCTGGCCGTGGGCACCGTGTTCGGCGCCATCGACGTCGTGGTGGTCGGTTTCGCCGAGGCCGAGGGGGCGCCGGCGCTCTCCGGGGTCGCGCTCGCCGTCTTCGCCGCGGGGAGCCTGGTGGCCGGCCTGGTCTACGGCCTCGCGCGGCTGCCCGGCACGCTGGCCACGCGGTTCGTGGCGACGGCGGTCGCGTTCGGGCTGGCCGCGCAGCTGCTGTGGGGCGTCGGGTCGCTGGCCGTGCTCGTCGGCGTGGGCTTCCTCGCGGGGCTGACCATCGCGCCGGTGCTGGTCTCGGGCACCTCGCTGGTGGAGTCGCGGACGGCGCCGGGCCTGCTCACCGAGTCGCTCTCCTGGACCATCTCCGGGCTCACGCTGGGCGTCACGGTCGGCTCGGCGGCGGCGGGGGCCGCGGTGGACGCCTGGGGTGCCGAGACGGCGTTCGCCGTGCCCGCGGTCGCCGCCGCCTTCGTGGCGCTGCTCGGGTTGGCCGGGGCCGCGCTGGTGGGCGACCGGGCGGCGCGCGCGGAGCTGGTTGAGGAGGGCACCACCGGGTAGGCGGGGGACGGGCCGATCGCGCACGACCGACCGTGCGGCTCGCGGCCCTCCCCCGAACCGGAAGGATCAGCCTGTGGCCCAGCCACCCACCCACGGAGTGCCCTCCCTCGCACTGAACAACGGCGTCGAGATCCCGCAGCTGGGGTTCGGCGTCTACCAGGTCCCGCCCGAGGAGACCGCCGACACCGTCGCGACGGCGCTCGAGGTCGGCTACCGGCACATCGACACCGCCGAGATGTACGGCAACGAGAAGGGTGTCGGCGAGGCCGTCGCCCGCTCCGGCATCGACCGCGGCGAGATCTTCGTGACCAGCAAGCTGAACAACGGCTTCCACCGCCGCGACGACGCGCTGCGCGCCTTCGACCGGACGCTGGCCGACCTCGGCTTCGACCAGCTCGACCTGTTCCTCATCCACTGGCCGCTGCCGGGCATCGACGTCGACTACGTCGAGACCTGGAAGGCCATGGAGGAGATCTACCGCGACGGCCGCTGCCGCGCGATCGGCGTCTCGAACTTCAAGCCGCACCACCTGCGGCGGCTCTTCGACGAGACCGAGGTCGTCCCGGCCGTCAACCAGATCGAGGTCCACCCCTACCTGGCGCAGGACGACGTCCGCGCGTTCGACGCCGAGCACCAGATCGTGACCGAGGCCTGGTCGCCGATCGCCCAGGGCAAGGTGCTGGGCGACCCGGCGATCACCGAGATCGCCCAGCGCCTCGGCCGGACCCCGGCCCAGGTGGTGCTCCGCTGGCACGTGCAACGCGGCGACGTCGTCTTCCCGAAGTCCTCCTCCCGCGAGCGCATGGAGGAGAACTTCGCGCTGTTCGACTTCGAGCTGGGTCGTGAGGACATGGCCACGCTGACCGGCCTGGACCGCGGCGAGCGCACCGGGCCCGACCCGGACACCTTCAACTACATCCCGGGCTGACGCCCGGTCCGACGGGCCCGTCCGCGATCCCCGCGGGCGGGCCCGTCGTCGTCCCGCGCCCCGCTCGACGTGCGGCGGGGGCGCCCCGGACCGGTCCTCCCGCACCGCACGGCGTCCTCCCTCACCGCGCACCGTGAGGGAGGAAGCGCCATGACCAGGTTCCCCGATCGTGGCCGGGGTCAGTCGGTGGTGACGAAGTCGATGAGCTCCTCGACGCGGCCGATGAGGGCGGGCTCGAGGTCGGTCCAGGTGCGCACGCGGGCGAGGATGCGCTGCGCCCACACGTAGCCGGTGTCGTCCTCCCAGCCCAGCCGGCGGCAGACCCCCGTCTTCCAGTCCTCGCCCTTCGGGACGGTCGGCCACGCCCTGATCCCGACGACCGAGGGCTTGACCGCCTGCCAGATGTCGATGAACGGGTGGCCGACGACGAGGGCGTGCTCCCCGGTGACCTGCTCGGCGATGCGCGACTCCTTGGACCCGCGCACCAGGTGGTCGACCAGCACACCGAGCCGCCGTCCGGACGCCGGGCGGAACTCGCGCACGATGCCGGGCAGGTCGTCCACGCCGTGCAGCGGCTCGACGACGACGCCCTCGATGCGCAGGTCGTGGCCCCAGACCTTCTCGACCAGCTCGGCGTCGTGCTTGCCCTCCACGTAGATGCGCCCCTCGCGGGCGACCCGGGCCCGGGCGCCGGCGACGTAGGTGGACCCCGAGGCGCTGCGGGCCGGCCCGGCCGGCGCCACCGGCTTCGGGTGCACGAGCACGACCGGCCGACCGTCGACCCAGAAACCCGGGCCGAGCGGATAGGCCCGGACGCGGCCGTTGCGGTCCTCCAGGTGGACGACGTCCTTCTCGCAGCGCACCACGGCCCCGACGAAGCCGGAGCTCGGGTCCTCGACCACGAGGTCGCGCTCGGCCTCGACCTGCGGCACCGGCTTCTTCACGGTGCGGGGGTGGACCAGGTCGTCGTACGGCGAACGGGGAGGCACGCGACGACGCTAGGCAGGCCCCGCCCCGGGTCGTGGACGACGCGCCGGGCGGGGTGTGCCGGACCGATCCGGCCCGACACGCCCGGGCGGCCACGGATCACGCTGCGTCACGGGTGCTCGGGCGGTCGCCGGCCGCTCCGCTGACCACCCCCCGCGGCGGCGACCCGGGGCGTGACCTGCGGCGATGGTCGGTCCGACCTGCCTCGGGCGCCCGCCGGTGGGCGCGGATGCGGGGACGGAGGGGGCGCACGCGGCTGTTGATCTCGATCCGGTCGTTTCACGGCGATCGTGCCGGTCACCCATCCGAGGGACGAACGTCACCCGAGCTCAGATAGGAGCGACAACGACGATGATCGGCACCGAGACCATCAGCCGCGTGATCGGCCAGGACGTCTACGACACCGAGGGTCAGAAGATCGGGTCGGCCTCCGAGGTCTACCTCGACGACGAGACCGGCCAGCCGGAGTGGGTGACCGTGCGCACCGGGCTGTTCGGGACCAAGGAGTCCTTCGTCCCGATCCGTGACGCCAACCTGACCGACGACGGGCTCCGCGTACCGGTCAGCAAGGACCGCGTCAAGGACGCCCCCAAGATCGACACCGACGGTCACCTCTCCCCGCAGGAGGAGGAGGAGCTGTACCGGTACTACGGCCTCGGCACGGGGACCACCGGTCGCACCGAGACCACGACCACGACCGACACCACGGGCGTGGCCGGGACCGCCGGCGTGGCCGGCACCGGTCGCACCGACACCGGGTACACCGACACCGCCCGCACCGACACCCGCGGCACGGTCGGCCACGACACCTCCGGCCCGACCACCGACAACGCCATGACCCGTTCCGAGGAGCGGCTGGAGGTCGGGACCCGCTCCGAGGAGACCGGCCGGGCCCGGCTGCGCAAGTACGTCGTGAGCGAGAACGTCACCGAGACCGTCCCCGTGTCGCACGAGGAGGTCCGGGTCGAGCGCGAGCCGATCACGGACGCCAACGCCGGCAACGCCATGGACGGGCCGGCGATCAGCGAGGAGGAGCACGAGGTCACCCTCCGCGCCGAGAAGCCGGTCGTCTCCAAGGAGGCCACGCCGGTCGAGCGGGTCCGCCTGGACAAGGAGACCGTCACCGACGACGTGCAGGTCGACGAGACCCTCCGCAAGGAGGAGATCGAGGTCGACGGCGCGGACGGCGCCAACCGGCGCATGTGATCGCTCCCCGGCCCCGGCCGGGGACACCTGACGCGCGGCGGCCGACCGAGACCAGACTCCGGTCGGCCGCCGCCGTCGCGCCCGGGGGCGGTCAGCCGGCCAGGCAGGCCGCCAGGGCGCGGACCATCAGCGGGACGTCGTGCGCCGAGGCCAGCTCGCGGCAGGAGTGCATCGCGAGCATCGGGGCGCCGATGTCGACCGTGGCGACGCCCAGCCGGGTCGCCGTGAGCGGCCCGATCGTGCTGCCGCACGGCAGGTCGGCCCGGGTGACGAAGGTCTGCACGGGGACGCCCGCCTCGTCGCAGCGCTCGGTGAACCAGCCGCCCGACGCCGCGTCGGTGGCGTAGGCCTGGTTGGCGTTCACCTTGAGCACCGGCCCGCCCCCGAGCTCGGGCCGGTGCGCGGGCTCGTGCCGCTCCGCGCGGGTCGGGTGCACGGCGTGGGCCATGTCGGCCGACACCAGCACCGAGCGGGCCAGCGCCCGGTGCGCCGCCTGCGGGTCCCCCGGGTCGGTGGCGGCGGCCAGCCGGCGGACGACGTCCTCGAGGAAGCTGCCGCGGGCGCCGGACATCGAGCCGCTGCCGACCTCCTCGTGGTCGTTGCAGACCAGCACCTGCGTGCGCTCGCCGGCGGGTGCGGCCAGCAGTGCGAGCAGCCCGGAGTGGCAGCACGCGAGGTCGTCCAGCCGCGGCGCGGCCACCCAGGTGCCGTCCGCGCCGGCGCGCGCCGAGGGCTGGGTGTCGGCCAGCACCAGGTCGGTGCCGACGACGTCGCCCCGGTCGACCCCGGCGGCGTCGGCCAGCGCCTCGGCCAGGCCGGGGCCCGTGCCGAGGTCGCGGTCCCACACCGGCACCAGGTGCTGCTGCGGGTCGAGGGTCAGCCCCTCCCGGACGCTCCGGTCCAGGTGGATGGCCAGCGACGGCAGCCGCAGGGGGGCACCCGGCAGCCGGACGAGGGCGGTGCGCCCCCCACGGAGCGCCAGCCGGCCGGCCACCGTGAGCTCCCGGTCCAGCCAGGTGTGCCAGAGGCCGCCGCCGTAGGGCTCGACGCCGACGAGGCGGTACCCGGACTGCCGCACCTCCCAGCGCGGCCGGACCTTGAACGTGGGGGAGTCGGTGTGCGCGCCGACCAGCCGCATGCCGGCCCCGGCGAGCGGGCCGCTGCCCAGGCGGAAGGCGATCACGCTCCCGTGCCGGACGACGAAGTGCTGCCCGCCGGGCGCCGGAGCCCAGGAGTCGGCCTCCGCGAGCTCGGTGAAGCCGGCCGCGCGCAGCCGGCGCACCAGCTCGGCGACCGCGTGGGCGGGGGAGGGCGAGGCGTCGACGAAGGCGCGCAGGTCGTCGCCGAGGGCGAGCGGGTCGGGAGCGGCGGTCGGCATGCGGCCATCGTGCCCGACGGGGGAGGTGCGGGCGCGGACGCCGGCGGCCAGGTGGGATGCTGCTGCTGTGAGCGAGCGCACGGTCCCCGGGACCCCCGACGAGCTGGCCGCCGCGCTCGAGGGCACCGGCTACCTCGCCGACGAGGGGCTGGCCACCGCCGCGCACCTGGCGCTGGCCATGCACCGGCCGCTGTTCCTCGAGGGGGAGGCCGGCGTCGGCAAGACGGCGCTGGCCCAGGCGCTGGCGCAGATCACCGGCCGGCCGCTCTACCGGCTGCAGTGCTACGAGGGGCTGGAGGCCAGCCAGGCGCTCTACGACTGGGACTTCGGCCGCCAGCTGCTGCACCTGCGCGCCGCCGAGGCCGCGCACGCCGCCGACGACCCCGCCCGGCTGGAGGCCTCGCTCTACGACCGCCGGTTCCTGCTGGCCCGGCCGCTGCTGCAGGCGCTGGAGGACGCGCCGAGCGTGCTGCTGGTCGACGAGGTGGACCGCGCCGACGACGAGTTCGAGGCGTTCCTGCTGGAGATCCTCTCCGACTTCACGATCTCCATCCCCGAGCTCGGCACCGTCCGTGCGGAGGTCCCGCCGCTGGTCGTCCTCACCTCCAACCGGACCCGCGAGGTGCACGACGCCCTCAAGCGCCGCTGCCTCTACCACTGGCTCGCCCACCCCGACTTCGACCGCGAGGTCGCGATCCTGCGCCGCCGGCTGCCGCAGGTCACCGAGCAGCTGGCCCGCCAGGTGGCCCGGGCGACGGCGACGCTGCGCACCCTCGACCTGCTCAAGCCGCCCGGGGTGGCCGAGGCCATGGACTGGGCGACGGCGCTGCACACCCTGGGCGCTCGTGACCTGGACCCCGACCTGGCGGCGCGCACCCTCGGCGCGGTGCTCAAGTACCGGGAGGACACCGAGCGGGTGCGGTCGCTGGCCCCGGAGGCGCTCCTCGGTGGCTGAGCGGGACGTCGTCGACACGGTGCTGGGCTTCGCCCGGACGCTGCGGCACGCGGGCGTGCCCGCCTCCCCGGACCGGGTCCAGGCCATGCTCGCCGCGCTCGGCCACCTCGACGTCCTGCGCCCCTCGGCGGTCTACTGGGCCGGCCGGCTCACCCTCTGCGCCGGGCCGGACGACCTGGACCGCTACGACGCCGCCTTCCTCGGCTGGTTCTCGGGGCGCCGCCCCCGCCCGGCCCCCGCCGCGGCGCAGGTGCAGCCGCGGCTGGCCGTCAGCGCCCCGCTGGACGCCGGCACCGGTGAGGGCGACGAGGACCCCGACGCCCCCGACCTCGCGGCCCGCGCCAGCGCCGACGAGGTGCTGCGGCACCGCGACGTCGCCGGGCTGACCGACGCCGAGAAGGCGCACCTGCGGCGGCTGTTCGCGCTGATGGTGCCGGCCGCGCCGATGCGCCCCGCCCGGCGCCGGCGGCCGGCCGTCCACGGGTCGGTGCACCCCGCCCGCACGGTGCGGCGGGCGCTGCGCGACGGCGGCGAGGTCAGCCGCCTGGTGCACCGCCGGGCGCGACCCCGCCCGCGGCGCGTCGTCCTGCTGGTCGACGTCTCGGGCTCGATGACCCCCTACGCCGACGCCCTGCTGCGCTTCGCGCACGCGGCGGTCCGGGCGCGGCCGGCGTCGACCGAGGTGTTCACGATCGGCACCCGGCTCACCCGCGTCACCCGCGAGCTGCGGCTGCGCGACCCCGACCGGGCGCTGGCCGCCGGCGGCCAGGCGATCCCCGACTGGTCGGGCGGCACGCGGCTGGGCGAGGTGCTCAAGGCGTTCCTCGACCGGTGGGGCCAGCGCGGCACCGCGCGCGGGGCGGTCGTCGTCGTCTGCAGCGACGGGTGGGAGCGCGGGGACGCCGCGCTGCTGGCCGAGCAGATGGCGCGGCTCAAGCGGCTGGCGCACACCGTGGTCTGGGTCAACCCGCACAAGGGCCGGATGGGGTACGAACCGCTCACCGGCGGGATGCAGGCGGCGCTGCCGTCGGTGGACCACTTCGTGGCCGGGCACAGCATGGCCGCGTTCGAGGAGCTGTCGGGAGTGATAGCCCGTGCGTGAGACGTTGCACGTGGAACAACGCGGTCCGGAGGGGCGAGCGCATGCGTGATGTCCTGGACGATCTCGTCGGCTGGTGGCAGGCGGGGGAGACCGTCGGCGTGGGCACGGTCGTGGGCACCTGGCGCTCGGCGCCGCGGCCGGCCGGTGCCTCGATGCTGGTCGGGCCCGACGGCACGGCGGTCGGCAGCGTCTCCGGCGGCTGCGTCGAGGGCGCGGTGTACGAGGAGGCCAAGGACGCGGTCGAGACCGGCGAGCCGGTGCTGCGACGCTACGGGGTCAGCGACGACGACGCGTTCGCCGTCGGGCTGACCTGCGGCGGGATCCTCGACGTCTTCGTCGAACCGGTGTCCCGCGAGTCCTTCCCGGAGCTGGGCGAGGTCGCGGAGTCGGTGGGCCGCCACGAGCCGGTCGCCGTCGTCACCGTGGTGGCCGGGCCGGACGACCGGCTGGGCCGCCGGCTGGTGCTCTGGCCCGACCGCGCCTCCGGCACGCTGGGCTCGCGGCGGCTGGACGACGCCGTCGCCGACGACGCCCGCGGCATGCTGGCCGCCGGCCGCACCGCCCTGCTGCACGTGGGCCACGACGGCGAGCGGCGCGGCGACGACCTGACCCTGTTCGTGAACTCCTTCGCCCCGGCGGCCCGGATGGTGGTGTTCGGCGCGATCGACTTCGCCGCCGCCGTCGCCCGCGTCGGTGCCTTCCTCGGCTACCGGGTGACCGTCTGCGACGCCCGGCCGGTGTTCGCGACGCCGAAGCGCTTCCCGGACGCGCACGAGGTCGTCGTCGAGTGGCCGCACCGCTACCTGCAGGCCGAGGTGGACGCCGGCCGGGTCGACGAGCGCACCGTGCTCTGCGTGCTCACCCACGACCCGAAGTTCGACGTCCCGCTGCTGGAGGTCGCGCTGCGGACCCCGGTCGCGTACGTGGGGGCCATGGGCTCGCGGCGCACGCACGACGAACGGCTGGCCCGGCTGCGCGAGGCCGGCCTGACCGACGGGGAGCTGGCCCGGCTCGCCTCGCCGATCGGCCTGGACCTCGGCGCCCGCACCCCCGAGGAGACGGCGGTGTCGATCGCCGCGGAGATCATCCAGGGCCGGTGGGGCGGGACCGGCCGGCGACTGGCCGAGGTCGAGGGGCCCATCCACGAGACGGCGGAGCGCTGAGGCACCGCTACGACGTCGAGGTGGTCGGGCTGCTCGCCTCGCCGGTGCACCGCTACGACGGCCGGCCGGGGACGGCGGTCCCGGATCAGGCGGCCGACCGGCGGGAGCGGCTGGAGCTCCGGGCCGGCGTGGGCATCGTCGGGGACCGCTACGCCGGGAGGCCGGCCCACCGCGACGCGCAGGTGACCGTGCTGGCGGTGGAGTCGCTGGAGCAGCTCGCCGCGGAGCTCGGCGTGGCGCCGTTCGACCCGCTGCTCGCGCGGCGCAACGTGGTGCTGCGCGGCGCGGAGGTCGAGGCGCTGCGGGGCCGGCGGTTCTCCCTGGACTGCGGCGACGGCCCGGTGCTGCTGGGCGGCGGGCGGCCGGCCAACCCCTGCGCGTGGATGGACCTGGTGCTGGCGCCCGGTGCGCACCGCGGTCTGCGGGGGCGCGGGGGTGTGCGCTGCGGGGCGCTCTCCGACGGCGTGCTGCGCCTGGGCCCGGCCGTGCTGCGCAGCCCGGTGCCGCTGGACCCCGCGGCCGCCGGGCGCTCCCGGGCGCGGCTGCCCCGGCGGTCCCCGTCCCCCTGAGGGGTGGACACGCCCACCCCGGTGCGCGCCGCGCGGGCCGGTGCCCTGCACCATGGCGCGCGGCGGGGCCGACCGGCCCGCCGGACACGAGGGGAACCATGCGCATCCAACGTCTCGCCACGGCGGGCGCCGCCGTCCTGCTGCTGGCTGGCTGCGGCGGCTCCGAGGACGCCGGCACCGCAGCGCCGGCCACGACCACCGCCGCCGAGAGCGCGAGCTCGCTGGCCGACCAGGACGCCGCCGAGGTGGTCGACACCGCGTTCGGCGCCCTCGAGGAGGCCGGCGCGGCGCACGTCGTCGGGTCGATGGAGGAGGGCGGCACGACCCAGGAGCTCGACCTGCAGCTCCAGGGCGAGGACGCCCAGGGCACCATCACGATGGACGGCGCGACCGTCGAGCTGGTCTACACCGCCGGCACCGCCTACGTCCGCGCCCCGGCCGACTTCTGGGCCTCCTTCGGCATGCCGGCCGAGTTCGCCGGGCAGCTCGAGGGCCAGTGGGTGCTCATGCCCGAGGAGGCGGCGGGCTCGTTCAGCACGCTGACCCTCTCCGGCCTCGTGCAGGAGCTGCGCGCCTCCGGTGGCAGCGACATCACCGGCGAGGTGACCTCCGGCGAGCTGGACGGCGAGCCGGTCGTCGTCGTCACCCAGGACGACGGCAGCACCCTCACCGTCGCCGACGACGAGGACGCCCCCTACCCGCTGCTGATCGAGGACAAGGGCGACGCCCCGGCCACGGTGCGGTTCAGCGAGTTCGGCGAGACGGTCGAGATCACGGCGCCGGAGAACCCGGTCGACCTGAACACCCTCGGCGGCTGATCTGCCGTAGCGTCCGGCCGGGGCCCGCCGACGGGTCCCGGCCGGACGCGCCACCGCGGTCCGGCTGCGGCAGGTGCGCCACGGCGCAGGGAGGAGCCCGGTGAGCGACGGTCCCCCGGTCATCGGGTTGCAGCGCGAGCGCGAGGTCCTCACCGTCGCCCTGCAGACCCATCGGCACGTCGTCCTCGAAGGGCCGCCCGGCACCGGGAAGTCGACGCTGCTGCGGGCGGTCGCCGGCGAGGTGGGCCGCGACGTCGTCTTCGTCGAGGGCAACGCCGAGCTGACCCCCGCCCGGCTGGTCGGCTCCTACGACCCGGCGGCGGTGATGGCCGAGGGCTACGTGCCCGGCAGCTTCACCGACGGCCCGCTGCTCACCGCGATGCGCGGCTCGGGCCTGCTCTACCTGGAGGAGCTCAACCGCATCCCCGAGGAGACCCTGAACGTCCTCATCACGGTGCTGACCGAGGGGGAGATCGCCGTCCCCCGGCTGGGCACGGTGCGGGCGGCGGCGGGCTTCCGGCTGATCGCGGCGATGAACCCCTTCGACGCGATCGGCACCGCGCGGGTGGGCCAGGCGATCGCCGACCGCATGTGCCGGGTGGTGCTCGGCTACCAGGACGAGGCCGCCGAGCGGGAGATCGTCGCCTCGGTGACCGGCGCGCGGCCCCGGCCGGTCGCCCTCGCGGTGGCGTTGGTGCGGGCCACCCGCGGCCACCGCGACCTGCGCACCGGGTCGTCCGTGCGCGGGGCGATCGACCTGGTGCTGCTGCTCGACGGGCTGCTGCGGCTCCGCGGCCTGGCCGGTCTCGAGGACGACGGCGCCCGCGAGGCGGCGCGGGACGCCCTGCACGCGGCGCTCTCCGGCCGGATCCGGGTGACCGAGGGTGTGGAGCGGACCCCGGAGGCCGTGCTCGACGAGATCCTCGACCAGGTGTGGCCGGTCGGGGCGGCGCCGCCGGACCCGTCGCCCGGGGCGCCGCCGTCGCCCGCCGGGGACGGCCCGGGAAAAGCGGGGGGCCTGCCGCCTGAGGCGGCAGGCCCGGACAGCGGGGGCGCCCGGCGCGAGCGGCCGGCCCGGCGGGGCCCGCGGCAGACCGCGCGCCGCGAGCTGCAGCTGCGGCACGCCGCCTTCGACGAGGTCAGCCCCGAGGTGGGCGAGCTCGACGAGGAGGCGTTCGCCGGCCTGATGGGCGCCGATCCCGACGCCGCGGCGGCGCTGCTCGCCGATCTCGCGACGGCCACCGACCGCGAGCTCCGGGCGGCCGCGCGCCGGCTGGCGGCCCGCGTGTTCGTGCAGGTGGGCCGGGTGGGCGCCGCCCGGACGCGGGGCACCCGGCGGCTGGTCACCGGCCGAGGCGGTGACGGCGAGCTGGACCTGGACCGCACCCTGGAGCGGTGGAGCGGGCCGTGGCCGCCGGCCCCGGAGGACGTCGCGACCCGCCGGTGGGCCGGCGCCCGCCGGGCGGTGTGCCTGGTCGTCGACCGGTCGGGCTCGATGAGCGGGCTGGGGGTGGCGATCGCCGCGGTGGCCGCCGCGGGCGTCGTCCTGGCCGCCGGGGAGCGGCTGGGCACCAGCGTGCTGGCGTTCGCGGACCGGGTGGAGGTTCTGCAGCAGCAGGGCCGGCACCGGTCGGCCGAGGACCTGGTGCTGGCGCTGGTGGGTCTCCGGGGGCACGGGACCACCGACCTCGCAGCGGCGCTCCGGGCGGCGGCCGGGCAGCTGCGGACGGCGGCGCACGCCGACGAGCGGCTGGTCGTCCTGCTGTCGGACTGCCTGGCCACAGCCGGGGGCGACGCCGCCTCGGCGCTGGGCGGCATCGACCGGCTCGACGTGCTGTGCCCGCTGCCCGGCGGGACGGCGGAGGAGGAGGCGCTGGCGGCGTCGCGGGCGCTGGCCGCCCGCGGCGGGGGCTCGGTCGCCCCCGTGCGCTGGCTGGCCGACCTGGGCCCGGCCCTGACCCGGCTGCTGGGGTAGCGGCCCTGCGGCAGTCGGTCCCTGCCCACCAGGAGCGGGCGGAGACCGACTGCCGCGGGTTCAGCGGTCGGCGTCGCCGTAGACGATCATCCCGCGGATGTTCTTGCCGTCGCGCATGTCCTGGTAGCCCTGGTTGATGTCCTCGAGCTTGTACTTCGTGGTCACGAGCTCGTCGAGCTTGAGCTGGCCCTCCTGGTAGAGCGAGAGCAGCTCCGGGATGGCGTTGCGCGGGGCGAGGCCGCCGAAGATCGCACCCTGCAGGTCCTTCTGCAGCAGCGTGAGCTCGAACAGGCTGAGCTTGACGTCGACGTTGGCGGCGTTGCCCATGCCGGTGACGACGGCGCGGCCGCCTTTGCCCGTGACGCTCAGCGCGGCGGCGATGTCCTCGCCCTGGATGTCGCCGACGGTGATGATCGTCTTCTCCGCCATGCGGCCCCAGGTCAGCTCGTTGATCGCCGGGGTGGCCTCCTCGATGCTCGCGAAGGCATGGGTGGCGCCCATCTGCATGGCCCACTCGCGCTTCTGCGCGACCGGCTCGATGACCATGACCCGCTTCGCGCCGGCCGCGGCCGCGCCCTGGACGGCGTTCATCCCGACGCCGCCGACGCCCATGACGACGACGTTCTCGCCCGGCCGGACGTCGGCGACCTTGGTGGCCGAGCCCCAGCCGGTGGTGACGCCGCAGCCGACGAGGGCGGCGACCTCGAGCGGGATGTCCGGCTCGATCTTCACGACCGAGGCCTGGTGCACCGTCATGTACGGGGAGAACGTGCCGAGCAGGCACATCGGGATGACGTCCTTGCCGCGGGCCTGGACCCGGTAGCTGCCGTCGGAGATCGACGTGCCGGCCAGCAGGTTGGCCCCGAGGTCGCAGAGGTTCTGCTGCCCGCGCGAGCAGGGCGGGCAGGTGCCGCACGCGGGGATGAAGGCGGTGACGACGTGGTCGCCCTCCTGCAGCCCGGTGACGCCGGGGCCGACCTTGGTGACGACGCCCGAGCCCTCGTGGCCGCCGATGACCGGGTAGGACGCCACCGGGGTGCCGCCGGTGACGAGGTGCTCGTCGCTGTGGCACAGCCCCGAGGCGGCGAGCTGGACCTGGACCTCGCCCTCCCGCGGATCACCGAGCTCGATCTCCTCGATCGACCACTCCTCGCCCACGCCCCACAGGATCGCGCCCTTGGTCTTCACCCGGCATTTCCTTCCGTCGACCCGCGTCGTCGCGGGTGGCCCGCGCACACGTCGGAGCGGCGTGTGCAGTGCGTCACAGGGTGCTGAGCCGCAGGCCGCCGCGTCAAGGCACCCGGTGCCGCGTGCAACGTGCTGCACCTCTGCGGGGCCGCGTCGGCCAGACTGGCGCCGTGACGGGCGGGCCGGTGGTCGTGGTGGGCGCCGGCCCGGTGGGCCTGACCGCGGCGCTGCTGCTGGCCCGCCGCGGCCTGGCGGTGGTCGTCCTCGAGCGGCACGCCGCGCCGTACCCGCTGCCGCGGGCGGTCCACCTCGACGACGAGGTGTTCCGGGCGCTGCAGGCGGCGGGCGTGGCCGACGAGGTCGCCGCGCGCTGCCGGCCGATGGCCGGGCTGCGGCTCCTGGACGGGGCGCACCGCGTGCTCGCCGAGTTCCGCCGGGCCCCCGACGCCGGTGCCCACGGCTGGCCGCAGGGCTCCTTCGTCCACCAGCCCGACCTGGAGGAGGTGCTGGCCACGGCCGCGGCGGCGGAGCCCGGCATCGAGGTGCACCGCGGCTGCGAGGTGACCGGCCTGGCGCAGGACCGCGGGGGTGTCACCGTGCGGCTGGCCGAGCGGGCGACGGGGGTGGAACGGTCCGTCCGGGCCGCGGCCGTGCTGGGCTGCGACGGCGCCAACAGCACGGTCCGGGAGCTGATCGGCGCCCGGATGGTCGACCTCGCCCCCGCCGACCGGTGGCTGGTCGTCGACGTGCGGGCGCGGGCGCCGCTCCCGGTCTGGCCCGGGGTGCACCAGGTGTGCGACCCGCGCCGGGCGGCCACCTTCATGCCGGTCACCGGCGACCGCTACCGCTGGGAGTTCCGGCTGGCGCCGGGGGAGACCGCGGAGGAGCTCTCCTCCCCCGAGCGGCTGGCCGCCCTGCTGGCGCCGGTCGCGGGCGCCGCCGACGTCCGGGTGCTGCGGGCGGCCGAGTACACGTTCCGGGCGCAGGTCGCCGACCGCTGGCGGGACGGGCGGGTGCTGCTGGCCGGCGACGCCGCCCACCTGACCCCGCCGTTCGTCGGCCAGGGGCTGGGGCTCGGGCTGCGCGACGTCCACCAGCTGGCCTGGAAGCTCGCCGCCGTCCTCCGCGGGGAGGCGCCGGACGCGCTGCTGGACACCTACCGCGCCGAGCGCGAGCCGCACGCGCGGGAGCTGATCCGGGTGGCGCTGCTGCTCGGTCGGTTGATGACCGGCGGCGGGCGCGGCGGCGCGGTGCTGCGGCGGGTGGTGCTGGCCGCCGTCCGCCGCATCCCCGCCGTCGCCCGGCTGGCCACGGACAGCCGCACGCCGCCGCTGCGCCGCGGCCCGCTGGTGGCGCGCCGGGGCCGGGCCGGCCGTCGGCTGGCCGGGACGCTCCTCCCGCAGCCCGAGGTGGTCGTCGACGGAACCGTCCGCCGGCTGGACGACGTCCTCGGCGACGGCTACGTCGAGATCACCGCGGACCTGCGCATCCGGCGCCCCGACGGGACCGCCGTCCCGATCGAGGACCCGACCGGCACGCTCCGACGCTGGCTCGGGGACGCCGCGCTGGTGCGGGTCCGCCCCGACCGCATCGTCCGTTCCGTGCGGGTGTGAGCGGCGGCCCAGGGGTACCTCGCCGGTCATGAACATCGACAAGGACCAGATCCTGCAGCTGCTGCGCTCCCAGGGCGAGGACGGCAAGGCCCAGCAGGCCGACCAGGAGCTGCCCGGCCAGGTGGACACCGACCGCGACGCCGGTCTGCTGCAGAAGTTCGGCATCGACCCGATGGACCTGGTCAAGAAGCTCGGCGGTGGGGGAGGGCTGGGCGGCCTGCTCGGCCGCTGAGCCCGGCCGCCACCGGTCTCAGCCGCGGTCCGGCCGGCCGGTGCCGATCGCGTGGAGCGCACCCAGCACGGCGCCCGGCGGCACGGCCACGTAGAGCCACCACGGGTGGACCCCGCCCACGGTGAGCTCGAGGATGCCCCAGACCGCGAGGTTCACCAGGCTCAGGCAGAGCCAGACGGTGGTGAGGACCTTCATCGCGGTGCCGGCGGCGTCGTCGCGGAACACCCGGCGCGGGCCGGGCGGCGGCGGCAGCGCCGGCAGGTCGGCGGTCACCCGGGCCAGCTCGCCGCGGGTGCGCGCTCCCACGCGGCCCGGACCCGCTCGTCGAACTCCGCGAGGTCGAGCTGGCCGGCGTCGTGGGCGCGCTGCAGCCCCGCCGCGACGGCCGCGCGCTCGGCGTCGGAGATGCGGAGGTCCTGGGACCGGACCGGCTCGCTCACGCCGGTCATCCTGGCAGGCCGCCCGGCGGGCGTGGCCCCGACTTCCCCGGGGATCAGGCCTCGCGCCGCCGGCGGGCGGGCGAGGTGGCCAGCAGCGCGTTCTCCACCGCGGTGTCGCCCAGGGCCCGTTCGAAGCCCGGCGGGACGACGAGGTCGTCACGGCGCAGCTCGGAGACGTCGGACCGGCCCAGGCCGACCATCGCCGAGCCCAGCCCGTCGCGGAGCAGGTCGAGCACGTTCTCCACGCCGGCCTGGCCGTTGGCCGCGAGCCCCCACAGGTAGGCGCGGCCGATCATGACCGCCTTCGCGCCCAGCGCCAGGGCCTTGGCGACGTCGCCGCCGCGGCGGATGCCGCCGTCGAGCAGCACCTCGATCTGGTCGCCCACCGCCTCGGCCACCGCGGGCAGGGCGCGCACCGAGGCCGGCGTCCCGTCGAGGTTGTTGCCGCCGTGGTTGGAGACCGAGATGGCGGTGACGCCGGCGTCGACGGCGCGCTTGGCGTCGTCGACCCGCATGACGCCCTTGAGCATGAACGGGCCGTCCCACTGCTCGCGCAGCCAGGCGACGTCCTCCCAGGTGGGCATCGGCGACTGCTGCCACATGCCGTACGCGCCGAAGAAGGTCGGCGCCGGGTCGCCCGGCGTGGCCACCATGTTGGGCACGGTCAGGTCGGGCAGCTTGCGGGTGCGGGCGAAGTCGAGCAGCCAGCGCGGCTTGAGGGCTACCTGCGGCGCGTACCGGCGCACCGCCTCCAGGTCGATCTTCTCCGGGATGAACGGGCTGCCCCAGTCGCGGCCGTAGGCGAACGACCAGTCCAGCGTGGCGATCAGCCCGACCGCGCCGGCCTTCCGCGCCCGCTCCATGCGGGCGAGCATCTCCTCGCGGGTGCCCACCCAGTACACCTGGAAGAAGGTCTGCGGGTTGGCCGCCGTGACCTCCTCGATCGGCTTGCTGGCGAACGAGGAGAGCCCCATCGCCACCCCGCGGGCGGCGGCGGCCCGGGCCACCGCGACCTCGCCGTCCGGGTGGACGGCCTGCACGCCGGTCGGGCTGATCAGCACCGGCATGGACACCGGCTGGCCCATGACGGTGACCGCCGTGTTGCGCTCGTTGGCCAGCCCGGCGGTGTGCGGGGAGAAGCCGAGCTCGGCGAAGGCGGCGAGGTTGTCCTCGAGGGTCAGCCCGCGCTCGGAGCCGGCGACCAGCGCGCCGTAGACGCCCTTGGGCAGCCGGCGCCTGGCGCGGCGCTGGGCCTCGGCGACCGACTCGAACCACGCGCTGGCCATGGGGCTCTCCTTCGTCCGGCCCGGTCGACCGGGCGGTGGGCCGGCGCGACGGCCGGTGGCACTGAGTGCCAGGCTAGCGCCGCGGATGAGACGGCGGCCACACCGGGTCGCCCGGCCGGGTCAGCCGCGGAGGCTGGGGAACCCCGCCGCCATCTCGTCGAACGCCAGGTGCAGGTGCCGGGTGAGGGGTGAGCCCGCCTGGGCGAGCCACGCCTCGAACGCCGTGGTGGCGGCGGCGCGGGTGCTCGCCGCGACCAGCCGGGGCAGCAGCCCGGTCGGCTCGCCGCCGGTCCGGGTCGCGACGTGCCGGGCGACCACCCGGTCGACCTCGGCGAAGCGCAGCTGGCTGTGCGCGAGGAGGGCCGGTTCGGTGAGGATCAGCCGCATGCGCTCCCGCAGCAGCGGCAGCTCGGCGTCCGGGTAGTCGTTCACCTCGACGTAGGCGGCGCAGACCGAGGTGAGCACCGGCTGCGCCGGGTCGGCGACGGCGAGCAGCCGCTCGAGCCGGGCGACGTGGCCGGCGAAGTCGCCCCAGACGGCGTCGGCCTTGGTCGGGAAGTAGCGGAAGAACGTCCGGCGGCTGATGCCCGCGGAGTCGGCGACCTCGTCGCTGGTCACCTGCTCGAACCCGCGGGTGGCGAACAGGTCGAGCGCGGCGCGCTCCACCCGGGCGCGCCCGTCGGGGCCGGCCTCGGCCGCCGTCCTCGTCCCCGCCACGCGGGCATTGTGCCCGTCCACGGGGCGTGGGCGACCCGCTGTTGCCCCTGGCACCGGGTGTCACTAACGTCCGGCTCGTCCATGTGACCGCGTTTACGGAGGCCGACATGCCCGAGACCACCCCGACCGACGTCCCCGCCGCCGAGTTCCGGGCCCCCGAGGCCCCCGCGACCGAGGAGGCCCTCGTCGAGGAGTCGCTCGTCGAGGAGGTCTCCATCGACGGCATGTGCGGCGTCTACTGAGCCGCCCCCGGTGACCGCTCCGGCCGGGCCCTCCGTGACGGTCGACTTCGACCCGGCGCTGCCCTGGCAGAAGGCCCGCTCGGTCGCGCTGCGGCCGGAGCCGTTCGGCGCGCTGGTCTACCACTTCGGCAACCGCAAGCTGTCCTTCCTGAAGTCGAAGCAGCTGGTGGCGGTGGTCGAGGCGCTGGCCGGCCACCCCAGCGCCGAGGCGGCGCTCGTCGCGTGCGGCGTGCCCGGCGCGCAGCGCGGCGCCTACGTGAAGGCGCTGGCCGACCTCGCCCGCTCGCAGATGATCGAAAGGCGTACCGCATGACCGCCGTCCTGCCCGCCCGCCCCGATCGCCCCACCGGCGGGCGCCTGGTCGACCAGTTCGAGTACGGGCTGGACGCGCCGATCTGCCTGACCTGGGAGCTCACCTACGCCTGCAACCTGGCCTGCGTGCACTGCCTGTCATCCTCCGGACGGCGGGACCCGCGCGAGCTCTCCACCGCCGAGGCCGAGGCGGTCATCGACGAGCTGCAGCGGATGCAGGTCTTCTACGTCAACGTCGGCGGCGGCGAGCCGACCGTCCGGCCGGACTTCTGGCACCTGCTGGACTACGCGATCGGCCACGACGTCGGCGTCAAGTTCTCCACCAACGGCGTCAAGCTGGACAAGGCCCGTGCCGCCCAGCTCGCCGCCACCGACTACGTCGACGTGCAGATCTCCCTGGACGGCGCGACCGCCGAGGTCAACGACCGGGTCCGCGGCACCGGCTCCTTCGCCACGGCGGTCCGGGCGCTGGAGAACCTGGCCGAGGCCGGGATGAAGGACTTCAAGGTCTCCGTCGTCGTCACCCGGGAGAACGCCGGGCAGCTCGACGCGTTCAAGGCGCTCACCGACCGCTACGGCGCCCAGCTGCGGATCACCCGGCTGCGCCCGTCCGGGCGCGGGGCCGACGTCTGGGACCAGCTGCACCCCACCCAGGACCAGCAGCGCGAGCTGTACTCGTGGCTGCTCGCCAACGGGGAGCAGGTGCTCACCGGCGACTCCTTCTTCCACCTCTCGGCGTTCGGTGAGGCGCTGCCGGGGCTCAACCTGTGCGGCGCCGGCCGGGTGGTGTGCCTGATCGACCCGGTGGGCGACGTCTACGCCTGCCCGTTCGCCATCCACGAGAACTTCCTCGCCGGCAACGTGCGCGACGAGGGCGGCTTCCAGCGGGTGTGGCAGTCCTCGGAGCTCTTCGCCGACCTGCGCAGCCCGCAGACCGGCGGCGCCTGCACCAAGTGCGCCCACTTCGACGCCTGCCGCGGCGGTTGCATGGCGGCCAAGTTCTTCACCGGCCTGCCGCTGGACGGCCCGGACCCCGAGTGCGTGCAGGGGTACGGCGAGACGGCGCTGGCCGCGCGCGACGCCGCCACGGTGAAGCCGCGCAGCCACCTGGACCACTCGCACACCGGCCCGGTGCGCGGCCAGCCCACCCTGCTGGGCATGCCGGCGCTCCCCGCACCGCCCGCCCGGGCCTGCGACGAGTCACCGCTGGCGGGGCTGGACCTGCGCTGAGCCCACCCCCTCGGAGGGGGAAGCCCGCCCGGCCGCTCCAGCGCCGGGCGGGCCGTGCCGATGCCGGCGAGGTGATCACCGCACTGCGCGCCCGGCTGCTCCGGGTCCTGCCCCAGGGCCGGCTCCTCCCGGAGGCGGTGTGGCAGCGGCGGCACCGCGCGATCGTCCGGCTGTGCCTGGCGGTCGCGGGCGCGCTGGTGCTGCTGGCCTGGCTGTGGGGGCACGGTCAGCCGGCCGCGGTGGCCGTCCTGCTCGCCGTCGCCGGGCCGCTCGTCGTCGAGCTCCTGCCCGCGGCCGGCCGGCGGGCGCGGACCGCCGCCACGACCGGGAGCCTGCTGGCCGCCTGCGTCGCGCTGGTGCACCTGTGGGGTGGCGTCACCGAGTCGCACTTCGCCTTCTTCGTGATGGTCGGCGTCGTCTCGCTGTACCAGGACTGGGTCCCCTACGGCCTGGCGCTCGTCGTCGTCGGCGCCCACCACGGGCTGGTCGGCGCGCTGTTCCCGCACGAGGTCTTCGGCCACAACGGCGCCGGGCACCCGTGGCTGTGGGCCGCGGTGCACGCCGCCTTCGTGCTGGCGGCCAGCGCTGCGCACCTGGCCGCCTGGCGGCTCAACGAGGACCAGGTGCTCAGCGACCCCCTGACCGGGCTGGCCAACCGCACGCTGCTCGAGGACATCACCCACCGGGTGCTCCAGCGCGGCGGCGCCCTGAGCGTGCTCTTCATCGACCTCGACGACTTCAAGGACGTCAACGACAGCCGCGGGCACGCAGCCGGCGACGTCCTGCTGCAGACCGTCGCCGAGCGGCTGCGCGACTGCGTCCGGCCCGAGGACCTCGTGGCGCGGCTCGGCGGGGACGAGTTCGCCGTCGTCGTCCACGGCGGGGAGGACGTCGCACGCGCCGTCGGCGAGCGGGTGCTGCTCTCCTTCGCCCTCCCCGTCCCGCTGGACCCCGGCACCACCACGGTCCACGGGAGCATCGGCATCGCCACCGCCTCCGGTGCCGACCGGCCCGACGCCGCGACGCTGCTCCACCGGGCCGACCTGGCGATGTACCTGGCGAAGTCCCAGGGGAAGAACCGGGTGGTCGTCTACTCGGCCGGCATGGGGGATGCCGCGCACCGCCGCGCGGCCCTCCAGCAGGACCTCGCCGGCGCGGTGGCCGCCGGCCAGCTCGCGGTCCACTACCAGCCCACCGTCTCGCTCGCCGACGGCCGCACCACCGGGTTCGAGGCGCTGGTGCGCTGGCACCACCCCGAGCACGGCACCGTCCCGCCCGCCGAGTTCATCCCGCTGGCCGAGGAGTCCGGCGCCGTCGTCGAGATCGGCCGCTGGGTGCTCCGGCAGGCCGTCCGGCAGGGCGCCGCGTGGTCGGCCGAGCACGGCGCGCCGCTGCGGATGGCGGTCAACCTCTCCCCGCGCCAGCTCGCGGAGACCGACGTCCGCGCCGACGTGCAGGCCGTCCTGGCCGAGAGCGGGTTCCCGGCGGAGCAGCTCACGCTGGAGGTCACCGAGGGGATGCTCGTGCGCGACGTCGACCGCACGGTCGGCCAGCTGGAGAGCCTGCGGGACCTGGGCGTGCGCATCGCCATCGACGACTTCGGCACCGGCTTCTCCGGGCTCTCCTACCTGCGCCGGCTGCCCGCGGACGCCCTCAAGATCGACCGCAGCTTCATCAACGACCTGGCCGCCGGTGGGGCCGCCACCACGCTGGTCAGCTCGATCGTCGAGCTGGCCCGCAGCCTGGGCCTCGACGTCGTCGCCGAGGGCGTGGAGACCGACGAGCAGCGCCTGGTGCTGCGCGCGATGGACTGCGGCTCGGCCCAGGGCTACTTCTTCGCCCGGCCGGAACCGGCCGAGCGCGCGGGCGCCCGGCTCGGCGTGCCGGTGCGCTAGAGGTCGACCTTCCGGTTCTCGCCGGCGTCGATCCGCTCGCCCGTGGCCTTGGCCTTGACGAAGCTGAAGGCGGTGGCCAGCCGGCCGCCGGGGCTGTCCCAGTACTCCGCCGACTCCCCCTCGACCTTGATGAGGACGACGTCGGGGTCCTCCGGGCCGCCGGGGAACCACGCCTCGACGCCGCCGTTCCAGAGCTCCTTCTTCTTGGCCAGGTCGTCGACGACGCGGGCGTGGCCGGTGAGCGACACCCAGGTGCCGCCCGAGCCGATGCCGACGTTGACCTGCGGGGACGCCGTCACGTGCTCGACCGGGTGGGAGCCGCGCTCGGCGTAGAACCACAGGTCGCCGTCGAACTCGACCTCCTGCAGCGTCATCGGCCGGCTGGTCAGCTTGCCGCCGGGGGCGGTGGTGGTGAGGAAGCCGAAGCGCTCCCCCTTGATCAGCTCGGCGACCTTGCGGGTGTCCTCTGCGCTCATGCCTCCGCCGGTTCCCCGCCGGGCGACCCGCGACACGCGTCAGCGGCCGTCGACGTAGCGCCAGGCGCCGTCCTCGCGTGCGAACCGGCTGACCTCGTGCTGCTCGCCGTCCGCGCCCCCGTGCCGGTAGCGGGCGACGAACTCCACGGTGCCCTGGGCGGCGAGCAGCCCGCCACCGCCGGTGGCGAGCACCTCGAGGCCGGTCCAGCGCACCGCGGGGTCGAGGTCCAGCGCCGGCGGCCGGGTGGCGGGGTGCCAGGTGCGCAGCAGGTAGCCGGCGTCGCCGACGGCGAAGGCGCTGTACCGCGAGCGCATGAGCTGCTCGGCGGTCGCCGCGGGCGCCGAGCCGTCGTGGCGCGGGCCGCAGCACTCCGCGTAGGGCAGGCCGGTCCCGCAGGGGCAGCGACGAGGGGGCACGCCCGGATCCTGCCCGCGGTCCCGGGCGGGCCGCAGGCCGGCTCGCTCGCGCTGCCGCCGAGCTGCCGAGGACAGTTGCCGGGCAGCGGCGGGGGACGGCGCCTCACGTGGCGCCCGCGACCTGACCGGCGCCTAGGGTGCGGCGGTGACCTCCCTCGGCGCCGCCACCTGGCCGGAGCTGCCCGAGCGCCCGCTGCTGGTCGTCCCGCTGGGCGCGGTGGAGCAGCACGGCCCGCACCTGCCGCTCACGACGGACACCGCCGTCGCCACGGCCGTCGCGGACGGCGCCGTCGACCGGCTGCCGGGGGCACTGCTGGCGCCCGCGCTGGCCTACGGGGCCAGCGGCGAGCACGAGGACTTCCCCGGCACGGTCTCGCTGGGCACCGAGGCGCTGACCGGGCTGCTCGTCGAGTACGGGCGCTCGGCCTGCCGCTGGGCCGGCCGCGTGCTGATCGTCAACGGGCACGGCGGCAACCTCGACGCGCTGCGGACGGCGGTGCCGCGGGTGCGGGCCGAGGGCCGCGACGTGGCCTGGTTCCCGTGCGGCTTCCCGGACGGCGACGCGCACGCCGGCCGCACCGAGACGTCGCTGATGTTGCACGTGGAACCGGAGCAGGTCCGGCGTGACCGCGCCGTCACCGGCGAGACGACGCCGATCCGCGCGCTGCTGCCGCGGCTGCGGGCCGAGGGCGTGCGGGCCGTGAGCCCCACCGGTGTGCTGGGCGACCCGTCCGGCGCCGGCGCCGAGGAGGGGGCCCGGCTGCTCGACGGGCTGGTCGGCCGGCTCACCGCCGCCGTCGGCACCTGGCACGTCGACGACGCGGGGCGGCTGCTGTCACCGGGGCACGCGACCGGCTAGTCCAGCGCGTCGGCGAACAGCGGGACGGTCGCGTCGATCGCGTAGAGCAGCCCCGGGGCCGAGGCGCTGGAGAACGCGTTGAGCACCGTGAGGTCCTCCAGGACGACGGCGCGCCCCTCCTGGACGGCGGGCAGCGCCTGCCACAGCGGGTCGCCGGTGAACTCCGAGGCCTCCACGAAGATCGGGAAGACCACGGTGAGCTCGGCGTCGAGCAGGGAGAGCTGCTCCTCGCTCACCGGCACGAAGAAGTTCTCCGTCGCCAGCGCCTCGATCTCGGCCTTGTTCTGGAAGCCGAGCTGCTCCATGAACCGGACGCGGCTGTCACCGCTCACGTAGGCGCCGAAGCCCTCGGAGGTGTAGGCGCCGACCGCGACCTCGGTGCCGTCGAACTCCGGGTGCTCGGCGGCGGCCTCGGCGAAGGCCTCCTCGACCTGCGTGGCGAGCTCGTCGGCCTCCTCGGCCCTCCCCAGCGCCTGGCCGACCAGCTCCAGCTGCTGCTGCCAGGTGGTCTGGTACGGGCCCACGCCCTCGGGCTGGCCGATGGTCGGGGCGATCTGGCTCAGCAGCTCGTAGCGGCTCTCCTCGCCGGAGGAGCGGGTGTCGAGGATCAGGTCGGGCTCCAGGGCGGCGATGGCCTCGAAGCTGGGCTCGAGGGTCTCGATGAGCACCGGCGGCTCCTCGTAGCCCTGCTCGACCCAGTCCCCGAGGCCGTCCTCGCCGCCGACGGCGAGCCAGTCGCTGGCGCCGACCGGCTCCACGCCCAGGGCCAGCGCCGTCTCGGCGTCGGACCAGCCCAGCGCCACCACGCGGGTGGGCTCCTCCTCCACCGTGACATCGCCGAAGGCGGTCTCCACCGTGACGGGGAAGGCCGACGACGACGGACCGCCGGTCGCCTCGCTCCCGGCGGGGGCGGGCTCGTCCCCGCCGCCGCAGCCGGTGACGACGAGGGCGGTGGCCGCGAGCGCGGCGGCGCCGCGGAGGGCGGGGCGGACGGACATGGGATCTCCTCCGACGATCAGGTGAGGCTGACCTAAGCACAGGGATCCGGCGATCCGGCGGCCGGGACCGGATCGTTACTGTCGGGGCCCGCGGGCAGCGGGCGGGACGGCACGAGGAGAGCGGGGCATGGACGGCGGGAGCGCGGGCCGCGAGGGCTGGCTGGTCGTGGTCGACCTGCAGCACGTGTTCGGCGAGGAGGACTCGCCCTGGACCGCCCCGCGGTTCGAGGAGGTCCGCCCCCGCATCCGCCGGCTGGTCGCCGCCTTCGGCGAGCGGGTGGTGTGGACCCGTTTCGTGGCCCCCGCGCAGCCGGCGGGGGCGTGGAAGGAGTACTACGCGCAGTACGACTTCGCCCTGCAGCCGCCCGACGCGCACTGCTACCAGCTCGTCGAGGACCCCGGCGGGCACCCGGTGGTCGACGCCACCACGTTCGGCAAGTGGGGGCCGGAGCTGGCCGCGCTGGTCGGCCAGGGGCCGATCACGGTCGCCGGCGTCGCCACCGACTGCTGCGTCGTCTCCACCGTCCTGCCGGCCGCCGACGCCGGCGTGCACGTGCGCGTGGTCACCGACGCCTGCGCCGGTGCCGGCGACGAGGAGCACGAGCGGGCGCTGCAGGTGATGGCCGGCTACGCCCCGCTGGTGTCCCTCGCGACGACCGCCGAGGTGCTGGCGGAGGGGTGATCCCCGCCCCGCCCGGGGGCCGGCTCCCCGACGGCTTCGCCGTCGCGCTCGACCCGCGCACCCGCCGCCGCGACGGCGGCACCACCCTGCTCGGCGGCTCGCCGCTGCGGCTGGTGCGGCTCGCCCCCCGCGCCGCGGAGCTGCTGGCCACCGACCGCCTGGTGGTCGCCGACCCGGCCGGCGCCGCGCTCGCCGGGCGCCTGCTCGACGCCGGCCTGGCCCACCCCGACCTGCCCGCGGATCCCGCGCCCGCCGGGGTCACCGTCGTCGTCCCCGTCAGGGACCGCCCGGAGGAGCTGGCCCGGCTGCTCGCCGCGCTGCGCGCCGAACCCGCCACCGCTCCGCTGCCGGTCGTCGTCGTCGACGACGGGTCGGCGGTGCCGGTCGTCGCGCCGGCGGGCGTCCGCCTGCTGCGGCATCCGGGTGCCCGGGGGCCGGCCGCCGCCCGCAACACCGGGCTGGCGGTCGCGACGACGGAGCTCGTCGCCTTCCTGGACTCCGACTGCGTGCCGCTGCCGGGCTGGCTCGGCCTGCTGCGCCCCCACCTGGCCGATCCGCGGGTGGCCGTGGCCGGCCCGCGGATCGTGCCGCTGGACGGCGCGGCGCGCGGCTGGACGAGCCCGTACGAGGCGGTCGCCGGGGCGCTGGACATGGGCCCGCACCCGGCGCCGGTGCAGCCGATGTCCGCGGTCCCCTACCTGCCGAGCGCCGCGCTGCTGGTGCGCCGGGCGGCCCTGGGGGACGGCTTCGACGAGGCGATGCGGGTGGCCGAGGACGTCGACCTCGTCTGGCGGCTGACCGCAGCGGGCTGGCGGGTCCGGTACGAGCCCGCGGCCGCCGTCGCCCACGAGCACCCGGCGCCCACGACCGCGTGGCTGCGCCGCCGGGCCTTCTACGGCACCGGCGCCGCGCTGCTCGCCGCCCGGCACGGCCCGGCCGTCTCACCGCTGGTGATGGCGCCGGAGACGGCCGCCACGTGGGCGCTGCTGGTGGCGGGCGGCCGGTGGGGCCGGCCCGCCGGCCTCGCCCTGCTCGGCTGGACCACCGCCCGCCTCGCGCGCCGGCTCGCCCGCCCCGGCGAACCCGTGCCGGCCGCGCTCGCCGCCGGCCTGGTGGCGCGGGGCCTGGCGGCGTCCGGTCAGGCGCTGGCCCGGTCGGTGACCCGGCACCACTGGCCGCTGGCCGCGGCGGTGGCCCTCGCCTCGCGCCGGGCCCGGCGGGGGGTGCTGGCCGTCGCCGTGGGCGACGCGCTGGTGGGCTGGTGGCCGCACCGGGGGCGGATCGGGCCGGTCCGCCACGGCGTGGCCCGGCGGCTGGACGACCTCGCCTACGGCGCCGGGCTGTGGGCGGGTGCGGTGCGTGCCCGCGATGCCCGGGCGCTCCTGCCGGTGCGCCCGCCGCGCTGACGGGATCCGCGGGGTGCCGGAATGCCCGGCGGCCCGGGCGCCTTGAAGGCCGTCGTACTGCGGTCCGACCAGCGTGGGTCCCGCTCAGCACCGATCGACGGGGGACCCGTGACCACCACCCAGCACCGCACCGCGCCCGCAGCCGCCGCCGCGACCGCGCCCGACCGGCCGGGCGCCGCGCGCACCGCGCTGACCCTGGGCGCCTTCGTCGCCCTCGGGCCGCTGACCATCGACATGTACCTGCCGGCGCTGCCGAGCATCACCGACGACCTGCTGACGACGCCGGCCACGGTGCAGCTCACGCTCACCGGCACGCTCGTGGGCCTGGCCGTCGGCCAGCTGGTCATCGGCCCGCTGTCGGACGCCTGGGGCCGGCGCCGCCCGCTCGTCGCCGGGACGGCGCTGCACGTGCTGGCCTCGCTGCTGGTGCTCGTCGCCCCCACGATCGCCGTGCTCGGCGCCCTGCGCTTCCTGCAGGGCGTCGGCGCCGCCGCGGGTGCCGTCATCGCGCTCGCCGTGGTGCGCGACCTCTACGACGGCCGGGCCGCGGCGACGATGCTCTCCCGGCTGTTCCTCGTGCTCGGCGCCGCGCCGGTGCTGGCACCCACCCTCGGCGGGGAGCTGCTGCGCTTCACCAGCTGGCGCGGCGTCTTCGCCGCCCTCGCCGCCTACGGGCTGGTCATGGTGGTCGTCGGGTGGCTGACCCTGCGCGAGACGCTGCCGCCGGAGCGGCGGAGCAGCAACGGGGTGCGCGGCACGCTGCGGATCTACCGCGGTCTGCTGCACGACCGGGTCTACGTCGGGCTGGTGCTCGTCGCCGGCCTGACCATGGCGGGGCTGTTCAGCTACGTGGCGGGCTCCTCCTTCGTCTACCAGGAGGAGTTCGGCCTGGACGAGCAGCAGTTCGGCCTGCTCTTCGGCGCCGGGGCGTTCTGGCTCATCGCGGCCACCCAGCTCAACCCCCTGCTGCTGCGCCGCTGGTCCCCGCAGCGGCTGCTCGTCTCCGGCACGGTCCTCGGCGCGCTCGCCGGGGCCGCGCTGGTCGGGGTCGCCGCCACGGGCACCGGCGGGCTCCCCGCGGTCACCGGCGCGCTCTGGGTGGTGCTGTTCGCCTGCGGCCTCGCGCTGCCCAACGCCCCGGCGCTGGCGCTGTCCCGGCACGGCGAGGCCGCCGGCAGCGCGGCGGCCCTGCTCGGCGCGGTCCAGTTCGGCGTGGGCGCGGTCGTCTCCCCCGTGGTGGGCCTGCTCGGCAACGACTCGACGGCGGTCGGCCTGGTGGTCGTCGCGGCGCTGGTGCTCGCCCTCGTCGTCCTGGGCACCGTCGTGCGGCCCTGGCAGCTGCCGGCCGGGGACGGGACGGCGGCTGCCGGGCGCTGACCCGCGGCCGCCGGTCTGGTGGAAACCGCCGGCAGCGGCCACGATGACCGGGAGATGAGCGACTCCCCGTGGCCCGGCCGGTGACGACCGCCGTCAACCCGTGGCTGGCGCTGCCGGACGGGCCGCCCTCCGCCGCCCGCGCCCGCCGGCTGCGCGCGGCGCACGAGCGGCTCGTCACCGCCAGCGTGCTGCCCGCGGACGACGACGCGGTCCGCCCGGTCGTGCGCGACTCCTGGCGGCGCTCCCTGGGCAGCGGTGTGGACCCCGACGGCGGGTCGCCCCCGGTCGAGCTCCTCGACGCCGAGCTGCGGGCGTACCGGGACGCCCACCCGCTGGCCCCGGTGCTGCCGGTGATCCGCCGGCTGCTCGTGCAGGACGCCGAGGCCGACCGCATGATCGTGGCGGTCAGCGACGCCGCCGGCCGGATGCTGTGGGTGGAGGGCGACCGCGCGCTGCGCGGCCGGGCCGCGGCGACGAACTTCGTCGAGGGCGCCCGGTGGTCCGAGGAGGTCGCCGGCACCAACGCCCCCGGGACGGCGCTGGCGGTCGACGCCGCCGTGCAGATCTACGGCAGCGAGCACTTCCGCCGGGCGGTGCAGCCGTGGAGCTGCTCGGCCGCCCCGGTGCACGACCCGGTGTCGGGCGCGCTGCTCGGCGCGATCGACGTCACCGGCGGCGACCACGTGGCCAGCCCGCACGTGCTCACCCTGGTCCGCGCGACGGTGGCCGCCGTCGAGTCCGAGCTCCGCTGGCTGCACCGCGAGCGGCTCGCGGGCGGCCCGGCGGCGGCGGGGCCGGCGCCGGCGGAGGCCCGGCTCGAGGTGCTGGGCCGGGAGCGGGCGCGGCTGACGCTCCCGGGCGGGCCGCTGGAGCTGTCGGTCCGCCACTCGGAGCTGCTGTTCCTGCTGGCCGAGGCCGCCGTCTCCGGCCACGGGCGCGACGCGGCCCAGCTCGCCGCCGAGGTGCACGCCGGCGCGGCGGCCACCGTCACCGTGCGGGCCGAGCTCTCCCGGCTGCGGCGGCTGGTCGGGGACGACCTGCTGGCATCCCGCCCCTACCGGCTGGTGGGCCGGGTGCGCACCGACGCCGAGGAGGTGCGCCGGCTCGTCGCCCGCGGCGAGCTCGCCGCCGCCCTCGAGCGCTACGCGGGGCCGGTGCTGCCCGGCTCGCAGGCGCCGGGGGTGCGGCAGGCCCGCGACCGGCTGCTCGGCCTGCTCCGGCGGGCGGTGCTCACCGGCCGCCGCCCGGACCTGCTCCTGCGCCTGGCCCAGCTGCCCGAGCTGCGGGAGGACGCCGGGGTCTGGCACGCGCTGTGCGAGGTCCTGCCGGCCGGATCGCCGCGCCGGGCCGCCGTCACCGCGCACCTGCACCGCCTGCGGCTGGCCGGCCGGGCGCGGTGACCCGCCCGGCGCGGGAATGCTGAGGGCGGCTCACGACTTCGCAGCTGGCGTGACCGCTGCACCCCTCGCCGACCGCCCACCCCTGCGCACCGGCCGGCTCGTCGCCGCGGTCGTCGCCCTCGGGCTCGGCGGGTTCGCCATCGGCACCACCGAGTTCGTGACCATGGGGCTGCTGCCGGACCTGGCCGAGGGCGTGGGCATCACCATCCCGACCGCCGGCCACCTCATCTCGGCCTACGCGCTCGGCGTCGTCGTCGGGGCGCCGGTGATCGCCGCCCTGGCCACCACGCTGCCCCGCCGCGCGGTGCTGCTCGGGCTGATGGCCGCCTTCATCGCGGGCAACGTGCTCACCGCGGTGGCGCCGGGGTACGGGTCGCTGCTGGCCTCCCGGTTCCTCGCCGGGCTGCCGCACGGGGCGTACTTCGGCGTCGCCTCCCTGGTGGCGGCCTCGCTGGTGGCGCCGCACCTGCGCGGGCGGGCGGTGAGCTCGGTGATGCTGGGCCTGGCCCTGGCGAACGTCGCCGGCGTGCCCTCCGCGACCTGGCTCGGGCAGCAGTTCGGCTGGCGCACCGCCTACTGGGCGGTCGCGGTGCTCGCGCTGCTCACCATCGCCGCGACCGCCTGGGTGGTGCCCTCCGCGCCGGGCAACCGCGAGGCCGCGGTGCGCACCGAGCTCGGGGCGCTGCGCCGCCCGCAGGTGCTGCTCACGCTGCTGGTCGGCGTGGTCGGCTTCGGCGGGATGTTCGCCGTCTACAGCTACATCGCGCCGCTGGTCACCGAGGTGACCGGCATGTCCCGCGCCGCGATCCCGCTGGTCCTGCTGGCCTTCGGCATCGGCGGGGTGCTCGGGACGGCGGTGGGCGGCCGGCTCGCGGACCTCGCGCTGTTCCCCTCGCTGGTCGGCGCCAACGTCGTCACCGGCGTGCTGCTCGCGCTGGTGCCGGTGGCCGCCCGCACCCCGGTCACCATCGTGCTCGCGATCTTCCTGTTCGCCGCCAGCGCGTCGGTGCTGGTGGTCTGCCTCCAGCTGCGGCTCATGGAGGTCGCCGGGGAGGCGCAGATGCTCGGGGCGGCGCTGAACCACTCGGCGCTCAACGCCGCCAACGCGCTCGGCGCCTGGCTGGGCGGGCTGGTCATCGCCGCCGGCCTGGGCTACACCGCGCCGGGCTGGGTGGGGGCGGGGCTCGCCGTGCTCGGCCTGCTGGCCCTCACCGCCTCCGCGGTGCTCCGGCGTCGCGAGCTCCGCGCGGCCGCGGCGGGTGGGCCGGCGCCGGCACCGCACGCGGAGCCGGCCGTCGCGCGCTGACCCCGAGACGCCGGGCCCCCGCGGGCCGGGCGACAGCGGGCGCCGGTGTGCAGTTCCGTCGCGCCGAGCTGCGCACCAGTGCTCACCGTCGGGACATCGCGCTCAGCGGAGCAGGGCGGCCAGCTGCTCGGCGTGGTCGCGCTGGTGGCCGGGGAGGAAGTCGAGGACGTCGCCCAGCGTCAGCGCCCCGTCCGTGGCGTGCCGGCCGGTGCGTGACCGCTCGGCCTCCGGCACGCCGCGGACCGCCTCCAGCAGCGCGGCCTGGGCCACCTGCAGCTCGTCGAGCAGACGGGTCGGGGGCACGGCGGCGTACCCGGCCACCCGGTCGGCGGCGGTGGGGTCGAAGTCGGGCAGCAGCGGGTCCTCCTCGGTGCGCAGCCGGGCGACGCGGGCGGTGAACACCCGGGCGCTGTCCCGCAGGTGGCCCGCCACCTGGTGCGGCGTCCAGGCGAGCTCGGCGGCGTAGGCCGGGAAGTGGCCCGACCCGACCAGCCGCGCGACCTCGACGGCCGGCAGGCGCCGGGTCGGCAGCGCGGCGGCGGGAGCGGCGGCGAGCAGCCCGGCCACCCGCTGCTGCTGGACGGCCAGGGCCTCGGCGGGGCTGCGGGGCGGGGCGGTGGTCGGCACGCGGCAACCGTCGTCGGTCGCCGGGCACGGCGCCAGCGGCGGGGCTGCCAGGAACCGCGGTGATCCGGCCTGCAACGGCCGTGCAACGTCCTCCGGCCCCGATTCGCCGCCCGACCGGCGGATGCGGCACGAGAAAGCGCGCAGGTAAGCGTGGCCTAAGTCACAGCTTTCAGGTCAGACTCCGCTCGGGCCCGCGGGGAACCGCGGGCGCAGCGACCCCTGCAACGAGGCGGAGGACTGATGACCCGGATCAGCGTGCGGGTGGACGGGGCGTCCTACCAGGACGACGTCGAACCGCGGACCCTGCTCGTCCACTACCTGCGCGAGCAGCTCGGCAAGGTCGGGACCGTGGTCGGTTGCGACACCAGCAACTGCGGCGCCTGCACCGTGCACCTCGACGGCGAGGCCGTGAAGAGCTGCACCGTGCTGGCGGTCCAGGCCGACGGCGCGGAGGTGACCACCATCGAGGGCGTGTCCCGCGGCGGCGAGCTGCACCCGGTGCAGAAGGCCTTCCACGAGATGCACGGCCTCCAGTGCGGTTTCTGCACCCCGGGCATGATCATGGCCTCGATCGACCTGCTGCAGGACAACCCCGACCCGAGCGACGACGAGGTGCGCGAGGGCATCGAGGGCAACCTCTGCCGCTGCACCGGATACCAGAACATCGTCCGGGCCGTGCAACTCGCGGCCGGCGAGATGCGCGGTGCTCCGGCGAGCGACGGCCACGTCGCGCCGGCCGTCGTCGACACCGCCGCCGCTCCGCACGTGGTGGGGCAGGCATGACCGCGCTCGAGGACCGGACCGAGGCGCCGGCCCCGGAGGTCGGGAAGGCGCGCAAGCGCAAGGAGGACGCGCGGCTCATCACGGGCCGCACCACCTGGACCGACAACATGGTGCTGCCGGGCATGCTGCACCTCGCCGTCGTCCGCAGCCCGGTCGCGCACGCCAAGATCACCTCCGTCGACGTCTCCGCGGCCGCGGACGCGCCCGGCGTGGTCGCCGTGTTCACCGGCCGCGACTTCGCCGAGGAGCAGGGCTCGATCCCCTGTGCCTGGCCGGTCACCCCGGACATGGTCAACCCCGGCCACCCGTCGCTGGCGGTCGAGGAGGTCAACCACGTGGGCGAGGCGGTCGCGGTCATCGTCGCCCGCAGCAAGGCGGCCGCGCAGGACGCCGTCGAGCTGGTCGACGTCGACTACGACCCGCTACCCGTCGTCCTCGACATGGAGGAGGCGGTCGCCGAGCAGCCCGACCTGTGCCACGACCACCTGAGCTCGAACGAGAGCTTCCGGTTCGTCTTCGACGCCGGCGAGGCCGGCACCGGCCAGAACACCGACGAGGCGTTCGCGAACGCCGAGGTCGTGGTCAGCCGCCGGTTCGTCCAGCAGCGGCTGATCCCGGCGTTCATGGAGCCCCGGGCCGCCGTCGTCCAGCCACAGGGTGACAACTACACGATGTGGTCGTCGACCCAGGTGCCGCACATCCTGCGGCTGATGCTGGCGATGATCACCGGCACGCCCGAGCACAAGCTGCGGGTCATCGCCCCCGACGTCGGCGGCGGTTTCGGCGGCAAGCTGCAGGTGACGCCCGAGGAGGTCATCACCCTCCTGGTGGCCAGGCGGCTGGGCAAGCCGGTCAAGTGGACCGAGACGCGCAGCGAGTCGCTGATGAGCGCCCACCACGGCCGCGACCAGATCCAGTACGTGGACGTCGCCGCCGACCGCGAGGGCAACATCAAGGGCCTCAAGGTCCACATCCTGTCGGACATGGGCGCCTACCTGCGGCTGGTCAGCCCGGGTGTGCCGGTGCTGGGCGCCTTCATGTACCCGGGCATCTACAAGTTCCCGGCCTACCGGTTCGACTGCCAGGGCGTCTTCACCAACAAGACGCCCACCGACGCCTACCGCGGCGCGGGCCGGCCCGAGGCGACGTTCGCGATCGAGCGGATCATGGACGAGCTCGCCGTCGAGCTGGGCATGGACCCGCTGGAGCTGCGCCGCAAGAACTGGATCAAGGCCGAGGAGTTCCCGTTCACCACGGTGGCGGGCCTCGAGTACGACAGCGGTGACTACGACGCCGCCACCCAGCAGGCCCTCGAGCTGCTCGGCTACGACGAGCTGCGCGAGGAGCAGCGCCGACGTCGCGAGTCGGACGACCCGGTGCAGCTGGGCATCGGCTTCTCCACCTTCACCGAGATGTGCGGCCTGGCGCCCTCCCGGGTGCTCGGCTCGCTCTCCTACGGCGCGGGGGGCTGGGAGCACGCCTCGATCCGCATGCTGCCCACCGGCAAGGTCGAGGTCGTCACCGGCTCGACCCCGCACGGGCAGGGGCACGAGACGGCGTGGAGCCAGCTGGTCGCCGACGAGCTCGGCGTGCCGTTCGAGGACGTCGAGGTGCTGCACGGCGACACCGGGATCTCCTCCCGCGGCCTGGACACCTACGGTTCCCGCTCACTGGTGGTCGGCGGTGCCGCCGTCGTCAGCGCCTCGCAGAAGGTCGTGGCGAAGGCGCGCAAGGTGGCCGCCCACCTGCTCGAGGCCGGCGAGGACGACCTGCAGTTCGAGAGCGGCTCGTTCTCCGTGCGCGGCACGCCCGGGACGAGCATCTCGATCCAGGAGATCGCGCTGGCCACGTTCGCGGCGCACAACTTCCCCGAGGGCATGGAGCCGTCGATCGACGCGGACGCGACGTTCGACCCGGTCAACTTCTCCTTCCCTCACGGCACGCACATCTGCGCCATGGAGGTCGACACCGAGACCGGCTTCGTCAAGATCCGCAAGTACGCCTGCGTCGACGACGTCGGGAAGATCGTCAACCCGCTGATCGTCGAGGGGCAGGTGCACGGCGGGCTGGCCCAGGGCATCGCGCAGGCCCTCTACGAGGAGGCGATCTACGACGCCGACGGCAACCTCACCACCGGCACCTTCGTCGACTACCTGGTGCCCTCGGCCGCCGACCTGCCGCACTTCGACACGGGCAACACCGTGCACGAGGCGCCGGGCAACCCGATCGGCGCCAAGGGCGTGGGCGAGGCCGGCTGCATCGCCAGCACGCCGGCGGTCGTCAACGCGGCGCTGGACGCCGTCCGGCACCTGGGGGTCACCGACATCCGCATGCCGCTGACGCCCGAGCGCGTCTGGCGGGCCATCCACTCCGGAGGGGACGGCGGCGACCGGGCCACCGCCGGCTCCAACGCCTACGGCGGGGCGCAGACCGAGACCACCGCCGGCGTGTCGACCGAGGCCTCGTCGCTGGGAGGGGACCGATGATTCCCGCACCGTTCGAGTACGCCCGCCCGACCACGGTCGACGAGGCGCTGCAGGCGATCGCCGCCGGTGGTGAGGACGTGAAGGTCCTCGCCGGCGGCCAGTCGCTGATCCCGGTGATGCGGCTGCGGCTGGCCGCGCCGGAGACCGTCGTGGACCTCGGGCGGGTGGCCGAGCTGCGCGGCGTGCGGGAGGACGGCGACGCGCTGGTCATCGGCGCGATGACCACGCACTCCGACGTCCTCGCCGACCCGCTCATCCAGCAGCACGCGCCGCTGATCGCGCAGGCCACCGAGACGGTGGCCGACCGGCAGGTGCGCCACCGGGGCACGTTCGGCGGCGCGCTGGTGCACGCCGACCCCGCCGGTGACCTGCCCGCGGTGGCCCTGGCGCTGGACGCCGAGTTCGTCATCGCGGGCCCCGAGGGGCGTCGCACCGTGCCGGCGCGGGACTTCTTCGTCGACTACCTCACCACCGCGGTGGGCGAGGGCGAGCTGCTCGTCGAGGTGCGCGTCCCGAAGCTGGACGGGCAGTGGGGCATGCGGTACGAGAAGTTCAACCGCGTCGCCCAGGCCTGGTCGATCGTGGCGGTGGCCGCCGCGGTGCGCCGCGAGAACGGGCACATCGCCGAGGCGCGGGTCGGGCTCACCAACATGGGGCCGACCCCGCTGCGGGCCGGTGCGGTGGAGGCGGCGCTCTCCGGGGCCGAGGCGACCCCCGAGGCGATCGCCGCGGCCGCCGCGCACGCCGCCGAGGGCACCGAGCCCAGCAGCGACCTCAACGCCCAGGCCGACTACCGGCAGCACCTGGCGACGGTCCTCACGCGCCGGGCGGTGACGGCCGCCGCCGGGCTGTAGCTTGACGAGAGGACCCCCGTGCCCCCCGGCACTCGCAGGCTCGTGCCGGGGGCGCGGGGGCCGTTCCAGTACGTCACCAGGGCCGCGGTCCACCGGGTCGCGTCGTCCCCCTACGGAGGTCATCCCGTGCAGCTGGAGAACTCGTTCACCGTGCCGGTGCCCGTCGACGAGGCCTGGCGGGTGCTCCTCGACATCGAGCGGATCGCCCCCTGCATGCCCGGCGCGGCCCTGGACTCCGTCGACGGCGACGACTTCACCGGCCGGGTGAAGGTCAAGCTCGGGCCGATCAACCTGACCTACCAGGGCAAGGCGTCGTTCATCGAGAAGGACGAGGCGGCGCACCGGGCGGTCATCGACGCCCGCGGCAAGGACCAGCGCGGCAACGGGACGGCGGCGGCGACGGTCACCGCCAACCTGCGCGCCGAGGGGTCGGTCACGCGGGTCGACGTCCTCACCGACCTGAACATCACCGGCCGCCCGGCGCAGTTCGGGCGCGGGGTGATGACCGACGTCGGCAACAAGCTGCTGGGGCAGTTCGCCGACAAGCTCGCCGCCCAGCTCGGCGAGGGGGACGCGCAGGGCGACGCCGACCGGGCGGCCGCGGCAGCGGACGCGGGCCCCGCGGCGAAGGCGGCGGCGACGGCCACCGGCGCGGTCGAGGAGGTCGCCGCCTCTGCCGAGCAGGCCGCCGGCGACGGCACGGCGGCGGAGAAGGTCGCGGCGGCGACGAAGAAGGCCGCCGCCTCCGCCACCGACAAGGTGGCGCCGGCGAAGAAGGCCGCTCCCGCCAAGGCGGCCCCTGCGAAGAAGGCCACCGCGGCCAAGGCCGGGGCGGCCACCGGCACGGAGACGGCGACGACGGAGACCCCGGCCAAGGAGACCGCGGCCAAGGTCACCGCCGAGAAGGCCGCCGGCACCGGTCCGACGGACACCGCGCCCGCCGGCAAGGCGCCCAGCGCGCCGCCCAGCGGGAACACCGCCCCGCCCGGACGGCCCTCGACCGGCGCCCCGCTGCGCAGCGTCCCCGGCACGGGTCCGGCGGAGCGGTCGCGTCCCGCGCCGACCGAGCCCGAGCCGATCGACCTGCTCGAGGTGGCCGGCGGGGCGGCGCTGACCCGCTACGCCGCCCCGGCCGCCGGGGTCGCCGCGCTGGTCCTGGTCATCGCCCTCGTGGTCAGGCGCCGCCGCCGGCGCTGAGCCGGTCGGGGGTGCGCGGACGCTCTGCCTCTGCTCCCAGGAGCACTCAGCGGCGGAGCGCCGCGGGGGACCCCGCCACAGGTCCGGCCCGGCCGGACGCTCCTATGACGCGTCAAGGGCTGAGGGTGGGGTTTCGAGGCGTCGGTAGAGCTCGCGGGCGATGTAGCGCTTGAGGCAGCGTTTGATCTCG
>NZ_SSXC01000060.1 GCF_021699055.1 Blastococcus sp. MG754426 | reverse complement strand
GACGGCGGGCTCGTCAGCGGTTCCGCCGCGCGCCGGCCGGCCGCGCTCCGCCGGCCGGACCCGGTCACCGCCCCCGCGGGGATCCGCCTGGCTCCGCCGGGCGGCGCGACGGCCGCCGACGTCGTTCCCCTGCCGGGCGAGCAACTGCTCGACGGTCACCGGCTCTGCCGCACCGCCCCGAGGGGTACGCCCGCCGCGCGTGCGACCGGGGAGGTCGCGGTCCCCCGCGCCGTCCCGCGCCGGCTGATCCCCCAAGGTGTCGACACCTTCTCGTCGTCCGCATGCCCGTGCCCGTCGTCCCACGATACGGGCGGATCCGCGATGACCACGCCGACGCGCGGGGCGCCGTCCCCGCCGACCTGCCCCCTGCCGGGTGGACCGGGCACGATCGAATGGTGGGCCACGGTCGCAGTGCGTAGCGTTCGCACGGTGCGCCTCCCCTCCGTGCCCGGCCCGTCCGACGTCGTCGCCCTGGTAGGAGGCGTGCGCGACGGCCTCGGGGACGCGCTCGCGCTCGTGCCCCGGGCCGCGGCCGTGCTCGGTGAGCTGGAAGGGCTGCTCGGCCGGGTGTCCGGCGCGGTCGACCGGGTGGAGGCGCTGCTCGACCGCGCGGACGGCGCGATCACGCGGCTGGATGCCACGCGCACGAAGGCGGACGAGGCCATCACCGGTATCGGCGAGACCCGGGCGAGCGCCGACCTGGCCATCGCGGGCATCGGCGAGACCCGCGCGAGGGCCGACGACGCCATCGACGCCATGGGCCTGACGCGCGCGAAGGCCGACGACGCCATCGACGCCATGGGCCTGACGCGCACCAGGGCCGACGACGCCATCGACGCCATGGGCCTGACGCGCGCGAAGGCCGACGACGCGATCGACGCCATGGGCCGCACCCGCAGCAAGGCCGACGACGCCATCGACGCCATGGGCCTGACGCGCACCAGGGCCGACGACGCCATCGACGCGATGAACCACACCCGGACCAGGGCCGACGACGCGATCGACGCCATGAACCACACCCGGACCAGGGCCGACGACGCCATCGACGCGATGAACGAGACCCGCACCAGGGCGGAGGCAGCTGTCGACCAGGTGGGCGGGACGACCGATCGGGCCGACGGCATCGTCGGCCGCGCGGAGGGCATGGTCGGTCGGGTGGAGCCGCTGCTCGCCGACTACGAGCCGGCGCTCGTCGCGCTCGCGCCGTCGCTGCGGCGGCTGGCAGCCGAGTTCGACGACACCGAGGTCCACGCCCTGATCACGCTGATCGACCGGCTGCCGCAGGTGCTCGGCCACCTGGACGACCAGGTGCTCCCCGCGCTGGAGGGGCTGGAGAACGTGGGCACCGACGTGCGCGACCTCGTCGACACCGTGCAGGACATGCGGCAGATCGTGAAGGGTTTCCCCGGTTCCAAGCTGTTCCGGCGGCGCGGCGCCGAGGAGATCGCCGAGGACGAGGCGCGCGAGGGCGCCGGCGGCTGAGCCGGCGCCCCCGCGGGCGGGTCAGGAGTCCTGCGCGGGCTCCGAGGCCCCGGGGCCGGGGCCGGTCTCGGTCGGGTAGCCGAGGGCCCGGACGACGTCGCCGATCCGCTCGAACGTCTCCCCCTCGGGCAGTCGCTCGAGCTCGGCGACCACGACGTCGGGCGCCCGGTGGTCGCGCGCGGCCTCGACCAGGTCGGGCCCGCTGCTCGGGAAATCGGCCCGGTCCAGCCACCGCGCCAGCTCGGCGCGGGCGACCACGGCGTCCTCGTCCATGCCCACCGGCGTGCCACCGACCAGCGTGCCCGCCGGGTCCGCGTCGATGTCCGGCTCGCCCTCGGCCACCGGCTCCACCTCGCGCCACTCATGCGCCCGGGTGGCCCGCTCGGCCTTGAGCATGCCCTGGACCTCGTGCTCGAGCTCCTCGTCGAGCCGGGGGTTGTGCTTGGTGCTGCGCGAGGACGCGCCTGCGGACTCGGTCACGTGTGCCTCCTGTTGATCGGGCCCGGCAGCGCCGGGCCGAGGGTCGGTCCGCCCGGGGATCAGGCCTCGTCGAGCGCGCCGGGCTTGTGCACCGCGGTGCGGCCGGACTTGTCGCTGCGGACCTCGTACTGCGGGTCGTCCTCGCTGGCGCGCACGGTGCGCCCCGAGGCCTCCGTGTCGGAGGTGATCTTCTTCTCGACCGTGCCCTCCGTCTTCGACCCGTGGCTCTTCCAGGCGACGTGGTCGCCCTTCTCGAAGTCGTCGGCCATCGTCTCCCCTTCGTCGGACGGTGCTGCCCCTGCCGGTGCCCCCACTGCGGTGCCGACACACATCCGGGGCCCGATCGCCCGGTGCCCCTAGGCTCGGAGGACGTGACCACCGCGAGCGACGCCGCCCTCGTCGACGGGCTGCGCCCGGTCGACGTCCTCACCGTCGTCTCGGTCACCGACGTCACCCCCTCGGTCCGCCGCGTGACCCTCTCGGGAACGCCGGAGGCCGTGGCCGCCGCCGGCCCGACGGTGAACCTCCTGGTGCCGCGGGTGGGCGACGCGGCCCCCCGCTGGCCGCTGCTCCAGCGCGACGGCCGCGTGGTGTGGCCCGACGGCAGCCACGGCGTGGCGCTGCGCAGCTACACGGCCCGCCGGCAGGACCCGGCCGCGGGCCAGGTGGACATCGACTTCGTGCTGCACGGCGACGGCCCGGCCGCCTCCTGGGCCGCCGCGGCACGCCCCGGCGCCCTCCTCGGCGTCGCCGGCGCCGCCTCGCTGGCCGAGCGCCCCGCCCGCTGGCTGCTCCTGGTCGCGGACGAGACCGCGCTGCCTGCGGTGAGCCGCATCCTGGCCGCCGCCCCGGCCGGCACCACCGGCGTCGCCTTCCTGGAGGTGACCGGGCCGGAGGAGGAGCAGCCGCTCGCCGGCCCGCCGGGGGTCGAGCTGCGCTGGCTGCACCGGGGCGCCACCCCGCCGGGTGAGAGCACGCTCCTGGTCGACGCGGTGGCGTCGCTCGAGCGCCCGCCGGGCGACGACGTCTTCGCGTGGGTGGGCGCCGAGTCGGCCGCGGTCCGCGCCATCCGCGCCGATCTCCGCGGGCGCTGGGGGCTGGGGCGGGCGCAGCACCACGCGATCGGTTACTGGCGGCGCGGGCGCGCCATGGCCCCCGCCGGCTGACCGCCCCCGGGTCGTCCAGGGTGTTCACAGGTAGCGTCCAGACCGACCGCAGCCGCCGCCTCCACCCTGGGTGCATGTCGACGGCACCGGCGCACGCCCCCGGAGGAACGATGTCCGGACCCCAGCCCACGGGGCGCACCACCCCCGAGGCCCGCCTGCTCGTGGTGGACGACGAGCCCAACATCCGCGAGCTGCTGTCGGCGAGCCTCCGCTACGCGGGCTTCGAGGTGGCCACCGCCGCGGACGGCCAGCAGGCACTGGCCCTGGCCGCCTCGTTCCGGCCCGACCTGCTGGTGCTCGACGTGATGATGCCCGGGCTCGACGGCTTCGGCGTCGTCCGGCGGCTGCGGGAGAGCGGCCGCCACACCCCGGTGCTGTTCCTCACCGCCCGGGACGCCGCGGAGGACAAGGTCTCCGGCTTGACCCTCGGCGGGGACGACTACGTGACCAAGCCGTTCAGCCTGGACGAGGTGGTGGCCCGCATCCGCGCCGTGCTGCGCCGCACCACAGGCGCGCAGCGGGGCGCCGAGGCCCCGCGGCTCACCTTCGCCGACATCGAGCTGGACGAGGAGAGCCACGAGGTCATCAAGGCCGGGGAGGTGATCAGCCTGTCCCCCACCGAGTTCAAGCTGCTGCGCTACCTCATGGCCAACGCCGGGCGGGTGCTGTCCAAGGCGCAGATCCTCGACCACGTGTGGAACTACGACTTCAACGGCGAGGCCAACGTCGTCGAGTCCTACATCTCCTACCTCCGCCGCAAGATCGACACGACCGAGCCGCGGCTGCTGCACACCATCCGGGGGGTCGGGTACACGCTGCGGCTGCCCCGGGGGGCATGACCCCTCCGCCCGCGCCGGTACGGGGCCCGCGGGTCCCGCTCCGGGTCACCCTCGTCGCGCTGCTGGTGGCGCTGCTGAGCGCCGCCCTGCTCGCGACCGGCCTGGCCACCACCTCGCTGCTGCGCGACTACCTGCAGGACCAGCGGGACGCCGAGCTGCGCATCCTCGTCGAGTACAACCTGCGCCCCGAGGTGGCGGCCGCCTGCCGCCAGCCCGGGGACGCGGCGCCCAACCCGTTCTTCGTCGCCTGCCTCCCGCCGGGCAGCGACGAGCCGGTCGTCCTCGGCGAGCCCCAGGGGCCGGGCGGGGACGAGATGCCCGAGTTGAGCGGCAAGGCGGTGGAGCGGCTCCGGGCCGACAGCCGCCCGTTCACGGTCTGGGTCGACGGCGAGCGGTGGCGGATGACCTCGGGCCAGCTCCCCGGCGGCTACACCCTGGTCGTCGGCGACGACAACTCGGGCGTGGAGCGGGCCATCGCCCGGCTGGTCCGCATCGAGCTGGTCGTGGGGCTCTCCCTCCTGGTCGTGCTGGGCGCCGCCGGGTACGTGCTGGTGCGCAACAGCCTGCGCCCGCTGGTCGACGTCGAGCGCACCGCCGCCGCCATCGCCGCGGGCGACCTCTCCCGGCGCGTCCCGGTCGGTGACGAGCGCACCGAGGTGGGGCGGCTCTCGACGGCGCTGAACGGCATGCTCGCCCGCATCGAGACCGCCTTCCGCGCCCAGCAGGCGTCGGAGGAGCAGGCGCGCGGGTCCGAGCACCGCATGCGCCGGTTCGTCGCCGACGCCAGCCACGAGCTGCGCACCCCGCTGACCTCCATCCGCGGCTTCGCCGAGCTGTACCGGCAGGGCGCCGTCCGGTCGGACGAGGACGTCGCCCGCCTCATGCAGCGCATCGAGGCCGAGGGCGGCCGGATGGGCCTGCTCGTCGAGGACCTGCTGCTGCTCGCCCGCATGGACCAGCAGCGACCGCTGTCCGTGGCCCCGGTCGACCTGGCCGCCGTCGCCGGCGACGCGGTGCACGACGCCCGCGCCGTCCAGCCCGACCGGCCGATCAGCCTGCACCTGGACGAGTCGCTCACCGACGTGCCGGTCGTGCTCGGCGACGAGAGCCGGCTGCGCCAGGTGGTCGGCAACCTCGTCACCAACGCCCTCACCCACACCCCGCCGTCCACCCGGGTGCTGGTCTCGGTGGCGGAGGCCCCCGACGATCCCGACGTCCTGCTGCTGCGGGTCGCCGACGAGGGCCCCGGGATGGACCCGGCCGACGCCGAGCGCGCGTTCGAGCGGTTCTACCGGGCGGACGCCTCCCGCACCCGCGCCGCCGGGGGCACCGGGTTGGGGCTCTCCATCGTCGCCTCGCTGGCCGCCGCCCACGGCGGGTCGGCGTCGCTGGAGACCGTGCCCGGGGAGGGGCTCGCGGTGACCGTGCAGCTGCCGAGGAGCGGACCCCCCGGGGGTGGCGCACCGGCGGCCTGAGGCCGCTTGCGACCATCGCCCGGTGACGACGAACGACGCCCCCGCCGAGACCGGGGCCCCCTACGACCCCGAGCTCATGGCGGCCTCCACCGAGCTGGGGGCCGCGCTCCGCGAGCTGATCGAGGCCTCGGTGGTCACCACGGCGCCCGCGGCGGAGGTGGCCGCGGCGGCCGAGCAGGTCCGCCGGGCGACCGCGGCGATCGGTGCGTCCCGGCGCCCCGCCGCCCAGCTCCCGGTGCTGGACGACCCGTCGGTGGGCCGGCGCGTGTTCAACCCGGTCGTCGGCATCGGCAACGCCCTCGCCCCGCCCCTGGTGGTGCGCCGGGAGGAGGGCGGCGTGGTCGCCGAGGTGACCCTGGGCGTCGCGTACGAGGGCCCGCCCAGCTACGTGCACGGCGGGATGAGCGCCCTCTTCATGGACCAGCTGCTCGGCAGCGCGGCCGGCGCGGCGGGGCTGTGGGGCATGACCGCGCACCTGGAGCTGGACTACCGCGGCCCGCTGCCGTTGCAGACCCCGCTGGTGATGCGGGCCCGGGTCGAGAGCAACGAGGGCCGCAAGTCGGTGATCGTCGGCACGATCGCGCTGGCGGACGACCCCGGGCGCCCGCTGGTCGAGGCCCGCGGCATCTTCGTCATGCCGCGCCCGGAGAAGGCGCAGGCCTACTTCGGCACCATCACCGACGCGGCCGGCCGGCACACCCCGCCCCGCCGTCCCGGCGACGCCACCTCGGTGCAGTGGAGCTGACCCCCGGCTCCGACGTCGCCGTCGCCGTGGCCGCCGCACGGGCCGCGGCCGCGGCGCTGCTGCCGCTGCGCGACGGCGGCCCGGGAGGGCGCGCGCTCGGCGACGCCGGTGACGCGGCCGCGCAGCAGGCGATCCTGGGTGTGCTCACCGGCGCCCGCCCCGGCGACGCGGTGTTCAGCGAGGAGGCGGTGGACGACGCCCGCCGGCTGACCGCCGACCGCGTCTGGATCGTCGACCCGCTCGACGGCACCCGCGAGTACTCCGACCCCGCCCGCGCCGACTGGGCGGTGCACGTCGCCCTCTGGGCCGGGGGTGACCTGGTCGCCGCCGCGGTGGCGCTGCCGGCGCTGGACGAGGTGCACGTCACCGAGCCGGCCCCCGCACTGCCGCCCCGCCCGGGGGGACCGGTGCGCATCGCCGTCAGCCGCACCCGCCCACCGGCCGAGGCGCAGGCCGTGGCCGACGCGCTGGGGGGCGAGCTGGTGCCGCTGGGCTCGGCGGGCTACAAGACCCTGGCCGTCGTGCGCGGGGAGGTCGACGCCTACGTGCACGGCGGCGGCATGTACCAGTGGGACTCCGCCGCGCCGGTCGCCGTGGCCCGCGCCGCGGGGCTGGTGACCTGCCGGCTGGACGGCTCGCCGCTGGTCTACAACGACCCCGACCCCTCGCTCCCGGACCTGGTGGTCGCCCGCCCCGAGCTGGCGCCCGAGGTGCTGGCTGCGGTGGCCGCGGCCCGATAGCGGACACTGGGCGGGAATCCGCACCGAACCGATCGGGTTGCGCCGGTCGGCGACCCGATCCCTACCCGTGGAGCATGCGCGCGTGACGACGCCCGACTACCGGCTCAGCCAGCTGGAGACGCTGGAGGCCGAGTCCATCCACGTCATCCGTGAGGTGGTGGCCGAGCTCGAGCGGCCGGTGCTGCTGTTCTCCGGCGGCAAGGACTCCATCGTGATGCTGGAGCTGGCCCGCAAGGCGTTCGCGCCCGCCCGCATCCCGTTCCCCGTCATGCACGTGGACACCGGGCTGAACTTCCCCGAGGTGCTGGCCTTCCGCGACAAGCGGGTCGCGGAGCTCGACGTCCAGCTCGTGGTCGCCTCGGTGCCCGACGCGATCGCGGCCGGCACCGTCAAGGAGGAGCCCAACGGCTCCAGGAACCGCATCCAGACGCCGGTCCTGCTCGACGCGGTCGAGGAGCACGGCTTCACCGCCCTGTTCGGCGGCGCCCGCCGCGACGAGGACAAGGCCCGCGCCAAGGAGCGGGTGTTCTCCTTCCGCGACGAGTTCGGCCAGTGGGACCCGAAGAACCAGCGCCCCGAGCTCTGGGACCTCTACAACGGCCGCATCCACCTCGGCGAGTCGATCCGCGTCTTCCCGCTGTCGAACTGGACCGAGCTGGACATCTGGCAGTACGTCCTCCGCGAGGAGATCGCCATCCCCCCGCTGTACCTGGCCCAGGAGCGGGACGTCGTCGAGCGCCAGGGGATGCTCTACGCGGTCAACGAGTTCATCACCCCGCGCGAGGGCGAGCAGGTGCAGCGCCGGAGCGTCCGCTACCGCACGGTCGGCGACGCCAACCTGACCGCCGCCGTCCCCTCGACCGCCACCACGGTCGAGGAGGTCATCGCCGAGATCGCGGTGACCCGCATGACCGAGCGCGGGGCCACCCGCGGGGACGACAAGGTCAGCGACGCCGCCATGGAGGACCGCAAGAAGGAGGGCTACTTCTGATGCCCGCGGTCCTGACCCCGGCGGCGCAGGCGGCCCACCACCAGCTTCAGCACGACGGCGAGCAGCAGCAGCCCCGTCACCCAGCCGGCGACCTCCGGCGTCCCGCCCGGCCGCGCGCCGAGCAGCCCGTACGCCCAGTCCGCCACGGCGAAGCCGACGACGTACCCCGCGACCACGACGAGCAGCCCCGGTACGGCGAGCAGAACGAACACCCGCTGCCTCCCCGGTCGTCGACGGACACCAGCGTCCGCCACGCCGCCGCACCGCGCCAGGAGACCGCCCGATGACCGACGCACCCGTCGACGTCCACTCGGCCGCCGCCGAGGCCGCCGCCGAGATCGCCACCGCGCGCAAGGACATCCTGCGCATCGCCACCGCCGGCTCGGTGGACGACGGCAAGAGCACGCTGATCGGCCGCCTGCTCTACGACAGCAAGGCCGTCTTCGAGGACCAGTACGAGGCGGTCGAGCGGGCCAGCAAGGGCGACTACGTCGACCTCGCGCTGCTCACCGACGGCCTGCGCGCCGAGCGCGAGCAGGGCATCACCATCGACGTCGCCTACCGGTACTTCGCCACCCCGCGGCGCACGTTCATCCTGGCCGACACCCCCGGTCACGTGCAGTACACGCGGAACATGGTCACCGGCGCCTCGACCGCCGACCTCGCGATCGTGCTGGTCGACGCCCGCAAGGGCATGGTCGAGCAGAGCCGGCGGCACGCCTTCCTCGCCTCGCTGCTGCGGGTGCCGCACCTGGTCGTCGCCGTCAACAAGATGGACCTCGTCGACTGGTCGGAGGAGACCTACGAGGCGATCCGCGACGAGTTCACCGCGTTCGCCGCCAAGCTCGACGTCCCCGACCTGACCGTGGTGCCGATCTCGGCGCTGCACGGCGACAACGTCGTGCGCCGGTCGGAGAACACGCCGTGGTACCAGGGCCCCTCGCTGCTGCACCACCTCGAGCACGTGCACGTCGCCAGCGACCGCAACCTGATCGACGTGCGCTTCCCGGTGCAGTACGTCATCCGGCCGCAGTCCGACGCGCACCACGACTACCGCGGCTACGCCGGGACGGTCGCCAGCGGCGTGCTGCGCCCCGGCGACGAGGTGCAGGTGCTGCCCAGCGGCCTGACGACGACGATCGCCGGCATCGACGGGCCCCGCGGCCCGGTGGCGGAGGCCTTCGCGCCCATGTCGGTGACCGTGCGCCTGACCGACGACCTCGACGTCTCGCGCGGCGACCTGATCTGCCGGCCGGCGAACGCCCCGCACGTGACCCAGGACCTCGACGCGCTGGTGTGCTGGATGACCGACGAGCCGCTGCGCCCGCGCCGGCGGCTGGCCGTCAAGCACACCACCCGGTCGGTGCGCGCCATGGTCAAGGAGCTGGTCTACCGCCTGGACGTGAACACGCTGCACCGCGAGCAGGGGGCCGGCGAGCTCGGGCTCAACGACATCGGCCGGGTGCGGTTGCGCACCACCCAGCCGCTGTTCGTGGACGAGTACTCCCGCAACCGCGTGACGGGGCGGTTCATCCTCGTCGACGAGGCGACCAACGCCACCGTCGGCGCGGGGATGCTGGTCCCCGGCAGCTAGCGGAGGGATCCTTCGGTGGTGCCCTGGCTCAGCTGACGGGGTCCTGGCTCACCGCCGACCGTGAGCCAGGACCCTTGATGATCCGGTCACCTGATCATCAAGGGGGGTCAGCGAAGGGTGACGGGGAGCGCCGCGAAGCCGCGCAGGGTCTGCAGGTCGCGGCGCACCGGGCGGCCGGCCACGCGCAGGCCCGGGAAGCGCTCGCCGAGCACCTGCAGGCCCACGGCGCCCTCCAGCCGGGCCAGCCCGGCGCCCAGGCAGTAGTGGATGCCGCCGGAGAAGGCCAGGTGCTCGCGCGCGTTGGCCCGCGTGACGTCGAAGCGCGCCGGGTCGGGGAAGACGTCGGGATCGCGGTTCGCCGCCCCCAGCAGCAGCGTGACCCGCATGCCGGCGGCCACCCGTCGCCCGGCGAGCTCGACGTCCGCGCGCGCCGTCCGGCCGGTCAGCTGCACCGGGCTGTCCAGCCGCAGCACCTCCTCGACGGCGTCCTCCCAGCTCGCGTCGCCGCCGCGCAGGGCCGCCCACTGGTCGCGGTGCGCGTCCAGCAGCACCACGGCGTTGCCCAGCAGGTTGACCGTGGTCTCGAAGCCGGCGCCCAGGAGCAGCAGCACGGTGGCGTGCAGCTCCCGATCGGTGAGCGCCTCGTCGGGCGGCAGGGTGACCAGCCGGCTGACCAGGTCCGCGCCGGGCTCCCGGCGCAGCCGGTCGAAGTGCTCGGCGAGGAAGCGGTGCATCGCCCGCAGCGCTCGCTCCGCGGCCAGGAAGCGGCCGAGCGGGAGGCCGGGGTCGAGGGTCGCGGCGGCCGCCGCCCCCCAGCGGAGGAAGTCCTCGCGGCGCTCGACCGGGACGCCCAGGAGCTCGGCGATGACCAGCACGGGCAGCTGCGCCGCGTAGGCATCGACGAGGTCGACGACGCCGTCGCGGCCCTCGAGGTCGTCCAGGAGCCGCTCGGCGGTGCGCCGGACCGCCGGCTCGAACGCCGCCGTCGCCCGCGGGGTGAAGGCCCGGCTGACCAGCCGGCGGAACCGGGTGTGGTCGGGCGGGTCGACGACGAGCATGGACGGCGGCTCCGCCACCCCGGCCGCGGCGGGGTCGTCCCCGAACGCCAGTGCCCAGCGGATCACCCGCGGCGCCGCCGAGCGGTCCCAGCCCACACCGAAGCGGTCGCTGCGCAGCACCTCCTGGGCCACCGGGTGCGACGTGGTGACCAGCCCGAGGCTGCTGCCGGTGAGCGGCCCGCGGGCGCGCAGCTCCTCGTACAGCGCGTAGGGCTGCTCCCGCAGGGCCCGGTCGCGCATCAGGCGGCCGACGGCGTCACCCCGGCGGGCGCTGCGGGAGAGGTAGACGGCGGGCAGCCCGTGCCGGACGGCCCAGCGGGCCGCGGTGCGGGCGGGCCGGGCCAGCTGCTCCGCTGTGGCGGTCATCACCGCAGTGTGCCAACGACGGGGCCGGACGCGGCACCGCCCCCGGCCCGGCGTGCGGGGCGGGGGCGGTGCGGGACTTCCGGGACTCAGGCCTCGTCGCTGGGGGCCGGCGCGGACCCCGGGTCGCCGTCCCAGTCCTTGCCCGCGACGTCGGCGTTCTCCGACGCGCTGTCGGTCTGGCTCGCCACCGTCTCGACCATCTCCTCGTCGGAGACGTTCTCACCGGCGGCGTGGGTGTTCGGCTCGCTCATCGCGCAGTCCCTTCCTTCGGCTGGCTTCCTCCTCGCCCGTCCCCGATCGGCGACCGCGGCAAACCAGCCGGCGCGTCACAGCAGGGGTGGGCGCAGCTCGAACCACACGCGCTTGCCGTCGCGGTGCTCCTCGCACCCCCACCGGTCGGCGAGCACCTCGACCATGAGCATCCCCCGGCCCCGGGGGCGGTTCCCGGAGAACTGCTGGACCACGGGGCGGACCGCGAGCAGTCGACGACGGCGAGGCGCAGCCAGTCGTCCGAGAGGGTCGCCTCCACGGTCAGGCAGGCGGTGCCGCCGACGTGGTCCACGACGTTGGCCACGAGCTCGGTCACCAGCAGGGCGGCGTCGTCGTGGTCCTGGCGGGCACCCCAGGCGCCCAGCAGCTGCCGGACCAGCCGCCGGGCGGCCGGGACGCTGGCCGCGACCGGCGGGAGGTCGAGGCTGGCGCTGAGCGTGGACATGGGCGGGTCCGATCTGCGGCGGGCGGGCAGGCGGCTGGTCGCCCGGCGGTGGCGACGTCGGCAGACCGGGGAGCTCGACTGGTTGCGCACAACCTGCCACGCGGGACCTCCGGGGCGCAACCCCCCTTGCCCCCGAGGCCGGTTGTGTGCAACACATGTCCCGCTAGAGTTCTCCCGACACACCGCCGACGTCCGTGAGGAGCAGCGATGAGCGGCCCGCACGGAACGCCGGACGAACCGGCCGAGGCGGCGCTGGAGCGCCTGATCGCCTGCATCGACTCCTCCCTCGCCGAGCTGCAGCACGCCCGCGCCCGCGCCGACCTGCTGCTGGCCGAGCGCCGCGCCGGCCGGTCCTGGCTGCACCTGGTCACCGAGGAGTCCGGCCCGCTGGTGGTGGAGAGCGTCTCCACCGTCCTCGCCTCCCTCGCGACCGCCGGCCACGCCTTCCGGCGGGAGGAGGCTGCGGCCCTGCAGCGCGAGCAGGTGAGCATCAACCGGATCGCCGCGCTCTTCGGCGTCACCCGCCAGCGCATCTCGGCCCTGCTGAAGGAGAACGGCGCCGGACCGCGGCCCTAGACGCCGATCGCGTCGATCGCCTTGTAGATGCGCTGCTCGGACACCGGGCGGGGGGTGCCCACGTTCTGGGCGAACAGGCCCACCCGCAGCTCCTCGAGCATCCAGCGCACCCGGGTCACCGGGTCGTCGGGCGCACCGGTCGGCGGGACCTGCCTCCGGAGCTGCTCGTACTCCGCCGTCACGGCGGCCACCTGCTGCATCCACAGCTCGTCGCGCGCCGCGTTGGCCGGCAGCTTCTCCAGCCGGTGCACCATCGCGGTGAGGTACCGGACGAGGTCGGGCAGCCGGCGGCGGCCGGTGCCGGCGACGAACCCGCGGTGCAGCAGCCCCGTCATCTGGCGCCGCAGGTCGGCCACCGCCGCCTCGGGCACCCGGCGGGCGGGTGCGCCACCGATCGCCACCGCCACCTCGCGCGCCCGGCTCAGCACGGCCTCGACGCGCGTGACCGTGTCGACGGTGAGCCGGTGCAGCTCCCCCTTCGCGGAGGCGACGAGGGCGTCGAAGGCGGCCTCGTCGCGGGGTGGCCCGCCGGCGGCGGCGATCAGCTCGTCGGCGGCCGCGTCCACGCAGTCGGCGACCAGGTCGGGGATCTCGCCGTCCGGGTTGAACTGCAGGGCCAGCCGTGTGGCCGGGCCCAGCCCCTTGACCACCTGCTTGACCGGCGAGCCGGCGACCAGCACCAGCAGCCGCCGGGCGCCGCGCCAGGTCAACCGGGTCGCCTCCGCCTCGGTGGGGACGACCCGGATGCCGACCGTCGCCCCCTCGTCCACCAGCGCGGGGTGCGCCGTGACGACGTGGCCGCCGCGGCGCACCTCGACGGTGCGCGGCAGCTCGCCGAACTCCCACGACGTGCACCCGGTGCGCTCGATGTCCGAGGCGGCCCGCGCCAGGCCGGCCCGCGCCTGCGGGGCCACCTGCGCCTTGAGCGCGGCGAGGTCCTTGCCCGTGGCCAGGGGGCGGTGCTGGTCGTCGAGCACCCGGAACGTCGCGCGCAGGTGGCCGGGCACCTGCCCCGGCTGCCAGGCGTCGGGCGGGACGGTGATCGCCGCCGACCGCCGGAGCTCCCGCTCCAGCGCCGGCAGCAGCGGCTCCCCCGGATCGATGCGCGGCAGCACCTCGCGGACGCGGTCCGGGATCGGCACCAGTGCCCGGCGGAACTGCTTGGGCAGGGTGCGCAGCAGCGCCGTCACCAGCTCCTCGCGCAGACCGGGCACCGTGAAGGCCAGCGACTCCCCGGACGTCCGCTCCGCGACCGAGTCCAGCACCCCCAGCGGCACGTCGACCGTCACGCCGTCCTCGGCGCTGCCGGGCGCGAAGGCGTAGGACAGGGGCAGGGTGAGCGGCGCCGTCAGCCCACCCAGCCGCACCTCGTCGGGGAAGTCCTCCGGGCGCACCTGCGCCGCCGCGGCGGTGTTGGTCAGCATCTCCGGCGAGAAGGAGAGCAGGTCGGGCTGCTCGTGGCGGGCGCGCTTCCACCACCGGTCGAAGTGCCGGGTGGAGACGACGTCGGCGGGCACCCGGGCGTCGTAGAGCTCGAACAGCGTCTCGTCGTCGACGCCGATGTCGCGCCGCCGGGCGCGCTCCTCGAGCTCGGCCACCCGCTCGATCGCCCGCTGGTTCTCGGCCCAGAAGCGGTGGTGGGTCGTCCACTCCCCCTGCACCAGGGCGTGGCGGATGAACAGCTCCCGCGAGACGACCGGGTCGATCGACCCGTACTGCACGCGGCGGCCGACGACCAGCGGCAGCCCGTAGAGGGTGACCCGCTCGGTGGCGACGACGGAGCCGCGCTTGGCGTCCCACCGCGGCTCCGAGTACTGGCGCTTGACCAGGTGGTCGGCGAGCTTCTCGACGGTCTCGGGGTCGATCCGCGCCACCGTGCGGGCGAACAGCCGGCTGGTCTCGACCAGCTCGGCGGCCACCACCCAACGCGGTGGCTTCTTCGCCAGCGGGGTGCCGGGCGCGATCACGAACCGGGTGTTCCGCGTGCCGAGGTACTCCCGGCCCGGGCGGCCCGGCTTGCCGTCGCGCCCCTTGACCGGCTCGGCCTGCATGCCCACGTGCGAGAGCAGCCCGGCGAGCAGCGCGGCGGTGATGCCGCGCTCGTCCGGCTCGGTCGCCGGCCCGGGCAGGGCCATGCCCAGCCGGCGGGCGGTGCCGCGCAGCTGGCCGTGCAGGTCCTGCCACTCGCGGATGCGCAGGTAGTGCAGGAACTCCCGCTTCACCGTGCGGCGGAACTGGTTGCCGCTGAGCGCCTCCTGCTGCTCGCCGAGGTAGCGCCACAGGTTGAGCAGGGCCAGGAAGTCGGAGTGCTCGTCGGCGAACCGGGCGTGCATCTGGTCGGCGGCCTGCTGGTGCTCGGTGGGCCGCTCGCGCGGATCCTGGATGGTGAGGCCGGCCGCGATGACCAGCACCTCCTCCAGCACCCCGCGCCGGTCGGCCTCGACCACCATGCGGGCCATCCGCGGGTCCAGCGGGAGCGCGGCCAGCGCCCGGCCGGTGGGGGTGAGCTTCCCGTGCTCGTCGAGCGCGTGCAGCTCCTCGAGCAGCGCCAGCCCGTCGGCGACGGCCCGCCGGTCGGGCGGGTCGACGAAGGGGAAGTCCTCGACCGCGCCGAGGTCGAGCGCGGCCATCTGCAGCAGCACCGACGCGAGGTTGGTGCGCAGGATCTCCGGGTCGGTGAACTCGGGGCGGCTCTCGAAGTCGGCCTCGGTGTAGAGCCGGATCGCGACACCCGGCCCGAGCCGGCCGCAACGACCCGACCGCTGCCGGGCCGAGGCCTGGCTGACCGGCTCGATCGGCAGGCGCTGCACCTTGGTGCGATGGCTGTACCGGGAGATCCGCGCGGTCCCCGGGTCGACGACGTAGCGGATGCCCGGCACGGTCAGCGAGGTCTCGGCGACGTTCGTGGCCAGCACGATCCGCCGTCCGGTGTGCGGGGCGAAGACCTTGTGCTGGTCGGCGGCCGACAGCCGCGAGTAGAGCGGGACGATCTCCGTGCCCGGCAGCGCGCGGTCGGCGAGCGCGTCCTGGGTGTCGCGGATCTCCCGCTCACCGGCGAGGAAGACCAGGATGTCGCCGGGCCCCTCCGCGACCAGCTCGTCGACGGCGTCGAGGATCGCGGTGACCTGGTCCCTGTCGGGGTCGTAGCCCTCGTCGTCCGCCTTCGCATCGGGGTCGACGACGGGCCGGTAGCGGACCTCCACCGGGTAGGTGCGCCCGCTGACCTCCACGACCGGCGCGTCCCCGAAGTGACGGGCCACCCGCTCGACGTCGATGGTCGCCGAGGTGATGACCAGCTTCAGGTCCGGGCGCCGCGGCAGGATCTGCGCGAGGTAGCCCAGCAGGAAGTCGATGTTGAGGCTCCGCTCGTGGGCCTCGTCGATGATGATCGTGTCGTACTGGCGCAGCAGCCGGTCGTGCCCGATCTCGGCCAGGAGCACGCCGTCGGTCATCAGCTTGACCAGGGTCGCGTCCGAGACCTGGTCGTTGAAGCGCATCTTGTAGCCGACGGTCTCGCCCAGCGGCGTGCCGAGCTCCTCGGCGATCCGCTCCGCGACGCTGCGCGCCGCGATCCGCCGGGGCTGGGTGTGCCCGATCCGGCCCCGCACGCCGCGGCCGAGCTCGAGCGCGATCTTGGGCAGCTGGGTGGTCTTGCCCGAGCCGGTCTCCCCGGCCACGACGACGACCTGGGCGTCCCGGAGGGCGGCGGCGATGTCGTCGCGCCGGGCGCTGACCGGGAGGTCCTCCGGGTAGGAGATCGCCGGCACGGCCGCCCGGCGCCGCGCGATCCGCTCCTCGGCGACGGCGACGTCGGCCACGATGCGCGCCCGCTGCTGATCGCGTGCCTGCGCGTCCCTGGTGCGCCGCAGCCCGTCCAGCCGGCGGCCCAGCCGGTGCTCGTCGAGGAGGGTCAGCTGCGACAGCCGGGACCGCAGGTCCTCGTGCAGGGCGGTCACGGCGGTTCTCGCACTCCTCTTCGGCTCGGTGACGTCACCGCGGGCGGGTGATCCCTCCCAGCATCGCACCGTCTGCGCGCCGGGCCGTCCCGCTCGCCGAAACAGATGCATGCGCCTTACAACAAGGTGTAGCGTGCACCAGTCATTCCTCTCCCCCGACCCCGAGGAGCCCCGTGACGGACAACCCCGCAGCCGGCGACCACCGCGGCTCCGGCGTCGGCGTCCTCAGCGAGCAGCTGCCCCGCTTCATGCGGCTCATGCACGGCCTCAAGAGCCAGCACACCGCCGAGGGCGGGCGCGACCGCGCGGCCCACGTGCTGCTGTTCCCGCTGTGCCGGCTGGGCCCGCTCCGCCAGGGTGCGCTGGCCGACCTGGTGCACGCCGATCCCTCCACGGTCAGCCGGCACGTGACCCTCCTCGTGGAGCAGGGCCTGGTGCGCCGCGCGGCCGACGAGTCCGACGGCCGGGCCAGCAACCTCGTCATCACCGAGGCGGGCCGCGCCCAGCTCGACCGGCTCCGCCTCGAGCGGGAGGCCTACCTGCGCCAGGTGACCGCTGACTGGACCGGCGAGGAGCTGCAGACCTTCACCGCGCTCTTCGACCGGCTGCTCGACGGCATCGCGGCCACCCTGCCCTCCGACCCCATGTCCACGACCGACGACCGGACGGTGTCCGCATGACCTCCACCCGCACCACCGCGGCGTCGCGCCGCGAGGCCCGCGCGGCCGCCGCCGCCCCCGATGCCGGCGGCGTCTTCAGCCACCGGCAGATCGTCACCATCCTGGCCGGGCTGATGGTCGCCATGTTCCTGGCCGCGCTGGACCAGACGGTGGTCGCCACCGCGATCCGCACGATCGCCGACGACCTCCAGGGCTACGACCTGCAGGCCTGGGCGACGACGGCCTTCCTGATCACCTCGACGATCGCCACGCCGCTGTACGGCAAGCTCTCCGACATCTACGGCCGCCGGCCGTTCTACCTGTTCGCGATCGCGATCTTCGTCGTCGGCTCGGCGCTGTGCGGCATCGCCGACACGATGTACCAGCTGGCCGCCTTCCGCGCGGTCCAGGGCATCGGTGCCGGCGGGCTGATGTCGCTGGCGCTGGCGATCATCGGTGACATCGCCCCGCCCCGGCAGCGGTCGCGGTACCAGGGCTACTTCATGGCCGTCTTCGGCACCTCCAGCGTGCTGGGCCCGGTCATCGGCGGCTTCCTCGCCGGCCAGGGGACGCTGCTCGGCGTCGACGGCTGGCGCTGGATCTTCTGGGTCAACGTGCCCCTCGGGCTGCTCGCCTTCGCCGCGGTCTGGCGGGTGCTGCACCTGCCGCACGAGAGCCGCCCGCACCGGATCGACTGGCCGGGCGCCCTGGCGCTCATCACCTTCCTCGTGCCGCTGCTCGTCGTCGCCGAGCAGGGCCGCATCTGGGGCTGGAGCTCCGCCGGCGCGGTCACCTGCTACGTGATCGGTGCGGCCGGCTTCGCCCTGTTCCTCCTGGCCGAGCGTGCCTACCGGGACGACGCGCTGCTGCCCCTGCGGCTGTTCCGCAACCGCAGCTTCGCCGTCAGCGGCATCGGTTCGGTGGTCATGGGCGCCGGGATGTTCGGCGGGCTCCTGCTGCTCCCGCAGTACCTGCAGATCGTCCAGGGCTCCAGCGCGACCGTGGCCGGGCTGCAGATGATCCCGCTGGTCGCCGGCATCATGACCGGGGCGATGAGCTCGGGCATCGCCATCTCGAAGACCGGGAAGTACAAGGTCTTCCCGCTGGCCGGCATCGCGCTCATGGTGACGGCGCTGCTGTCGATGTCGTTCCTGGTCGACGCCGACACCTCGGTCTGGACGCTCGTGCCCTTCATGGTCCTGCTCGGGCTGGGGCTCGGCTTCAACTTCCAGCCGGTCATCCTCGCCGTGCAGAACGCCGTCTCCCCGCGGGAGATGGGCGTGGCCACCTCCTCGGTGACCTTCTTCCGGCAGATGGGCGGCACGATCGGGACGGCGGCGTTCCTGTCGATCCTCTTCACCCGGCTGCCGCAGGACATCGACGCGGCCGTCCAGGACACCGTGCGGGCGAACCCGGAGCTGGCCCCGCAGTTCCAGCAGCTGGCCACCGGCGGTGGCAGCTCGCTCGACGACACCTCTTTCATCCAGGAGCTGCCGGCGGCGCTGGCCGAGCCCTTCAAGGTGGGCTTCTCGACCTCGATCGACCTGGTGTTCCTCATCGCCGCCGGTGTCGTCGCGGTCGGGTTCTTCGTCTTCCTGTTCCTCCCGCAGCTCGCGCTGAGCACCCAGTCGGGCATCCAGGCCCGGCAGGGGGAGGCGGCCGGGACGGCGACCAGCGACCCCGGGGACCCCGTCGAGGAGGCCACCGAGGCCGTGGGCGCGGCGGCCCCCACCTCGGTCCCGCCGCCGGTGGGGCAGCCGGGCGACCGGCCGGACGCCGCGCGCTGACCCGGGGGCGGTGGCCCCGAGTCGGACATCCCGGACAACCGGATGTCCGCTCTGGGGCCACTGCCGCCGGGAGCAGCCGGAGCACCCGCCGGGGCTCCGCGGCGTGCTCCCTCGGGTCGGCTGCGTGTGCTCCCGCCCCTACCCCCTCCGGGCCGCCGGGCAACCGGCCTAGTGTGAAGTGGTTCGCACCTCGTCGCCGTACCCGCGCCTGGAGACCCCGTGCCGTCGTCGTCGCTGATCCTGTCCCGTCGTGACCTGGACTTCCTGCTCAACGAGTGGCTCGACGTCGAGTCCCTCACCAAGCGCGCGCGGTTCACCGAGCACTCGCGGGAGACCTTCGACGCGGTGCTGGACCTCGCCGAGCAGATCGCCACCGAGCACTTCGCCCCGCACAACCGGAAGGCCGACGAGAACGAGCCGCGCTTCGTCGACGGCAAGGTCGAGCTGGTCCCGGAGGTCGCCCAGGCGCTGCGGGTCTTCGCCGAGGCCGGCCTCATGGCCGGCGAGTTCGACGAGGAGTTCGGCGGCATGCAGCTGCCGCACGTGGTCGGGCAGGCGGTCTTCGCCTGGTTCAAGGCCGCCAACGTCGGCACCTCGGCCTACCCGTTCCTGACGATGGGCAACGCCCGCCTGCTGCTGGCGCACGGCAGCCGGGAGCAGATCGACACCTACGTCGCGCCCGAGATCGAGGGCCGCTGGTTCGGCACCATGGCGCTGTCCGAGCCGCAGGCCGGGTCCTCGCTCGCCGACATCACCACCCGGGCGGTGCCGCAGGACGACGGCACCTACCGGCTCACCGGCAACAAGATGTGGATCTCCGGCGGCGACCACGAGCTGACCGAGAACATCGTCCACCTGGTGCTGGCCAAGATCCCCGGCGGCCCACCCGGGGTGAAGGGCATCTCGCTGTTCATCGTCCCGAAGTTCCTGGTGAACCCCGATGGCTCGCTGGGCGAGCGCAACGACGTCGTCCTGGCCGGGCTCAACCACAAGATGGGCTACCGGGGCACGACGAACACGCTGCTCAACTTCGGCGAGGGCGTGCACACCCCGGGTGGGCAGCCCGGCGCCGTCGGCTACCTGGTGGGCGAGCAGCACAAGGGGCTCACCTACATGTTCCACATGATGAACGAGGCGCGGATCGGCGTTGGGATGGGCGCGACGGTGCTGGGCTACACCGGCTACCTGCACGCGCTGGAGTACGCCCGCACCCGCACCCAGGGCCGCCCGGCCGGCGCCAAGGACCCGGCCTCCCCCATGGTGCCGATCGTCGAGCACCCCGACGTCCGCCGGATGCTGCTGGCCGCGAAGACCTACGCCGAGGGCGGCCTGGCGCTCGGTCTGTACTGCGCGCGCCTGGTCGACGAGGAGCAGACCGCCGAGACGCAGGAGGAGCGCGACCGCGCCCACCTGCTGCTGGACATGCTCACCCCGATCGCCAAGGCGTGGCCCTCGCAGTGGGGGCTGGCCGCCAACGACCTGGCCATCCAGGTGCACGGCGGCTACGGCTACACCCGCGACTACCCCGTCGAGCAGTTCTACCGGGACAACCGGCTCAACCCGATCCACGAGGGCACCCAGGGCATCCAGTCGCTCGACCTGCTCGGCCGCAAGGTGGTCATGCAGGGCGGCGCGGGGCTGGCGCTGCTGGGCGAGACGATCGGCGCGACGACCGCCCGCGCCGCCGGGACGCAGTGGGCCGGCTTCGCCGCCGACCTCGACGCCGCGGTGGCCCGGATGGGCGCGGTGACGGCGACGCTCTGGGGCACCGGCGATCCCGACCTCGCCCTGGCCAACTCGCACGTCTACCTGGAGGCCGCCGGGCACGTCGTCGTGGGCTGGCTGTGGCTGGAGCAGGCGCTGGCCGCCGAGGCCGGCAGCACCGACTTCCACGAGGGCAAGCGCGCCGCGGCGCGGTACTTCTGGCGCTGGGAGCTGCCCCGCACGCGTGCCTGGTTCGACCTGCTGGAGTCGCTGGACCGCACGGTGCTCGACGCCCGCGACGCCTGGCTCTGAGACGACGACGCCCCGCCGTCCGGGTGGACGGCGGGGCGGTCGGCGTGCTCGGCTCAGGCGGCGCGCGCGGCTCCGACGGTCTCGGAACCGGTGGCGCGCGGCTTCGCGGCGCGGGTGGCCGCGCGCTGCTCCTGCTCGTACCGGGCGGTGGACTGGGTGCCCATCGCGATGACCAGGGCCGTCAGGACCAGGAACCCCAGCAGGGTCACGGCCGGCCACAACATCATCTGCACTCTCTCCTCGCACAACTCGCGGATGCCGCCACCGGGTCATGGGCGGCGGCACGTCGTCGGGCCTCACTGTCCCCCGATCTCCGCCGTCTCAATCGTCGGTTCCGGGAGTTCACCTGAGGGGGTGTGACACGTTGCACACCCGTCACCCGAGCCGAGCGGGGACGGGCGGCGTGGTTGCATCAGGACGTGCCCGATGCCACAGCAGCCCCCGGGGCCGGTGCGGCTCGAGGCAACCGTCCGGTGGGACTGGTCGTGGCGCTCTCCCTCGGCGTCACCACGCTCTCGCTGCTGCAGAGCCTGGTCGTCCCGGCGCTCGGGCGGATCGAGGAGCAGCTCGGCGTCTCCCCCGGGGCAGCCGGCTGGGTGCTCACGGCCAACCTGCTGGCCGCCGCCGTCCTCACCCCGGTGCTCGGCCGGCTCGGTGACCTGAGGGGCGCCCGCCCGGTGATCCTCGGCATCCTGGTCGCGGTCGCCCTGGGCACCCTGCTCATCGTCCTCACGGAGTCCCTGCCGCTCCTGCTGGCCGGCCGGGTCCTGCAGGGCGCCTCCTACGGGCTCTTCCCGCTGTCGATCAGCGTGCTGCGCCGCGAGCTCCCCGAGGCCCGGCTGAGCGTGGCGATGTCGGTGGTCAGCAGCACGCTGGCCGTCGGCGGCGTCGCCGGCCTCGTCGCCACCGGGCTGCTGACCGGGGACGGCGGCGACTACCGGCACGCCTTCTGGCTGGGGCTGGGCATCACCCTGCTGGCGCTGGCGCTCGCCGCGTGGCTGCTCCCGCGCCGCCCGGTGTCCGCCCGCGGCCGGATCGACTGGTGGGGCGCGCTGGTGCTGGGCCTGGGCCTGGTCCTCCTGCTGCTGCCGCTCTCCCAGGGCCCCACCTGGGGCTGGGTCTCGCCCGGCACGATCGGCTGCTCGATCGGCGCGGTCGCCGTCCTCGCCGGGTGGGTCGTGCTGCAGCGGCGGACCGCCGAGCCGCTGGTGCGGCCCGCGATGCTCACCGACCGGCGCACCGTGGTGCCCAACGTGGCCGGCGTCATGAGCGGCATCGCGCTGTTCGCCTCGTTCCTCGCCGTCCTGCAGTACGTGCAGGCCGACCCCGCCGTCACCGGCTACGGCTTCGACGCGAGCGTGCTGGAGGCGGCGGTGGTCTACCTGCTGCCCGGCGGGGTGGTGGGCATCCTGCTCGCCCCGTTCGCGGGCCGGGTCGTCGGCCGGGTGGGCGGTCTGCCGACGCTCACCGCGGGCGCCCTGTCCGGGGTCGCGGGCTTCGGGCTGCTGGCCGGGGCGCGCGGCGAGCCGTGGCTGGTGATCCTCGCCGGGCTGCTCACCCAGGTGTCGGTCACCGTGGCCTACGCGGCCCTCCCGGCGCTCGTCGTCGACGCCGTCCGGGAGGACGAGACGGGCGTGGCGAACGCGGTCAACTCGATCGCCCGCTCGGTGGGCCAGGCGCTGGGCAGCACGCTCGCGGTCACGCTGATCGCGGGCAGCCTCGACCCGGCAACCGGGCTGCCGCGGGCCCTGGCCTTCACGCTGGTCGCCCTCGTCGGCGTCGCCGCCTCGGCCGTCGTCGTGCTGGTGGCCCTGATCGGTGTGCGCGGCGACCGACCGCACCGGCGGCACGGCGACCTCGCGGAGGTGGAGGAGGCGACCGCCGGCGCGGGCGAGTGGTCCCCGGTCTCCGGGGTGCGCTGAGGCCACCGGACCGGTGCGACCGAAGCGTTACGGGCGCGTCCGGCATGGAACCACCCCGTCCGGGGCATCGAGAGGCGCGACCGCCCTCGTCCCCGGAGGACCACACATGGCTCGATCCACCGGCTCGTCCAGCCGCGCGAAGGCTGAGACGCGCTTCACCGACAACCGCGCGGGCGGCGATCCCGCGCCGCAGGACGACAACATCAGCGGAACGCGAGCCGACTACGCCCCCACCGGTGCGGACCCCAAGCCGACGACGGGCGGCACGCTGAAGCGCTCGCTCAAGGAGTTCAGCGAGGACAACCTCACCGACTGGGCCGCGGCGCTGACCTACTACGGCGTCCTGGCGCTGTTCCCCGCGCTCGCCGCCCTCGCGTCGATCGTCGGGCTGCTGACCGACCCCGAGGAGCTCACCACCGCGCTCACCGAGGTCGTCCCGGCGAGCGCCGCGGAGACGCTCGACCCGGTGATCCAGCAGGTCGCCGGCAGCTCGACGGCGGCCGGTCTCGGTCTGATCCTCGGTCTCGCCGGTGCCATCTGGAGCGCCTCGGGCTACGTGGGCGCCTTCACCCGCGCCGCGAACGTCGTCTACGAGACGCGTGAAGGCCGGAAGTTCTACAAGTTGAAGCCGCTCCAGCTGCTGATCACCCTGGTCGGCATCCTGTTCGCCGCCCTGATCCTGGCGATGCTGGTGCTCAGCGGCCCGGTCGTCGACGCGATCGGCCAGGCCATCGGCCTGGGCAGCACGGTCCTCACCATCTGGTCCTGGGCGAAGTGGCCGGTCATCCTCGTGCTGCTGGCGCTGATGATCGCGGTGCTCTACTACTCGACGCCGAACGCCAAGCTGCGCGGCTTCAAGTTCGTGACGCCCGGCGCCGGCGTCGCCATCCTCGTCGCGGTCGTGGCCTCGGCCGCGTTCGCCTTCTACGTGGCGAACTTCGGCAGCTACAACGCCACCTACGGGGCGCTGGCCGGCGTGGTGATCTTCCTGATCTGGTTCTGGCTGATCAACCTGTCGCTGCTGTTCGGCATCGAGCTCGACGCCGAGGTGGAGCGCACGAAGGAGCTGAAGGAGGGTGTGCCGCGGGCCGAGAAGGAGATCCAGCTCGACGCCCGCGACGAGCCCGACGACAAGCAGACCACCTGAGGAAGGACCCCGTCCCCCTCACCCCTCGCACGCCCGGGGTGAGGGGGACGGGGCCTGCGGTGGAGGGCCCGCGCCGGGGGTGCGGGCCCTCCACCGTCTCAGCGGCTGGTCGGCGGCCGGTCCCCGCGGCGGGCGAGCGGCACCCGCTCGACCACCCCGCCGACGGCGGCCAGCCCCGTGCTCACCGCCCGCCCGGCCGGGACGAACCGGTCCGGTGCGCGGCGCACCCCGGCGTCGACGACGTCGCGGGTGCGGTCGATCAGCGACAGCGGCAACCCGGAGAGCACGTTCCCGGGCGGGCGCCGGGACACCGTCGGGTGCGGCCGGGTGGGCGAGATCCGGGCCATGAGCGCCCAGCGCCGGCCCAGCGACCGCAGCTCCTCGGCGCTGAGCCGCTCCTGGAGCCGGGGGAGCATCACGTCCTCCTCGTCCCGGACGTCCTCCCGCAGCACCTCGACCAGCCGCCGCAGCCGCGCCGGCCGCTCGGGGTCGTCGAGACCGCCGCGCTCGAGCGCGCTGACCAGCTCGTTGACCTCCTGGTGCTCCTGTCCACCCGCAGCGTCAGCGCGTCACCGTCGGGCAGCACCCGGCGGATGACCGGCCACAGCACGGTCTCCTCCGCGAAGGCGTGGCTGAACACCAGCCGGTCGATGCGGGTGAGCACCTCCTCCTGCGCGGTGCCCTCGGCACCGTCGAGCTCGTGCAGCAGCCGGTCGAGCTCCTCGTGGTCGCGGCGCTGGCGGACGAGCACGCTGCCCGGCCCGCCCAGCTCCTCGGTGGTCTGGTCGGCGATGGATCTGGTCACGCGGTCCTCCGGTCGATCGGTCGGTCGGGGTTCCCTGCCCGCGACGACCCGGCGGCACGCCTGGTTGCGCCCGGCGACCCCGGGTAGGTGCAGCCCACCGATCCGACCCAGGAGGCCGCACCGCGATGAGCGACCCGTCGACGATCACGTCGGACTTCTACGACCTCGAGGCGCTGCTCGACGAGGACGACCGGGCCCTGCTGCACCGGGTGCGCACCTTCATGGACGAGCAGGTCACGCCGATCATCAACGAGTACTGGACCCGCGCCGAGTTCCCCCGCCAGCTGATCCCGGCCATGGCCGGGCTCGGCATCGCCGGCGTGTCGCTCCAGGGGTACGGCTGCCCGGGGCGCTCCTCGCTGGTCGACGGCATGATCGCCATGGAGCTGTCCAAGGGCGACCCGTCGATCTCGACGTTCATGGGCGTGCACGGCGGCCTGGCCATGGGCTCGATCCACCTGTGCGGCTCCGAGGAGCAGAAGGAGCGCTGGCTGCCGGCGATGGCCCGCATGGAGCTGATCGGGGCGTTCGGGCTGACCGAACCCGAACACGGCTCCGACGTCGCCCGGGGCCTGCGCACCACCGCGCGCCGGGACGGCGACTCGTGGGTGCTCGACGGCGAGAAGAAGTGGATCGGCAACGCCAGCTTCGCCGACCTGGTCATCATCTGGGCGCGGGACGTGGAGACCGACCGGGTGCTCGGCTTCGTCGTCGAGCAGGGGACGCCGGGCTTCACCACCGTCGACCTGAAGGACAAGATCGCGCTGCGCGCGGTGCAGAACGCGCACATCACCCTGGAGGGCGTGCGCGTGCCGGAGGCGAACCGGTTGCAGGAGGCGCACAGCTTCCGGGCGACGGCGGACGTCCTCCGCATGACCCGCGCCGGCGTGGCGTGGTCGGCGGTCGGCTGCTCCCGCGGCGCGTACGAGCACGCGCTGCGCTACGCCCTCGAGCGCGAGCAGTTCGGGCAGCCGATCGTGGAGTTCCAGCTCGTGCAGGACCTGCTGGTGCGCATGCTGGGCAACATCACCGCGTCGGCGGCCATGTGCGCCCGGCTGTCGCAGCTGCAGATGGCCGGCACCATGACCGACGAGCACGCGTCGCTGGCCAAGGCGTTCTGCACGATGCGCATGCGGGAGACCGTCGGCTGGGCGCGCGAGCTCATGGGCGGGAACGGCATCCTCCTGGAGAACCACGTGGGCCGGTTCGTCGCCGACGCCGAGGCGATCTACTCCTACGAGGGCACCCGCGAGGTCAACACGCTGATCGTCGGCCGCGGGGTGACCGGGGCGAGCGCCATCGTCTGAGGCCCTACTCGGCGTCCCACCAGGCCTGGGCGGCCTCCGCGGGCGTGCGACCGTCGAACTCGACCGCCCGGTTGAGCCCGACCAGGTCCTCGGTGGTCAACCGCGCGCTCGCGTCGTCGAGGGCTTCCCGCAACGGGGCGCCCCACCGGTCGAGCACCTCCGCCCGCACCATCGGCACCACGTTCTCCCGGGGCTGCAACCCCCGATCGTCGACGAGCAGCACCAGCGGCGCGGTGGCCAGCCGCGCGTCCGTGGTCTCGAGCATGCCCACCTGCACCTGCCCGGACAGCAGCGCCTCCAGCGTCGCCGCCCGCGACGGCATGCTGGTCACGGCGCCGAACCGGAGCCCGTAGACCTGCTCGAGGCCGAGCAGGCAGAACGGACGGTCCGGGCACTCCGGCGGCCCGCCGAAGGTGAGGGCGCCGGCGAGCGGCACCAGGTCGGAGAGCCGGCTCACCCCGTGCTCGGCGGCGAACCCCGCGGTGACGACGAAGCCGTTCTGGTCCTCCGCCGCGGCGGGGGTCAGGACGTCCACCCCGCGCCCGCCCATCGTGCGGGAGAGGACGGCGTGCATCTGCCCGGGCTCCTCCGGCGGCCGGGGGAACCGCGGGCGGGCGAAGGACAGCGCCGTCCCGAGGTAGTCGACGACGACGTCGACCACGCCCTGCTGCAGCGCCGGGGACACCACCTCCCGGGTGCCGATGCCGTGCTGCACCGAGACCGGCAGGCCACGGCGGCGGGCGGCCTCGGCGTAGACCTCGACGAGGATCTGGTTCTCGGGGAAGTCGTAGGAGGCGAACCGGATCACCTCCGGATCCTCCGGCGGGGGCTCGGCACGGGTGCAGCCGAGGACTGCGGCGAGCGCCAGCAGCGCCGCTACGAGGGCCCGGCCAGCGCGCACGGCAGCCACCTCCCGGCCGCACCGCCGCCCACCTGCCGGTGCGGGACGGAGAGGCGCCACCGTAGCGCCGGACCGCGGGGAAAGGGATGGTCCGGGCGCGCGGGGAGGTGGAGCATCTGCGCCATGGCGTCGCTGCCGCAGGCGCTGCCGGAGCCACGGGAGACCGGGCGGGTCGAGCG
>NZ_SSXC01000059.1 GCF_021699055.1 Blastococcus sp. MG754426 | reverse complement strand
GATCAAACGCTGCCTCAAGCGCTACATCGCCCGCGAGCTCTACCGACGCCTCGAAACCCCACCCTCAGCCCTTGACGCGTCATAGGAGCGTCCGGCTCGTCGGCATAGCACGCACGGTGGCCGGCGGCGTGGCGGGCGCGGGGGACACGCCGTCTCCCGTCACACCGGTCCCACAACACATCGGCGACACGCCCGCGCGCCTCCCCGACGCCACCTCCCGCCGTGCATAACCTCGCCCGGCGAGTGACTGATGTGACAGGTGGTGTCGTATGGGATCGGGTGTGCTGCTGGCCGCTCTGGTCGTGCTGTGGTTCGTCGTGCTGGTGCCCATGGTGGTGACCCGCGGCGACGGGCAGGACGGCCGCGTCGAGGCCGCCGACTCGGGTCGGACCCTGCAGCGGCGGCGCGCGGTGGACCCGGTCCGGCACGCGGAGACCGAGCGGGTGTCGATCGACCGCGAGGTGCTGCGCAGCTCCGGCGAGCTCAAGGTGGACGTGCACGCGGTGCGCCGCCGGGTGCTGGGCGGCCTGGTGCTGCTCACCCTCGCCTCCCTGGCCGGCGCGCTGCTGCTCACCCCGTGGCTGTGGGCCCTCCAGGCGGTCGCCACGCTCGCGACCGTCGGCTACGTGCTGGTGCTGCGCAAGGTGGCCCGCCGCGAGCGGTTGGCCGCCCGGCGCGCCGCCCGCGCCGCGGCGCGCCAGGCCCTCCGCACGCCGGCCCGCCCGGCCGCCCGGCCCGCGCCGGCGCCCGCGCAGCGCACCGCCCCGGAGCTGCACGAGACCGTCGCCCAGGAGGCGCTGCCGCTGCTGTCGCACCCGAGCGTCCCGCTGGCGCCGGTGCACGCGCTGCGTCCCGGCCGCGTGGTCGCCGCGCGCACCCCGGCACCGGCCGGTTGGCAGAACAGCGCGGTCGTCGGGCTGGACGACGACGACATCGGCTTCGCCGACATCGACGAGTACCCGGCCGCCCGGGTGGTCAACGGCTGAGAGGACCACCCCTGCTCCCGCCGCTCGCGTGCTCGCGGCGGGCCACTGCAGGGGGTGCCCGCCCCGGTGGCGGGGCCGGAGGGTGCGGGCGGTAGTCTTCTCTCCGCACAAGGGGCTGTGGCGCAGACCGGTAGCGCACCTCGTTCGCATCGAGGGGGTCAGGGGTTCAAATCCCCTCAGCTCCACCACACGACGCACCGGCGCCGTCGGGGAACTCTCCCCGGCGGCGCCGTCGTCGTCTGCGGTGCCGGTCCGGCGGTCGGGCCCCCGCGGTCCGGTGGCACCCGGGCACGCATCCCCCTCACCCGGCCGGCGGTCACGCCCGGGCTGCACTCCGCCGTCCTCCACCGGTAGCCCCCTGAGCGAGCCGCCCGCCGCTCAGAACCAGGAGGGGAACCACATCCGCTGCACCCACTCGGCGTACGAGAGGGGCTGGCCGGTGAGGACCGGCCAGAAGAAGGCGAAGGTGGCCGCCACGATCGCCACGTACCCGCACGCGGCGACCAGCCCCGCTCGGCGGCGCCACTCACCGGCACCCGGCCGGCCGACGACGTCCTGGAGCAGCAGGGCGACCGCCAGCACGAAGAAGGGCAGCACCGGCGCCATGTAGAAGATGAACATGGTGCGCTCGGGGTTGAGGAACCAGGTCAGCCAGCCGGCCGCGATGCCGACCGCCACGGGGACCGCGGCCGGGTCCCGCCGGGCGGCGATCCGCCAGACCAGCCAGATCGTGGCCGGGGCGAAGAGGAACCAGAGCGTCGGCGTCCCGACCATCAGGATGTAGCGGATGACCTGCTCGCCGTCGGCGTCGGTCAGGCCCTGGGGGTTCCACAGCAGGATCGGCCGGCCGGTGACCAGCCACGACCACGGCCCGGACTCCCACGGGTGCGGGCTGGACAGACTGCTGTGGAAGCGCAGCCACTCCGCGTGCTCGTGCCACAGCGAGCGCAGCGCGTCGGGTACCCACGGGAACGCCGTCTCCGGGTTCCGCTGGGCCCACGAGCGCCCCTGCGAGGTCTCGCCGAGGAACCAGCCGGTGAAGCTCGCCAGGTAGGTGAGCACCGGCACGGCGGCCAGCGCCCACAGCGCCCCGGGCAGCCCGCGCCGGGCCGCGGTCCGCGTCGGCCGGGGGACGCCGGCCGCGCGCCAGGCCGACCGGTCCCAGAACAGCGAGAGGACGGCGAAGAACGCGAGGAACCAGACGCCGCTCCACTTCACCGCGCAGGCGCAGCCGAACAGCACGCCGGCCGCGATCCGCCAGCCGCGCGGGCCGAGCCGGAACCCGGTCGCGCCGACGTCGCCGGCCGCCCGCACCCGGGCGCGCACCACGTCCCGGTCGACGACGAGGCAGGCGACGGCGGCCAGCACGAACACCTGGAGGAACACGTCGAGCAGGCCGATCCGCGACAGCGTGAACTGCAGGCCGTCGACGAGCAGCAGCACCCCGGCGAACAGGCCGACCAGCGTGGAGCCGGTCAGCCGCCGGGCCAGCCGGAACAGCAGGACGACGGCGATCGACCCGGCCACGGCCGAGGGGAAGCGCCAGCCGAAGGAGTTGTAGCCGAACAGCTGCTCGCCGACCGCGATCAGCCACTTGCCCAGCGGCGGGTGGACGATGAAGGAGTAGCCGCGGTTGTACTCGAAGCCCCAGGTCAGCAGCTCGCGGGCCTCGGGCGGGTAGTAGGCCTCGTCGAACACCAGGTCCCGCGGGTAGCCGATGCCCCAGAGCCGGAGGGTCAGCGCCAGGGCGCCCAGCGCCGCGGCGATCGTCCACGCCGTCCGCCGGTCGTCCGGCAGTGGCGGGACGACGTCGAGACGGCGGGCGGGGAACGGCGGGCGGCGTCGTCGGGGCACCGGCCGCCTCGGCACCCGCGGGTCGTGCTCCGCCCGCCCGGGTGCCAGCACCGCCATGCGGCCAGCGTAGTGAACGGGCCCGTCCGTCCCCGGCGCCCGCAGGCCCGCGCCGGGCCCCTGCAGGCAGGCCGCGGGGGCCGGCCGTGACAGGCTCGGCGGGTGAGCGGACGGCTGGTGCTGGGTGGGGCGCCCCTCGGGCAGCCCGGGGACGTCGGCCCGCGGCTGCGCGCCGCCATGGCCGGCGCCGACGTCCTGGCGTGCGAGGACACCCGCCGCCTGCACCGGCTGGCCGCCGACCTGGAGGTCACCCTGACCGGCCGGGTGGTCACCTTCCACGAGTCGGTGGAGCGGGCCCGGCTGCCCGGGCTGCTCGACGCGCTGCGCTCGGGTGCCACGGTGCTGCTGCTCACCGACGCGGGCATGCCCTCGGTGTCCGACCCCGGGTACTCGCTGGTGCGGGCGGCGATCGACGCGGGGATCGACGTCACCTCCGTGCCCGGGCCCTCGGCGGTGACGACGGCGCTGGCGGTCTCCGGCCTGCCGGTGGACCGCTTCTGCTTCGAGGGGTTCCTGCCGCGGAAGGCGGGGGAGCGGCGCTCGGTGTTCGCGGCGCTGGCCGGCGAGCGGCGGACGATGGTGTTCTTCGAGTCGCCGCACCGGCTGGCCGACGCGCTGGCCGACGCCGCGGCGGCGCTGGGGGCGGACCGGCCGGCCGCGGTGTGCCGCGAGCTGACCAAGACCTACGAGGAGATCCGGCGCGGCGGGCTGGCGGAGCTGGCTGCGTGGGCGGGCGAGGGCGTCAAGGGCGAGATCACGCTGGTCGTGGCCGGGGCGCCGGCGCGCGCGGTGGAGCTGACCGGGCCGGAGCTCGCCGCCGCCGTCGCCGAGGAGGAGGCCGCGGGCGCCACCCGCAAGGACGCCATCCGGGCGGTCGTGGAGCGGACCGGGCTGCCCAAGCGGACCGTCTTCGACGCCGTCGTCGCCGCCAAGCACACCTGACGCCGCGGCGATTGCGCCCGAGAGCACCCCTCGGGCGCCGGTGAGGGCGGCTCCGGCGCGCACTCGCCTCGGGGGCTGTGGACGGCGTCGGCGCAGGTGCGCCCGATGCGGCACGGTGCGGCGATGCACACGGCCGCGCACGTCCCCCCGGCACGCCGAGCCCGGTCAGTTCGCGCGGGACCGGCAGCGTCTCAACCGGCTGCGGGAGGCAGGCTGGACCGTCGTCCTCGTGACCGCGGCGGACCTCCGAGATCCGCTGGCGCTGGTCGGCCGCGTCGCCCGCGCCCTCGGCCTTGCGCGGTGAAGCACCCCTCGGGCGCCGGGAGGGGTGCCGCCGCGCGCAACTGACCGGCGAGGGCAGCGTCCGGGCCGGCTAGAGCCAGCCGTTGCGCTTGAAGCCGCGGTACAGCAGCGTGATCACCGTCGCGATGAGGAGCAGCACCGCCGGGTAGGCCCACCGCTCGTCGAGCTCGGGCATGTGCTCGAAGTTCATGCCGTAGATGCCGGCGATCGCGGTCGGGACGGCGATGATGCCGGCGTAGGCCGAGATCTTCCGCATGTCCTCGTTGTCGGCCATGGTCGTCCGGGCGAGCGAGGCCTGGAGGATCGAGGTCAGCAGCTCGTCCATCCCGCCGACCTGGTCCCGCACGCGGATGGCGTGGTCGAGCACGTCGCGGAAGTAGGAGCGCATCGCGTCCGGGACGACGTCGACCGGCCGCTCGGCCAGCTTCTGCAGCGGGACCTCCAGCGGGGAGACCGCCCGACGCAGCGCCATCAGCTCCCGCTTGAGCTGGTACAGCCGCCCGATGTCGTCGGTGCGCTCGGGGCTGAACACCGACGCCTCGAGCTCCTCGACGTCCTCCTCGACGGCCGCGGCGACCTCCACGAAGGTGTCGACGACGAGGTCGGCGACCGCGTACAGCACCGCCGCCGGGCCCAGGCACAGCAGGTCGCGCTGCTCCTCGAGCCGCTGGCGCAAACCGGTCAGCCCGCCGTGCTCGCCGTGCCGCACCGTGATCACGTACCGGGGGCCGAGGAAGACCATCACCTCGCCGGTGTCGACCACCTCGCTGGTGGCGGTCAGCTCCTCGTGCTCCACGTAGGTCGCGGTCTTCAGGACCATGAACAGCGCGTCGTCGTAGGGCTCCAGCTTCGGGCGCTGGTGGGCGAAGACGGCGTCCTCGACGGCGAGCGGGTGGAGGTCGTAGCGCTCGGCGATCTCGCCCAGCTCCGCCTCGCTGGGGGAGTAGAGCCCCAGCCACACGAAGCCGTCGCGCTCCTCGGCGAGGCGCAGCGCGTCGGCGGGAGCCACCGCCTCCTGCCGCTGCCCGTCGACGTAGACCGCGCAGTCGACGACGGCGCCCTCGGCGGGGCGGTGCGCGGCGCGGCGCTGCTGCGGGCCGGCCGGCTGCGGGCGCGGCGTCGGAGGCGTGCGCGGGCCGAGGGGCGCGGGCGGGGGCTCCTCCCGGGTGGTCATCGCGGGTGCCGCCTTCCTCGCGGGTCGTCGTCCGGGACCAGCAGCCTAGGCGTCCCGGGGGCACGCGGAGCCGTCCCACCCCATGGGGTGAGACCGCCCGGCGCGGTGCTCCAGCCGCCCGCCGGGCCGGCCGTCGGGACGGGAGACAACCCCCGACCGGTCAGGGAGAGACTCCTCGTGGCGAGCACCGTCCTCGACGTCCGCGGCACCGTCGAGGCGCCCGGCCTCCGTCCGGAGCACCCGGCCGCCCACGGGCCGCGCCGGGTCCCGGTGCCGGCGCTGGCCGCCGGCATCATCTCCGTGCTGGAGGCCGTGGCGCTGCTGGCCCTCGGGCTGACCCGGGCCGACGTCGTGCTCGCCGCACCGGTGCGCCCGGCCGGCTGGGTCGTCGCCGTCTCGCTGCTCCTGCTCGCCGGGTGGGTGGTGCTCACCGCGGGTGCCGGTGCGGCGGTGGTCGACGGCTCCACCCGCACGCTGCTCGTGGTCACCTCGGCGGTGGAGCTGGGGGCGGTGTCGGTGCTCGGCGGCTTCGCCGTCCTGCTCCCGCTGCCGGCCGCGCTCACCGGCGGGCTGCCGCTGCCCCTGCTCTTCGCCGCCGCCGTCGCCCTGCCGATCGGCAAGCTGCTACTGGTGGACGCGCCCTCCGCCCGCGCGTGGGTGCTGCAGGGGCCGCGGGTCCGCGAGCGCCGGCCCGACCCGGTGGCCACGCACCGGCCGCTGTGCGCGCTCACCCTCGGCGGGATCGCCCTCCTGCTCACCGGCTTCGCCGTGCTGAACCCGGTCCAGGGGGAGCCGGTCGGCCCGGTCGCCGGGGTGGTCTCCCAGCCGTAGGCGACCGGCCCGGCCCAGCGGCCTAGTCTCTCCACGTGAGTGATCGGCACATCCTGACCGCCGTCGCGTGGCCCTACGCCAACGGCCCGCGGCACATCGGCCACGTCTCCGGCTTCGGCGTCCCCTCCGACGTCTTCAGCCGCTACCACCGGATGGCCGGTGACCGGGTGCTCATGGTGAGCGGCACCGACGAGCACGGCACCCCGATCACGGTCGCGGCCGACGCCGAGGGCATCACGCCCCGGCAGATCGCCGACCGGAACAACCGGATCATCGTGGGCGACCTGCAGTCCCTCGGGCTCTCCTACGACCTGTTCACCCGGACGACGACGGCCAACCACGCGCAGATCAGCCAGGAGATCTTCCTCGGCCTGCTGAAGAACGGCTACGTCTTCCCGAAGACGACGCTCGGCGCGATCAGCCCGTCGACCGGCCGCACCCTGCCCGACCGCTACATCGAGGGCACCTGCCCGATCTGCGGCTACGACGGCGCCCGCGGCGACCAGTGCGACAACTGCGGCAACCAGCTGGACCCGGTCGACCTGATCAACCCGGTGAGCCGGATCAACGGCGAGACCCCGAAGTTCGTCGAGGAGGAGCACTACTTCCTCGACCTGCCCGCCTTCACCCGTGCGCTGGGCGACTGGCTGGCCACCCGCAAGAGCTGGCGGCCCAACGTCCTCAACTTCAGCGTCAACCTGCTCGAGGACCTCAAGCCGCGCAGCTACACCCGCGACATCGACTGGGGCGTGCCGGTGCCGCTGGACGGCTGGCGCGACCGGCCCGACAAGCGCATCTACGTCTGGTTCGACGCCGTCGTCGGCTACCTGTCGGCGTCGATCGAGTGGGCGCGCCGGTCCGGGGACCCGGAGGCCTGGCGGCAGTGGTGGCAGACGCCGGACGCCGACGCCTACTACTTCATGGGCAAGGACAACATCGTCTTCCACTCCGAGATCTGGCCGGCGCAGCTGCTCGGCTACAACGGCGAGGGCGACAAGGGCGGGACGCCGGGCCCGCTGGGCCGGCTGAACCTGCCGACCGAGGTGGTCTCCAGCGAGTTCCTGACCATGGAGGGCCGCAAGTTCTCCAGCAGCCGCCAGGTGGTCATCTACGTCCGCGATTTCCTGGCCCGGTACGACGCCGACGCGCTGCGCTACTTCATCGCCGTCGCCGGCCCGGAGAACCAGGACACCGACTTCACCTGGGCCGAGTTCCGCCGCCGCAACAACGACGAGCTCGTCGCCAGCTGGGGCAACCTGGTCAACCGCAGCGTCTCGATGGCGGCGAAGAACGTGGGCGCCGTGCCGACGCCGGGCGAGCTCACCGACGCCGACCGCGCCCTGCTGGCGACGACGGGGGACGCGTTCGGCCCCGTGGGCGAGCTGCTGTCGCGCAACCGCCAGAAGGCCGCCATCGCCGAGGCGATGCGGGTGGTCGGCGAGGCCAACAAGTACCTCTCGGACCAGGCGCCGTGGAAGCTCAAGGAGGACCCCGCCCGCCGGGACACCGTGCTGCACACCGCGCTGCAGGCCATCAAGGACTGCAACGGCCTGCTCACCCCGTTCCTCCCGCACTCGGCGCAGAAGGTGCACGAGCTGCTCGGTGGCGAGGGCGTGTGGTCGGTGGCGCCGGAGATCCAGGAGGTCACCGACCTCGACGACGGGTCGCCTTACCCGGTCATCACCGGCTCCTACGACCAGGGGCAGGCCGTCTGGGCGTCCACCCCGCTGGCCGCGCCGGGGACCCCGCTGGCCCCGCCCACGCCGATCTTCACCAAGCTCGACGAGTCGGTCGTCGCCGACGAGCTGCGGCGGCTGGAAGAGGGGGAATGAGCCGGAGCGCCGCGTCGCGCGCCAACCGGCGGGGGGAGCCGCCGCCGTCCCCGGAGCCGTTGCCGGCGCCGGCGGTCGACAGCCACACGCACCTCGACATCGTGCTCGACGGCTTCCGGCCCGAGGGCGGCCCGACGTCGACCGACGCCGACGTCGACGCGGAGATCGCCGCCGCGGTGGCCGTGACCGTGCCGCGGTTGGTGCAGGTGGGTGTCGACGTCGCCTCCTCCCGGTGGTCCGCGGAGCTCGCTGCCCGGCACGCCAACGTCCTGGCCGCGGTGGCCGTGCACCCCAACGAGGCCGGAGCGGGGGAGGCCGACGACGCCGCGCTCGCCGAGATCGACCGGCTGGCGGCGCTGCCGCGGGTGCGGGCGGTGGGGGAGACCGGGCTGGACCGGTACCGCACCGGCCCCGAGGGCTGGGCGGCGCAGGAGGCCTCGTTCCGCGAGCACATCCGCATCGCCAAGCGGCACGGGGTGGCGCTGGTCGTCCACGACCGGGACGCGCACGACGAGGTCCTGCGGGTCGTGGACGACGAGGGCGCGCCCGGGCACGTCGTCATGCACTGCTTCTCGGGCGACGCGGCGTTCGCCCGGGCCTGCGTGGAGCGCGGCTTCGTGCTCTCCTTCGCCGGCACGCTGACGTTCGGCAACGCCGGCTACCTGCGCGAGGCCGCGGCGCTGACCCCGCTGGACCAGCTGCTCGTGGAGACCGACTCGCCGTTCCTCACCCCCGCACCGCACCGCGGCCGGCCGAACGCCTCGCGGCTGGTGCCGCACACCGTGCGCGCCCTCGCCGAGGTCACCGGCACCGACCTCACCCGGCTCTGCGACGCCCTCACCACCACCGCCGAGCGCGTCTTCGGCCCCTGGCAGGAGTAGCCGAGCCCGGCTGATCGCGCCGAGCGGGGCCCGGAGGGCTCCCCGGGGAGGGGCGGGAAGGGCTCCGCGCAAATCGGGACGGCAATTGGTGGCGGTGTCGTCCGGTAGGACGACAATCAACACCGTGGGTCGTCTCATCGCCGTCGTGCTCTTCGTGGCTCTCCTCGTGCCGGGCGTGCTGCTGGCCCGTGCCTGGGGGCTGGCGGCGGGACGGCGGGCGGTCGCCGGGGCCGCGGTGGAGCTGGCCACCCCGACGCCGGAGGGGGCGGCGACGCTGCAGCGCCAGGCGCAGCACGGCCGGCGCTGGCGGTGGCTGGGCCTGCTGCTGGGCATCGCGGGGGTCGTGGCGAGCGTGGTCGCGCTCGCCGAGGCGTCGGTGTTCCTCTGGGTGCCGCTGCTCGCGCTCGGCTCCCTGGCGGGCGTGCTGCTCGCCGAGGTCACCCGGCCGCGGCCGCGCTGGCAGCTGAGCGCGCCGCCGCGCCGCCCGCGCCAGGGGGAGCAGATCTCGGGCTGGCTGGTGTGGTCCATGCGTGCCGTGGTCGCGGCCGAGCTGGTGCTCGCGGGGTGGTCGTGGTCCTCGGGTGACCTGGACGGGCCGGTGGCCTGGGCACTGGTGGTCGTGCCGCTGGTGGCGTGGCTGCTGGCCGAGGTGACGCTGCTGCGCGCCCTCGTCCGTCCGATGCCCGCCGACGGCGCCGACGTGCCCGTCGACGAGGCGCTGCGGACGTGGTCGGTGCACCTCGTCGTCGCGGCGGCGAGCGTGAGCGCCCTCCTCCCGCTGGGCTCGCTGCTGCTGCGGGTCGGGCTCGACCTCGGCGAGCGCGTCGGCGAGGGGTTCGACGTGCTGCCCGTCGCCTTCGTGGCCGGGGGGTTCTCCGCGCTGGCCGCAGGGGTCGCGGTGGCCGCGTTCCTGGTGCGCTGGCTGCGGCCGGTGCCCGCGAGCGCCCCGGCGCTGGCCGGCTGAGCGCTGCGGCGCCGTGCGGTTGGTCACGACCGGCCGCACCTGCCGGTGCCCCGCGCGAGGGACGGTCCCGGCGTGGCCATGACGCGACGTGTCGGCGAGTCGACACAGCGCAGCCGGCGGGCTCTGCTTCACTCGTGTGCGCCGTAGCCAAGCGCAGAGTGTTCGTTATCGTGTCGTGACCGACAGCCGGGGTGGAGCGACGACCCGGGTGACGCCGCGCCGGGGGAACCTGGCCGCAGCCGCCCGAGCCGCCGATGCGACCGGGCCGCTCCGGCGGTCCCGCCGCTCTCCTGCCCGGGTTCTGTGACCCCTGGAAGTGTCGTGCGCCGCTCCCTGCAGCTCAGCCTCTTCGCCCTCGTCCTGCTCGGACTGGTGGGCGGGACGCTGGCCTTCTTCCTCGCCGAGAAGTCCGTCTCGCTGACCGTGGACGGTCAGACGCGGGACGTCGGCACCTACGCCGGCACGGTCGCCGAGGTGCTCGAGGAGGAGGGGCTGGCCCTGGCGGCGCACGACGTCGTGCTGCCGGCGCCCGACCAGGCGGTGGCCGACGGCGACGCCGTCGTCCTCACCCGGGCGCGGCCGCTGGAGCTCACCGTCGACGGCGTCTCGCGCCAGGTGCAGGTGACGGCGCTCTCGGTCGAGGAGGCGCTGGAGCAGCTCGGCTTCCGCACCGACGGCCTGGTCGTCTCGGCCAGCCGCAGCGAGCGCCTGCCGCTGGAGGGCATGCGGCTGAGCATCACCACGCCCAAGGAGGTCGTGCTCCTCGCCGACGGCCAGGAGCGGGTGGTCACCACGACCGCCGCCACCGCCGGCGACCTGCTCGCCGAGCAGGGCATCGCGCTCAGCAGCACCGACCGCACGAGCCTCCGCCTGGAGCAGGCGCTGCTCAACCGGATGCGCCTGCAGGTCTTCCGGGTGCAGGTCTCGGAGGTCACCGAGACCACCCCGGTGCCGCACGGCCGCGTGGAGACGCAGGACCCCGAGGCGTTCCAGGGCGAGGAGACGGTCACCGTGGCGGGGGTCGACGGCGAGCAGGTCACCACCTACCGCGTGACGGTCGTCGACGGTGCCGAGACCAGCCGCGAGAAGCTGTCGACCTCGGTCACCCGCGAGCCGGTCGACGAGCAGGTCGCCGTGGGCACCCAGGCCCGCCCGGTGAACCGGCCGTCCGCCGACGGCCTGAACTGGGCGGCGCTGGCGGCGTGCGAGTCCGGCGGCCGCCCGACCGCGGTCAGCGGGACCGGCAAGTACCGCGGCATGTACCAGTTCTCGCAGGCGACCTGGAACTCCGTGGGCGGCAGCGGTGACCCCGCGGCCGCATCGGCCGACGAGCAGACCTACCGGGCCCAGCTGCTGTACCAGCGCTCCGGTGCCGGTCAGTGGCCGCACTGCGGCCCGCGCCTGTTCAGCTGATCCGCTGAGCACCGAACCCGAGCAGGCCGACGGGCTGCTGGGCCCGGCCGCCATCCGCGAGCTGGCCCAGCGGCTCGACCTGCGTCCCACCAAGACGCTCGGGCAGAACTTCCTGCACGACGCGAACACCATCCGGCGGATCGTCCGCACCGCCGGGGTGCGGCCGGACGACGTCGTGCTGGAGGTGGGCCCGGGGCTGGGGTCGCTCACCCTCGGGTTGCTGCCGGCCGCCGCGCGGGTGACGGCGGTGGAGATCGACCCGCGGCTGGCCGAGCTGCTGCCGGAGACGGTCGCCGCGCGCCGGCCGGACCTGGCCGACCGGCTGACCGTCGTCCGGGAGGACGCCCTCCGGGTCCGCGAGCTGCCGGGGTCGCCGCCCACCGCGCTGGTGGCCAACCTGCCCTACAACGTCGCCGTCCCGGTGCTGCTGCACCTGCTCGAGCTGCTGCCCACCCTGGACCGGGCGCTGGTGCTGGTGCAGGCCGAGGTGGCCGAGCGGCTGGCGGCCGCGCCGGGGACCCCCGCCTACGGTGTGCCGTCGGTCAAGGCCGCCTGGTACGGCGAGGTGCGCCGCGCCGGCAACGTCGGCCGCCGGGTCTTCTGGCCCGAGCCGAACGTCGACTCCGGCCTCGTCGCCCTCGTCCGCCGGCCGCCGCCGGAGGGGGACCGGCCGGCGACCTTCGCCGCCGTGGACGCCGCCTTCGGCATGCGCCGCAAGGGCCTGCGCGCGGCGCTGGCCCGCTGGGCGGGCAGCCCCGCCGCTGCCGAGCAGCGCCTCCGGGCCGCGGGCATCGACCCCACCGCCCGCGGCGAGCAGCTCTCGGTCACCGACTTCGCCCGGCTGGCCGCCACCGAGGCGGTGCAGCCGTGAGCGGTCGTGACGCGGTGGTGGTCCGCGCGCCGGCGAAGATCAACGTGCACCTGGGCGTCGGCCCGCTGCGCGCCGACGGGTTCCACGCGCTCACCACCGTCTACCTCGCGGTCTCGCTGCACGACACCGTGACGGCGCGGCCGGGCGAGGGCCTCTCCCTGCGGGTGACCGGTGAGGGCGCCGGCGCCGCCGCGGGGCCGGGCCTGGTGCCCGCCGACCGCACCAACCTGGTGTGGCGGGCCGCTGAGCTGCTCGCCGAGCACGCCGGCGTCCGCGCCGAGGCCGACCTGGAGGTGGCCAAGAGCATCCCGGTGGCCGCCGGGCTGGCCGGGGGCAGCGCCGACGCCGCGGCGACCCTCGTCGCGCTGGACGCGCTGTGGGGCACCCGCGCCGCGCGCGAGGACCTGCTGCGGCTGGCCGCCGAGCTCGGCAGCGACGTCCCCTTCGGCCTGGTCGGCGGGGTCGCGCTGGGCACCGGCCGGGGCGAGCAGGTCTCCCCGGTGCTGGCGACCGGCCGCTGGCACTGGGTGCTCGGCATCGCCGGCGAGGGCCTCTCGACGCCCGCCGTCTACGGCGAGCTGGACCGGATGCGGGCCGACGGCCGGGTGCCGGACGTGACCGGGCCGAGGTCGGCCGAGCCGGTGCTCGCCGCGCTGCGCGGCGGCTCGACCGCGGAGCTCGCCGCCGCCCTGTCCAACGACCTGCAGCCGGCCGCCCTGGCGCTGCGGCCAGACCTGCGCCGGGCGCTGCGCGCGGCCGGCGACGCCGGTGCCCGGGCCGCGCTGGTGAGCGGCTCGGGACCGACGGTGGCCGCGCTGGCCGACGACGAGCAGTCCGCCGTCCGGCTCGCGGCGGAGCTGGCCGGTGCCGGGGTCTTCCGCACGGTGCGGGCGGTCAGCGGCCCGGTGCCGGGGGCGCGGCCCGCCGGCTGACGCCGCCGGGCCCCGCCCGCGGTGGTCAGGCGGTGGTGGCCGCGGGCACGCGGCGCTTGGCGGCCAGGCGCACCGGGTCGGGCCACTTCACGCCCCAGGCCCAGCCGAGCTTCTCGAACACCCAGATCACCCGGGCGCTGATGTCGACCTGCCCGGGCAGCACGCCGTGGCGGGCGCAGGTCGGGTCGGCGTGGTGCAGGTTGTGCCAGGACTCGCCCGCGCTGAGGATCGCCAGCGGCCAGAAGTTGGTCGCCCGGTCGCGACCCGGGGAGACGAACGGGCGGTCGCCGACCACGTGGCAGACCGAGTTGATCGACCAGGTCACGTGGTGCAGCAGGGCGATGCGCACCAGGCCCGCCCAGAAGAAGGCCGACCAGGCCCCGGCCCAGCTGCCGGTGACCACCCCGCCGACCAGCGCGGGCAGGAAGACGCTGACCGCAGCCCAGACCACGAACAGCCGGCCGGTCATCACCAGGGCAGGGTCCTTGAGCAGGTCGGGCGCGTAGCGCTCGGCGTTGGTCTTGCGCCGCTCGAACAGCCAGCCGAGGTGGGCGTGGAACATGCCCTTGAGCAGGGCGCCGGCGCCGGTGCCGTAGCGCCACGGCGAGTGCGGGTCGCCCTCGCGGTCGGAGAAGGCGTGGTGCCGGCGGTGGTCGGCCACCCACTGCACGACCGGACCCTGGATGGCCATGGATCCGGCGACGGCGAGCGCGAGGCGCAGCGGCCGCTTGGCCTTGAACGAGCCGTGCGTGAAGTAGCGGTGGTACCCCACGGTCACGCCGAGCAGCGTGACGGAGTAGAAGCCGACCGCCAGGCCCACGTCCAGCCAGGAGAGCCCCCAGCCCCACACCGCCGGGACGACCGCGGCCAGGGCGAGGAACGGCACCACCACGAAGACGTAGAGGGTGACGATCTCCAGGGCGCTCTTCCGCCGGCCGATCGCGTTGGCCGGGAGCCCGGCGTGCGGGTCCGCGGGGCGCGGGGGGGCCATGGGCCGGGTGCGGGCAGGAGCGGACAAGGGGCCTCCGAGGGCGACCGGTGGGGGGAGAGGGCCGGTGCGCGCTGGGCCCGGCTGCTGCGCCGTAACGTACGCCACCCCCGGGGAGGCGGCGACCGGGCCGGGCTGGGCCCGGCGCCCGCGCGCGTGCCCCCGCGACGGCCGACGCCCTAGGCTCGCGGGGGGCGCCGCTCCACCCGGCGTCCCCCGGCCCGGTACCGGCCCGGGGATGGGGGATGGGGTAATCGGCAGCCCGCCGGCCTTTGGAGCCGGGAAGTCTCGGTTCGAGTCCGAGTCCCCCAGCGCAAGCAGCCATCGCCTCCCGAGGAGTTCCGTGACCCACGTGCAGCCGGTCAACGCCCCCGCCGCGCCGACGGTGGCCGCCGTCGTGGTCCTGGCCGCCGGGCAGGGCACGCGGATGCGCTCGTCCACGCCCAAGGTGCTGCACCCGCTGGGGGGCCGGAGCATGCTCGGGCACGTCCTCGCGGCGGCGGCGCCGCTGGGGGCGGGCCGGACGGTCGTCGTCGTCGGGTCCGGCCGGGAGCAGGTGGCCTCCCACCTCGCGGAGATCGCCCCCGACGCCCTCGCGGTGGTGCAGGAGGAGCAGCTCGGCTCGGGGCACGCGGCCGGGGTGGCCCTGGCCGCCGTGCCCGACCTCGAGGGCTCCGTCCTCGTGGTCAACGGCGACTCGCCGTTGCTGACCAGCCGGACGCTCACCGGGCTCGTGGCCGCGCACGACGCCGCGGGCAGCGTCTTCACCGTCCTCACCGCCGAGGTCGAGGACCCCACCGGCCTGGGTCGCATCGTCCGCGACGACCGCGGCGCGCCGCGGGCGATCGTGGAGGAGCGGGACGCCACCGACGAGCAGCGCGCCCTCCGCGAGGTGAACGCCGGCGTCTACGTCGCCCACGCCGCGACCCTGCGCCGGGTCCTGGCCGGCCTCGGGACGTCGAACGCGCAGGGCGAGCAGTACCTCACCGACGCGCTGGCGCCGCTCGTGGAGGGCGGGGCGCCGACGGCCGCCGTCCGAGCCGACGACCCCGACGACGTGCTGGGCTGCAACGACCGCGTGGAGCTCGCCGCCCGCCGCCGCACCCTCAACGACCGCGTGCTCGACGCGCTGATGCGCAGCGGCGTCACGGTCGTCGACCCGGCGACCACCTGGGTCGACGTCACCGCGTCGGTGGGGCGGGACGCCGTCCTGGAGCCCGGCACCCACCTCCGCGGGGCGACCTCGGTGGGTGACGCTGCCCACGTGGGCCCCGACACCACGCTCGAGGACACCGTGGTGGGGGAGGGGGCCACCGTGGTGCGGGCGCACGCGGTGGGGGCGCGGATCGGTGCGCGGGTCTCCGTCGGGCCCTACGCCTACCTGCGGCCGGGCACCGACCTGGCCGCCGGGGCGAAGGTCGGCACCTTCGTGGAGACGAAGAACGCGCAGGTCGGGGAGGGGGCGAAGATCCCGCACCTGTCCTACGTGGGCGACGCGACGATCGGTCGCGGCACCAACATCGGGGCGGCCACGGTGTTCGTCAACTACGACGGCGTGGCCAAGCACCGCACCACGATCGGCGAGCACGCGCGCACCGGCGCCGACAACATGTTCGTGGCGCCGGTCACCGTCGGGGACGGTGCGTACACCGCCGCGGGATCGGTGATCACCTCCGACGTGCCCCCCGGGGCCATGGCCGTCGCGCGGGCACCCCAGCGGAATGTGGCAGGCTGGGTCCGTCGCCGACGGTCCGGAACGCCCGCTGCGGAGGCCGCGGCAGCGGCCGAGGGCCGGACCCAGGCACCCGGGGCGGGCCCGTCCGCGCCCTCCCGTGCGGCCCACGACAGCTAGGGACACCGAGCCGATGAGTGCGATCCGGCAGACGACGAACAAGAGCATGATGCTCTTCTCCGGCCGGGCCTACCCCGCGCTGGCCGACGAGATCGCGGGGCACCTGGGCGTGACGCCGACCCCCACCGCCGCCTACGAGTTCGCCAACGGCGAGCTGTTCGTGCGGTTCGAGGAGTCGGTGCGCGGGTGCGACGCCTTCGTGGTGCAGAGCCACACCGCACCGATCAACACCTGGCTCATGGAGCAGCTGATCATGGTCGACGCGCTCAAGCGCGCCTCGGCCAAGCGGATCACCGTCGTCGCGCCCTTCTTCCCCTACGCCCGGCAGGACAAGAAGCACCGCGGCCGCGAGCCCATCTCGGCCCGCCTGGTCGCCGACATGTTCAAGACCGCGGGCGCCGACCGGCTGATGACCGTCGACCTGCACACCGCGCAGATCCAGGGCTTCTTCGACGGGCCGGTGGACCACCTCTTCGCCCTCGACCTGCTGGTCAACCACGTCTGCGAGCGCTGGGGCGACCGCGACATCACCGTCGTCTCGCCCGACTCCGGCCGCGTCCGGGTGTCCGAGCGGTGGAGCGACAAGTTGGGCGGCACCCCGCTGGCCTTCATCCACAAGACCCGCGACCCGCTGGTGGCCAACGAGGTCGTCGCCAACCGCGTCGTCGGCGAGGTCGAGGGCCGGGTCTGCATTCTGGTCGACGACATGATCGACACCGGCGGCACGATCGTGAAGGCCGCCGAGACGCTGTTCGACGCCGGCGCCGCGGACGTCATCGTCACCGCCACGCACGGCGTGCTGTCCGGGCCGGCCGTCGAGCGGCTGTCCAACAGCAAGATCAGCGAGGTCATCGTGACCAACACGCTGCCGATCGAGCCGGCCCGCCAGTTCGACAAGCTCACCGTCCTCTCGATCGCCCCGCTGCTCGCGCGGGCGATCAAGGAGGTCTTCGAGGACGGCTCGGTCACCAGCCTCTTCGACGGCGCCAGCTGACGTCCCGGCCCGCGCGGCCGGGCGCCTGCTGCGAGGATGACCGGCGTGCCGGCCAGATCCCGACTCGGTGACGCGCAGGTCGCCGCCGTCGCCCGTTACCACTTCGGCCTGGCCGACGCCGCGCCGGAACTGCCCCCGGCCGAGGAGTACGAGGACGCCCAGGGCGTGCTCGTGGCCACCTCGGACGGCGAGGACCTGACCATTGCGGAGGTCCCGCGCTGGGAGGCGCCGGCCGAGGTCGCCGCCGATCTGCGCGAGCGCGGCTGGGAGTTCCCGGCCGCCTGGTTCGGTGCGCCGCCGGCCGACGTCTCCGGCCTGCCCTCGCGGGTGCTCGCCCTGCTGCCCGCGGCCGGGCTGCCGCCGGACTCCGCCGCGCTGGCCCGGCGCGCCGCGGCGTGGGGCGCGGTGCGGGCCACCGGGCGGGAGGTCGCCGTCCTGCCCGTACCGGTGACGCCGGAGGCCCCCGAGGTGCCGGCCGCCGACCTCGCGGCCGCCTACGGCGCGGAACTGCTCGGCGGGGACCTCGGCGGTGGTCCGCTCGCGACCGGCGGGCGGGTCGTCTTCTGCACCGGGCTCTCGGGCGCCGGGAAGTCGACGATCGCCGCCCGCCTGGTGGAGCTCCTGGTCGAGGAGGGGCGCACCGTCACACTGCTGGACGGCGACGAGGTCCGCCACCACCTGTCGGCCGGGCTGGGCTTCTCCCGCGCCGACCGCGACACCAACGTGCTGCGGATCGGCTGGGTCGCCGCGCAGATCGCCAAGCACGGGGGGACGGCGGTGTGCGCCCCGATCGCCCCCTACGCCGACGTGCGCGCGCACGTGCGCCGGGAGGTCGAGCGGCAGGCCGGGCCCGGCAGCTTCGTGCTGGTGCACGTGGCGACGTCGCTGGCCGAGTGCGAGGCGCGCGACCGCAAGGGCCTGTACGCCCGCGCCCGGCGGGGGGAGATCCCCGCCTTCACCGGGATCAGCGACCCCTACGAGGCGCCGGTCGACGCCGAGGTGACCGTGGAGACCAGCGGGCGGTCGGTCGACGAGTGCGCCCGGCAGGTCCTCGACGCGGTGCTCGGCCGCTGACCGGGCTGGGGTAGCCTGTTCGGCGTTGCCCGGCGAGGGAGACGGTCCACCCGTACTCCGTGATCGACGTGCGTGTGCCCCGTGGGGTGTGCCGCGCCCGGTCGCCGGCCCGCAGACCGATCCACTCCCGAGGAGCACACCACCGTGGCTGACTTCCGTCTCGAGGCCGAGACCCGTACCGAGTTCGGCAAGGGCAGCGCCCGCCGCACCCGGCGCGCCGGCCGCGTCCCCGCCGTCCTGTACGGGCACGGCCAGGACGTCGTCCACCTGTCCCTGCCGGCCCGCGAGTTCGCCGCGGCGCTGCGCAACGGCGGCAGCAACGTGCTGCTGACCGTCGTCCTGGAGGGCAAGGAGCAGCTCGCCCTCACCAAGGCCGTGCAGCGCGACCCGCTGACCCGCGTGCACGAGCACGTCGACCTGCTGGTCGTCCGCCGCGGCGAGAAGGTCACCGTCGACGTCCCGGTGCACGTCACCGGCGACGCCGCCCCCGAGACGCTGGTGAGCATCGAGCTCAACACGGTCTCGGTCGAGGTGCCCGCCACCGCGATCCCGGAGGCCGTCGAGGTCGACGTCACCGGCCGCGAGGCCGGCCAGGGCGTGCACGCGAACGAGCTGACCCTCCCGCGGGGCGCCACCCTGCTCACCGACGCCGAGGCGCTCGTCGTCAACGTGATGGCCGCCCCGACCGCCGAGGCCCTCGAGGCCGAGCTCGCCGAGGCCGAGGCCGAGGTCGGCATCGAGCGCGAGGAGTCCGCGGAGGCCGCCGAGGGCGCCGGCGAGGGCGACGTCGTGCCCGAGCCGCTCGACCAGGGCAGCGGCGAGTCGATGGACGCCGCCGAGAACAGCAAGAACGACTGAGGCTCCCGCTGAGCGAGAGCACCGACCGCAGGGGCGCCGGCACCGCCGGCGCCCCTGCGGCGTCCCCGCCGCCCGAGGGTCCCTTCCTGGTCGTCGGGCTGGGCAACCCCGGCCCGGCCTACGCCGGGAACCGGCACAACGTGGGCGCGATGGTCCTCGAGGAGCTGGCGCGCCGGGCCGGGATCCGGCTGGCCCCCGGCAAGGGTGCCCGGGCCCGGGCGGTCTCCGGCGAGGGGCGGCTGGCGGGACGGCGGGTGGTGCTGGCCCAGCCGACCACCTACATGAACGAGTCCGGCGGGCCGGTGCGCGGGCTGCTCGACTACCACAAGCTGCCGGCCGAGCAGCTCGTCGTCGTCCACGACGAGCTGGACATCGACTTCGGGGTCGTGCGGCTCAAGCGCGGCGGCGGGGAGGGCGGCCACAACGGCCTGCGCTCGATCACCCGCTCGACCGGGACCAAGGAGTACCTGCGCGTCCGCGTGGGCATCGGCCGCCCGCCCGGCCGGCAGGACCCGGCCGACTTCGTGCTCAGGGACTTCTCGGCGACCGAGCGCAAGGAGCTCGACCTCCTCCTCGTAGAGGCCGCGGACGCCACCGAGCTGCTGCTCACCGCGGGTCTGGAAGCCGCGCAGAACCAGGTGCACCCCCGCACCTGACGGGTCTCGCCCGCGGCCCTATCGGGTGACAGCGTGACGCTCCGTGTTGACGGTCCGGCCGGCCCGCTGTGAGTGTTGCCGGGGAATCGACACCGTCGCGCCCCGGTGGGCCGCTGCCCGGCCTCCGGCACCCGCGCTCGCGGTGTGCTGAGCCGGCTACGGTGAGTGATGTCTGGGGGGACGGATGCTGCTGGACCGCGACCAGGCGAGGGCCGGTGGGCTGACGCTGCCGGGAGCCGCCGGCGGATCCGCCGCGGCCGCCCCGCGAGCCCGGCTGCTCGCCCGGCGCGGCGCGCCCACCTGGGTGCGGACCTACACCCGGACGCTGGTCGTGGTGGAGACCGCGACGGCCGCCGCCGCGGGCACCACCGTGCTGGCGGCCCGCACCGAGCCGGCCGGCCCCGGCACCGCCCTCTCCTGGGCCGCGCTCGCCCTGGTGGTGGCCTGGCCGGTCCTGCTCGGGTGCACCGGCGCCTACTCCGAGCGGGTGTACGGCACCGGGAGCGACGAGTACCGCCGCGTCGGCCGCGCCGGCCTGCTCCTCCTGGGCATCACCAGCTTCCTGTCCTACGCCGCCGACCTCGAGCTGAGCCGCGCGCTGGTCGTCGTCGCCCTGCCGGCGCTCACCGTGGCCACCCTGCTGGGCCGCTACGCCGCACGCACCCGCCTGCGCGGGCTGCGGGCGCAGGGGCGGTGCACGAAGAAGGTCGTGGTCGTGGGCCGCGGCGGGGCGGTGCTGGAGCTGGCCACCCGGCTGCAGCGGGAACGCTTCGGGGGCCTGGAGGTGGTCGCCGCCGCCGTCACGCCCGACGACCGGGTGCGGGTCGCCGAGCGGGCCGGCGTGCCGGTCGGCGGCCTCGACGACGTGCTGCTCCTCGCCGAGACCTACGACGCCGACACGATCGCCGTCACCTCCGCCAGCGAGACCGCTGCCCAGTACCTCCGCCGGCTGTCCTGGCAGCTCGAGGGCACCGGCATCGAGCTGCTCGTGGCGCCGGGGCTGATCGAGGTGGCCGGCCCGCGGCTGCACATCCGGCCCTTCGAGGGGCTGCCGCTGCTGGCCGTCGAGGAGCCCTGCTTCGAGGGGTGGCGGCGCGTCGTCAAGGGCGGCATGGACCGCGCGGTGGCGGCGCTGGCGCTGCTCGTCCTCGCGCCGCTGCTGCTCGCCATCGCCGTCGCCGTGCGGTGCACCAGCCCCGGGCCGGTGCTCTACCGCCAGGAGCGGGTGGGCCTGGGCGGGCGCACCTTCACCATGCTGAAGTTCCGCAGCATGGTCGTCGACGCCGACCGGCAGCTCGAGCAGCTGCGCGCGGACAACATCTCCGACGGCCCGCTGTTCAAGATCCGGGCCGACCCGCGGGTCACGCCGGTCGGGCGGCTGCTCCGCCGGCTCTCGCTCGACGAGCTGCCCCAGCTGCTCAACGTCCTCGGTGGCGGCATGTCGCTGGTGGGCCCGCGCCCGCCGTTGCCCGCGGAGGTGGCGCGCTACGACTCCTCGGTGAGCCGGCGGCTGCTGGTGAAGCCCGGCCTCACCGGCCTGTGGCAGATCTCCGGTCGCAGCGACCTCTCCTGGGAGGAGTCGGTGCGCCTGGACCTCCGCTACGTGGAGAACTGGTCGCTGGCGCTCGACGCGGTGATCCTCTGGAAGACCGGGCGTGCCGTGCTCTCCCGCTCCGGCGCCTACTGACCTCCCCCTCGCGCGCGTCACCCGCAGGGGTCACGCCTCCCCCCGGAACCGTCCACCACGGCCACCCGCTCGGCGAAGCTCCTGGTGAGGACATCGCGGCGGCACCGGCAGGTGGCCGGCCCGCGCACCCGGAGACGGACGGAGGGACCATGCGGATCGCCATGGTCGGCACGCGCGGGGTACCCGCCCGGTACGGCGGGTTCGAGACCGCCGTCGAGGAGGTCGGCCGCCGGCTCGCGGACCGGGGGCACCGCGTGGTCGTGTACTGCCGGACCACCCCCGGGCAGACCGAGCGCCCGGCCGAGCACCTCGGCATGGAGCTGGTCCACCTGCCCGCCGCCCGGAAGCGGGCGCTGGAGACGCTGAGCCACTCCGCCCTCTCCGTGGCGCACCTCGTCGCGCACCGCACCGACGCCGCCTTCGTCTTCAACGCGGCCAACGCCCCGCTGCTCCCGGCGCTGCGCGCGGCCCGCGTCCCGGTCGCCACGCACGTGGACGGGCTGGAGTGGAAGCGGGCCAAGTGGGGGCCGGTCGGGCAGCGCTACTACCGGCTGGCCGAGGCGCTCGCCGTCCGCTGGTCCGACGCCCTCATCGCCGACGCCCAGGGCATCGCCGACTACTACCGCTCGGAGTTCGGGGTGCCCACCACCCTGCTCACCTACGGCGCCCCGATCATCGAGCCGGGCACCGGAAAGCTCGCCGAGCTCGGCCTCACCCCGGGCGGTTACCACCTGGCCGTCGCCCGCTTCGAGCCGGAGAACCACGTCGACGTCATCGTCGACGGCTACCGGCGCAGCGGGGCGCGCAAGCCGCTGGTGGTCGTCGGCTCGGCCCCGTACTCGGACGGGTACACCGCCCGCGTGCACCGGCTGGCCGACGAGCGGGTGCGCTTCCTCGGGGGAGTCTGGGACCAGGAGCAGCTCGACCAGCTCTACGCCCACGCCTACACCTACCTGCACGGTCACTCGGTGGGCGGCACGAACCCCTCGTTGCTGCGCGCCATCGGCGCCGGTACCGCGGTCCTCGCCTACGACGTGGACTTCAACCGCGAGGTGGTCGAGGACTCCGGCCGGTTCTTCTCCAGCCCGGCGGACGTCGCCGCGCTCGTCGACGCCGCTGAGGCCGGTCCGGTCGCGGTCCGGCGGGCCGGGGCGCGGGCCCGCGAGCTCGCCCGCGGCTACGACTGGGACGTGGTCGCCACCGGCTACGAGCAGCTCGCCCACCGGCTGGCCCGGCGGGAGGTGCCGAGCCGGCGGCCCTCCGGCCGCAGGTTCCCGGCCCTGGAGAGCGGTCCCGCGCCGCTGCCCTTCCCGCGGCCGGCAGCGGAGTCGGGGGCGGACGTGCCACGGTCGATCGCTTCCGGCTCGGACGTCGTCCGGTTCCGGGGGGCCCAGCAGTGAACGGCGGGAGCGACCGCATCGGAGGACCCCGGACGGGGCCCGGAGAAGGAGGCACCGTGGAGGTCCGGGAGCGCACAGCGCCTGCGCCGGCGAGGTCACGCCCGTGGCAGGTCGTCGCGGGAGCGGCGCTGCTGGTGGCATTGGCGGCTCTCGTGGCGATCCTGCTGACCCGCGGCGGGGGCGGGGGCGGTGCGGCCGCCGCGGACGAGCCGGCGGCTGCGCAGACGTCTGCCGCAGCGGACGAGACGATCGCCCCTCTCCCGCCCACGCCCACCCCCACCGGGCCGACCGAGGACGTCGACGAACCGCCGCCGTCGCTCCCGGAGGTCGCGCTCGATGCGCCGGCCGCCGTCGGCAACGGGGTCGTCGCCACCGTCGCCTCCGTGGAGGCGATCGAGGGCACGGGGGTCGGCCCGGGCAACATCGCCGGGCCGGCGCTACGGGTGACGGTCCGCATCGAGAACGGCACGCCCGAGGCGGTGTCGCTCGACGGTGTGGCGGTCAACCTGGCCTACGGCGACGACCGCACGCCGGCGTCCCCGCTGGACGACCCGTCGCGGCGACCGTTCACCGGGATGGTCGAGCCCGGCGGGTCGGGGGAGGGCGTCTACGTCTTCAGCGTGCCGACAGACGTCCGGGAGCTGGTCACCGTCGAGGTCGGCTACCAGGCCGGCGCGCCACTCCTGCTGTTCACCGGCTCGGCGGCCTGACCCCCGCCGGGTCCCCGCCCCGACGACCCGCCACCGCACCGCGGTGGCGGGTCGTCGTGCGTCCGGGACCGGGGTGGCTACCGGTCGGGGCAGCCGATCGCCGCCCGCGCCTTCTGGTCGAGGGGCTCGCCTGGTCGCCGAGGTGCAGGTGCCCCATCACCCGCTGTGACGGTCTGTCACCGTCACGGGTGAAGCCGCCCGTCCAACCACCTGATCAGGTGGCGACGCGCCCCTTGTTCCGCCTCCTGCGATCACGCAGAGTATCCAGCGCTCGGCCTAAGCGGACGGGTGCGTACTGGAACTGGAGCGGGGGGCTCTCGTGGGATCTGCGGGAACGGGCGTGCGCACGCGCGCCGTGGCGGCGATGCTGGCCATGGTGGTTGCAGCCGGTAGCTGGGCGCTGGCCGCGCCAGGAGCTGCTCGGGCGGACTCGGCCCCGGCGACCGTGACGGCCACGGACCCCGTGACGGTGTCGGCCGACGCGCTGCCCACGGTGCAGATCGACGGCGTGGCGTGGTCGCAGGTCGTCGTCGGCACCACGGTGTACGTCGCCGGCTCCTTCACGCGCGCCCGTCCCGCCGGCGCGCCGGCCGGCACCGGCGAGACCGTGCGCAACAACCTGCTCGCCTACGACATCCGGACCGGTGAGCTCATCACCTCGTTCGCGCCGAGCCTCAACGCCCAGGCCCGGGCGGTGGCGGCGTCCCCGGACGGCACCCGGCTGTACGTCGGCGGTGACTTCACCGTCGCCGACGGGCAGCCCCGCAACCGGATCGCCGCGTACGACACCCGCACGGGCGGGCTGGTCGGCACGTTCCGGCCCAGCGTGAACGGCACGGTCCGCGCGCTGGCCGCCACCGACACGACCGTCTACCTGGGTGGCAGCCTGAGCGCGGTCGGCGGCGTGAGCCGTACCCGCCTGGCGGCGGTGCGCGCGTCCGACGGCGGCCTGCTGCCCTGGGCGCCGGCACCGGGGGCCGGGCCCACGACCGGCAACTGGCTGCCCCTCTTCGACGCGGCCGGCAAGCCGATCGCGGGTACGCGCGACGCCGCGCGCAACGCGCAGACCTCGGTCGACGTCACCTCGCTGGTCCTGACCGGGCAGGGCGCCCAGGTGGTGGCCGGTGGCCGCTTCCACTCGATGAACGGGGCCAAGGCCACCGGGGTCGCGGCACTCGACCCGGTCAGTGCCGCCAACCGGCCGTTCGCGATCAACCAGATCGTCACGAACCAGGGCGTGAACTCCGCCATCTGGAGCCTGTCCACGGACGGGACCACGGTGTACGGCACCGGCTACGACTACTACGGTCCCGGCAACCTCGAGGGCTCCTTCGCCGCGACGGCCGACGGTGGGCAGGTGAGGTGGATCGGCGACTGCCGGGGGGACACCTACAGCAGCTTCGCGACGGGTGGCGCCGTGTACCTCGCGTCGCACGCCCACTCGTGCATCAACATCGGCGGCTTCCCGGAGCAGAGCCCGCAGGTGTGGAAGTTCGCGACCGCCCTGAGCGGTGCCCCCAACGGCCGGGTCGGCACGGCGACGCAGGCCAACGCCAACTTCGCCGGGCAGCCGGCGCCGGCGCTGCTCAACTGGTTCCCGGCCTTCTCCCAGGGGGCCGTCACCGGCCAGTACCAGGCGGGATGGAGCGTCACGGGCAACGAGCAGTACGTTGTCTACGGCGGTGAGTTCCCGCGGGTCAACGGTCAGGCGCAGCAAGGGCTCGTCCGCTTCTCGAGGCCCGCTGCGGCGCAGAACGCAGTGGGCCCGGCCGTGACCCCCGGAGTCACGGTGGCCGCGACCAGTGGCGGGCTCCGCGTCAGCTGGCAGGGCAGCACGGACCAGGACAACCGGGTGCTCACCTACCGGGTCTACCGGGACAACGGTGCCCAGCCGGTGATCGCGTTCAGCCGGTCGTCGCTGTGGTGGCAGGCGGCCCCTGTCGCCTGGACCGATCGCACGGCGGTAGCAGGTCCGCACACCTACCGGGTCACGGTGAGCGACCCCTTCGGCAACGAGTCCGTCATCGGCACCGCGACGGGTACCTCGCCCGGCCCGGCACCGGCGCGGACGTACGCCCAGGCAGTGCATGCCGACGGTGCGACCGGTCACTGGTCGCTCGGCGAGCGCACGGGGACGGCCGCCTCCGACCTGTCCGGTGTCAGCGACATGGTCGGCAGCGGTGGACTCCGCCGCGGCTGGGCCGGTGCCCTGCGAGGTGATGCGGACGCGTCCACGTGGTTCGACGGGGTGGGTGGCTACTTCTCGACCCAGACCCCGAGCCGCGGGCTGCACACCTTCACCGTCGAAGCCTGGTTCGAGACCCGCAGCACGGCAGGCGGGAAGATCCTCGGCTTCGGTGACCAGCGCACCGGGTTGAGCAGCAACCACGACCGCCAGCTGTGGCTCGACCCGTCGGGCAAGCTGCACTTCGCGGTGTTCCCCGGCTTCGGCGCCCAGCTCAGCACGCCGGCGACGTACAACAACGGGCAGTGGCACCACGTCGTGGCGTCGGTCGGCTCGACCGGCATGCACCTGTACGTCGACGGCCGCCTGGCGGCGAGCCGGTCCGACGTGGTGATGGCCCAGGAGATCACCGGTTACTGGCGCATCGGCGGGGACCGCACGTGGTCCGGGGCGCCCTACTTCAACGGTCTCATCGACGAGGTGGCCGTGTACCCGACCGTGCTCAGCGCCGAGCAGGTGGCGCGCCACCACGCCATCGGCACGACCGGTACGGGGCCGAACCCCGCTCCTGCGGCATCGTTCGCGTTCGAAACCCAGGGCCTGACCGCCTCCTTCGACGGTCGGCTCTCCGTGGACCCGGACGGGGGATCCATCAGCCGGTACGTGTGGGACTTCGGTGACGGGACCACCGGCACCGGTGCCACCGCGACGCACACCTACGGCCGGACGGGCACCTTCACCGTCCGGCTCACCGTGACCGACGCCTCCGGGGCGACGGCGAGCACGGTGCGCGAGGTCGCCGTCGTGGCTCCGGCCAACCAGCCGCCGACCGCGTCGTTCTCCGCGTCGTCCTCGGGCCTGGTGGCGTCGGTGGACGCGGGCGCCTCGGCCGACGCCGACGGCCGCGTCGCCTCCTACACCTGGGTGTGGGGTGACTCGACACCGGACGGCTCGGGGGCCACGGCCGAGCACACCTATGCCGAGCCCGGCACCTACCAGGTGACGCTCACGGTGACCGACGACGACGGCGCGACGGCATCGGTGACGCGCGCGGTCGCGGTGACCGCACCCGGGGCGGCGCAGCCGGTGGCCCGTGACGGTTTCGAGCGATCGGTCACCGGTGGGCTCGGGACGGCGGACCTCGGCGGCCCGTGGAAGGTTGCGGTGGGGGCCACCCGGCAGGCGGTGAGCGGCGGGGCGGCGGTGCTCAGCGTGGGGCCGGGCAACAACGCCGGTTCCTACCTGGGTGAGGTCGCTGCCGGCGACGTGGAGGTCCGCACCACGGTGGCGTTCTCGCGGACGCCGGCCAACGGCACCGGGGCCTACGCCTTCGTGACCGGTCGCCGTGTCGGCACCGCGGTGTACAACGCGCGTATCCGCGTGCTGCCCGGTGGCGACGTCGGGGTGTCGCTCGTCCGGCAGGTGGACGGGGTGGAGACCACCCTGAGCTCCGCGACCCTCGCCGGGGTCACGTACACCGACGGCGCACCCCTGAAGGTCCATCTCCGCGTAACCGGTACGGGGACGACCGAGCTGCAGCTGTCCGTGTGGCCGGCCGGGTCCACCGAGCCGACCACACCCATGCTGGTCCGCACCGACACCACTGCGGCGCTGCAGGCCCCCGGTGCTGTCGGCCTGGCCGCCTACCTCTCCGGCAGCTCGTCGAGCCCGGTCACTGTCCGCTTCGACGACCTGGCCGTCACCACGCCGGGTGCCGAGCCGGAGCCGGCGCCCGAGCCCGAGCCGGAGCCGGAGCCCGCGGTGAACCAGCCGCCGGCGGCGTCCTTCACCGCGCAGGTGGCGGGTCTGTCGGTGGCGGTGGACGGCAGCGGCTCGACCGATTCCGACGGTGCCGTCGCCGGGCACGCCTGG